>JAJEFJ010000070.1 GCA_022820485.1 Candidatus Latescibacterota bacterium
CGTGGTTGATGAACTTTCGCCGCCATGCCAGAGATTATGAGGTCTTGACCCGACATAGCGAAGCCTTAATTCAGATCGCCATGATCCACTTGCTACTCAAACGGATCAAATAGGAAAATGGGGTTTTCAGACAGCTTCTAAAGGCCGTACCGCGTCACGCGCAATGCCTTGAAATTTCCTTCTTCGTCAAGATCTTCCGGTGGATTCTCTGCATTGAATGGGGTGAAAAAGCACGGGTGAAGAATTGAGAAGACGAACGTGCCTCCGTCAACCAGCACCCGACGGACACTGGAAAATGTTGCCGTTAGGTCCGGGATATCCATTAGGGCCATGTTGCAAATCACAGCATCCATGCTGGCGTCGGATACTTGGTTCATCGATTGGGCATCGTCTAGAAAATAGGTGATGCCGTGCTGATTTGAATGCTCCCTTGCATGCCGCAGCAGAATCCGGGAGGTATCGACGCCTGTAACGAGTGCCCCACGACCTGCAAGGATACGGGACAGATATCCTTCACCACACCACAAGTCACAAACGTTGGTCCCTTGGGCATCGCCCAGCATAGCAAGCATGATTTCTGTCGATGGCTGGGTATGTGTATCCCGGTCAGACACGTTCTTGTCGAGCCAGTTGACATAGAAATCGCCGGCCTTGTCATATTCAGATTCCATTAATTCATGGATGCTCATGGTTTCATTTCCGTCATCTCCCACAGCGTACGACAATGTTCCCGCTCCAATGCCCGTAGGACCACATGCTCACCTCGGAGTTCGATCACGATGTCCCCCTGTACTCTGCCTCCCTAAAGAGGAGGATAGTTCACGATGCCTCTTTGCGCGCCAGAACAATCAGCCGCTTTGAGCTAGTCCCATACGCACTGCCTGCCAAATCTCCATATAGTTGCGTATTGCTAAACCCAACTTGCAAGAGACGATCCTTCAGTTCTTGGCCAGAGTACAGCGTGTGGTGAAACTTAAACGATTTTACACGCTCATCCCGGATCAGGAGCCATTCGTTGCGAATCCTTGTCCAATCGTCGAAGATCTCGCGACGTTGAACGATCAATGTCCCGTCGGGACGCACTTCCGAGGAGGTCGCGGCAAATACCTTGGCCAACCACTCTTTACCAATCAGATCCATTACGAGGACTCCCCCAGGTCTGAGACTCTCGTAAATATTGCTGAGTACTCGCAGGTCCTCGTCCTTGTCATCGAAATAGCCGAAGGACGTGAACATGTTGAGCACCAAGTCGTATGAGGAGGGCCGCACAAAACGACGCATGTCTTCCTGCACAAACTCAACGTCTAATTTCTGCTCGTTTGCTCGCGCTCTAGCTTTTTGCAATAGGAACGCGGTAGCATCAACGCCCGTTACGGAAAATCCTCGCTCGGCCAGGAGCGTGGCATGTCGGCCGGGGCCGCAGCACAGATCGAGGATATGTGTCCCGCTGAACTCCACCAGCGAAAGAATCTTGTCGATTTCCTCCTCGGCAGATTGAAATCGCTCTTCCGAGAACATATAGGGATACATTTCCGTCCAGAAGTCTTCGTTTTCAAACCATTCGGACATAGAACCTCCAGTGTCGTGATTTTCATTGGTGGATACGCAGTTTTATCATGCCTGCGCTCCGCAAGCAGGCATCCAGAAGCCCCTCCGACGCTTCGACTGAGTACGCCGTAGTCTCGCTGAAGTCCGCATCGGGTGCAAGGCTGGATTCCCGCTTGCGCGGGAATGACCCCAGACGGAGCGGGAGGGAGCCGAACTCAACTCCTTCCACCGAAGCATGCTTTATAGATGAAATGTCGGTCGGGCACATCGCGCCTTTCAAACTGTTGGAAGAGGGCACTATCATCGTACGGAACGTAACGCATTTTCAATTCGTAGCTCCTGCTCGCGCACTTTAGGATGGCAAATCGCGCAATGGGTTCTGAATGGCAGCCCAAGGAACCGGGATTTACGTACCTGGCCGTCCCCACTAAATCTGAAGGTGAATGTTTGTGGCCATAGAATACGAGATAGGATTTTGTATCTGCGAAGACTTTATCCAAGTCGGCGGGACGAGGATTATGGATGATGGGCTTGAAGTCAACCTGCGACTCTGTGAGGCCATAGTGAAGGAACGATATTCGAACACCTTCATACACATCTTGAATCAGGTAGGGCCATTCTCTCACTGTAGGGCGCAGTGACGGATCAAGGCAGGAATGTACCCAGTGATGATGTTTTAACTCGCCATCGCTCATCCACGGCGGTTGTGGTTCTGGAAGCCCGGTCGAAAACCAGGCGTCATGATTACCGCAAATCAGATTCATGCCAGACATGCTCAGCAGCAGTTCCAAGCATTCTGCCGGAAAGGGGCCGATGCCTATGGCGTCGCCCGTGTGAAAAATCGCATCGGCACCCTCACGCCGAATTGCTCTCAAGGCGACCTGAAGTGCAGGCAAATTGCCGTGGACATCTGTCAGGATCGCGATCTTCATGTTCCTTTCCGTCCTCCGCATATTCTCCATGACGCCAGGTTTCTTCTGTTGGTCCTTCTATCGACAAATGAAAGAACCCGCGATACTGTAGTTCATCGCGCCCGCAATCCCGCATGTCTCGGGTATCCTGGGCGAATTTCCCATTTTGAAACCAAACCGTTGTCGCTCCTGCTGCAAAACAATTACTTATAAATGGGAAAAACGAGACAAGTAAGCGGTCATACAAAGCGACATCTACCCTAGCGCAACCTAAGCGGCTGAAAGCGACCGGCGCAGCGCCTGCCGCGTCCCAGCCAAGTCGAAACAGGCCTCTTGGTTGCCGCGCATAAAGCGGGTCGCCAGCTCTATGGCTTCGGCCTCGGTCAGCAGGCCGTCGTCTATCTCGCCTTGCAGGGCGCGGGTGAGCCAGCGCCGCGCCTGAATCGCGTAGGCCGCCGAACTGGTCGGCCAGCCAGTGTCGCCGCCAAAGGCAAAGAGCTTGGACGCGGGAGCCGCGTGGATAAAGCGGCGCACAAAATCGCACGAGCTGTACGGGTCAATGGACCACGCCCAGCAGAGGTCGGCGTACACGTTGCGGTAGTGCTTGGTCAGGGCGACCAATTCGTTGGAATAGGGATAGGCAATGTGCATCAGCACAAAGCGACAATCGAGGTAGCGGGCCAGCAAGGGGCAGAGGTTGCCGCTTTTGATGCGGTCAACGGGCATGCGGTCGTTGCCAGCGTAGTAGCCAGTGTGGATCTTGAACGGCAGCTCGTATTCGATCGCCAGCTCAGTGCCCCGCGCCCAACACCAGTCGCCCAACAGCAACCGGCTCGGCTCGTCGAGCTCTGTGCCCTGGAGCAGGCGTTGGAGCACGCGCTCGGCGTCCGCGTCGGCGCGCTCTTCCCAGCGCAGCGTGCGGTTGTACGCGTGCTGAGCTTTGACCGCTATGGCATGGGGGCCGTGCTCGGCGAAGATGGCTTCCATGCCCTGCTTAAGGCTAGCCAGATCAGTGACGGCCACGCCGGTTTCGCGCTCAATGGCCTCGGCGTCGATTTGGCCATTGCAAAAGGTGGCCCACGACAAGTCGTAGAGGAAGAAATCTACACCGGACTCGTCGGGTAGGCAGGGCCAAGAAAAGTCGTCGGTTTGCACGTGGTCGAGCCGACCTATTCGGCTGAGCAGCTCGTGTCGCCCGCCGGGTTGACGCCAAGCGCTGAGCTTTTCTTGCGCCTTGTGCAGCTCGTCGCCGCTAAAATCGGCCATGCCGTAGATCTCGTGCGCGAGGATGCGCACGGCCTCGCCGTAGCCAGTGAAGCGGATGGCCGCAAAGGCCGAGCGGATGCCGTCAAAGCGTGCTCCCAAGTCCGGGTCGGAGGCGTCGTTGAGCTTGTGCAAGTCCTCGGGGGTAGCACCAGCGGCGATCAGATCGGCGGGCACGTAGTTGCCAAAAAGGTCTTGCAAAATGTCCGGGCCGTCCTCGACCCAATCGCGCTCCTTGCGCAAGTGTTCGTGCGTGTCGATTAGCAGCGTGTCGGCGATGTGTTGAGACAAGTCTGTGGCCATAGGGCATTGCTCCGGTTTGAGGTGGCGCGTTCCCAAGTTTCATTAACAATCCTAAGTTTGATTAACAATAACAATATGGATTGGCATCCCTTCATCGTCCACTACCCCATCGCGCTCTTGTCGCTGAGTCCGCTGTGCGATCTAGGCGCGCTGTGGCTAGGTCGCCGCGCCGGACACCACCTAGCGTACGGCTTGCTGGTGTTGGGCGTACTAGCGGCGACAGCCGCCGTCCTCAGCGGCAATGCGGCCGCGACCGATGCTTGGGAGGGACCAGCCGCTGAGCCGTTAGCCACCCACGAATCCCTCGCCACTTGGACCTTGCTGTTGGGATTAGGAGCCGTTCTCGGACGCTTGCCGTTGCACCTCAAGGGGCGGCTTGAAGGATGGCCGCTCTATGCGTGGATCGGGCTCGGGGTCCTGATCGGCGGCTTGGTCTTGTGGACGGGCTACTGCGGTAGCGAATTGGTCTATGTCCACGGCTTGGGCGTGCAAGCCGATGGCTAGCAGAATCTGTTTGGCTTATCTTCGCCCGCAACTTTTCACGCCTGCAAACTAGGAGCAACCCGTGAACCGCCCCAACATCCTACTCATTATGACGGACGAGCACGCGCCCATGTACAGCGGCCCCTACGGACATCCGCTCGTGCAGACGCCCTTTATGGATCAATTAGCCGCTGAGGGCGCGACCTTTGCCAACGCCTATTGCAACTCTCCGCTCTGCCTGCCCTCGCGGATGTCGTTTATGACCGGCCGCTACATCAACCAGATCGGGGCCTTTGACAATGCCAGTCCCCTGCCGTCGGATGCGATCACTTGGGCCCACCGGCTGCGCGCCGTTGGCTACGATGTGGTCCTCTCGGGCAAACAGCACTTTTGCGGCCCTGACCAACTGCACGGCTTCCGCGCCCAACTAGCGCGCGATTTGCACGCCGAACTGTGGACCAAAGACGGCGTCCTGCGCGGCACGCCCGACTGGAGCAAGGGCACGCCGCCAGCCGACAAGCCCTGGGGTGGGGTCGCCGAGGCCGGGCCGGGGACGACCTTGGAGATCGAAGTCGATGATCTGGTGGAGGAACAAGCGCTATCTTACCTGCGCGATCCGGCCCGCAAGGAGCGGCCTTGGGCGCTGAATGTCTCGTTTATTGCGCCGCATTTTCCGCTCGTAGTGCCCGAGCGGTTTTTCAACCTCTATCCCCTCGACCAAATCGACATGCCGGAGATCCCCCCCGGCCACCTCGAAAGCCAGCACCCCGTCCACCAGCGGATGCGAGCCATGTTCGGGGGAGTCGATTTTCCCGCAGAACAGGTGCGCCGCGCCCGCGCCGGTTACTATGGACTCATTACTTATCTCGACGAGAAGATCGGCCGCCTGCTCGCCGTCCTAGAAGAAACCGGACAGCGCGACAACACGCTCATCGTGCATTTCAGCGATCACGGGGAAATGAACGGCGAGCACGGCATGTGGCGGAAGTCGAGCATGTACGAGGCGTCCGCCAAAGTGCCGCTGCAAATGGTCTATCCCGGACAAATCCCAGCCGGTCGGCGCATCAGCGAAGTAGTGTCGCTAGTGGATCTAGTAGCGACCATCGTCGAACTCGCCGACGCACCCAGCGCAGGTCCGCTGGATGGCGATAGCCTGTTGGGATTGCTGCAAGGGCAAGACGCAAACTGGAAAGACGAAGCATTTTCCGAATACCTCGCCCACGGCGTGAAGCGGCCAACAGCCATGTTGCGGTGCGGCCGCTACAAGCTCCACTACAGCTTGGGAGATCTACCCCAGCTATACGACGTAGAGGCCGACCCCAACGAGTTCGACGACCTAGCGGACCATCCAGCCCACGCAGTCACCTTAGCCGTCCTCCAAAAGCGGCTATTGTCTGAGTGGGACCCCGTCGCTATAGAGGCGCAGGTGCGGCAAAGCCAGCAAGATCGGCTCTTAATCGAACAAGCTACGCAGCAGGACCGACTCTTGATCGAACAAGCCACACAGCGATCTCCCAACTGATAGGAAAGAGTCATGTACGTCGATCTGCAACAATTCCGCCGCCAAGGCTATCTGATCTTGCGCAACGTCGTGCCGCCCGAGCGGTTGGACGCGATGCGGCTCGCCATTGAGTGGATGGTGGACCGGGAAAAGGCGCGCTCCGCGGCCGCGCGCCAACCCGGCGATCCGCTCGGCGGTGCTTGGTACGAAAAAATTCATCCGCGGCTAAACATGAATTCAATTGACGCCGAGACCGCCGATGTCATCGACTTTTGCCTCGGCGAGACCACCTTCGGCGTCAGCGCCCAACTCATGCAGGCTCCGGTGACAGCCCTCACCGCCTTTGGCGCGCTGTGCAGCGGGCTAATCGATTACGGGTACACAGACTGGCATCGCGACGCCAGCTCGGCTGAGCAGGCACCGCTCAGCGGCATGCAAGCGGACCTGATGGCCAACGCCCCCGGATACGTGCAGTGGAACATCGCCCTCTACGAAGACGACGTATTCTGGATTCTCCCCGAAAGTCACAAACAGCCGACCAACGAAGCCCAACGGCGACAGCTCATGCTAGACCCTAAAGTGCCGCTAAAAGGCGGAGTCCCCGTCGAGCTACAGCCCGGCGACGGCATCGTCTATCCCAACCTGATGATGCACTGGGGCAGCCAGTACACCAGCCGGATGCGCCGCACCATCCATCTCGGCTACCGCTCCTTCGGCGGCCAGATTTTCTCGTATCACCACCATCTCGACTGGTATCACGCCGACGATTTTCGACAACACCTCTCGCCCGCAGCCGAAGCCCAGTTTGCCCACTGGACCGAATGCTACGATCAAGAGCGGGACCAGGTCGAGACGCTCTTCCGCGCGCTAATTGCCCGCGACGAGCCAAAATTCCGCACCTACTTGGCCGAGCTGCACCCGGGCGAGTCCGGCCGCATGGTGAGCGTGGTGCTGTTGTGCCGGATCGCCAACAAGGTCGTCTTCCTGCACCGGCCAGAAATCGCCCAGATGTCCGTACAAGAGCGCAAGCCGCTAGTCGACGGATCGCCACCCGCGTGCTACGCCGAGGACATGGCGCAGCGCTTTACTACTGCCGAGGCCGAGGCCCTGCAAAGCCGCTTTGCCGCACTCAACGAGCGGTTGCAGCAAGACGAGGCCCGCGTCCACCAGCACTACAGCGACATGTACGCTGACCTCCGGCCCGCCGCCGATCCGCCGAACTTTGAATCCCGGCCCCTGCGCACCTTCAACAGCGAAATGCCCGAGGGCTTTGGCGTGGACGAATTTGTAACTACTTGGTAAGGAGAAACAAAAACATGTTGAAGTTTGCATTCCTAGGCGCTTGGCACAGTCACGCGGCCATGCACGTTCGGGAAGCGGCAACAAGGCCGGGCGAGGTGGAACTGGTGGGGATGTACGATGCCGATCCCGCAGTGATTCAGCAAAATCTGGAGCGATGGGCGGAATACGGGCTGGACATTCCGGTTTTTGACTCCGTCGAGGACGTGTTAAATAGCCAAGCAGAGGCCGTGGTCGTAGAAGGACACGTGTATCAAAACCTCGACTATGCCGAACAAGCGCTCGCCGCTGGCAAGCACGTGTTGTTGGAGAAGCCGGCTGGCGTCGATCTGGCCCAATTGGAGCGGCTCCACAAGCTCGCCGAGGACGCGAGGTTGATGCTGCAAATGGCCTATATGTGGCGCTACAATCCGGCGATAGCCGAGATGCTGCGCTTGGTGAGGTCAGGCTCCCTAGGGCAGGTCTTTATGTATCGCGGCCACATACCCAAGCCGATTGGCTGGCACAAGCAGCTATACGGGGAATTTACCGCCTATCACGGCGGCGTTTACTTCGAAATGGCCGGGCACTTGGTGGATTTAATGGTGGCGATGATGGGCGAGCCTTTGGCCGTCCACGGCGTGTTGGGCAAGCACTACGGGGAGCGGGCCGAAGTCGATAACGCAGTGGTCGTCCACGAGTGTCGCGATGGGATCGGCATCGTGGATACGACCGCCATGCAGATCGGCATGGACCGGCGGATCGAGGTCCACGGAACCCAAGGAACCCTGCTGCACGAGCCACTCGGCTCGAACAAGCTGCGCGTCTTCTTGGCTCAGGAGACCGAGGGGTATCAGGCTGGCGAGTGGCAGGACGTGGAGCTTGATCCAGGACCAGCCCCGCCGAGCTTATTGCAGGAGCTAGCCGCGTGCATTCTCGGCGAAAAGACGCCGGATTTTGCCCTCGCGCACGACCGCGCCGTGCAGCGGACCTTGTTCAAGGGCTGCGGCATAACCGGCGGTCATGCCCTGAGGACCTAAGCGTCCGCCTCGTACTTCGGCTGCCTCGGCCCGCGGTCCCGCTCCAGCCGATAAACGCTCCCGTCAAGCGGCAACTCCACGCGTGCACCGCCGCGCTGGTGCGACTCGACGAACGCGAAAATCAGCTCGGTATTAGCCCGCGCCAGTTCCGCACCGCCGCGCGGCGGTTCGCCCGTATCGAGTGAGCGGACCAGATCCTCAATCAAGCAGAGCGTCGAAGCCCGGTGCTCGAAAGCAGGAAACTCCACCAAGCCCAATTTATTGCGGCCCCGGTGATCGTGCGCTACCGGTGCCCGCAACTGCCACTCCCTATCATTGCCCAGCGCCGTCACCACGCCTCTTGCGCAGACGGCCTCCACTTCCAATCCCCGACCCGAATTGAGCGCGTACGCAGTAACCCCGTTGGCGAACTGGATCATGCCGTGCCCGACTGGGTCCTCGCGCAGGATATCGCCGTCGATGATCTCGTCGCCATTGGGCAAATGCGCCTGCACCCAAGCGGCCGGGGCGTCGGAGTTGAGGCGCTGGAGCAGGTCAAAGCTATGGCTAGCGCCGTTGAAGAGCGCACTAGTCTGGTGGATGATGAGGGTTTGCAACGCGCCGATTTCCCCGGAGTCGATGACGGCCTTCATCTGGTCGTAGCCGGGGTAGAAGCGGCGATTGGTGCCCATGTTGAGCGCGACGTTGTGGCGCTGGCAGGCTTCGACCATGCGGTCGGCTTCGGCCAGCGACGCCGAGAACGCCTTTTCCGCGTAGATGGCACGGGCACCCGCTTCGGTCGCCGCAATGACGATCTCAGCGCGGTGCTCAGGCTGAGTGGCCACGCTGACGATGTCCGGCTTTTCGCGGGCGAGCATCTCTCGATAGTCAGTGTACTGCTTGTCCGCGGGAATGCCGTAGCGCGCGCCGACCCTTTCCATCACCTCGGGACGCAAGTCCGAACAGGCGATCAGGTCCGTGCGCTCGCAAGCCTCGTACCCAGCGGCGTGAGAGTACGGGCGCATATCGGCCGGGACCTCGTTATCGATGAAAGCGCCCATGCGGCTGCAGCCGATGAGAACGGCTTTGTATTGGTCCATTTGCTCCTCCTTTACCAGAATTTAGCGACGTTTTCTTCCGCCTTGGTCATCACCTCCAACAGAGCGGCTCGTCCTTCGCCGTTGGCCGCGAGGGCGCGTTGGATGGCCGGTGCCAAGTCCGGGATCGTTTCAACGCGCTCGGCATGGGCACCAAGCGCCTCGGCCACCTGCGCGTAGCGGCCGCCGAGTTGGTTGCTCTGATAGTGCTCGGTGGCGTAGGGCATGTAGTGGTCGTAGTGCGTCATCACGCCGTTGTTGAGCACCACCGTGAGAATGGGAATTTCCGCGCGCACTGCGGTCTCAATGTCGAGACCCGCCATGCCAAAAGCCGCGTCACCCATGATGTTGATGACCTGCTTGTCCGGCGCGGCTAGCTTGGCTCCCAAAGCCAAACCCAAGCCGTAGCCAAGCTGGGTCGATTTGCCCCAGCCCATGTACCCTCTGGGAACTTGGGGCCGCCAGAACGGCACGAGCTGATCGCGGGGATAGCCCGAGTCGTGGGTGATGATGGTGTTGGGCACCTCTACGGCGCGGGCGAGTTCGGCGAAGACCCGGTAGGGATTTATCGGCACTTCGTCCGAGCGGAATCGCGGTGCCCACTCGGCGTTGAACTCAGCGCGGATGGCCGCGATCTCGGCCGCAACTCCGCCATCTCCTCGCCCGTCGGCCCCGAGCTGCCGGCGGACCTCCTCGATGATCTGCTCCAGCACGATCCGCGCATCGCCGACAGCTCCCAAGTCGATCTGGTAGTCCTTGTTGAGATCCTCCGCGCAGTTAGTCACCTGCGCCAAGACGGCGCGGTCGGGCATGGGCGCATTGAAGACAGAAATGGTAAAGCTAGTGCCCACGCCCAAGACGAAGTCGGTCTTTTGCAGGAAGCGATCGACCATCAGCGTACCAGTGTGGCCGCCAGTGCCCAGCGCGAGCGGATGGTTTTCGGGAAACGCGCTTTTGCCGGCCAAGGTGGTCATAACGGGCACGTTGAGCAGTTCGGCGAGGGCCACGAGCTGGTCTGTGGCTTCGGCCCACATCACGCCGTGCCCAGCGTTGATGATCGGGCATTCGGCCTTAACGAGCGCGGCCACCAAGTCGCGTACCGCGTCCGAATCAGCCGCAGATTTGCAGGTTTTGACCGGCTGGTAGTCGAGGTCCCCGGGAAATTCAGCGGCAGCTAAATCGCTGGGAATTTCCACCAGCACCGGCCCAGGGCGACCGTGGACGAGCTGGCTAAAGGCGCGGCGCATCAGCTCGGGGATGCGCTCGACGCGGTTGATGTTGGCGGCCCATTTGGTGATGCCGCGATAGTTGTCCACTGCGTCGAAGTTGGGCGGCACTTGCGTGCGAGCCGTGGATACGCCGCCGGGCAAAAGCAGCAAGGGGATGGCATCGGCGTAGGCTTGGGCCGCGCCGCCGAGCGCGTTTTCAGCGCCCGGCCCGGTCTGCATGGTGAAGACGCCAAAGGGGCGGCCATTAGTCGTGCGGCTGAAGCCGTCGGCCATGTTGACGCCCGTCCGCTCCTGGCGACAGATAATGGGGCGGATACCAGCGCGCGCCGCCTCGTCAATCAGCGGCTGAGCGGGAAAGGCCGACAGCCACTCGACGCCTTCGGCCTTGAGGATGTGGGCAATGGCTTGGTTGCCGTTCATTATGGCGTCCCTTTCCGGGTTTTGTTATTGGGTCAAGGCCGCCACAAAAGA
This sequence comes from Candidatus Latescibacterota bacterium, assembly GCA_022820485.1. GTDB lineage: Bacteria > Latescibacterota > UBA2968 > UBA8231 > UBA8231. Next base: position 11,104 of record JAJEFJ010000070.1, read on the forward strand.
CGGCCCTACGGGGTTTGGTAGTGGCAATTCCTATAGTTCCAATGGAATTCTGTAGGGGCAACTCTCGTGGTTGCCCACCCGCAAAATTTGCATAGAACGTTGGACAGGGACGCAGCAGCGTCAAGCAGATTCTTATCCTGCTCGCCGACCGCGCCCGATGCTCCACCAGACGACCAAGGCCTCCACGGTGTGGCCGCTAACTAAGGCACCCACGGCTTGGGTCGCGCCGTGCAGCTCGAAATTGGCCAACAGAGCTAGCACCAGCAAGACGGTCACCACGCGCGACGGGGCGCTCGGCGCCATGGCTTGGGTGCGGTGCTGAAGCAAGCCGATGCCGTGGAAGTAGCTGCGCAGGCTGACTACAAAAGGAAAGCCCATGAAGAGAAGCAGCGGCGTCTTGCAGTGGGCGATCAACTCGGGACCGATGCCGATCCAAGTGCCGAGTATGTAATCGACCGCCGGCGTCCAAAACAGCACCACCATCCACGCACAGGAAAACAGACAACAGCCCCAGCAGAAGCGACGGATCTTACCCAAATCCCCTTCTTGGCGGAAGGCCGTCGGCAGGTTGCGCAGTTCGTTGAGCCAGCCATAGGGGATGTGGCCGAGCGCATAGACGACGGTCAGCACGGCCAGCGCCTCGGTGCCGTCGGCGCTGCGGGCGACGAACACGTTGATCAGCGGCCGGGTGCCAGCCTGCACGGCCATGATCAGCGCCAAGGGCCAGAAGAAGCGCAGAACGTAGAAATAGGTTAGAGTTGGCGCGTCGCCCGGCTCTGACCAGCGCACCAAGCGCCAGCGGCCCCACGCAACCACGCCAAGCTCGGCGAGGGCACCCGTGTACGTGGCGAGGACCGGCAGTAAGATGGGAGTGTGGCGGACGAAGCCGAGCGGCAGCAGTACAAAAACTGCGAGGATGCTGAGAGCAATCCCAGTGGTAATGGCGTAGGCGGGGATGTCGGTGCGGCGGATGCGGATGAGTTCGCCGCTGTAAAAGCGCGTCATCCCGTGCAGGACGGGGAAGGGAACGAGCCACAGCAGGGCCAAGCGCACTGCCTCGCCGAGCGCGGGATCGACCCCGTGCAGATCATTGATGATCCAAGTCCCCAGCGGCGTCAGCGCCAAACTGGCCAAGATACCGGCCAACAGCAGTCCGGCGGCGAGCACAAAGCGGAAGCAGACGCGGCAGCCTTGGGTGTGCTCGACGAGCACCAAGCCGAGCTGCCGCACCTGAGACAGGGTGCCGGCGAGGAATAGCGCCAAGCCAAAGGCCAAGCCAAACGCGGCCAGCGTTTCGACCGCCCGCGGCATCCGCGCCATGCCGCCGTTGAGGAACTGGCCGCTGAGCTCTTGCACCAGCGCCGTCACCACCAAGGGCAACATGAAGCGCGTTAGCTGGGCATAGGTCATCTATATATCCGCAAATTGCTGCCGCATGTCCTTCCCATCGACCATTTTCTCCGCGACCATGAACAGGCCCTTACCATTGCTTTCCCGCTCCCACAATGCGCCAATCGTTCGCTTTTCGGCGGTATCCGACCCTTCGGCAATATGTGCGCCCTTGTATTCGACGACGAGGTAATGCGATTGCCGTCGAGGTCAATTTCAAAGCTGCGCGCCGTCTCGCGGATAGTGAATTCCTGTTCGTCCATCTTCGGCGAATAATCGAGTAGCGACCAGTCGTGGTATTCCATGAACACGTCCGTATCGGCGAATTCTAGGATGCCTTGGATTTCCGGGGTTGCTGGGGTCGTATATTTGAATACCGGCTCCGGCTTTTCCTGCGGACCAAACAAGTCTCTCTGAAAGTCGAGCGTGCGCTGCACCGGCTCGATGTTGTCGAGGGCCTCGTCTTCCTCAAAGCCCATATCTACCAATTTGTCGGCTAAGGCGCGCGCTGCTTCGCCAAAAGATGGCTCGGACAGGAAGGCGTAGGCTTTGTTGAGGTCGGTCTCTTGGCGTTGCTTGGCGTAGGGCATCCGCAGCACGCGGCCGAGCAGTTGCTCGACGTCTGTCGCGCTTTGGATGCGCGATACCGAGCAGAAAATGTAAGCGAAGGAGCAGTCCCATCCTTCTTTGAGCGCCTCGATTGTAATGACGTATTCGATGGGGCAGGTGCGGTCGAACAAATCGATGCCGTCGAGTTCGCGTTGGTCGCCGGTGGCGATGGCGATTTTGCTTTCCGGGATTTGCTCAATGTCCATCAGGTGATTTTTCAGCGCCTCGACCGTCACTTCTTGGTTTTTCGGCTGTGCTTGGAACAAGACGATGGGACGAATGTAGTCGGCATCGTCCTTGGCCGTCTCTGCAAGCGAAGCACGGGCGTTAATGGCCCCGGTCACTGCGTTCTGCCAAGTGTCGTGCTCGGCAAGCATGATGGGCAGTTTGATCATTTCTTCGCGCTTGAGTTCTTGGGCGGTAACGCTATACAGAATGTTCGACTTGCGCTACGGCGTCGCCGTGAATTCGACGATGGCGCACGGGTTGACCCGCGCCTGCATTTCCCGCGTCAGGCCGGTGACGGCGTTGTGTGCTTCATCGACGATCATCAATGGACGGTGCCGATGTAGCAGGTTGGCGAAGGAGAATTTGACGGTGCCATTATCCAGCTTTTCCAAACCCGGTGCGGCATCCCGGACGCCGGAGAAGTGCGGTTCCATTTCTTCGTTGTGGGCGTACACCTTGCGCCCTTCGGTGCTTTTTACCCGCAGCGTTTGAATGGTGCCGACCACAATGCAGCAGTGGTCGCGCAGGTCGTGCGGCCGGATATGGGTGAAGTCGGTGATGTCGAATACGCGCACCCGGCCGTCGAAAGCGTCGTCCAGTGTTTGCCGATACGCATGGCGGGTGTTTTTCAGGGCCTCGACTGTCTGCCGACGGATGGTTTTGGTCGGCACTAGCCACAGTACCAGTGGATAGTCCTTTTCGATCCAAGCATTGCGGGCGATGGAGACGGCGTGGGCGGCGAGGATTGTTTTGCCGCCGCCGGTGGGTAGGCGCAGGCAGACGTAGGGAACGTCTGGCAATTCTTTTAGCGGTGCATAAGATTCGGCATAGCCTCTAAGCCGCGCGGCCTGCTCTGGCTCTTGGGTTATGGCTTCGTAGGCGTTCTTGGGTCCGGCGATACGCGCTTCCTCGAAGAAGCGGCGCAGAAAGGAGAGGGTGTCGGCTTGATATTGTTTTAGCTGCATGGATCAGGTTCGCGCTTTGATATCGTAGGGCGTCTGTTTGAAGACGATGTCCTCTCGGTCGAGCGTCGCTGGCGTCAAGCGCGACTGTTCACCGTAGATCGTGAGCGGCCCGGAGAAATTGGCGTCCTTACGCACAATCTCTTCCCGAATCACAGCGAGCGTTGCACGGGTCAAGACATTGCCTTTGTCACCGAGGATGCCGTTGTATAGCAGGGCATAAGCGCGGCCGTCGTGCAGGCCGAGGAAGGGGGAAGCGGTGTTGTCGCGCCACGGATGTCCGGTTTCGCTGAAATAGACGTGGGCGGCCAGCACGGAAAAGCTAATGTCTGAGCGGATATGTCCTTCCTCGTCGAATACGGGTGGGCCGAGGCGGTAGAAGCGGAAGCCGCCGCCGCCTTGCCAGCCGACGCTTTTGGAGATGCCTCCTTGTTCGCCGTCAATCACTTTGTTCAGGCGCGGGACGCAATGGCTGACAGCGTGTTCGCCCATTTCAATGCCGATGTAGCGACGGCCCATCTTGTGCGCGACGGCTGCGGTGGTGCCGGAGCCGAGGAAGGAGTCGAGGACGAGGTCGCCGGGGTTGGTGGCGATGTGGAGGATGCGCTCCAGTAAACCTTCTGGCTTCGGAGTTTCGAAAGCCGCTTTCTCACCAAAAATTTTTTCCATCTCGGAGCTTGCATGTTGGTTCAACGCAAATCCAGACCATACACTTGGTGTTGTCATTCCTTGTTTTGCTTCAGAAAGGAATAATTTTTTCATCGGTGTCCCGGCCGTTCCCTTTACTCCCCAGTAAAGACGTCCATCCTTTTGAAGGTTTTCCATATACTCTTTATTGTGTACCCAATTTCGCCCTTTCCGAGGATAAACATCCTCTCCTGTATAAGGATTACGCACTGGATAAGATGCTCAACGTTTCTTCCACCCTTTGCGTTTGAAGTTGAATCAATTTTTCTGAATGGCCCTCTTGGGTCAGGTCCGTCCGACTCCTTGAAAATATCGTATTGGGCATTAGCCTTTTCTGTGCGTGGCATCAGGCCGAAGGTTTTTTCGGCAACGGTTTGTTTACTGTCACCTTCTCGGTATTTTGCCCAAACGAGAATATGTTCGTGGCCCATACCAATTTTCCGATCATTTGGCGGGCCATCTCGCTTTTGCCAAGCAATGTCGAGGATGAAGTTTTTCCTCCCGAAAATTTCATCTCCAACTACCTTCAAATAATGTGCCTGAGTATCATCTAGTGAAACCCAAAGAGAGCCATCCCCTGCCAACATCTCACGCAAAAGTTCAAGTCGCGGCCAAATCGTCGCCAGCCATTTGCTGTGTTCGAGATTGTCGTCGTAGTGTTCGAAAGCAGAGTGAGTGTTATACGGCGGGTCGATGTAGATGCACTTCACTTGGCCGGCGTAGAACGGCAGCAGTGCCTTGAGGGCTTCTAGGTTGTCGCCTTGTATGAGTATGTTGCCGGCATCTGGGTCGCCGATGGAAAGGTCGGGGACTTCTTCGAGGAGACGATAGGGAACGTGGGCGGCGGCGTGGATGTCGGTATCTCGCGTTAGCCAATTCAGGGTCGGCATGGGATATTATTTATCTCTGATATTCTTGTTTTATAGAATATGCTCTCATGGAGACTTTGCATTCTCTACGTCTATGTGCTTTTTAGATATTGTCTCCAAGAAGCCTTGTAGCTGCGTTTCGAGCCCTTGCCATTACTGATTCAGTTTGTTCAACGTTGTTTATAAAGGTTTTTAACTCGATGGACATCAAACGATTAGAGCGATTGAACTCTTTTTCAATTCTCGGAAGAGCGTCCATGTTCGATACAAGATCAGAGGAATTCGTGCGCATTTCTCGAATCGCTCCTTCTGTATTGCCAAGTACCTGTACAAGTTCGGCTAGCTTTGCCTTATCTTCCGGATCTACACTCTTGAACTCGCCGCTTAGCATTGCATCCAAGCTTTGTCCCATACTTCCCAAAGCTTGTCGGTATTGATTGTTGCCCTGCTGTAACCACGAAGTGTGCTTATCAAACTCAATAGCCAACGAACGCATGGTCTTCCGCTTTTTTTTGGGTGACTCTTTTTCTGGGCCTATAAGCCGTTCAGTTGCGCTCTGTAGCTCCAATGTAAGGGGATTAAGAAGATGTTCTCTGAATCCAGTAATTACCCGAGTTATGGTCTCCGCACTCTCCTCAATCTCAACTTGGTAGTCAAGAAAGCCGCGTTCATCTTGTTCATCAGATACCGCTACTAGAGATTGTGTACCATCGGCATATAAAGAGGAGGCTGAAACTCCAAAATCAGTAACAGGACTACCAAATTTCACGTCGCCAGTTCGCACACCTTCTATGAGTTCTCGAATCTCTTGTTGAGCATTGTTCATTTGTGCGAAGTGAGTACTATACGTGATAATACGGTACGATTGAAGGTCAAATGGTACCTCCTTAATATCTTGGGCGAGTAGTATGACGTTCTTTTTATAAGCATGCGCTAATCCCAACTCATAATAAACATTCGGATTCGCCGTCGATAGATCCGCCACTATAAGTTCACTATCGATTATTGACTGGATAATATCCTTCAAAATATTTCGTTGATTGAGGATATCGTCGGCTCTCATCACATCGTAGCCTGCTTCCGACAAAGGGGCGTGTATCAGATAATCATATATATTGTCGAACTCCTCCGCGAAGGGCATCAGAACAAAGGCACGTGGTTTCATAAGAGAACTATCTCCGTTCAGTTTTGAAATTTTCGGCTAGTCGGATAGACTTCATGGCCGCTTCTATATCGGGCTTTTCTGGGCTGTGAACAACGCTGTCCTCTCTCCGGATCACGACCTAACCAAACTTCAGAAATCTGATTTGTTCAGATATCGAAAACTGGTGACCCTAGATCTAAAGCGGTGCTTCGTCGCCCACTCGGCGAGAAACCCATCGGCCTCTTCTATCGTTAGGTAGCCAGCCTTAATCAGTGTCAACACCAAGTCCTCTGTCCGACAGAGTGCCAAGTCCTCACATCGGCGCTGGCCTTCTGTTCGCGCCCTGCGGTCCTGAAGCCCAGAGATCCAATTCCGCGTAAGCGCAACGGACAGAACAGCGCACTCACCGGCTCCAAGCCGTCCACCCGCCCGAAGTTCTGTAAAAAGGGCAACCTCCACTGGATTGCGAACGCTTTGTAGACCAAGTGTGCCCCCAGCCACAGCGTCTTTGACCGCTTTCCTCTGATCTGGACGCCTCACTTCATCGAGAATTTGGTCGAGCAGCACAACCGATGTGCCAAGCTGACCGAGCAACTCAACACGACCGATCTTCACAAAATTCAGCAAGATCGAAGTGTCGAGGACAATCGGCGTTGGGCCTTGCTGCTCCATTCAAAATGCCTCATTCCGCCAAATCGAGAATCGTCTCGTCGTCAATATCCAACAATCGCCCTACCTCCAGCAGCCGTCCCTGCGAAATCTCACCGCGCCACCACGCTTCCAAGGCCAGCGACAGAATCTGCCAATCCAACTCGTGGTCCCAGTGTTCCTCGTCTTCGGAATCCTCTACATCCGAATAGGCTTTTACAGTACGGAGGTAGTGCTTGGCCTCTTCGGTCTGGTCGAGAAGCGCTTCGGCTTGTTCTTGGCTGACGAGATTCAAGCCGCGCAGCCGCCAAACCGCCGCTGCATAACTTACCTCAAAGTGCCAAGCCAAAAGCGCCACGTCTGCGTAGGTTACATTCTGTGAGCGTGCCGGGCTACGCAGTTGACCTTGAATTCCTTCTTCGGTGACGGCATCCATCGCTGCTTCCTCGCGGCGAGTACCCCTCCCTTTGCCCAAGTTGTGCAGAAAATCTCGCACGCCCTCTTCGGGCATGAGGAAGGCGGCAGCAAAGGCATTGGCTCGCTGTTCGGTTCGCGTCTTGGCGTTGTGGGCACTCGTAACGGTGGCTGGCTCATCGCGGTCCATAAGCGCGTGACCGTGTTCGTGGGCAAACGAGAACCGCCGCCGCACTGGCGCTTGAGTGAGGTTGGCTAAAATCGCCATACCGAAGTCTGGACTGCTCAGGAAGAGACCAGAGATTTCATCGGGCAACGGCAAAGCGGCCGTCCAGATATTCTGGTGGGCCAAGGTCTCAGGCACTTTGACGGGTGCTTGGCCCAAATCGAGACGCCGACGCTCTTGCTCGGCCACAAGCTGGCCTTGGGCAATGGCCTGTCCCACTGATCGCGGGGACGGCAGTTCGTAACGCGGTAGGGAGACAGCAGATCTGCCGCCCGTTAGGCGTCGCAGCGACGCCCCTTCTCGGAGCAAGCGCAGACAACGCCGAGCTTGTTTTTGGACGACCTCACTTTGCAGACCCGGCTCGGCGCGAAAAAGCGCAACGACCGGGTCTTCCTGTTCGACCGGGCTATTCGGGCTGACGAACCATTCGACCGGCCGACCGTACAGGTCAGCGAGATAAGTCAGCTCAAGCGTGGAGACCTGCCGCTGGCCAGATTCCATGAGGCTGATGGCGGATCGCTGGAGACCGAGCGCGGCACCAGCGGTCTCTTGGGTAATCTGCCGGCTTTCGCGCGCCCAGCGCAGGCGTTGCCCAATCTGTTCAAGGGTAATGAGCATGGAGCACCTCCGAGTCAATGACGACAACAAAGTTTAGATTATCGAACGAACTTTGTCAAATATAGGCATATTTTGTATCGTCATTTACCGCGCTAAGGCGCGGCCCGGACGATCTGTCCGGCGCGGCTGTCGGCTATTTCTCCTCGTTCAACGGCGATCCGTCCATTGACAATTACGCAGTCAATACCCTGCGGATAGCGGTAGGGGTCGGCAAAGTCGGCGCACTCGCCGATGGCTGCGGGGTCGAAGACCACGAGGTCGGCCCAGTAGCCTTCGCGCAACAGGCCGCGGTCCCCCAAGCGAAAACGGGCGGCGGCATGGCCAGTCAGCTTGTGGATGGCCTCTTCCCAGCGCAGCGCGCCTTGCTCGCGGACGAAGTGGCGCAAAAAGTAGGGGAAGGCCCCGTAGGAGCGGGGGTGGTGCTTGCCCTCGGCCAAGGTGCCTTCGGGCACCAGCGAGAAGCCATCGGAGATGACGCCGCCAGTGGAGTGGCGGGCGATGTTGAGGAAGTCCTCTTCAGACACGTCCTCGGCCAACATCCACGGCCGCGCGCGCTCTTCGACGAGGATGTCACAGACCGCGTCGTGGGGATTCTGGCCGCGCCGCCGACCAATCTCCGCAAAGCTCAGGCCGACTAGATCGGCGTTTTGCTCGGCGCTGCCCAGCCAAATTTTGTCCCAGTCTCCATCCCGCGCCAAGTTGCGCTTGCGGCTGCCGCCGCTCTCGGCCCCGTACTGCATGGTGTCCTGTTCGATCTTGGCGCGAGTCTCTGGGTCTTGTAACCTTCTCAGCAATTCCTCGTCGCCGCCGGCCAAGGCCCAAGGGGGCAACAGCGACTTGAGGGTGGTGCTGCCAATTGTATAGGGAATGGCGTCGCAGCTAATGTCGCAGCCTTCGCGGCGCTTCTGGTCGATGGTGGCGAGCAGGTCGCGGGTTGCGCCGATCATCGGCGCACCAGGCTGCATATGCGAGACGTGGGCGGCAACCGCAGCTTGCTCGCCAACGGCAATGACCTCGCCGACGGCTTGGCCAATCGACTCGGTCTGGTTGCGGATGTGCGAGGTGTAGATGCCGCCGTACTCTGCGACGACCTTCCCCAACTCGACGAGTTCTTCCAGCGCCGCATACGGGCCGGGCGCGTACGCCAAGCCCGACGACAGCCCCATTGCGCCGTCTTCCATTGCGCGGGCGACGAGCGCCTTCATCTGCTCCATCTCCGCCGCAGTCGGCGGGCGGGCGTCGTAGCCCATGGCGGCGACGCGTACATTGCCGTGGCCGACCAAGGTCGCGGTATTCGTGCCCAATCCACTGGCTTCGAGCCGCTGAAAATAGTCGCCAAAATGAGTCCAGTCGCACTCCAAGCCACGGGTCATCGCCGGGTCGAGCGGGCCGTAGTACGGCTCGTAGTCGCGGGTGGGCGCGGCCGACACGCCGCAATTGCCCATGACTTGGGTCGTGATGCCCTGCGTTAGGGAACTGAGTGCGCGGCCGTCGAGGGCAATGGTCAGGTCCGAATGCGTGTGGATGTCGATAAAGCCAGGGCAGGCGATGCGGCCCTCGGCGTCGATAGTGCGACTCGCTTCGGCCTCAGAAAGGCCGCCGATGGCTACGATGCGGCCCTGCTCGACGGCGATGTCGCCGCGGAAAGCCGGCTGGCCGCTGCCGTCGAGGAGTTGGGCGTTGCGGATTAACAGATCGTACATGGTTTTTTCCGGAGTGGTTGATGGAGGTTGGAATTGAATGAGGGTAGTATAGGCGGGCTAGTGGCTTCGCTCAAGTCGGTTGACCCTCCCGACGCGCGTTGATACGTTTTGGCGACCACCGCCAAAAGGAGAAGTCTTGACGCGCCCCGCTTTCTCGCTAATCCTCGCTTTGGTCTGCGCCGCTTGTAGCGGCGAAAGTAGCCTGCAACGCGTGCCGCGCGAGCGCACCTTGGTCACCGACTGCGTCGATCAGGGCACGTGCAGCGGCCAGTTCCAAGACTACGACGCCTTTAATCCCTACCTGCCCGGCAAGGTCTCGCGCACGGGGTATAACTTCCTTTACGAGCCACTCTACTTTTACAACGCTTACCGCGACGAGATCATCCCCTGGATCGCCACCGGACACGAGTACAACACAGACCACACCGAGGTCACCATAAAAATTCGGCCCGGAGTCGAGTGGAGCGACGGGCGGCCGTGGACGGCGCAAGACGTGGTCTTTACGATCAACATGCTCCGCGACCACGCGCCGGAACTGACCTTTGCAGTCGATATGCAGACCTGGGTTAAAACAGCCGTAGTCAGCGACAGCCTAACGGCGCACATTGCATTGACGGCCCCCAACCCGCGCTTCGTCTTCACGTATTTCACCCACAACTTCGACAATGGCGTGCCGATTGTGCCCCGGCACATCTGGGAGGGCCAAGACCCCAAGACCTTCGCCAACTTCGATCTAGCGCAAGACTGGCCCGTAGTAAGCGGTCCGTACCGCCTAGCGCACTCCGTGCCGGAGCAGCGGATCTGGGATCGACGCGACGGCTGGTGGGCCACCAAAATCGGCTTCCGCCAGCCGCCGCAAGTTGAGCGGCTGATCTACCTGCCCTATATGGAAGAGGCCAAACAGGTCCAAAACCTCGCTACCAATGCCATGGACCTGTGCGCCGACATGCTGCCACCCAACATCCGCACCGTGCTAGAGCAAAATCCCAGTGTAACGACTTGGAGTGGCCAAGAGCCGCCCTATGGCTATCTGGACTGGTGGCCCCTTTCGCTGGGCTTCAATGCCCAAGAGCCACCCTACGACGAGCCGGCCTTCCGCTGGGCCGTAAACCACGCCATCAACCGCGAGCAGCTAGTGGAAGTCGGCTGGCAGGAAGCGGGGCGACCAACCCTGTTGCCGTTTCCCGACTTTCCGCGGCTCAGACGCTATACAGCCCAAGTCCAAGACTTGCTGGAACAATATCCGGTGGGCCTGTTCGACCCGACCCGCAGCGCGGCTCTGATGCAGGAGTCTGGGTGGCAACGGGACGCCGAGGGCATCTGGACGCGAGACGGGGCGCAGGCCAAAATGCTGCTCGACATCAGCCAAACCTTCCAAGACATCGCGCCGATTCTAGTCGAGCAGTTGCAGCAGGCCGGCTTTGCAGCCAACATGCGCATGACCTCGGACAACTACACGCGGATGACCACGGGCGCGGCTAAAACTTATATATTTGGCAATGGAGGCTCGGTGCGCGATCCGTACTTTACGCTGCGGCTCTACCACAGCCGCTTCGTCCAGCCGACGGACACGGCGACGCCGAACTTCTGGCGGTGGAAAAACCCCGAGTACGACGCCCTCGTCGATCGGATGGGCCAGACCGCACCCGACGATCCGCGCTTGGTGGGCTTGTTCAGAGAGGCGCTGGCGATTTGGCTGCGCGAGTTGCCAGCCATACCCTTGTTGCAATTTTACCACCGCTTGCCACACAACCAAACCTACTGGCGCAACTGGCCATCGGCGGACAATCCGTATATCAATACAGCCTACTGGCACCGGACGTGGCTTTTGGTATTGTTGAATCTACAACCAACGCGAGGTTAAAGGTTTGATCGCGCTCAATCGGCACGTTCCTCTCACTCTAAACCGAGGCGAGGTCTAATATGAAACGCAGCATTTGCACATTGCTCAGCGCGTGGCTGCTCAGCGGCTGCGGCGACACCCCTTCCGACCAACAGCCATCGGACGCGGCCGGCCAGCGCGAGGACGCCGAGGTCGAAGAACCGGCGCTTATGCAGGTCCCACGCAACCGCACCTTAATCATGGATTGCGCCGAAAGCGGCACGTGCGCCGGGCAGATCAAGGACTACAATACCTTCAACCCCTATCGGCCGGAATCCACCTCGCGCACCGGGTATAATTTCGTTTTCGAGCCGCTGTACTTTTACAATGCTTTTGAGGGCAAGCTAATTCCTTGGCTCGCCACCGATCACCGCTTCAACGACGCCTATACCGAAGTGGAAATCACCATTCGGCCGGGGGTTACGTGGAGCGACGGCATGCCGTGGACGGCGCACGACTTGGTTTTTACGATCAACATGCTGCGGCAGAACGCGCCTTTGTTGGCCTATTCAACCGACCTGAAAAACTGGGTCCAAGAGGCCGTAGCCGTCGATAGCCTGACGGCGCACATCGCGCTGACGGCCCCCAACCCGCGCTTTGTCTTTTCGTATTTCACCCACAACTTCGGCAATGGGGTGCCGATTGTGCCCAAGCACGTGTGGGAAGGGCAGTCGCCAGACACCTTTACAAACTTCGATCCGCAAAAAGGCTGGCCCGTGTTTTCCGGGCCGTACAAGCTGGTGCTCTCCACGCCGCAACAGCGCATCTGGGACCTGCGGCCAGACTGGTGGGCTGCGGCCACCGGCTTCCAATCCCTGCCCAAAGTCGAGCGCGTCATCTACCTGCCGTACATGGAGGAGGACAAGCGCGTCCAAAACCTGATTACCAACCACATGGATACCAGCCTCGACCTGCGTCCGCCCAACATCCTGACCGTACTCGACAAAAATCCCAAGATAACGACTTGGACCGGGCGCCAGCCGCCGTACGGCTATGTCGATTTCTGGCCCATTTCGCTGGGCTTTAACAACCTAGAGGCTCCCTTCTCAAACGTGGACGTGCGCCGTGCGATCAACTACGCCATTGACCGCGACCAACTCGTGCAGATCGGCTGGCAGGGAGCGGGCACCTCGACGCTTTTGCCCTTTCCCGCATATCCGGCGCTCCGACCGTACTTCAGCGAGGTCGAGGATTTGCTGGCTCAATACGAGATCGGCGTCTTTGACTTGGACAAAAGCGCCGCCCTGATGGAGAGCATGGGCTGGCAGCGGCCTGAAGGGGGCTATTGGACCAAGGATGGCGAGCCGTTTAAGATGGTCATCGACATCTTCTCCATCTTCCAAGACGTCGCGCCGGTGTTGGTCGCCCAGCTAGAGAAAGCGGGTTTTGACGCCGACTTCCGCAACACCCCGGATACCTTTACCCGCAAGTCGCACGGCACGGCCCGGGCTTTTCTCGAAGGACACGCCGGCGGCGTCCGCGATCCGTATTTTACGCTGCGGCTCTACCACAGCCGCTTCGTGCAACCAACCGGCACGCCCGCTGAGTACTTCTGGCGCTGGCAGAACGAGGAATACGACCGAATCGTCGATCAAATGGCAGAAGTCTCGCCGCGCGATCCGCGGCTAGTGCAATTGTACCGCCAAGCCATGGAAATCTGGCTCGCCGAACTACCGTCGATCCCGCTCTTGCAGTGGTATCACCGCATTCCGCACAATCAGACCTACTGGCGCAACTGGCCCTCGGAATACAGCCCGTATATCAATAGCGCCTATTGGCACCGAGTGTGGCTGTTGGTGTTGCTCAATTTGCAGCCGGTACAGGGGTAGCCACACTACCAAGTCGCGGCAGCATCTCCGCATCGCGGTGATGGGCGTGGTGTTCTTGGGCATCCTGGTCAACGGCATGACGCTGATGAACATCAGCGAATACTGGCAACTCGTGGTGCGAGGGGCGTTGATTCTGAGTGCCGTGTTGATTAACCGGGCGCATCAATAGTAGGCGATCACAGGTCGAGACGGGTGTTTGCTCCCGCCTCCTTTTCTTATTACACGATCTCCACGCCCCAAAAGCCCAACATCGGCAAAAAGCGCTCCATATCCGCCGGCACAGTCGCCGGATCCTTGCCGTAGCCGCCGTGGACTTTAGCCGCCCCTTGCAAGGGACGCTCCAAGACTAGTTCGACGCGATGGTCCTGGGGATAGATCACCGCCGCGATTGGCACCTCGCCGGCTTCATCCTCGACCCGGAAGCTGTTGGCCTCTACATCAATGCTATCCATCCGGCTCTCGACGGCCTCAAACTCCAACTCGACGCGGTCCTCCCGCCGCCGGGCCACCGCCAAATCCGGTGCCTGCCAAGCTACTGCCTGGCCATAGACCAACCCCAAAGCCGCCTGCGCCAACCGCTCGCCCAAGAGCATGTTGCCGGCCGGACTGGTGTGGATCTGGTCCGAAAGCGGCAAATCGAGCGCTGGCACTACACCTATTCCCGGCACTTGCCGCGCCACCTGCCGCTGCGCCTCGCGCACTTGGCTCCAGCGCCGATCAACATCCGGGTCTGCGGGTTGGTACACGCGGTTTAGCTGCACGGTGAGCACCGGCAACTCCGCGTCTCCTAGGGCCTCCCGCCAAGCGGCGACCGCTTGCTGGAACCGCTGAGCATAACTGGTCGCGTCCGCGTCGGTTCCCGTATCGCTTTCCCCTTGGTACCACACAATCCCCCGGACCTTTCCCCCTACCTTCTCCACGCACTGCACCATATTGTCAAACAAATCCGCCACCCCAGGCTCGCCGGGATTCCACCGCGTGAGCGGGGAGCCTCCCAGCGATGTCTGCACCAAACCCACCGGATGCGCGAGCGTCCTTTTTAGCGTGCGCCCAAATTGCAGGTAGGGCGAGTGCCCTGGGTTGGCGGCCTCTCGGTTCACCGCGTGTTGGGTATCCGTCGATTCGTTCATCGGATGTGCCGCCAGCGCCCATTGCTCGCTGTTCCTAAACAGATGCACTCCCAGCTCCGCTGGATCTTCGTACGGCCCACGCCCGTATCCAGCCGAATTGCTCTGCCCAGCAATCATCCACAAATCGCCTATCCCTAGAAAGTGCCGCATATCTCCTCGCGGCGACCACTCCCCGGCCGGATTCTCCGCCGTCCGCAACCGCGTCTCCAGCCGATAAAGCCCGCCCGCCGGTATGTGTTCCAAAGCACCCTTCCAAGTCCCATCTTCTTCCGTCGGTACAGCCTGCCAGTCCAAACCAGCCGCAACAGCCACTCCCGTATCCTCCCACACCAAGCGCACCTCCACTTGTCCGGGCGTCTCGAACTTCCACCTCCCCCCCAACTCGATCCTCCCCTGCCCGTGCTCGTCCTGCTGCACGATCTGCCAATCCTCCGGTCCCTGCTCGATAATTACACCAACCTGCTCTTCCATTTTATTTCTCGTTTCGACGGGGGAGCGAATTGAAACTAAATCAAATCGTCCACTGTGAGGTTGAGCGTCGTCGCGATGCGCTTCATTGCTTTGATCGATCCAGGCTTCTTCCCGTGCTCAATATCGGACAAATAAGAGGCCGCGATATTGGCGGCAGCGGCCAGTTCGCTGGCCTTCATGCCGCGATACTCGCGCCACACCCGGACCGGATGTTCTCCGTCGGCGATGCGCTTGGCGAGTTCGAAGGGCACGAGTTCCTGATCGGGGTCATTGAGAACGCGCTGGATGATAGCGGCATCCATAGCGTCTTCGTCGACGGCGGTGCGCAGTGCATCGTATTCGGCGCGAGGGACGATAGCATATTCCTCGCCGGCCAAGACGACGATCTGAGGGGCACTAGTCATCGGTATGCTTCTCCACGTGGCAGGATATATCCATCAGATAGCAAAATGTCAATATATTCGCTATAAGCGATGATATTCAAGCAGAGAATACCACTGGTGGGAGATAACGCTCTAACCGCCGTCAGCACCTTTCCCGTCGGACCACTCTTTGAGCAACGCCGCCACTTCCCATACCCCTCCTGCTCCACCCAATAAAGCGGCTACGTCCAAGGCATCTTCACCGCAAACGTCGCAGCTTGTTTCGCCTTGGGCCTCAACCGATATTTAGACACTTTAGGCATATCAAGGGAAGGACCGCTATGGCTATTTTAACCGATCGCATCACGGTAAATCCCAAGCAGTGCGGGGGACGCCCCTGTATTCGAGGGATGCGGATTCGAGTTACGGACGTACTGGATTTGCTCGCCGCCGACTTGACTACTGAACAAATTTTGGCCGAGCATCCCGATCTTGAATCCGAGGATATTCGCGCCTGTCTGCGCTTTGCCAGTGAACGGCTGAACCATCCGGTTCTCGCTGCATGATCCTTTGGCTCGACGCTCATATCTCCCCCAAACTTGTCCCTTGGATTCACGATACCTTTGGCATGGATGTGCTCCATGTGCGCGATCTAGGACTCAGGGAGGCTGAGGATCCCGATATTTTTTATAAAGCGCGAGAAGTCGATGCGATTGTGATTACCAAAGATCGGGACTTTGTTGAGCTTCTGGGACGTTTAGGTCCTCCGCCAAAAATAATCTGGATTACCTGCGGCAATACTTCAAATGCTCGCTTGAGAACAATTTTCTCAAAGACCCTTTACGGCACCCTTGAGTTGGTAAATCAAGGGGAGAGTTTAGTCGAAATCAGCGATTCAGTTTGAGTTTGGTAGCTATTGATTGACGACTCAAATCAGCCGTAGGCGAGAATTTCATTCGTTGATCGTGGCTTCGACACGGTGAAGCTGTTCCATGCCCCATCTAAAAGCTTGTCTTGCTCCGAGAAAGGGTGAGGAAAGTCTCGAAGCTCCCACTCATGCGCCAACGGCCTGACCCGCCGTGATGCTGCGCGCCAGCGGCAGCGCCCAACCGGGCAGATGCCGGCTGTTTTGAAACAGGTCGCGCTTCACCTCGTCGGGAAGATGGCGATTTAAAATCGAAACGACCTGCGCATCGGCAGCAGCCTCGGGGCCAAGCCAGCGCAACGCCTGCACCACCGGTGCCGACGGTTTTCCCGCCCACTGCATGACGCTAGGCCTCGCATGTCGGAATCGGACCGTTCGTCCGTCTATCTTGACCGTCCTAGAGGAGCCATCCGTCACGTAAGATGCCTTAGCAGGTAGCGCGTTGGTGAGCCCAAGCTGATTCGCAGCCGCCAAGCCATCGGGCATAATGCGGACACCGTCCCTTCTTGCGAGCGCTGCTATGGCGGCATCGAGATCGACCGGCGCAGGCCGCTTCAGCACGTCGCTCATTCTAGGCATATCGTACAGCCCGTGGCCTACCCGGCGTAGCTGACTCGCTTTGACGAGACGCGACAAGGCCTGATCGACGGCCTCACGGCTCCCAAGGTCTAGGAAGTCCTTCGGTGTGCATACCCACCTACCCCTGCCGTGTGCAGACACTCTCTTCAGGATCTTGTCGGCCATACGAGTCATTTTGCTCACATTTTTCTCGTTCCTGTTCTTGATAGATTGTCAGAAATTTTACTATATTTTTCTTACTATATCAAGAGCATCTTTTTTAAAGAACACAACGCCTGAGAGAAGACCATACATAGTCAGCCGCTATTTCCCGAAAGGCTCCGCGATGGGCTGCCGGAGCCGGTGAGCCGTACGGAGGAGTGCGCCCGCTGGCTCCAAGTCTTCGCCCAATCCCGCCGATAGCTGGGGATGTGGTTCCTGTCAGCTTGGGAAATCTTCTCTTGACACACAACCTCGTGGTTGCGTATGGTATATGTCAATGCACAAAGACCTAGTCTTCAAGGCGCTCGCAGACCCAACACGGAGGTTGATGCTGGACGAGCTCTCCGAGCGCAAGGAGCAGACGCTTTACGAACTCTCGGTGCGCTTGATCATGCGACACAAAGTCGCCATCTCCCGACAGGCAATAGCCAAGCACATTGATGTCTTAGAAAAGGCGGGGCTTGTGAGATCAGAGAAGCGCGGCAAGTATCGGATGCTTGTCTTCAACGATGAACCCATCAAGACTGTCATGAACCGATGGCTCAAGTGACACTATGAAAGAAAAGGAGGCCAGATATGCGCATTACACTCACCAGCGTTTTCGTAAGTGACCAGGACGAAGCGCTGAGGTTTTACACGGAGACCCTCGGCTTTGTGAAGAAGCATGACTTGCCTGTGGGGGAATTCAAGTGGCTTACCGTCGTCTCGCCCGATGATCCAGATGGGACCGAGCTTCTGCTTGAACCAAATGAAAACCCGGTAGCACAAGAATTTCAGAAAGGGATATTTGACCAAGGCATCCCAGCGGCGTCCTTTGGCGTTACGGACATCCGTGCAGAATATGAAAAACTGAAGTCACTGGGCGTAGCATTTACGATGGAGCCGACAGAAGTGGCCAACGTCACCATTGCGGTTTTTGACGACACCTGCGGTAACCTGATTCAGGTAGTACAGACGTAACTACGACCGACCACACACGCCCTGCTTAGTCGGATCGGCCCCAGCCTGCAACGGTAGCTGGACCACCTCGGCATGGCCCTCGCGCACCACCATGTGGATGGGGAACTCTCGTTTAGCCATACTCATTCCAGCACCCCGGACGCCCGCTGCTGCGCTCCATGGGATTCGAGCTCAGCCCGCTCTTGTGGCGTGATCGTCTCGCGCTCCGACAAACTAGCGGCAACTTGTGCGAACAGATCGACACTCCGCAAACCCATGACCGTGGTATGCACGGCGTCGTGGCTGAGCACGTAGCGATAGAATTGTTCAGGGGCGGGCGCGTCGGGACCTTTTAGCAATCGCTCGTTGCGCGAGGCATTCATGATCACCACGCCCGTATTGGCGGCCTGCGCGGCGGGAAAAACCGTTTCTTCCGGCTCTTTCATCGCGCAATTATACCAGCAAAGTACCGTATCAAAATGACCAGTGCGGACCGCCTGTCCAACTTGCACCCAATCGTGTCCAGTGACGCCGATAAAGCGCACTAGGCCTTCTTCGCGAGCTTGTTGGGCGGCTTCTAATGCTCCGCCGGGGCCTAGCGCTTGGTTGCGTTCTTCTTCGGTGTTTAAATGGTGGAGCTGGAAAATATCGAGGTAGTCCGTTTTGAGCGCACGCAACGAGGTTTGCAACTCTTGGCGCGCCCCTTCGGCGTCGCGCTTCGCGGATTTGCTGGCTACGATGAGATCGTGACGCCGACCCTCGATCGCTTGGCCGATCAACTTCTCGTCTTCACCACCCTGATAACTGCGGGCCGTATCGATATAGTTGACGCCGCAGTCGAGCGCCGCCCTGTATCCATCGGCTGTCTCGCAATACGTGCCGCCAATGCCGAATCTAGTAATCTCGAGATTGGTGCGGCCTAAAATTGTCCGGGGAAGATCGCGGCTCATGGGATTACTCCTCAGAGAAAGATGTGATTTTAAGTTACAGTCTCCGCAACGCGGCACCGACGCTTGCCATGAGTTTCAACCGACATCTATACTATATACGTTTTAGACATAAGAGAACCATCGCGCAAAGCAAACGTCGGCTCAAGAGAGCAATAGCAAAAACCCAACGCAGCCGCCAACACCACTAGACACTACCACCCGATTGCGAGAAACGAAATGAGCAACGAACCGCCTAAAAAGACTAAAGTCCGGCGATTTGCCAAGGTCTTGGGCATAGTGGTGCTCTTGGTCATTGGCTTCCATTTGTTCGCCAATATAAAGGCTGGCAATACACCACTGCACTGGGCAGCAGCAAAAAATATGGCTGAAACAGCCCAACTGTTAGTAACATGGGGGGCTAACGTCAACGCCAAGAACAGCGAGAATGAGACACCACTGCACCATGCGGCGTGGCACAATGCGACTGAAACAGCCCAACTCTTACTAACCCAAGGTGCCGAGATCAGTGCCAAGGACACATTGGGCCGGACACCGCTATACTGGGCGGCGAGGAACAACGCAACCGAAACCGCCCAATTGTTGATAACGCAAGGAGCCGAGATAAACGCCAAAACCGACAAGGGCCGGACACCGCTACACAATGCGGCGAATCACAATGCGACTGAGACAGCCCAACTGTTACTGACGCAAGGAGCTGAGATAAACGCCAAAAACGACAAGGGCCGGACGCCGCTGCATTATGCGGCAGAGATGGATGCTACCGCGACGGCCGAGCTACTGCTTAAGCAGGGAGCCGAGGTCAACGCTGAAAGCGACGACGGCCTAACACCGCTACACATTGCGACGGAACACAATGCTACTGAGACTGCCGAGCTATTAAACCGCTATGGTGGCCGAAAGTAAATGAGCAGACTCTGGCGATGAGGTTTTATAGAGCAGTCGCTAGGTCGCCCCCGCTCAGCCCCACAACGCCCTGAGTCGAGGCGACAGGATATCCACGTCCCGGTCGAAGATGTGACCTTCCCAGACCCAGTTCTCCTCGGGCGTCGAGCGGTCGTAGGAATCTTGCAGCAGATCGGGTAGGTCGAGAGTGTGGAAGCGCGTCTTGAAAAAACCATCGTCCGAGATCTCAACGCTGCGATACCCCAAGGGAAAGCCAATCAGACAGGCCGTGTCGACGACTAGATAGTCGCGGTAGGCGGTGATGCGGTTGATGTGGCGGTGGCCGGTGAAGGCGGCGACGATAGCAGGGCTTTCGTCGAGCGTTTTGACCAGACGAGGCGCGCCTGCGACCACGCCGCGATCCCAAGCGAAATCGGGTAGAATCCAAGTGTGCATAACGAGCAACAAGGCGCAGCCATCGGCTAGCGCTTGATCAGCGGCAGCGCGCAGGGCTTCGTCGAGCGCGTCGGTCCAAACGCCAGAACCTTTCTCAAAGACATCGCAGTCGTAGAAGACATGAGCTAGCGCCAGTCGCAGTCGCGGCGCAGCATCGACGACGATCAGCGGGTCGGGATAGGGAAAACGGGCGGCAAAACCGTCGAAGGAACCGCTTTGGGCGTCGCAGTCGTGGTTGCCGGGGACTGAGTAGAACGGAGCCTCAAGCCGCGCGAAGGCCGCAGCCACCTCGTCAATCGAGCGCAAATAAGTCTCGGTGGGCAGGTCGAAGGCCGACCCGCCGCAGAGAAAGTCGCCGCCGTGGACGACAAAGTCGAAAGCCTGCGCGTTGAGGGCAGGGGGTATCGCGTCGTGCACCTCCTGGCTGCGGGTGAGCATCTTGGGCGCGCCGTAATCTGCGGGGGCGTCGGGGTAGTGGTGGGTATCGGTGAGGAAGGCGAAGCGGACGGACATGGAAACGGCTCCTTCTATACGGCGCGTTGTTGCGCTAGGTTGGGTTGCGTCCCTTTTTCGACGCGGTGGTACTCTACGGTTGCAAGCTAAAAACTCGCAACAATCTCACAAATTTTGCCGTCGGCAGCCAGACGCGTAGTTATGTCATCGCAGAGGTGATTAGCAAATGCCCTATATAGACATCATTCCCCTAAAGCGGGCCACCGGCCTGCTCAAAAAACAGTACGAAGCCGCCCTCGCTCGGGCCGGGCGCATTTGGGGCATCGTCTCCATTATGAGCCTTAACCCCCGGGCCATGAAGGTCTCACTGGATTTTTATAAGACCCTCATGTACGGCCCCTCGCCCCTGAGCCGAGGCCGCCGCGAGATGCTGGCCGTGGTCGTTTCGGCCACGAACCATTGCGTGTACTGAATACGCTCCCACGCCCACGACCTCCGTGCTGAGGTCGCTCGCAATTTTGCCGTTGCAGAAGGAACCCCGGCCGACCGACTGGTGCACCAATTATCCACGGACTGGCACCGTGCCGATCTATCGCCAGCCGACCGCGCCCTATGCGCCTTTGCCGAAAAACTGACCCAACGACCCCAGGACTCAACCGCTGAGGACATCGACCAATTGCGCCAGCACGGCTTTGACGATCGCGGCATCCACGACGCCGTCCAGATCATCGGCTTTTTCAACTACATCAACCGCGTGGCAGAGGCCTTGGGCGTCGAACCTGAATCCTTTATCCGGCCCTGGGAAAAATCCGCGGTCGCTCCCGACTAGTCCGTGAAAAGGAGCAACACGCAATGGCCCCTGTTAAACTAGTACTCGTTATTAGTATTCATGCCTTAATACACGACAGGGGCATTGAGGAATAAGATGCTTCGACTCCGCTTCGCTCCGCTCAGCATGACAGGTGCTGACGCCTCGTGTTGTCATGCTGAGCGGAGCGAAGCATCTCATACCACTTCTACTGTCGTGTACTTAGATTCATGCCCCAAATCGTCGTTGACAACCTAGTCAAAACCTACCGCATTGCCGAGCGCCGCCCCGGCCTTTGGGGTGCCTTCCGGGGCATTGTGCAGCGCTCGCACCGCACAATTCGGGCGTTGGACGGCATCTCTTTCTCCTTAGAAGCCGGCGAACTGGTGGGCTATATCGGGCCGAACGGCGCCGGCAAATCCACTACGGTCAAAATCCTCTCCGGCATCGTCGTCCCCGATTCGGGCCGCTGCGAGGTCCAAGGCCGCGTCCCTTGGCTGGACCGCATTGGCCACGTCAGCCGCATTGGCGTGGTCTTTGGCCAGCGCACCCAGTTGTGGTGGGACTTGCCGGCCATTGAATCCTTCGATCTGCTGCGCGACATCTACAAAGTTCCTACCGACGCCTATCTCCGCCGCCGCGACGCGCTCATCGCCATGCTGGAACTCGACTCCTTCCTCGACGTGCCCGTGCGCCAGCTCAGCTTGGGCCAGCGCATGCGCTGCGATCTGGTGGCGGCCTTGCTTCACGGCCCCAGCCTGCTCTTTTTGGACGAGCCGACCATTGGTCTCGACGCGGTTTCCAAACTGGCGATGCGCGATTTCATCAAAGAACTCAACCGCCGAGAGAACACCACCGTCATCCTGACCACCCACGACATGGACGATATCGAAGCCCTGTGCGACCGGGTCATGGTCATCGGCGACGGCACCATCCTCTCCGACGGCAGCCTCGCCGATCTGCGCGCCCGCGTCTCGTCCGAGCGCCGCCTCATCGTCGATTTAGTCGATGCCACAGCGACCATCGAGGACGAAGCCGCTCGCGTCGTCCAGCGCGACGGCCCCCGGGTGCATCTCAGCTTTGCGCCCGAACGCATTTCAGCCCCGGCCCTCATCAGCCGCATCACCGCCCGCCACGAGGTGCGCGACCTCTTTGTCGAAAACCCACCCATCGAGGAAGTCATCGCCCAACTCTACCGGGATCGCCCTTGATGCGGCCCTACCTGTCCGTCCTCAGCGCCCGCATCCGCATGTTACTACAGTACCGGGCCGCGGCCCTAGCCGGCATGAGCACGCAGCTCTTTTGGGGCCTCATTCGGGTGATGATCTTCGAAGCGTTCTACCGCACGGCAACCCAAGCGCAGCCCATGACCTACGCCGAAGTGGTCAATTACGTCTGGCTAGGTCAGGCTCTGTTCGCCCTCTTGCCTTGGCAACCCGACGACGACGTGCGCACCATGGTGCGCACAGGCACGGTGGCCTATGAGTTGGTGCGGCCCGTCGATCTATACACTTTTTGGTACAGCCGCGCCCTCGCCAACCGCATTGCCCCCGCCCTGCTGCGCTCGGTGCCGCTGCTCTGCGTGGCCTTCCTCTTCTGCGGTCTGCAAGCTCCCGCGTCCCCGGCTGCTGCGGCAGCTTGGGCCTTGGCCACGGTGGGCGCTATCTTGCTGGGCGGAGCCCTGTCCAACTTGGTCAACATCTCTTTGATGTGGACCATCGCCGGAGAGGGGGCCATGCAGATGCTGTCGATATGCATCTTCGTCTTTTCGGGTATGGTGATCCCCTTGCCGCTGTTTCCCGACGAGATCCAACCCATACTCGACTTCCTGCCTTTTCGCGGCTTGGCCGACACCCCCTTTCGCCTCTACATGGGGCACATTCCCGCGTCGCAAGTCTGGTCGGTAGTAGGGCATCAACTCGCGTGGACGCTAGCACTAGTGAGCCTAGGCCGCTTCTTCCTCTATCGCGGCACCCGCCGCCTAGTCGTCCAAGGAGGCTGAAGTCGTGCTCAATGGACTGCGCCTGTACGGCCGCTATATCGGCATTTCCTTCCGCAGCCAAATGCAGTACCGGGCCTCTTTCATCATGCTGTCTGTGGGCCACGGCGCGATGACCGGCTTGGAATTCTTGGGCATCTGGGCGCTCTTCGACCGCTTCACCGCCCTCGACACCTGGAGTCTGCCCGAAGTGGCCTTCTTTTACGGCCTAATCAATATCGCCTTTGCCTTGTGCGACGCCTTCTCGCGCGGCTTTGACTTGTTCGCCTCTACGGTCAAAAGCGGCGACTTCGACCGCTTGCTGCTGCGTCCCCGCAGCACGGCCTTGCAATTGGCCGGACAGGAACTCACCCTCAAGCGCATCGGCCGCATCACCCAAGGATTGGTCGTCCTGCTGTGGGCCTCACATGCCCTAGAGCTAGCCTGGACGCCGGACAAGCTGGTCCTCGTCTTGCTCACCATCCTCGGCGGCGCATGTTTGTTCTACGGCCTCATCGTCCTGCAGGCGACACTCGCTTTTTGGACTACCGAGAGCTTGGAAATCGTCAATACCGTAACCTACGGCGGCGTGGAGACAGCCCAGTATCCGCTAGCGATCTACCGCGAGTGGTTCCGCCGCTTTTTCACCTACGTCATCCCCCTCGCCTGCGTCAGCTATTACCCGGCCTTGGGAATTCTGGAACGCCCCGACCCCTTGGGTTCAGGCCCGTTGTTCCAATGGCTGGCCCCAGTCGTGGGCCTGCTCTTTTTCGCGGTCTGTCTGCGCGTCTGGCAAGTGGGCGTGCGGCACTACCGCTCTACCGGAAGCTGACTTGACGGTCGGGTTGGCTGCGGCACCTGCCGAGGTATTTCTTTATCTTGACGCGACCCGGCAGACATGTACCTTTGCCCTCCCATCGGAGAGACCAAAATGGCCACACACACCATCGCCCAGCGGCTCCGCAACGGCGATGCGCTGCTGCTGGACGGCGGGACCGGCTCGGAGCTGCAGCGGCGCGGAGCCGATGTCCTCAAAGGTGCCGAAGACCGACTCAAGGCGTGGTCGGCAACGGCCAACCTCGAGTACGCCGACGTGGTCCAGCAGGTGCACTCAGACTACCTCCGCGTCGGGGCCGACATCATCACCAGCAACAACTTCTGGACGACGCCTACTCGGCTCGACTCTATCGGTGAGCGCCACGCCTGGCGCACCTATGCGACCGCCGCGATCCGCAACGCTGTCGAGGCCCGCAACGCCATGCGCCAAGAGGCGTACGTCGCCGGCGGTATCGCCGCCCCCAGCCTCCAAGGAGCGATGTCACCTACCAGCCCAGTCTCGGACGTCCGCGCCTTGGGTCTCGAAACGTACCGTAGGGAGTGGACCGATCACGCCAAGCTCCTGGCCGACGAGGGTGCCGACCTGATCCTAGCCGAGTACGTCGGCTTCATCGAGGACTGCGTCGAGGCTGTCGATGGCTGTGCCGAGGCGGGTGTGCCGGTCTTCCTCGGCGTTCGGCACATCCAAGACAACGGCGCAATGCAGTATGGCGAGAGCCTGATTGATCTTGCCAGCGCCCTCGAAGGTCATCCGGTCGATGCCGTTCTGCTCATGTGCAGCAACCCGGAAAACATCTCCGTCGGTCTCCCCATACTCCGAGAGGCGTTTGCCGGTCCCGTCGGCGCGTACCCCAACCTCGGCTACAACCCGACCGGCCCCATTGCCAACAGGCCGACGCTCACAAATCAAAAACCCAGTGCCGGCGTGGACATCCTGCAAAACGCCGACTACTACCCTTCCCACATGGCGGAGTTTGCTGGCGAGTGGAAGCGGATGGGTGCCCAGATCATCGGTGGCTGCTGCGCCTCAGGGCCAGAGCACATTGCGGCCATGCACCCAGTCGTCAAGAAATGAAGAACAAAGGCAAATGAAAATCCGACCTGACCTCGTCCCCGAAACCGAACGGGACCATCTCGAAATCATCCAGCTCACGGATGAACCGATCCCCTCATCGCATATCTATATGGAGGCGCAGATCTTCACGCCCGATTCGCAACGGCTGATCCTCCACCGCTCAGCGCACCCGCACGGCTCAGATCCCAAGGACCCCGAGCACCAGTTTCTGATTTGCAACCTAGAAGACAATTGCAGCCTGACGCCGATCACCACCGAGCTTGGAACGACGGGGCCGTCTATCTCACCAGATGGCGACTACCTGTACTACTTCGTCAATGAAACAGAGTTTGGGGTAGGCGGAAGACTGACGCTGAAGCGGGTCGGACTAGATGGGTCTGAACGCGAGATCATCTACGTCCTCGATCACGCGATTCCAGAGACCAATTTCAGGCTGAGCCGACCGTATCCGCTTTCGACGATTTCAGCCGATGGCGGGCGCATCTCCATCTCGGGATTTCTCGGGAACGGTAATAGCGCAGGGGCGCTCTGGGGTCTGCTGGTCTTCGAGATCGAAGAGCCATCCGTACGGCTGGTCCTTCACGGTCCCACCTGGTGCAACCTGCACCCCCAGTACACGCGTCAAACGGACCCCGTGGCTTCCCACGACATCATGATCCAAGAAAATCACGGGAATGTCATTGCCGCCGATGGCAGGGTGGAAAAGCTCACCAGTGGACCGGGCGCGGACATCCACCTAATCCGGGACGATGGAACAGACCTGCGCGACTTCTCCTGGGGCAGAGATGGGAACGAATTCTGTCAGGGGCATCAGTGCTGGCAGGGGAAAAGCGATATTGCCATCACCAGCACCTCGACGCGCAAACCGGACGAAAGACAGCTCATATCAGGGAGGGCGGCAGCACACGTCGGCGATGAAGGCATCAACACGCCGGGCGGCTGGCGCAACGACCTGTCCCGCTCCTTCGATGGGCCCGATTTCTGGCATTTCGCAACAGACATAGATGGGACTCGTTTAATCACAGATGCAGGCCCAAAAGACGGGGGCGGCGCGGTCTGGTTGTTCGACCTTCCCGAGGAAGAAGAAGGCGCGCTCGCAAATGCGCGGAAGGTCGCAAACCCCGGATCGTCCTGGCAGAAGGACACCCACATCCATCCTTTCCTCTCGCCGGATGGGGGATTGGGCTTCTTCAATTCCGATGAAAGCGGCCTGTTGCAGGCCTATATGGTGCGCGGCTGGTAAGTAACCATGAGCCAGCCCAAGCGCATCGCCCACTCCGATCTGGAACAATTTTTCCTCGACGCCCTCACAGCCGCAGGGGTACCGCCACACGTGGCCGCAGTCGAAGCCCAAATGGGCGCTGAAGTGGATCTGCACGGCGGCCACACCCACGGCGTCGCCTTGTTGCCCTCGGTGATCAATTACATCCGCCAAGGGATTTTGGCACCCGATCCCCGCTTTGAAACCATCGTCGAGTACCCAGCCTCCCGACTGATCGATGCTGGCGGCGGCATTGGCCGCTTCTCGTCGGCGCAGGGCATGGATTGGGCACTCGAACGGGCGCATCAATACGGCGTGGGGGCCTGCGTCGTCCGCAGCGTTGGGCACTGGGGGCGCGGACATAGCTACGCGTTGCGAGCCGCTCGCGCCGGGCTAGTCGGCCTAGCCTTCACCAACGCGTTCGCCAATTTTCCCGCCTGGGGCACGCGCGTCCCTTCCCTCGGCAACAATCCCCTCGCCATTGGCATTCCTACGGCCGACGGCGAGCCTGTGGTCCTCGACTTGGCCATGACTCAATCCTCCATAAGCCGCGTGCGCCAAGCCGAAGCCGCCGGACGCAGCGTCCCCGAAGGTTGGGGTTTGGACGAGCGCGGCAGGCCCACTACGGATCCAAGTGTTCTGCTGCAATCGTGGCGCTTTTTGCCCATGGGTCAGCACAAAGGCTCGGGACTTGCCTTTATGGTCGATCTGCTCACGGCTGGACTGGCCGGCGGCCTCCTTGCTTTTGAGCAGGGTACCGAGGAGCGGCCAACGGATTCGGCTGGCGGCTCCACCAAGTGCTTTATCGCCCTCAAGCCCTTTGGCGACTGGCTGCACGACCGCAGCGCCGATCTGAAAGCCCATATAAAATCAGTGGAAGCAGCACCCGAACAGGGCCTCGTGCAGTGGCCGGGCGAAGGCAGCTACCAGCGGCGCGCCGACTACCTAAAACACGGCATCGCCCTCGAGGCCACCTTGGCCGAGCAAGTGGATGAACTGGCCCGCGATTTGGGGGTGCCAATCCGCTGGGCTTGAGCGTCAGTCTGGTCAGTTGCGTGGACGCTGGCACTCCGCCTCTACTAACCCAATACCAACAGGAGAAACCCGCCATGGCTCCCGTTAAACTTTTAGTATTCGTCGGCACCGAAGGCATGTACCACGACCACGCAGGCCAGGGCCGATTTCTGGCCGACCTGCTGAACCAAGACGCCCAAATTGAGGCCGATTTCTCGCGTGACTACGAGGTAATGGCCAACGGCCTCAACGCGTACGAAGCCATCCTCTTCTTCACGGATGTCGGCCACTTCACCCAAGGCCAGGAACAGGGGCTTTTGCACTTTATCGAACGCGGCGGCGGCTTCTTCGGCCTGCACACCGCAGACGCTTCCTTCCGCGACAACGCCGGCTACCACCAGATGCTCAACGGCTTTTTCGACGGCCACAGCCCGTACATGGATTTCACCGTCGCCATATCTGACTCCGACCATCCCATTGCCGCCGGCCTCAAAGACTTTGCTGTGACCGACGAGTTGCACTACCTCAAGCACGACCCCAACCGCTCACACCACCTCATGCACGCCTATGACCCCGGCCGCGACGAAACCCACGTCATGGCCTATCACCACACCTATGGTCAGGGCCGAGTGTTCTTCTTTGCCTTGGGCCACGACAACGCAGTGCTGGAAAACCCCTCCTTCCAAGAAGTGGTGCGCCGAGGTGCATTGTGGGTGGGGAAACGGTTGTGATTGCGCCGCGCAGACGCTATCCTCCGCCTTGAGCCGAACTAGAAAGACAATCAATCAATGACTGAAATACGAGGCGTATTCTTCGACCTATACGGTACGCTATTGTGCTACGGCGATATGGAAGCTGCGGGAGAGAGTTGGTACCATGCCATCCACCGCGAACTGATCGCTAGTGGTCATGCGTTTGATGAAGAAACGTTAATCCGACTCTGCGAGGAATTCCTGATCCAACCCGAGCCGCCGGTACAGGACGACGGGCTGACAGTGTACGAGCGTCGCATGCGCGAGTTAGTCGAGGAGTTGAGCTTGGCGTTAGCGTTGGAGGAATTGCGGCGGATCAGCGAGGCGAGCATAGCGGCGTGGCACGCACATACGCCGCTGGACCCAGAGGCTAAAAGCGTGCTGGGCGAGTTGCAAGGCCGCTACAAGCTGGCGCTGATCTCCAACTTCGACCATCCGCCGCACGTCCATCAGTTGCTAGATGAGCTGGCGTTGCGCCCCTTTTTCGACGCAGTGGTCGTCTCCGGCGATGTCGGCGTCAAAAAGCCCGACCCGGCGATCTTTACCCCGGCGCTGGAGCAGACTGGGTTGACGACAGACGAGGCAATTTTCGTGGGCGATTCGCCAGAAGACGACGTAGCGGGAGCTAGGGCGGCGGGGCTACAGCCGGTGTTGATTCGGCGGTCGCTCGGCGCGGCTGGCTCTCCAGCAGAGCCAGAATGGACGGAGGACGGGGTACGAGTGGTGAAGAGGTTGAGGGAAGTAATCGGATTAGTTGGCTAATGTTGCGCTTTATATTCGAAACTGATGTTACGCAGCTATGGTTATCTGCGGTTCCCTACCGTCCTGCCCGGTGTCATTTGTATGTTGCCAAATCCGTTCAGAAGGGCCAATCTGAACGGTATGCGTGCGGGGCGCGTCGTCCGTCATTGGGTGAGCAGGC
>JAJEFJ010000101.1 GCA_022820485.1 Candidatus Latescibacterota bacterium
CCGCAACGATTGCATCTGCTGTTGGGACTGCTGGCGTGGACCCTCCTATGGGCCCTGCTGGTAGGACAGCAACTGCATCAAAGAAAACCGATCCCCATAAAAAAACATGGGCGAAAAGCCATAAGTCTCTTTCGAAAAGGATTAGACCAACTCACACAGATCATACACCAAACACGAGACCAACCTAAACGCGCCCGACAATATCAATCCATGTTACTGTCGTGTACTTAGTTAGCGACTAATAGTCTGCTACAATTTACTGATTTTCCACATCTATGAACTTCTTTATATCTTGGCCGTAGAGCACGAGGTTTTTCCGCTTCTTACCCCGATTTTCACCCCTATCACTCTCACAGTCAATTGATGGACCAGCGTGGTTCTGAGAATAGAACCTCCCATACGGGAAGTGCGGCCTCAGCCAATAGACCTTCCTGTTGTCTTCCCTTAGACGCACGATATATGCGATGGAATCAGAATTATCTATCTCCTCTACTCTTCTCTTGGTAATTACATTAAAAACATACTTTTCCGACATATCGTGCGCGGAACTACCTTGGGTAACGATCACGTCGGGCTTAAGAATACTCACTTCTTTGCGGAGATATTCTCCACAATTCTCGTACAATTCGTAAGGCTCTTCATCTGTTCCACCGACGTTGGAACAACACTTCCCCGTTCGCACGTGAACGAAGAGTTTCTCTATTATTTTTGTACTCTCGTCCTTGCCATCTCCTGCTGGAGCTAGGGCGATAAAGGGAGCGAGAATGCTCCGGACGGTCGTCGTCGTTCCTCGCCAGTGTGGATTTAGTGAGCAAGACCTGCTCTCCTCAGTGGCACAGGGTGGCATTGGTTCTGGCATCGGAACGGACAGGGAGATAACCACAATACGCGGGATGCGGTGGCCTTTGTAATTCCTTTTTGCGTAGTACTGGCTAACTTCAACGCCCTCCATCCGAGGAGAAAAGATAAATCCCGTGTCTCCGCCCGAACGTTCGTAGGCTTCCTTACAGGCGTTTCGACAGCTATTCTTTTTAGGACAACGGAAAGAGCGAAACATCTTGTCGTAATCGTAGCAGCCATTCCTTGTCTCTTTTTTCACAGACGCGATACTAGCTTCCTCGTAATACCTGTTGAGTTCGTTCTGCATCTCACTCATACTTGGACTCCTTTCGGGATTTAATGGTTAGGGGCTTGTAAAGATTGAAATCCACGAAGTAATCGCAAGCCACTAGCAGTAAACGCCGGAAAACGAGCAAACTTTTTCAAAAAAATCGAAAAAACTTTGAAAAAATTTCAATAGACCCCTGAAACCACAGGCCGGACGCGCTACTGGTGGAGTTGATGGTAATGCCGATGGCGGTTTGCGCCTCCGCAGCAGACGCGGCGGCGAACAGCACTCCAACGAGTGCGCTTTTTCCAGCACTGCTTGTTGACGCCCTCCTATACCGTCCAGTACTTTGAGAATAGTATAACTACCACTTCTGATCACGGAGGAGAATGCTATGACCACTACTCCCCCAACTACTGAAGAACGGCTAGCGCGACTCGAAGGCGTTTATGAGCACCTAGCCACCAAAACCGATATCTCCGACCTCAAAGTCGATATGGCCAACCTCAAAGCCAGCTTAAGTAAAGATTTCACTAGTCAGATACAGGACGTCAAAAAGAGCTTGAACCAACTACAAGGAGGGATCGCGGTATTGGGCATTGTAGTGATTATCCTGCAATTGTGGAGCAAATTGCCCAGCTAAACCACGAAAAGCTTCAATACACCACTGAAACCACGCGCCGGACGCGCTGCTGATGAGCGTCTCCATCGAGGTGGAGTTCGAGTACGTAGAGGCCGGGCGGCACCAGTTGCCCCGTTTGGTCGCGGCCATCCCAAGCAAAATCCTGAGCACCCGCAGTGACAGTTTGCAAGCGTTCGACTAGCGCGTGGCCAGCCAAATCGTAGAGCCGCAGGTACCAAGGGCGCGGTTCGAGGATGTTGATCACGTCGGCGCGGACGGCGAGCGCGTCGTTTATGCCGTCGCCGTTGGGCGTCAGCACTGCGGTATCGAAGACGACGTTGAGCAAGAGATCGCGAGCAACGGGCAGTCCGACGACGTTGGTGCTGCTGACGACTTGATCGGTAGCATCCCCGGGATCGACGCGCTGGCGGCTGACATCTCCGGTACGCGCGTCTTGGATGAAAAGGACGAAAGGGGTGGACTGCTGGAAGACCTGAGCGGCAAAGCGCAATTCGACGAGATCGCCGTCGCGCAGCGGCTGGGGGAAAGTCACCTCAAAGCCCGCTTCGACCGGCTGGTTTTCAACCTCCAAGGACGCGTCGTTGACCAAGGCGCGAATAAAGCGCGTCGGCGTCGGCGTCTCCACGACGAGGCGGTCGAATCCAGATGCCCTCGTCGCGCGCGGGCGCAAGAAGAAGCGGAATTCGGTTTCCTCACCCGGCGGGACCTCGGTCGGGAAAATTTCGCTGACAGCACGCTGAGATAAAGGGTCGCTAAAGGCAATGCTGAGTTCGTCGAGTTGCAGGGCCACCGACGGATCTTCAGTGACCATCCGCATCTGTAGCTGAGCGTAGCGGCGCGGCGAAGGCGACTGGAACTCCTGACCGGAAAAGGCGTAGAGCTTGCTCCACGCGCTCCAGTCGCCGCCGATGACTCGGGAGGTGTCGATAGGTCCTTTGAAACTCGGAATCAGCTTGTCGTAGCGCCTCTTGGATACTTCCTTGCCGTTCTTGTCGTAGTACGTAAGCAGGTTTTCGACCTCGTTGCCGGAGCGGCTGCGTAGTTCCAGCCGGGTGCCCGGCGGGATGTCGGCCTCCCAAGATAGGGCGTTGAGGCTTTTGGGGCTTTGGAAGTCCATGATGTGCGAGCGAAATTCCAGATTCTGCGGAAAGCCCTCGCCGAACACTTGGAGCTCTTCAGCAAAACCCCGGAAGGCCCAGCGATTGCTCGCGTCCCAACTTTTCCACAGCACCCGGATAAAGCGTGTAGGCACCAGCCCGAACTCGTGGGTGGCGACCCCAGTTACTTTCTTGACGTATTCGTTAGCAGTACCAGAATAGTACTTCTGCCAGATCAAGGTGCCATCGGGTGCTATGGACCCATCGGAACCGAGCACCTCGTAGAAATTGAACCCAAAAGAGCGCCGGGTAACGAAGAAATCAATGGTCCGACCGCTGCCAGCGGTGATGCCGCCGCCGGGCCGAGCAACTACGCCGCCGACTATCTTGAGCTTATCGACAAAGTAGGTGGCCCCCAAGTCGAGGACGATGTGCGAAAAGACGTCGCGCTCGGCTTGGATAGTGCGCCGCACAAACCAGCGGGTGGAAAGATCGCCGTCAATGAGCACTTGGGCGTTGCCCAGCGGAATGAGGTCTTGGGTGACAAACGCATCGAGAACTACTTCGAGATTGCCGCCGCGTTCAAGCGTCCCCAAGGCCAGATTGTCGCCCAGCGCTTCGACCTCGACTTCGAGCAGGCGGGTGTTCGGTTCGAGAGCAAGCAAATCTAGGCGCACGTACTGGATTGGCGTGTGGAAGGATTGGTCGAGTTCATAGGTGATCTCGTGGCGAGTGTTCTCCTTGAATCGCTCGCGCTGGCGGTAAATGACGGTCCCGGCGATCGGATTATCGACCTCATCAACGGCGTGTTCGCCGGTGGAAAGCAGCAGATCGAAAAGCGCTGGAGCCGGTCCCTCGGGATCGAAGATCAGCTTGACGCGGCGCACGGAGACGCCCCGGCCCAAATCGACTTCAATGTTCCAGCTTTCGGGAGGATCGTCCAGATGTGGGTGCCAGCCAGTGGCAAGATCGCCATCCATGACCAGCGGCGCATCTCGTAGATTGGAACCAGCGCTGCGGATGCCGCCGCCAAAAGCCGCGGTATTGAGGGCCGCATTGATGTCGCGGCGGGCAGCGATGGGCTTGAGCCCACCCTGCGGAGTCAACTCGACCGTGCCGGGCAGCGGCCAAGCCTGCCAGTCGCGGCGCGAGGCAAAGCGAATCTCGTCGGCACTCGCCGAGAGCACGCTGAAAAAGGCGCAAACAACCCCACACAAGCATAAGACCAATCGTCCAAAGTAGTCCATGATTTGCCTTGCTCCTGCATAGAGTGAATTCAAACGCTACTTCTGCAAGACGCTGCCTGCACCATGGCGGTCCCAAATCCCCACCGCACCGTTGCGCTGCCCATCGGCCCCCAAGAAGACGAGGTGCGTTCCATTGGCGGCGTTGACGTGTAAGCCACCGTTGCCGCCGGCACCCGCGCCCGCGTAGATCAGGTTCTCGCCGGTGCGGCTGTTGATCAGCAGGCCGCCGTTTTGCGACGAATCAGCCCCGGCGAGGAAGATGTTGACGCCTGCGGAATTGTTGGCCATCAGCAAGCCACTGCCTTCATCTTCACCCGCAGCGATTAGCAAATTGCCAACTGCGCTCCGCAGGGCCAAGTGGCCGCTGCCAACTTCACTCGCACCTAGGTACGCCAACTGCTCCCCCGAGGCGTTGTACACCTGCAACGCGCCGCCCTCTTGGTCGCTGCTTACAAGCGAGACCAGCGGCGCGCCAGTCGCCGTATTGACCACGAGCAAGCCGTGGCCAGTCGCGGCGGTACTGAGGCTAACCCCGCCCTGCCCATTGCCAGCCCCCACCCACAAAGCGCCGTTCTGGTGCTCGTCAGCCGTAGCGACAAATACGGGTTGTCCCTCGTCGTTGAGGATTTCAATGGCACGGGCGCGGACCACATCGGCCCCAGACGCCGTACTCATCAAGGCGGTGCTCAGCGACGCGCTCAGCACAATGGCAACGTCGGTTAGGGCCAGCGCGGCCAGCACCGCCAAGAGGCGGCGGCCAATGTAGCGTTCCAAAGAAGCGTAGGGTTGAAAGGCGCGCATACGTCTCCTCACAGTAAAAAGCAGTTTTTCGCCCATCGCATGGGACTTATCTTGCATGGAAACCTACATAAGGAGACACTCATGGCCAAGATCAAAGAAGTCCGCTGCATCCGCACCCGCCAGAACGGCACTTGGGTCATCGTCAAAATCATCACTGACCAACCCGGCCTCTACGGCATCGGCTCGGCCAGCGAGCACAACCACGCCGCCACCGTCGCCACAGCCCTCGAAGAGAGCTTGGGGCCACTGCTGATTGGCCGCGAGGCCAGCCGCATCGAAGACATCTGGCAATGTGTGTACAACAGCGGCTACTGGCGCAGCGGCTCCATCCTCAACGCCGCGCTGGGCGGCATCGACATGGCCCTGTGGGACATCAAGGGCAAGGAGGCCGGGATGCCCGTGTACGAACTGCTGGGCGGAGCCTGCCGCGCCGCGGTCCCCTGCTACGCCCACGCCGGCGGCAGCGACCACGAGGCCCTCGCCGATGACATCCAGCGCTACATCGACGAGGGCTGGCCGGTAATCCGCTGCCAACTCGGCGGCTATGGCGGCGGCGGATTCGTAGAAAACGCCCTCAAGCCGCGCAATGCTTGGTCGGCAGCACCGGCCTTTGACGACGAAGCCTATCTAGAGGCTATTCCCGCAATGTTCGAGTACTTGCGCAACAAGCTAGGGTTTGGCCCCAAGCTCACCCACGACGTCCACGAGCATCTCAAACCCCAAATCGCGGTGGCACTGGCCAAGCGGCTGGAACCCTACCGGCTGTTTTTCCTCGAAGACGCGCTTGCGCCCGAGCAGATCGGCTGGTACCGGCTCATGCGCCAGCAGTGCACCACGCCGCAGGCCATGGGCGAGCTATTCGTCAATGTCCACGAATATCTGCCGCTGATCAGCGAGCGCCTCATCGACTACATCCGCATCCGAGTGGCCAAAGGCGGCGGCATCACCCCCTGCCGCAAAATCGCCGCGCTCTGCGAGTTTTACGGCGTGCAGACGGCTTGGCAGGAAGGAGGGGACAACGACCCGGTCAACCAAGCGGCGGCCATGCACTTAGACATGACAAGCTACAGCTTCGGGATCCAAGAGGAGAACGGTTTCAGTCCAGCAGAGATGGAGGCCTTCCCTGGGCACGCGACCATGGAAGGAGGATACATGTATCCCAACGACCAGCCGGGGCTAGGGGTCGATATTGACGAGGAAAAGGCGAAAAATCTGTTGGTCGGAGACCAAGTGCGCGCTTTTTACGCGGCCGAGGATCGGCGGGCTGACGGGAGTGTGGTGCGACCTTAGGGGGCAACGATCGTTGCCCCCTACCGGGCGATCAGCACCGTCACCCGATGCGGCTCGGTTCCCGGCGGCAGTTTCCGGGCCCCGTGAGCATCTCGTAGCGTGAACGGGTGGTGCATGAGGATGTCCTGTTTGCCGTCCTTGTTGAGGTCCACTAGCCAAATGTATTCCTCGTCGTTGGGCACGGCGACCGCAACGTCTTGAGGTCGCTGGGAAAACAGGTCCGGCCCTGGTACGCCGACAAAGAGGTCCATGATCCGAGGGTGATCCCCGATGAGCAGGTCGGAGAGGCCGTCGCCGGTCACATCCCCGATGAGCAAAGTCGTGTTGAACGCACGCGGCCAACCCTTTTGTGGCTTCGACGTTGAGCTCAGCCGAAACGTCTTGCGGCGTTCGTGCGTCGCCCCTCGCAGCACGATGTCCAGTGGCACCCATCCCGGCTCCTTATGGCTAGGTACGCCATCTAACGCAATTCTGCGGGTGGCGTTGGGTTTGTCGGGGTAGCGGCCCCCTTCCATGCGATAGAACTCAAGGTTCAACCAAATGTCATCGCCCATGAATCCCTTGAATTTTTTCCACAGGCTGCTCTCAAGGTACTGGACCTCAATGGTTGTGAACATCAACTCGGCTTGGCCGTCGCGATCAAAGTCGTGCCGGTCCATCCCGAGTTGGATGCTGCCGTCCGACTTGAACGCAAGATCGACGCCCTGTGCGAACGCAGTGCCGCCATCGGCTGTTGGCATCCCAAGATGCACCTCGTAAATGGAACGCTTGCTGGCAATGCTCCGGCCCTCCAGCGAAAAAGTCACTAGGTCGGCAACCCCGTCGCCGTTCAGGTCGGCTAACGAGTGCAGCACCCGCCCCGTCATATCGCCGGTGGCGAGCGAGGAAAAATTGTCAGAGTCGAACGCCACCTCGGTCGTAAAGGTCTCGGCCACCGGCGCAAACAGCCCGCGCTCGTCTTGGAGATGAACCTCGAAATGGTCTGTGTTCCAAAACACCAAGCCGCGGCGGCCATCTCGGTTGTAATCTACCTCGTGGACACGGCTCTGTGACCAAGGATCGTATCGATAGCCGTCGGCTCCGTAAATCCCACTCATATCGGTGGAAGGGCCGATCTTCACCGGATCGGCAAACGCACCGTCGCTTAGTTGGACGAACACCGAGAAGCCATCGACGTCCGGCACGACCAAGTCGTCGCGGCCGTCGCCGTTCACGTCCCGAGTAACATCTACATGGGGGATTTCGTCCCTGCGCGGCGGATTGAAGTTGGCCGTCACCTCCACCAGCGCGCGTTCCGTCGCCGATTCGGGATCGAACCAGTTCAGGCGATCGCTTTCATACGCAATCAAGCGGTCGCGTCCGCCGATGTTGGCCACATCCACGAACGACACTTGGGTACCCAGCGTCGCATCGAGTAGCGGCACCCAAGTGCTGTCGGCAAACGCATAGATGCGCAAGCGGCGGTCGCCATTCTCGTCAATGCTCACCACAGCAAGGTCCGCGACAGCACCACCGAGCAGGAATCCCGTCAAAACGGTCTGGCGTTCCGCCGAACCGATGACGACCTCGTGCTGCTCGAAAGTGAACTCTGCGGCAGGCATCGTCGTCTCGGCCCCAATAGGAATCGAGACGCTCAAAAGAATGCAGATCAAACGGGAAATCGAGCGTGTCATTATTTTTTTGTTCAATGAATTCACGTTCTCCGAATAGGACCATCACTGGCGTCACTTACTATAATACCGTCGCTAGTGATATGCGTTACTCGTGCAGATGTCCTAGCGGACCAAGGCCATCCGCCCCACCGCAGTGAAGTCCTCCGCGGCGGTAAGTCGGTACATATAGACGCCACTGGCAGCCGACCGCCCCTCGTCGTCGCGGCCGTTCCAAGAAGTGCGATAGTGGCCGGCCGTCAGAAGTTCCCCGCCGTACAGGGCGCGGACGCGGCGGCCCAGCACATCGTACACCACGAGATGCACAGGTACGGACCCCGACACGTCGAAGGCGATGATCGTGTCGGCGTTGAATGGATTGGGCCAGTTGCCGTGCAACCGAAACGCCTCGGGCACTCCTGCGGCCCGCTCGACAATCGCCGTCTGGATCTCATTCGGAGCACCCGGCGTAGGAGTATCTACAGTCTGAAAGTCGCCCGTGACGTCCGGTAAGCGCGCCCAACTCGTTCCCTCATCGGCCTGTCCCTTTTCCCAGTCGATCTGAGCCACCAAGAGGCCATCTACCGTCCAGATGCCCAGCTCTTCGTCGCGGCCGAGGGCAAAGCCGGGCCAGCCGTCTTTATCCAACTCGATCTGTAAAAACTCACCCGCCTCAATGATCGTGCCATCCGGGAAGGGAATGCGCTTACTCTCGTCCGTCAGATCGTCGGCCATTACAAAGCCCTCGAGATCTATCAGCCCATCCGAGGCATTGTAAAGTTCAAACCAATCGAGGGGATCGCCTTGAGCGGCGACCTCGTTGATAACCAGTCCGACCACTGCCTCGGCTGCTGCTACCGCATCCTCTCCCCCGCCAAAGCTGAATAAGGTGCCGTAGAACCGACCCGAAATTTTTGCGCCCGGTTCCGTGCTGGCCTCGTCGAATTCAATCCCTCCCTTGGCTATTAGTTCAAACTGGTCCGGGAAACTATCAGGCGATGGCAACGACAAGCGGTACCCACTTACTGCATTCATGTCGATGGGCAAGCTGGCACCGCTCTCCACCCAGTCAATCGGCAGCGAAACGGTGAGAACGTCTATGGCAAAGTCTTTTCCAAGGCTGATAATGGATACAGAAGCCCTGTTCTTGTTCGTGCGTCCGTCGTCTTCTTCAAAGCCGGCTATGGCTCCCGACAGACCAAAACCCTGCTCTTCTCCTCCCAACTTGTACTCAGTGAACTCGACCGTCCCTTCCTCCAGCGGATTCTCACTCTCACTCGACCCCCATGTCGTCTCAAAGCGCAGATCAAACGCGCCTATTTCCGGCCAGCAGATATCGGCCGAGGCCAGCGGCCAAGGCCAAGCAGCCGGCTCTGGATCGAGATCGGCCAAAATCGCCGCTCGCCGCTCGCGGATGAACCGACGCACCCGCTCTGCATCGCGTGCGGCATCCGCGCGCCTTTTGGCCAGCGCGTGTTGCTGGACAATCGCCGCCATCTCGTCGGCGAGGCTGAGCAGTTCTTCTTCGTTCCAAACTGTGTCGAGCAATTCCTTGACGCGGGCTACATAGGCGGCTCTCATCGCGTCGTCGCGGTATAAACGATGGGCAATGGCCCCGTGCGCCGCTACGGAAGGCGGCGACACAAAATCGTCGAAGGGGCTATCGATCGAGGTAAAAACTTGATCCGCGCCCCAAGGTATGAACACAAAAGGCGCATCCGGCTCGCGATACACGTAGAAGTTATTGCGGTTGCCAGCATACCCATCCCAATGCCCGATGAGCACTTCCGTCGCCCAAAAGGTGAGGAAGCGGTCGATATCGATGATGTCGGCAAGGGCTTCGAGGCCAGCCGGGGAGGGATCTTGTAGCGCGGCGACAACCGCGTCGATATCCGACCAGTCCGCTTCCGCCTCATTAGTTTTCTTTTGCAAGGTGCCGCGCCACCTAGGACGAAAATCGCTGACGGTCCCTTCGTACAAATTGCCGCTTGGATCGGAAAAATTGCGCTGCAAGAAGGCGGTTTTCATGCTCTCGACGTGTGCGTATAAGCCCAAGTTTTCGCCGTTTACCGCCACGGTGGCAAAGTTGCAGCGCGGCGCTGGCAGGCCGGCAGACGCGAAAATGTGGTAGGCCATGCAAGTGTTGATCAGCGACGGGTCTTGCTGGGCATTGTTCAGGGTCAGGCGCTTCATTGCGCCGCCGAGGACCTGCCCATCAACGAGCTTGTCAAAGCGGACTTTGAGCGCGGGCTTCACCTTACTCAGCGATCCCAAGAACCCTTTCTTGCGGACGCCGACTCGGGTGTGGATTTCGCCATCGACAGTTACAGTCGCCTCAAACCAAGTGAAGATATCATCCGCAGGGCTGTCGAGGCAGTCGGCACCGACGAGTATATCCGCGAGAGTCCGCGTCTGGCCGCGCAGGCGATCCCAATCCT
Source organism: Candidatus Latescibacterota bacterium (assembly GCA_022820485.1). GTDB lineage: Bacteria > Latescibacterota > UBA2968 > UBA8231 > UBA8231. The sequence continues at coordinate 10,274 of JAJEFJ010000101.1, forward strand.
CGGGGGCTATCTCAATTCTCACGTCGAGTACGCGGTCGAGCGCGAAGTAGGGATCGGCGTCCGCAGCGCCAAACGCTGGGCGGACGGTTAATAGAAACGCTATAAGTGCGGTACTAAGTAAGTTCTGATGATTTTTCATTTTCGTCCTCTCCACCTGCTTGAACAGTTATTTACCTTGTAACCTGATGATAGCATCATTAATTTACAAGCATGAATTACAGAAACCGCCACTTAGAGACCAAAATTCTTCGTTATAAAGAAATTTTTCCCGTCCTGCTGGTGACCGGTGCTCGTCAGGTTGGCAAGAGTACCCTGCTTAGTCATCTGTGCGGTGCCGTCATGCCACATATTACCCTTGATCCGGTAATTGATGTAGGCAATGCCCGTCAGGATCCTGAATTCTTCATCGCTCAGCACCCGCCCCCTATCATCCTCGACGAGATTCAGTACGCGCCCGAGCTCCTAGCGGTTATCAAGCGCCGCGTCGATCGAGACGACGCGCCCGGACAGTACTTTCTCACCGGCTCGCAGAATCTAGCGCTGCTTCGCGATGTGAGCGAGAGTCTAGCGGGACGGGTCGTCGTGCTCGACCTAGGTCCCTTGACCCTGAGTGAGCGCCAAGGGTGGGGCAACCGAGCCGCACCCGTGTGGTTAGATTTCCTGCTGAATGCGGGTGGCGCGCCGCCGGACTTGCACCACCAAGCGCGGGTGCCACACATCGCGCCGCTAAGAACCGTATTCGAGGTGCTGTGGCGCGGCGGCTATCCCCGGACGCTGGATCAATCGCCGGATGTCATTATCGACATCATGCAATCCTATGTGCGAACCTATGTTGAGCGCGATGTGCGCAGCCTAGCCAGCGTCCAAGACCAGCAGCAATTCTCGCGCCTCCTGAGTCTGTGCGCCGCCCTGACGGCGCAGGAGGTGAATCACAGCCAGTTCGGCCGCGAAATCGGCGTTACCCCACAGACGGCCTCGCGCTGGTTGAACATCCTCAAGGCGACCTACCAGTGGCTCGAACTGCCGCCCTACCACGGCAACACCATCAAACGGATCAGCGGCAAACCCAAAGGGTATCTGACCGACACCGGGTTAGCCTCTTTCCTCCAGAGAATTTCCTCGCCCGAGGCCCTCTCTGGTCATCCCCTGTTAGGGTCGCTTTTCGAGACGCATGTGGTGCTGGATATCCACCGGAAATTCCACTGCTTAGACATGCCTCCCCAAGTGTATCACTGGCGCACCCTCGCTGGTGCAGAGGTCGATTTGCTACTGGAGCGAGACGGGATTTTCTGGCCGGTGGAAATCAAAAGCAGCACGCGCATTACTAGAGCAGATGCGCGGGGCATTATGGCATTCCGCGAGACGTATCCGGCTCTGCGCCACGGTCCTGGAATTATAGTCGCTCCCGTAGAAGAGGTTTTCCTGCTCCGCGACGAAGTGCTTGTCGTCCCGTACGATCTGCAATAAGCGAAGTTAAAGACCCCTCAGCCGTGCAAAATGGGATGCCCATTGCCGGGAAAAAACGCCACATCCACGAGGAAAGAGAGGCCAACGCCTAAGAAGTAACCTGCAATTAGGCCGATAAAAAACGGCGCAGCTTTGCGGTACAGTTCGATGCCGCCAAAGCGCATGATCAGGCTCTTGGCTGCCCACGCCACAAAAATCGCCGGGGCTTGGTTGCGCACCATCCAGATCGCGGAAATCGCCAAGCCCACCGGGTGCAGAGGCCACCACGGCAAGCGATACTGCATAAACGTCAAAACCGACATCGCCGCCGCACCAATGCCGAAAAAGCCTAACTTTTGCGCGTGGAAATCAGCCGGGGCCTTGATCTTAGCCATCACGTCGCCAAAGGCCATCACGCCTGCGCCCGAGGAGACGCGGAAGATCCAAGAGTTGAAGTTGGAAGCTCCCTGTTCGTAGGCCATAGCGATGAGATTGGTCAGCGAAACCGCAAAGGACAGCACCACGGCCAAGGCAATGGCCAAGACAAAGCCGCGGCGGGCAATGCGCAGGCTGCTTTGCAGCTTGGCGGCGTGCGCGGCCGAAGGCATGAAGATGGACTGCACGTCGCCAAAAAAGGAATAGGTCAACCCCAAAGCCGCCAACCCCGTCGGCGAAATGGCGCTAGTGCCCAGCGTCATCATCGTCATCGCTTGACTGACGACAGGCGTGGTCAGATAGAATACGCCCGTCTGAACCACTAGACGCGTAATCCCCAAATAGGCGATGAGCACGCCAGCCAGAAAAAGCATCGCCACCGACCATTCCATGCCAGCCTTGTACAGCCAAGTTAGCATGTAGCAGGTCCCCAGCAAAAGGCCCAGCACCGCGGCGCGGTAGGACATCAACTCGCGTCGGTCGTCAATCGGGTAGTCCGGATTCCACGCCTTGCGCACCACATCCTTGAGGTGATCGCGCGCCATCCACAATCCCCACAGCACCAGCACCACAAACGCCCCCCAACACTGCCACGATGTCGAAGGCAACCCCCACACAAACTTATCCGCCTCAGTGACGCCGAGGCCAAAGCGGTTGAACAAACCTTCCTCGATCAGCGTTAGCAAAAAGAAAAACCAGATGCTGAAGGTCACATTGAGATTGGCAAAATACATGAAGCCAATGACCGGAAAGTAGAAGCGAATGTTAATGGTCGGAAAGCCGTGCGCTATTTGAATGAGGTGATGCCATTCGATCTTGGGAAAGAAGTGAAAGAAAAAGCCAACGATGTTCCACAAGACAATGCACAGCGGAATGGCTGCCCCCGCCCAGAAGACTTTGCTGTACATGACCGCTGGCAGTCGGCGGGAGCTATCGGCATTGGCGACGAGGGCTTGCGGCACCTCCATCAGCGGGTAGGCCAACCGCTCGCGCTCGACCCACTGCTTACGGAGGATGACCACCACACAGAAGCAGACCAGATACAAAGTCCATATAAAACTCAGCCACCAAAACAGCGGCATGGCCCAAGCAGCTAGCAAGGTGCCCCAAGGGGTCGGTTCGCCGATGGGCAGGCCCTCAAAAAACCAAGTCATGGCCAAGCCGTCGTTGGACGGCAACAGCCAAGCGGGCAGGTAGGGCAACACGTACGTGCCCCATTGATTCTCCGCCGACGCAAAGTAATACGGCGTCGTCGGTATGGCGAGGAAGTAGCCGATGAGGAAAACCGGGATACCAGTGCAGACCAGTCCCATGACGACGACGGTGATCAGCTCGGCAGGGCGCAGGGCCCAGTTAAAATTGCAGGTCTTCAGCAGGGCGTTGGCGAAGATGAGACAGACAAAGAGAAAGCCCACCCCAATGGGAAAAAACGACCACGTCATCTCAGACGAACCAAACGTCCAAATTGAATGCGGTGCCCCCAAGCTAATCAACACCACCACCGCGCAGCCCACGAGCAAGGAGCGCACGGTGACGCCTGTCCCCTCTTGCTGTGCGGGATGGGTTGACAACGCGGCCTCAGCCGTGGAGGATGGGATGGCCGTTGCCGGGGAAGAAAATCATATCGACGATAAACGAGATCCCCACCCCAAAGAAGTGCCCGAGAATCAGGCCGATGAAAAACGGCGCGGCCTTGCGGTACAGTTCGATGCCGCCAAAGCGCATGATCAGACTCTTGGCCGCCCAAGCCACAAAGATCGCCGGGGCTTGATTGCGCACCATCCAGATCGCGGAAATGGCCAAGCCCACCGGGTGCAGAGGCCACCACGGAAAGCGATACTGCATAAACGTCAAAACCGACATCGCCGCCGCGCCGATACCGAAAAAGCCTAACTTTTGCGCGTGGAAATCGGCCGGGTTTTTGATCTTGCTCATCGCGTCTTCAAAGGAGCGCACCCCCGCGCCCGAGGAGACGCGGAAAAACCAGGAATTGAAGTTGGAAGCCCCCTGTTCGTAGGCCATAACAATGACGTACACAATGGCGGCGATAAAGCCAATCAACAGGGCCAGCGCAATGGCTAAACACAGGCCGCGGCGGCTCATGCGCATGGCGTCGTGCAGCCGGGTGGCATGGGCAGCCGACGGCATGAAAATCGACTGCACATCGCTAAAGAACCCATAACTCATCCCTAGGGCCGCCAAGCCCGTCGGCGAAATCGCACTCGTGCCAAAGGTCATCATGGTCATAGCTTGGCTGACCACGGGCGTCGTCAGGTAAAAGACGCCAGCCTGCACCACCAAGCGGGTAATGCCCAAGTAGGCAATCAGCACGCCGCCCAAGAAAAACGCCGCTACCGACATTTCCATGCCGGCCTTGTTGAGCCACGCCAGCATATAGACGACCCCGACCAACAGGCCGACGACTGCGCTGCGATAGGACATCAACTCGCGGCTGTCGTCAACCGGATGCGCAGGATTCCACGCCTTGCGTGCCACGTCTTTTAGGTGATCGCGCGCCATCCACAGTCCCCACAACACCAACACCACAAACGCCCCCCAACACTGCCAAGACGTCGATGGCAAGCCCCATACGAAGTTGTCCGCCTCAGTTACGCCAACGCCAAAGCGGTTAAACAGCCCCTCTTCGACCAACAGCAACAAATAGAAAAACCAGATGCTGAAGGTGACGTTGAGGTTGGCGAAATACATGAAGCCGACGACCGGGAAGTAAAAGCGGATGTTGATCGTCGGAAAACCGTGCGCGATTTGGATGGGATGGTTCCATTCGATCTTGGGAAAGAAGTGAAAGAAAAAGCCGACGATGTTCCACAAGACAATGCACAGAGGGATCGCCGCTCCCATCCAAAAGACCTTGTTGCGCAAGACAGCCGGCACGCGCGCCGGGCCATCGGCATCCGCCACCAGCGCTTGCGGCACCTCCATCAGCGGATAGGCCAGCCGCTCGCGCTCGACCCACTGCTTGCGCAATATGACGACGAGACAAAAACAGACCGCGTACAAAGTCCATATAAAGCTCAGCCACCAAAACAGCGGCATGGCCCACGCATCGAGCAGGGTGCCCCAAGGCATCGGCTCACCGATGGGCAGCCCTTCGAAAAACCAAGTCATGGCCAAGCCGTCGTTGCTCGGCAACAGCCACGTCGGCAGGTAGGGCAAGACGTATGTGCCCCACTGGTTTTCAGCCGAGGCAAAGTAATAGGGCGTGGTGGGGATCGACAGCACGTAGCCCATCATAAAGATGGGGATGCCAGTCGTCACCAAGCCCATGACGACGACCGTGATCATCTCGGCCGGTCGCAAGGCCCAGCCGGGATTAATCGTCTTGAGTAGGATGTTGAGCAGAATGAGGCAGCAGAACGAGAAGCCGACGGCAATCGGAAAGAACGACCACGTGATTTCGGACGACCCCAAGACCCAGATAGCGTAGGGCGCGCCCAAGCACACCACGAGGACTTGAATGACGCCGAGCACCAAAGAGCGAAGCGTTAGGCCGCTAGCCGCGCCTTGGCGAGTATGCTCTTCTCGATATATAGGGGCCGCAGTCGGCGACGTCATTAAAAGCCAGCTTCAGAGGCGATTCTATAGGGATTCAAACGCGGACAATATGGCTCCAACGCACCGCAGCCGCAATTCCGCCGCGCTAGTCCCCATCTAACCCAGCGGCATGACGGCCCGCCGCCGGATCGCCAGCCGCGTAGTACGTGCCCGCGTCGGCCCACAGCATGACCGGGGTGGCGATGGGACCGTTGCGAGCCTCGACTTGGTGGCCGCGCCGCGCCAGTTCGTCGCGGACCTCTGCATCGACAGCCGAACTGATAGCCAGCGAACCAGCCTGTATAAACGTCTGCTCGCGCACCGGATTGGGATCAAACGAATCCTCGTGGTGGTCCGTGGCAAAGCGCGGCGCAACGACCGCGTCGGCCGGCTGCATCCCAAACTCCACAAAGTCGAGCAACAGGTTCAAGGTCGCCTGATCTTGCAAGTCGCCGCCAGCCACGCTGATAGCTAACACGGGCGCGCCATCCTTGAGTACCATCGTAGGCGTCAGGGTGATGCGGGGCCGTTTGCCCGGCGCGATGCAATTGGGGTGTCCGGGCGTTGTGTTAAGACTGCGCAGGCGGTTGCCATACGAGACGCCCGTGCTGCCGGTGCCACCAGCGTGATAGACATTCGCGCTCGGCGTAGCCGATACGACCATGCCCCAGCGATCGGCCACCACGCACGTGGTGGTGCCGCCGACTCCGGGCTGGAACGCGCCGCCCTCCTGCACCGCCTTCATGCCGAGTGGGTCGCCGGGGCGGGCGTCCAACGCGGCTTGCCCCATGTCGATCAGGGGCTGCCGAAGCTGGGTATATTCGTCGGACAGCAGGGCGTTCATGGGCACATCCACAAACAGGGGGTCGCCGTAGTGCGTGTCGCGGTCGGCCATGGCCAGCTTCATCGCTTCGGTGACCGCGTGGACGTAGTCGGCCGAGCAATGCCCCATGCCCTTGAGATCAAACCCTTCGAGCAGCCGCAGGGCTTGGCACAGATAGGGGCCTTGGGTCCAAGGGCCGCACTTGTACACTTGGTAGCCTCGGTAATCGACTACCACCGGCTCTTCGATCAAGGTCCTGTGGGCGGCCAGATCCGCGCGGCGCAAGAACCCGCCCTGCTCCACGTAGAACGCCTCCAAGTCTTCAGCTATATCGCCGTGCTCGGCGCGGCGGCCATAGAAGTGATCGCAGGCCGCTTGCAGCTTCTCTTGGCGATTGCCCGTGGCGCGGTGTTCCTCCTCCACCATGCGCCGCAGCGTCCGCGCCAAGTCGGGGTGCCACGCCTCTTCTCCCTCGTCGAGCAGGGCCAAAGTCGGCGCGACAATCGCGGCAAAGCTCTGCGTGCCGTAGTGCTGCAAAAGGGTAATGCACAAATCCACGACCGAGGGCACCGGAGCCATCTTGATGTCGTGGTCTGGGATGCCGTGCTCCATGTACCAAGCAATGGCCTCCGGCGACAGCGGCGCACGCCCCTGGCCAGACAGCGACTTGACCGCGTTCCCGTCCCAGACGAGCACCGGCACTTCCCCGCCGATGGAACAGGCCCCGTGATCAGTGACGTTGAGCGCGATAATCGCGCCGGCTGCGGCATCGGCTGCATTGCCGCCCGCGCCGAGGATTTCAATGCCAGCGGCTACCGCCCCGGCACCACCGGCCGCAATGACGCCGGTTTTGCTCTGGGCGTGCCAGCCGATTTGATCTACCCTACCCATGTGTTGCTCCTTGTCGAAAAGAGTGCGTACCGTGCTCAATATCGCCCTACAAAGGCGGTCTGTCGAGCCTAGTGACACAGGGATGTGTCCCCTCCACTCGGAGGGAGCCAATATCCATGCTCCAAATAAGAGAAAATTCGATTATGTCTCAATATCCCGTTATATTTACAGGCCCACTACGATGCCGACAGAAACCGGCAAAATTAAGGAGAACTGTCATGCTAGGATTTGAACGCATTACCTTTGACCCGGGTGTAATGGGCGGTCGGGCCTGTATCCGCGGTATGCGCGTAACGGTCTCCCTCGTGGTCAATTTGGTTGCCAGCGGGATGTCAACCAAGGAAATCTTGGAAGCTTACCCATACCTCGAAGCCGAGGATGTCAGCGAGTGTCTTCGTTACGCAGCGTGGTTGGCAGAAGATGCCGTATATTCGGTGGCACTGTCTGCGCCACATGCAGCCGGCCCACGTCAACAGCTATCTGCAACAAATCATCTCGGTCTATCACAAACAACTTGAAGATGGCTGCGTCATAAGCGTCACAGAGGGTCAAATCCGCGCTCGCCAACTTCCGATATAGAAATGATCTGTTGAATACAATGAGTCCCGAAACCCATTCCCAACTCGCCAACTTCATCTGGAGCATCTGCAACCTGCTGCGAGGGCCGTACAAGCGCAATGAGTACCGCAAGGTTATTCTGCCGCTGACCGTGCTGCGCCGCTTCGATTGTTTGCTCGCTTCCACCAAGGTGCAGGTGCTCGAAGAATACGAGAAAATTAAGACTAGGCCGGAGGCTGCCATCCGTCGCATACTGAGCGGAATTACCGAGCGCCCGTTTTACAACTTGTCCAAGCTCGACTGGCCGACGCTGTTAAACGACCCCAATCAACTCGCCCCCAATCTGAACGCTTACATCAATGGCTTTTCGGACAACGTGCGCGAGATCATGGAGCGGTTCGCCTTTGGGCAGCAGATTGCGCGCATGGATGAGAAGAATCTGCTCTACGAGGTGATAAAGCAGTTCAACGGGGTTGATCTGTCGCCGAAGCGCGTGGATAACGTGCAGATGGGCTATGTCTTTGAGGAACTCATCCGCATCGGGGCTGAGCAGTCCAATGAGGAAGCTGGTGAGCATTTTACCCCGCGCGAGGTCATCAAGCTGATGGTCAATTTGCTGCTCGCGCCCGAACAAGACTTACGCAAGAGCCATATCGTCAAGACCCTGTACGACCCGGCCTGCGGCACCGGCGGCATGTTATCAGTAGCCGAGCAGTACATCCGCGACCTCAACGACGAGGCCAAGCCCTTTCTATTCGGCCAAGACTATAACGACGAAGCATGGGCGGTTTGCAAGTCCGACATGCTCGTCAAAGGCGAAGACGCCGACAACATCCGCCTCGGTGACACATTCACAGAGGATGCCTTTGATTACGACGATCAAGACCGGAAGCACACCTTTGACTACATGCTGGCGAATCCCCCTTTTGGCGTGGAGTGGAAACAGCAGCAGCAAGACATCAAGCGCGAGGCTGCGACGCTGGGCGATAAGGGCCGCTTTGGCGCTGGCCTGCCGCGCATCAACGACGGCTCCCTGCTCTTCCTCCAGCACATGCTTTCGAAGAGACGCCCCTCGCAAGAAGGAGGCAGCCGCATCGCCATCGTCTTCAATGGCTCGCCCCTGTTCACTGGCGACGCTGGCAGCGGCGAGAGCAACATCCGCCAGTGGATCATTGAAAACGACTGGTTAGAGGCCATCGTCGCGCTGCCCGATCAGCTTTTCTACAACACCGGCATCTCGACTTACATCTGGGTGCTCACCAATCGCAAAACGCTCCAGCGCAAGGGCAAGGTCCAGCTCATTGACGCTCGTCGGTTCTTCGTGAAAATGCCCAAGAGCCTCGGCAACAAGCGCAACAAGTTAGGCGACCCCAGCGACCGGCCCGGCGAGCCAGATCAGATCGGCGACATTACCCGTATCTTCGGCCACTTCCAAGACGACGAGACCTACACCTTCCCCGAAGAAGATCCGATCACTAAAGAGCCAGTTGAGCGGGAGCGGATCGTCAGCAAGGTGTTCGACAACGAAGACTTCGGCTTTCACAAAATCACCGTAGAGCGTCCATTGCGACTGAACTTCCAAGCGAGCTTGGAGCGGATCGCCCGTTTGGAAAGCCAGCCTGCGTTTGTGAAGCTGGCCATCAGCAGCAAGAAAAACGAAACGGCGCGACGCCGGGAGATTGAAGCGGGCAAGCAGCGACAGAAGGAAATCCGGCAACTGCTCGCCGAGTTTGCGGCGGCGCATGGAGAGACGCTTTACAAACAGCGCGCGGCGTTTGTGGACGATCTGCGTTGGCGAGAACGCGTTGCTGGCATCCTTCTGAGCACAAGCGAGCGCAAGGCCGTTTTAGCGGCACTCGGCGAGCGCGACGAAACCGCTGAAATCTGCCGCGACCGAAACGGCAAACCAGAACCCGCCCCAGAATTGCGCGATACCGAGAGCGTCCCACTCAAGGAAGACATCGCCGAATACTTCCAGCGCGAAGTGCTGCCGCACGTCCCGGGCGCATGGATCGACGAGAGTAAAACCAAGATCGGCTACGAAATTCCACTCAACCGACATTTCTACTGCTATGAGCCGCCGAGGCCGTTGGACGTGATTGAGAAGGACATCAAGCAGCTTGAAAAGGAGATCACCGAGCTATTAACGGAGGTCACGCAATGAGTGAAACGACATTAGACATCTCGGCGCAGATATACGATCTGCGGCAACTGAAAGATGGCTGGTTAGAAGGTCAAGGGAAGGCTCATTCCAAGGAGGGGCTCGATTGGCTTTCGCAGGCGTTCGACAAGCATTACTCAGGTGATCTGCCGCTGCCTTATCTCTATCCAACGGAACCGGGTGGTGTTCAAGCGGAGTGGTCGCTAGGTCGGAACGAGATTACGTTGGAAATCGACCTCGCGGAACATGCTGGATATTTCCATGCCCTTCAGATGGAGGACAATACTGAAGAAACGCTGTGTCTCGATCTTGGTAGCGAGATATGTTGGATAGCTCTGAAAAACTTGATTACGAGCAAGAGTGAGCAATGATGCTTGACGTAACCGAACGAACTAGCAAGCGGGCTTCCTATCCAGCGTACAAAGACTCTGGCGTCGAGTGGTTGGGAGACGTACCGGCGCATTGGGAAGTAAAGCGGCTGAAGCATGTCGCATCCATCAACGACGAGGTATTACCCGAAACTACTGATCCCGATATGCACCTCTCGTATGTGGACATCGGTAGTGTGCATCCGATACGCGGAATTGACTCGATGGCGGAAATGGCCTTTGAAGATGCCCCAAGTAGAGCGCGACGAATCGTGCGTGATGGCGACACGATCATATCCACCGTGCGAACGTATCTCCGCGCCGTCGCAGCAATCCGAGACTCCGTTCCAAATACCATTGTTTCCACTGGGTTTGCCGTCGTACGACCACGCTCCGTTTCTCCTTCTTTCATGTCCTACGTCTTGAGCGAACAGGGTTTCATTGAAGCGATCATGGCTCGCTCGGTTGGTGTGAGCTACCCTGCCATAAACGCATCCGAGATCGGAATGTTGTCGATCCCGCTACCTCCCCTGCACGAACAACGCGCCATCGTCGACTTCCTCGATCGTAAAACCGCCAAAATCGACGAACTGACCGCCAAAATCGGGGCCGCTATCGAACGCCTGCAAGAGTACCGTTCTGCCCTCATTACCGCCGCCGTGACCGGCAAAATTGACGTGCGAGAGGAAGCCGCTTTATGAAAGCCGACTCTATATACTTCAAGGGACATAGTTGTTTCAAAAATGATTGGGCCGGCTTCGACGAAATCAAGCCGATTAACGTCATTATTGGACGCAATAATTCCGGGAAATCCCATCTGTTGGATTTGGTTGAAGCACTATGCGATGGCAAACTGTTCGACCGTGAGTGGAAGTACCAGTGCTCTGGTGTATTAGACGAAGAATCGCTGAAGGAAGTTTTCTCGGAAGACACTAGCGAAGGCGGCCTTCGTGGGAACCACTGGTCTGACCACGGACAGTATTTCGTCAACGCAGAGGTGACATGGGAAGTTACCGCAAATGAGGTGTCAGATGTAAAATTTTCGGATGACTTCGATTTAATGCGCCTCCATTCAAAACAATTGACCGATGCCAGAATCTCAAGAGTTAAGGTGGCTCTTAGAAGCCGTCTGAAAACTCTATTTTTCATTTGATTCTTTTGAGTAGCAGGTGGATCATGGCCACCTGAATCAAGGCTTCGCTGTGGCGGGTCAAGACCTCATAATCTCGCGCATGGCGG
>JAJEFJ010000017.1 GCA_022820485.1 Candidatus Latescibacterota bacterium
ATGTTGGTTTGGATCCGACTTGAGCAGGTGGCCTACCAAACAGGACAAACCATTTATCAGGTCAAATACGGGGGGCTGGCTGACTACGTGAGACAGCAACTCAAAAATCCTGCTATTCCAATGGCGCTTGCGTAAGTCCTATATATATTAATTCTCGCCACTATCGTAGCAGAGATCCGCTTGTCGGGTCTCCTACTAAATATAATAGCCTGTTTGTCTGAGTGTACGGGGAATGCGCACCCTATACGCTTAGAGGTAAATAGGTAGGGCTTCCCGCATCTCTGCGCGGTAGTGGCAAGGCCCGGCTCCCTGTGGGTCGGGGAAATGCCACTCTTCACAGCAGAGGTGCTCTATGTTCCGCCCGTGTGCCATCCTAATTGTCCTCCTCGTTGCCCTTGCTTGCTCGAAAGACAAGCCTGCTCCTATTGCCCCTACTAGTAAGGCTGTTGCGGTCGCTGATGCGCCCGACGCACCGACGAACCTGCGTGTCGAGACCCTAACCGACACCTCGGCTACCCTCGCTTGGGATGCGGTTGAGGGCGCTACGGACTACGACCTAAACTACCGGACTCTATCCGGCCGCTGGACGAACTGGCCTATACGGGGTGCTCGGAGAGCCTATACGACGATCTACCGGCTAGAGCCAGAGACAGAATATCGGTGGGCTGTTCGTGCTGAAAATAGAGACGGAGCATCTCGGTGGACTTTTGCTAAGAACTTCACCACCCCACCCGCTGAACGAATTTCCGAAGAGCCTACCGAACTAATCCTCGAAGAGCCAGCCACTATTGAGGAAGTGGACGAGCTGCCCTTTAACATCGACTTAGTTTTTAGCGCATCCTTTCGGCGTAGCTTTTCTCCTGAGGATATTGAGCAGATCCGATACGCCGCCTCAAGATGGGAGGAGCTTTTAATCGACATACCCGACTAGTATTCCGACCCAAATCCAATGTATTGTGGTGTGGAGTATAAACAGGTACCAGCGCACGTAGATGATCTAATCATCTTCTTTGATGCGCTTCCAGTGGACCATTGGGCTAATGGGCTAGGCGTTGGTATGCTTCTACGCGATTACAACGATCCTCTTACTAAGCCCGTATCCGGCTGCATTTCCCTTAATGAAGGACTCAGCGGAGAGCGGCTAGCCACGGTTACGGCCCATGAAATAGCGCATGTCCTAGGCTTTAGCACCAGTAGATTATATACTGAACCACCCTTTGGTGTGCGTGGCCTATTAGCGCGGGTTGAGGAAGGAGCTACGGCCCGAATGCGTAAAGTGTTCTTTATTGGCCCTAAAGCCCTGTCGATTTACCACCAAGCCGGAGGGAAAGGGGATATTCCATTGGATGACCGAAGCCATTGGAAACGAACCGCGCTGACGGATAGCACTCTAATGGTCTCGCCTCGTAATCCTCGCCAGCCGCTACGAATCTCAACCCTCGATCTAGCGGTTATGGCCGATTTTGGCTATTCGGTGCGTATGGAGAAGGCAACCCCCTTGAAATAAGTAACGTAGGAGGGAGGTACTATGTTACACTTACTTGTAGTATTCATTCCCACCTTATTACTTGCCGAAGAAGGTGGACAGGAGCCGAAGCCGATAGCAGCCTTATTGTCTTTCGCCCTAATGGTTTTGATTGTATATCTTATCATTGCTCGGTCTCGCCGTAAGTCGAGAAAGTACAAGCTCACTGGAGAGCATCGCCAGCGGCCACCGACAGACCGACAGATGGACTACATCGACACCCTAATGGAAGAGCGCGAGGTAAAGACGTGAATGCTTGAGAAAGAGCCTGAGACGATTCAAGAGGCGAGCGAACTTATTGACGAACTTAAGAAGCTACCTATTCGATAAGGAGACATTCTATGAAGAAGCTGACTAAGCCTTCGAGCCCACAGCCGAAGCAACAAGGCAACCAGAGTAACATTCCCCAAGAAGTGCATCAAGAGGCGTCGCGGGTTGCTAAAAACCTGTTCCGATTGCCGCCGAATCCGAAAAAGAAATGAGACAAAAAGAGCGGCCCTAGTGTCAGAGCCTAGGGCCGCCAAGCCATCACCCTAAACGATAAGGAGAAAGACGATGGCAGATAGACCGCCTATACCCCCTCCCCCCGAACAACCCAACTTTATACTTGAAAGAATGGGTGTTGCCCGCCATTCAAAAGACCTAAATAAACTCGTGGTTCTTTTAGAGTTGCATCCAGAGGACGCCATAGATGACCATGCGAATCAATCAATAGCTCTATCTTACGACAATCCTTCTCAGGCGGAAGAGGATTTTGTTGCAATTCTTGAGGCTGTTCGTCGATTGCGTTCATAGAAAAAGCTCCTATCATTGTGTGTTCTATACATGATCGGAGATTTTCTATTAAATCACAAGTGTTAATTTCTAATCGGCTATAAGCTGGGAGTACATTAACCGCTTACCGACCATACCAGCAACAAGCTCTCGCATCTGGTCTATGGTATCTTTGTCGCGGACGTTATGCCGTCCTGCAAACTCGTTGACGTAGCGATGTAGATGCTTGACCGAGACGTGGTAAAACGTTCCGTAGTATCCCCGCTTTAGCATTGACCAGAATGATTCAATGCCGTTGGTATGTGCTTGGTCGCGTACCCATTCGCTGATAGAGTGCTTTACTGATTCGTGGTTCTCTAGGCCGTTGTAGGCTAGCAGCTCGTCGGTGTACTTCATCGCCTCCGGTTGGGCGTGTTCCTCGACAAAGCCGTGCAGCGCCTCGCGCTTGGCGTTCTCGATTACAGCAGCCCGAACCTCTTTAGTCTCCCGATCTTTCAGTCCTACGACAATCGCCTTACCAGTCGGCCCACGTCCTTTGTGCTGGCGCTTACTCTCGTGCTTGTTCTTTTCTTTACCACCGACATAGGTCTCGTCGATCTCTACCGGGCCGTCCAGCAAGGGCGCATCCAGTTCGTAGGCTTGGCGGATACGATGTAACATGAACCATGCCGATTTTTGTGTGATTCCTAAGTCTCGGTGCAGCTTCATGCTGCTAACACTTTTGAGAGAAGTTGTTACTAGAAAGACAGCAACGGCCCACTTATGCAGAGGAATCTTGCTGCGCTCCATCAGGGAGCCTGTACGGACGCTGAAGAAGCGTCGGCAATCGCCACAGTGGTATTTCATGGGCTTGCGGTTAGCTTGCTCCCTGATGCGATCTACGCTGCCACAGCGCGGGCAATACATACCAGACTCGCCCCACCGCTGCTGCTCAAACCAATCCTCAGCCGCTTTCTCATCGGGGAACATCTTGAAGAGGCCAATTAAGGTGATTCCTTCGCGGTAGTGTCGGCCCGGTGCGCTTTGCATTTTCATATCTCCTTTTGTTACTATTAAAGATATGAAAAATGGCGTGTTTAGTCAAGTATATAATTCCCAAATTTTACGCGAATTTGAACCGCGTTGAGGCCGGATATGAGAAAATTTACCTAGGCGATGTAACAATCGCAGTGCGTAGATTGGCTTCTCTCGGCTAGTCGTCCGATTGATTGCTGTAGTAATGATAAGTTTACCTAGGAGGTGCGACAGATTGCGTCGCAGGGATAAATTTTTTGCGAGGGATCGCTATAGTTCGGCATTCCTTTGAGAGTATCCGCCATGGCCTTGGTCAATCCTGCTGCCATTTCTCACTGGTCGGCCCTACATTACCACGGCTTAACAGAGCAAGTACCGATGTGAAGCTGATTCAGGAGTGGATTGCCGAATTAACGTAATCCGTTTAGGGCGCAAGCGACTCGTAGGTCGCGCTCTCGGCGTTCCATTTTAGGGTGACCGAGCAAGGGGGACCGTTGCGCTGTTTGTCGATGATGATCTCGGCAAGGCTTTCGAGGCTCTCGCCGTCTGGTGCCGTGAGGCCGTACATGTCCGGGCGATAGATGAACATCACCACATCAGCAGCTTGCTCGACTCCCAACGCCGACAAATCCGCTAGCTGCGGTCTCGGCTCCATAAGGCTGTCCTCCGAGAACGATAGCTGCACCAGCACCAGCACCGGCAGGTCCAACTCTTCGGCTAGATCCTTGAGTCTGCGCGAAATGTACGAGATTTCCCGTTCGCGGCTCGAAGTTTTGGCCTGGCCACTCATCAATTGTAAACAGTCCACCACGATCAGGCCGATCCCATATTCCCGGTGCAGCCGCCGCGCCTTAGCCCGTGCTTCAAGCACCGAGATGGCGGGCGTATCGTCGATAAAAATCGGCACTTGGGCTAGATGGTCGATGCCGCACGTCAGGCGTGCCCAGTCTTCATCGCGGAGTCGCCCAGTGCGGAGCTTGTGCAAATCGACCTTGGTCTCGATGCTGAGCAGGCGCTGGACCACTTGCATCTTGGACATTTGCAGGCTGAAGATCATCACCCCGACCTTGGCTTTCACTGCCGCGTTACGCGCCAAAGTCAGCGCCAGCGCCGTCTTGCCCACACTTGGGTACGCCGCTAGCACGATCAGCTCGCCCTTCTGAAAGCCAGAGATACAATCGTTGAGATCGACAAATCCGGTATCGACCCCAGAGATTGTGTGGCCCTTATTGTGAACGTGCTCAATCTGTTCGAGCGCGTCCTCCATGAGCGATTCTAGGGACTCAATCCCGCCTTCGATGCAGTTTTCGCCGATAGCAGAAAGGCGTTGCTCAGCGCGGTTAATTAGCTCTAGTACGTCCTCGCTGCCTTTATAGGCTTGCTCGATGATGTCGTTGGCGATCCCGATGAGCTGGCGGCTGAGTGCTTTTTCCAAGACGATCCGGGCGTGGACGTCGATGTCAGCAGTGGTGGTGACTTGGGCGGCTAGCTCGGTCAGATAGACGGCTCCGCCGACGTCATCGAGCTGGTCACGATGCTTGAGTTCTTCGGCCAAGGTGGACTGATCTACGGCCACGCCGCGTTCATAGAGGCTGAGCATGGCCTCGAAGATGTCGCTATGCGACGTGTTGTAAAAGCAGCTTGAGTCGAGGATTTCAATGGCATGGCCGATGGCGCGTTGTTCGAGCATCATCGCCCCCAACACGGCCTGCTCTATCTCAATGGCCTGTGGCGGCGTGCGCTCTGGGTGCTGAGTATCACCGGGTGCTTGGGTCATCATAGGTCCTTTTTACTCAACATTCGCCCACAGGTGCGACAGATCGCGTCGCAGGGAGAGATTTTTTGCGAGGGGATCAATTTTCGTCAAAATCGTCCGGCTGACCGCGCTTGCGGCGCGGCCAAGGGCTACTGGACGAGAAAAAGGCCGTGCTCGTCGGCTATGGCGTTAGAGGGTTCTTGTAACAGCGTTAGGACTGCTGAACGAGGCGACAGAATTCCAGTGCTGTCATAGCACCGGAGTGCCGTCTCCGTCCGCTGGTCGTGGACCCAAGTCTCTCCGTCGATATCGGAGCCGACCCTACTGACAGAAACATCTTCATAGCCCAAGTCCTTCAATGCCAAGGCCAACGGGCACTCAGACGGCGAACCTTGAACGCCTTGTGCGAAATGACGACCTGATATCGCCACGCGCATCGTCTTCGTTTTCATTTTTCCAAACGATCCCGTTGCTTTTATCGAAACTTGTTCACCATCTGTCGCCATTTTGAGAACCGACGGATGAATTTACCTAGGAGGTGCGACAGGTCGCGTCGCAGGCGGAACATTTTTTACGAAGGGATCGACTCTACCGAAGTCGCCTGCTTGACCGCGCTTGCGGCCAAGAGCTACCGGACGAGAAAAGGGCCTTGCAATAGGCGCTGGATGGTCTGAAAGGAAGTTTGCCTATGGGCGCTAGATGAACTTATTTCGGGGGGTGGCAGGTGGCAGACTCGTGTTGCTGGATTCACTCTTCCTGCGCCGGGAGGCTCTCGATTAGCGCCTTGCGGAAATCGGACACTAACCAGCGCACTCGCTCGGCTTTTACCTTACTTTCTGCTCGCTTCAGCCAACCATTATCATCAGCCCATTTCCGGATCGATGCGTTGGCGAGCTTCCCTTCATTCTCAAGCTCCTCGCGCTCCTCGCGCGTGATACTATACTCCGAAGGGTCTTCCCCTTTCGGCGTGAGATAGATCAATTTGAAGCGCCCCTCGTACATCGACTCGAGATGACGAGCGTAATCGCTGAGTTGTTGGTCTTGATCTCCCGCCCAAGGCTTGTTTTCTGCCGCGATGGCCACCCAACTATCATCGATTTGGAAGGCAATCTCAATATCGATCCTACGGTTCCAGTTTTCTATCCGAGAGGTTATTACTTCCCGACCTATGCTAACACGGGACCAATCGCTTTCGGGCAACCACCTCAAAGGCACGTCTGACAGGAACTCTCTAAGGAACAGGTCTCCCTGGCCGTGAGTCTCGTCGGGATTAAGGAGGTACGCGAAGACATCAGACATCCGGTTTTCGTCGAGATCGATGAAGTGAAAAAAGGTGAACCGTCGAGCCAGATGGAGGTCAAGGATATCTGTGGCTTGCTGCCAAATGGCGAGACCTTGCTTGGCATCCTCAAAGAATTGTCGGGTCTCTTGCTTGAGATTCGTGTCACCGGCCATCTTCAATCCCCCAATTCCTTTGAAATGGCCTCCGCAAAGCCCACCAATTCGGCTGTGAAGTACTCGATTTTTTGACCGTCGTTTAGTGTACTTAGGGCTTCAACGCTTCCGATTAACCTGTGTTTTTCTATCGGATTGAACCACCAGTGCCAACTCTTATTGTTTGTATTTAACTTCCGATCTCCACACTTTAGAAAACCTGCGAGATCATCCTTCGGCCACTCCTCCGGGCCAACACGTGTCCCCACGAATAGGGCCGCCCATTTATAGCGAGCGAGATGTATTTGTATTTTCTCTCGTTCCTTCATGGTCATCACATATATAGAGGGTTCCTCTCCCTCTTCTGGATTCGTTTTCGGAATGCATGTTTGCCACTGACAGCCGCGCTCCTTGAGTCCTTTTTTAACCCTCTCATCAAGGTCTTTTAGAAATGCGGACACAATTTTTTCTCGCAGTTTGGGGTATATCTGACCGATTTCCAGTGCAAGCCTAGTATTCTCAGGCTCCATGCAGTAATTTACCAGAAACTCTTTTCCTTCAGCCGTCAGTTCTCTCATCATAGTCTCCTGTGCGTGAAATTCATGGTTTTCTCCTTGTCCCCTGCGAAGATATTACTGAACCCCTGCGACAGATCACGTCGCACCCTCGTCATCCAACCCCAGCGCCGCCCGCATCTCTTCCCGCACCGCCGCCCGCATCTCTTCCCGCACCGCCTCCCGCAATTCCTCCGGTTCCAGCACCTCAGCCGCCGCCCCGAAACTCAACACCCAACTCTTGATCTCGTAAAACCCCCCGGCCCGCAGCCGTAGCACCACCCGCCCATCGTCCAGTTCTTCCAGTTCTTGGCTAGGATGCCAAGTTCGCTCCCGTATGTAGGGTGCTTGTTCCTCGGTGAACCGAACTACCACGTCCATCGGCTCCTCGAACGAGACGCCGAACGCATTGCTTACTTGCTCGTCAACCGACAGGTGATCCGGCGGCTCAAACTCCTCCTCGGTCACTTCCACCGCCTCAAAGCGATCCACCGCTTGCGTAATGAGCTGGTCGTAGTAAGGCATCCGCGAAATTACGTATAGGCCGCCCCGGTACGGCAGGAGGTGCAGCGGTTCGATGTTGTACTGACGGGCTTCCTCTGCCCATGGCGAGCGGTAGCTCACCCAGCACACGCGACGATTCAGTATGGCGTCGTGCAGGTTTTCGAGCACTTCGCGGGCGTCTTCGTACGGCTTGTGCCCGCGCGCCAGCGGCACATAAGCCTCCGCCGCTCGCTCTAGGAATTGCCGCATCTCTAAGGGCATGGCTTGGGTCAGCCGGCGAATCGCCGAACGGAGGTGCTCGCCGAACGGAGTTCCCACCAGCCCCATGCCCGCCTGCTCGGCGAAGATCATCGCCGCGATTTCCATAATCGGAAAGTTTAGCGGCAGTCCGGTGTCCTTCTGTAGTCGGTAGTAGATGCTCTGGTCGGCGCGCCGTTTTTCGTTCAGTATAAATCCGGCCTCGCGCAGGTCTCCTATATCGCGCTGTATGGTGCGTCTATCTACTTTGTACTCGTCCGCTAATTCGCGGGCACTCATCCCGTAACGCCGCGCCTGTAACTCCCGCAGGATGTCCAGTTGTCTCACGATCTGCTTCATTTAATCCGCTGCCCGCTTCACTAAGTGCTCAAATAGCTTCACCCAAATCGTCTCAGGCATCCGCTCCGGGTGAAACTGCACGCCGATCAAGCGGCCATCCCCGCTCTCAACCGCCTCCACGATGCCATCGCCGCTGCGCCCGCTGATGTCTAGGCCCGCGCCGGGCCGGTCAATGGCCTGCATGTGATTGGAGTTGACCCGCGAAGGGCCAGCAAGGGCCAGCTCAGCCAGCACTGTGCCCTGCTCTACCTGGAGATCGTGCTCGATCCAATTGTCCGCAGTACGCTGCCGC
The DNA here is from genome assembly GCA_022820485.1 of Candidatus Latescibacterota bacterium. GTDB lineage: Bacteria > Latescibacterota > UBA2968 > UBA8231 > UBA8231. The sequence continues at coordinate 8,451 of JAJEFJ010000017.1, forward strand.
GCATGCGGCTCAACGCCGAGTTGGGCCTCCACATCCGCCCAAATCGTGCCGCCCAACTCGGCGCTGATGAACTGCATTCCGTAGCAGATGCCCAAAACCGGCAACTGGCGCTCTTGCGCGGCCGCGAAGCTCCAGCGGTCGGCTTGGTCGCGTTTGGCTGCCACTGGCCGGAGATCGCTGGGCAGGGTGCCGATCAGGCCGCGCTCAATGCCCGGGCCGCCGGTGATCAACAGACCGTCGATGCGGTCGAGTACCGCTTGTAGCGCCGCGCGATCTGTGGTCATGGGCAGCACGAGCGGCGCACCACCCGCCTGCTCAACCGCGTCCACGTATTGGCACTCGAGGACTTGATGGCCGGCGGTGTTTAGGCTGCTGGTGATGCCGATGAGCGGGCGAGCCATCAGACGCCGGCCTTGAGCCTTGCGAAGAAGACCTTGTCGTCGAGCAAGATCAGGGCCGCGAAGCTCTCGATGTCGGTGCGCGAGGCGTCGAGTTGGGAGACGGCGTTGCGCAAAAAGTCTTGCTGCCGGTCATTGCGCGGGCCGGCGGTCAGGAGCCGTTGGTTAAACTCGGCTTTGTCTTCCTCGCTCTTGTTGGCTAGCCGCTCGTCCAGCCACGCCTCCATCGCCGCGTCGGTGCCGTTGGCCGCGATTGCTTCGGCAAAGGCTTCTTGGTCGAGACCGAGAAAATCCAACACTGCGCGATCTAAACCCGAATCCTCACCATACCAGTACTCCCCCAGACAATTGCAATGCGCTGCGCGAAATTTGTCGATCATCCGCGCAAGGCAGGCGAGGCCGCCGACGCTCAGGTCAAACGGGCTGCGCGGCGGGTGTCGGCGCAAGTCTGTTAGGCCAAAGCTCAACTCGTCGTCGAGGTCTTGCAGGTCGAAGAAGCTCTGGACATCTGTGCGCTCGGGCGCAATCTCGGCGCGGCGCGAGGCGAGCCGTTCGCGCATTTGGTCGTAGTTACCGGAGGCGTCGAATATATCCGGGTGGTACGAATGATGGAGCGGGTGGGCCGGGTGGCGGCCGACGTTAGCGCGGCAGACGCTGAAGGCGCTTTTTTCCGCGGCCGACTTCTGGCAGCGTTCGGCGATCCACTCGGTCAGCTCGTCGTCGTTGGGGTTTTCGTACGCCGCTTCGCGAAAGGCGTCCTCTGCAATGCCCAAGAATTCCAAGATGGCCGCGTCTTGGCTGGAGTCGGCACCGAAGCGGTACTCGCCTAACTTGCCGCAAGTGACCGCCCGAGCCTTGTCGGCCATGCGCGCTGTGCCCGCCACGCCGAAGACGCTGCGGATATATGGGCTGCGCGGTGGTTGGGAGGTCAGGTCTAGGTCTCTGAACGCGCCCCAATCGTCCAATTCAATGGAGGCGAAGACCGTCTTGATGTCCGTGCGATCTGGGGAGTACTTGGCGATCCGCTCGACGAGTAGCCGCTCGTGTAGCTCGTCTTGCGGCTCGCGGGCGAGGTGTTCCTCGTTGAAGGCGTCGATCTCTGATTGGCCTTTCTGCGCTCTTTCCAGCGCCATGACGCCCAGAACCTCGTCGTCGAGTTCGTCAACGGCCTCGGCGAACTCAGCGGCGTCCATATTGATAAATTCGAGCACTTCGACGTCGAGGCCGGAGTCGTCGCCGTACTTGAACTCGCCGATGGTCTCGGCGTTGTGGCCGCGCGCCTTGTCGATCATGCGCGCCAGCCCGACGATGCCAGCGACTTGGGCGTTGGAGGGTCGGCGAGGTGGTTGTCTCGTCAGATCCATGAGGAATAGCTCCTAGGTTTTAGGGTGAAGGTTTTCAATATACCAACCATAGAAAGGTCGGCAATGCTAAGTACACGACAGTAGAAGCGGTATGAGATGTTTCGCTTCGCTCAACATGACAAGTGCTAACATTCGCTTCCCAGTGTCATGCTGAGCGGAGCGAAGCGGAGTCGAAGCATCTGATACCGCGATGCTCATGCGTAAGTACTGTCCTGTATTAAGCCGCAATGTTTGACGCTTCTACGGGCGGCTTCTATACTCTGCCCATGCCCGAGCTACCCGAGGTCGAAACCGTCCGCAGCGCGATGGAGTGCCACCTGCTAGGCCGGCCAATCACCCGCGTCCGCGTCAGCACAAAACGCCTGCGCGAGCCGTTGCCGAGGGCCGCGTTGCGCTCCTTGGTCGGGGACTGCTTTGTGGCTGCGCGCCGCCGCGCCAAGTTTCTCCTTCTCGACCTACAATCGGACCGGACGCTCTTGGTCCATCTCGGCATGAGCGGCAATCTGCTCCTGCGGCCGTGGGGCATCAAGCACGACCATGTGGGCTTTGAGTTTGCCGACGGGGGTGCTGTAGTGTTCAACGACCCGAGGCGCTTTGGCTTAGTGCTGGTGCTTGACGAGGGCGAGGAGCATACGTGCCGGTACTTGCAAAACCTCGGCCCCGAGCCGCTCTCCCGCGCCTTCAATGCCCGTTATCTACAAGCCCAATGCCAACGGCGCAAAAGCCCGATCAAGAACCTCATTATGGACAATCGCACGGTAGTAGGCGTGGGCAATATCTACGCCAGCGAGGCCCTCTTCCGGGCGCGCATCCATCCGGCGACCCCGGCCGCGGCCATTGATCCGCCGCGCTTGGCCCTGCTGGCCAAGGAGATTAAAAAGGTGCTGCGCGTCGCCATTGACCAAGGCGGCACGACCATCAGCGACTATCAGGGATCGGGCGCGGGCGGACGCTTTCAGCAGCGGCTCCACGTGTACGGACGCCAGGGCGAGGACTGCCGCGTCTGCGACGCGCCTATCGAGAGCTTCTACTTGGGAGGCCGCAATACCTTCTATTGCCCGAGTTGCCAATAAAAACGCCGGCCCCGTTTGGGACCGGCGCGACAAGCAAGAGACGAAGGGACGGCGCTACTTTTTGGCGTACCCGTTGGGCGAGGGTGCCGTGGTGGTGATTATGTCGTCGAGTAGGCCGTATTCCTTGGCTTCCTTGGCCGACATGAAGAAGTCGCGGTCCGTGTCCTTGGAGATTTTCTCGACATCTTGGCCGGTGTGCTTGGCGTAGAGCGCGTTTAGCTCTTCGCGCAGGCGAATGGTCTCCTTGGCGCGGATGTCGAGGTCGATCGCCGTGCCGGTGATGGTTTGCATAAGGCTCGGCTGATGGATCATAATCCGGGCGTGCGGCCAGGCGAAGCGACGCCCCGGCTCGCCGGCCGAGAGCAGGAACGAGCCCATGCTCATGGCCATGCCCATGCACACCGTGGAAACGGGTGCCTGAATCGCCAGCATGGCGTCGTAGATAGCCATGCCGTCGTGAACTGAGCCGCCGGGACTGTTGATGTAGAGGACGATTTCTTCAGTTGGATCCTCTACGTCCAGTGAGAGCAGGCGAGTGACTACCGCCTTGGCCGATTCGTCGTTGACGTCGGACCAAAGAAATATCTTACGCGCTTTGTACAGGCTCTGCTCTAGGTCTTTTTCTTGCAAGGTTTTGAGTAAATTTTCGTCTTTTTCGGCCATTGAACGATCTCCATAATTCTAAAATTGTCATACCGTGTTAAGGTTTCACAATATACGCGGCGGCCCCAACAGCGTCAATCTGCTGTGCCTCGTTCTGCTGGGGGCTTACACCCTGCTCAAACTCAGGCTGGTCGCCGATGTGGAGCTGGGCAAGGATGAGGCCGTTTACTGGTATTGGGGCCAGCACCTCGACGCCTCCTACGCGCTCTTGCCCTTAGCTGTTTTCAAGCTGGCCCACGCGCTCTATCCGCACCAAGAGTGGTTTCTGCGGCTGCCCGCTGTTTTATTGGGCGCGCTTGCTACTGCGCTCGTCTATTGGCTTTGCAAGATGCAGGGCCTCGCCAAGCAACTAGCGCTGTGGGCCGCCGCTGCCTTCGCGCTCAGCCATTGGATTTGGCACACCAGTTCCTACCTGCATCCCGATGGCTTCTTGGTCCCCTGTTGGTTACTAGCCCTGTGCATGGCGCGACAGGCCGAAGCAACCAATGCGCTCCGGCCGTATATATACACGGGTTTAGCGGCGGGCTTGGCTGTCCTCTGCAAGTACTCGGGTGCCTTTCTCGTCGGCGGGCTTGGCCTGTGGATCGCGCTCGATCAACGAGGGAAAGAGCGTTGGCACCGGCTCGCCGCGTTCTTACTGCCCGCTGTCGCCGTCGCCGCACCGCTCTCCTACGCCCAGTTTAGTACCGACTTCTATCTGCCGCAGACGCTGAGCACTCTTTCGCGCATTGACGACCTCGGCCATCCCCTCGCGCGCCTGCTCTTCTTTGCGGTCAGTCCGCTCTTTTTTTTGTCGCCGTTTTTGCTGTTCCTGCTCTATGTCGGCTTGGTGCGGGCAGCCAAACAGCGCGACTTCCTCGCCCTGCTCCCCGCGCTGTGTACCATCGGCGCTTTTTTGTTTTTCGCGCTCGACCGCGGTCAGATTAAAGGCAACTGGATTCTGCCGGGCCTACTGAGCCTGTGGCCTGTGGCGTTTGCTGTTCAGCCCAGACGCTGGCTGCTCGTCGCTGTCGTCGCCACTGGGCTGCTGCAATCGCTCGCTATCGGTCTAGGGCTAAAATACCCCGGTCTCTACAGCGATCTGGCCGCGCGCAGCGGGCTGGACAAAAGCTATGTTGGTTTGGTGTCGGAGGAAGACCGGGTCCGCGAGCCTTCCTACTCGTGGAGCGAGCGGCTCTGCGAGTACGGCGGTTGGCGTCGCTTCGCCGCGGACGTGGAGGAGGTTGTTCCACCGCTGCCACTGCTGAGCACGCAATACAGCATACCGTTTGCGCTGGCGTATTACGGGAAGGTCGAGCGGGAGTACTACACGGTTGATGATCCGAGATTCCGGGACCTGACAGATTTTTACGGGCAGCGCAAGGGGGCCTATCTAGAAGCAGTGCTCTTCGCCGTGCGAACGGGCGGCACGGTTCCCGAATCGCTGCGCGCTACGTATCCGCAGCGTGAATTGATCGCGGAAATAGATCGCCGCCATGCCGGTTGTCCCTCCGTGTCCTATCAAATTTTCCGCTTGGGACGATGACTAGCTGACAATAGCCTGCTCTTCCGCTCGTTCTATTCATACAACCTGCATTCGCGTCTGCGGCGTATGGACGATACCTAGCAAACCATCAATAGAAATGTCTTCGTCTAGCAGTGGCCAATGAATGCCGTAACCAGAGGGAGAAATCTCGAAAGTCGTCCTCTCTCGATCCGAAGCCTCGGCGAGCACAGTCGATAGCTCGCTTACGTTAAATCGCTTTTGCTGGCCGTCTATAATCAGCATCATAAACTTGCCGTCAAAACGCAGATCGCTTACATCGTGATATTTTTTCATTGATTACGTCTCCGCCTTGCGCCCAAATGCCGATGTCATAATCCGCTGCATCGCCGTGCGGAAATCGTCGAAAAAGGTGTAAAACAGCGGCACCAACAAAAGCGTCAACACCATGGCAGCCAGCAGGCCCCCGATCATCGTCCGGCCCAGCGGCGCGTACTCCAAGCCCACCATCTTGGAATTGCCCGCGGCCATTGGGATCAGCCCAAACGCCGTGGTGAAGGTCGTCATCAGGATCGGCCGGAAGCGGTGGCGGCCGGCCTCCAGCAGGGCGTCGTAGCGCGACTTGCCCTCGGCCCGCAGCCGGTTGGCTAAGTCGATCAGCACGATGGCGTTGTTGACCACCACGCCGATCAGGATTACCGAGCCGATCATCGACATGATTTCAAAGGGCGTGTCGGTCACATATAGAACCCAGTAAACGCCGAGAAAAGAGAATGGGATCGACACGATCACCGACAGCGGCAGTACGAACGACTCGAAGAGCACCCCCATCAGCAAAAAGACGAAGGTCACGGACATAATCAGGGCGAACTTCTGCGATTGGTCCTGCTCCTCTAGCTCGACAAAGCGAGTGCCCTTGTCCCAGCGGTAGCCGCGCGGCATCTCAAAGCCCTGCATTACCTGATCGACTTGGGCGAAAAGATGTTGCGCCCGGTCCTTGGCGGCGCGGGCACTGACATTGAGCATCGTCTGTCGGTTCTCGCGCCGGATATTGCCCAGCGTGCGCTCGACGTAGATGTCCGCTAGCGATTCAAGGGCCACTTCACGGCCATCCGCGGTGGGAAAGTTTTGGGTGCGCAGATCGTCTAAGCTCTGGCTATCGTAGTTGGCTAGCCGCACGCGGATATCGACCTCGCGGCCGTCGTCGGTGTGGAACTTGTTGATATCCGTGCCGCGCAGTGCGTAGGCGATGCCGCCCGAAATCTGCTGGGGATTCACGCCGAAGCGCTGAATTTGGTCGCGGTCGAGGCGCACTTGCAGCTCGGTGCCGCCGCGATCCATGTCGGTGTTGACCGACAGCAAGCCCGGGATGCTCTCCAGTCGCCGTTCGACCTCGGCGGCCAGTTCAATCAGCACCTTGGTGTCCTCGCCATACAGGCTGACATTGACTCGAGCATCCTGCTCGGAGTTTTCCCAGTTGACCCGCAAGGTAATGCCTGGCGGCAGGTAGAGCCGCTCGCGCAGGTCCTTTTCGACCTCCTTGTAGGAGAGATACTCCTGTTCCTTCAGGCCCAGCGCGATGTTCAGATTGTCCCAAGCCACCTCATACCACTCCACGTCCTCTTCTTCGGCGAAAAACAGCGTCACCCGGCCCCAGCCACGGCGGAAGTAAGTGCGGAGCGCCTCGACGTTGTACTCCGCTTGGTGGGCCATCACCGTGTCCTCGACCGCGGTCATGAATTTCTCGGCCTGGTCCAGCGACTGGCCCGAAGGCATCTCAAAGGCCAAGTCCATCCGCACCTCGTTGCGCTCCTGACTGTCGGTGCGCTCCATGCCATCCATCGGGGTCTTGATGCTGGCGAAAAGGACCAAGGCGATGACGAAGGCGTCGAGGCGGTTGTTCAGCACCCAGCCCAGCGAGCGTTCGTAGTGCTGGCGGCACCAGAGGATCATCCTCGACTCGCCCCGCTCCTTTTTCGTCGAGAGCCTGAGCGCAGCGAGCGGGATAAAGATCAGGGCGATGAGCAGCGAGGCCACTAGTCCTGTGATGACCGGCAGGCCGATTCTGAGCATCCAGAACGAAAACATCTCCTCGTCGCTCATCAGAATCAGGGGCAGGAAGACCACTACCGTCGTCAGGGTCGCCATAGTCACGGCTAGCCCCACCTCGCCAGCCCCTTCAATCGAGGCCGCGCGCGGGGCGATACCTTCCTGGCGCTTGCGGTAGATGTTTTCAACGATGACGATAGCGTTATCAACCACCAGTCCTAGGCTCAGCATCAGGCCCATCATCGTCGCCACATTCAACGACCAGCCTATGAAGTAGAGGACGGTAATCGTCGTTAGAAGCGACAGCGGGATCGCCAAGGTGATGATCAGCGTAATGCGCACTGCGCGCAAAAAGAAAAAGAGCACCATGGCCGCAAAAAGCCCACCCCACAGGCCGGAATTTTTGAGATTGCCAACCGAGTTGATCACTTGGTCGCCTTGGTTCCAGAACAGCTTGAAGTCCAAGCCTCCGAGCTTGGGATGATCCTTCAGCTTTTCCAACTCCTCCTTCACGCCGGTGGAAACCTCAACGACATTGGCCTCCGACGCCTTGGTGACGCCGAAGCCCAGCGACTCCTGGCGGTTAATGCGGTTAACCCAGTCTTGCGGCGGTCGCTTATAGGAAACCTCAGCGATGTCGTCCAGACGTAGCTGGTGTGCGGGATCAACTACGGTGTTGGCGAGTTCTGCCACGTCTTGGAAGCGGCCCACCGAACGCACGTAGATCTTTTTGCCACCCTCGATCACCCAGCCCCCAGGTGCGGTGAGGTTTTGGGCGCGCAGGCTGTTGAGCGCTTCAAAGACGTTGATCCGGTGGCTGCTCACCTTATCGCGGTCCAACTCGACGATTACCTCTTTTCTGGGTGTGCCCCAAAGCTCAATGTTGCCGACTCCATCGACGCGGCGCAGCGCCGGCTCCACGTAGGTGTCGATAAGATGGCGCGGATCGGCGTGTTGGGTCTCAAAGATGATGGCACCATCCATGATGGGAATGTCGTTTTGATCCCAGCGCCGAACCCACAATTGTTCGATCTCGTCGGGCAGCTCGGGCATCACCCGGTCGAGCCGGTCCTTCATCTCGGCGAAGGCCAATTGCAGGTCGGTGCCCTTTTGGAACTCGACTTGAACATTGCCGCCGCTGTTGTAGGCGTTGGAGCGGATTCGCTTGACCCGACTGACTTGGGCGACGGCCTCTTCGAGGTGGCGCACTACCTTCTGCTCGACCTCGATCGCTCCGGCGTTGGGGTAGTGAGCCCAAGCGAAGAGCCGGGGATAGTCGAACCCTTCGGGGAAAAGCGTCAGTGGGATCCGCGTGTAGGCTATGTAGCCCACCACTAGCAGAGCGACCAGCGACATCACCACGGTCACTGGTCGGTTGACCGAAAAGCGCGGCAGGGGGTACTGGTTTGGCTTTTCCATCGGTTCCTCCTAGGCCCGGCGATCGACCAGTGAATACACGGTCGGGATCACCACGAGGGTGAGGAAGGTGGAAGAGACGAGGCCGGCGATCACGGTTAGGGCCATCGGCGTGCGGATCTCGGCCCCCTCGCCCAGCCCCAAGGCCATCGGCAGCAGCCCTAAGACCGTCGTCGCCGTGGTCATGGTGATCGGGCGCAGCCGCACGGCACCGGCTTGAATGATGGCCTCGGTCTTCTCCATGCCGGTGCGGCGCAAGGTGTTGATATAGTCAATGAGCACGATGGCGTTGTTGACGACGATGCCGGCCAGCATAATCAGGCCGATAAAGACCACCACGCTCAGAGCTACCTGCGCCAGATAGAGTGCCACCACCACGCCGATCAACGCCAGAGGCACCGTGAACATAATGACGAAGGGGTGGACCAGCGACTCAAACTGGCTGGCCATCACCACATAGACGAGGAAGATCGCCAGCACCAGAGCGAAGTAGAGACTCTGTAACGAGGTCTCCATCTCCTCGTTCTGGCCGCTGATCATAAAGTCGAAGCCCATCGGGAAATCCATTCTGCTCAGTTCGTCGTGGATCAGGCCCGAGGCCGTGCCTAGATCGACGCCTTGGATATTGGCTGTGACCACTGCGGAGCGCTGCTGGTCAATGCGGCGGATCTCGCTCGGCCCCTCATTGACCCGGATATCGGCCACTGCGGAAAGCGGAATCGGGATGGGCGCATTGGGATTAATCACCAGCCGCTGCAACTCGTCAAGCCCGAGGCGGTCCTCCTCGCGCAGCCGTACCAACACGTCGATCTGGCGCTCGTCTTGGCGGAAGTCAGTGGCGACCTTGCCCTGCACCTTGTGGCGCACTAGTTCGGCGACGTTGCGCAGCGACAGGCCGTAGGCTGCGAGTTGGTCGCGCTTGTAGCTGATTTGTAGTTCGGGATTGCCCGCCTGCAGCGAGGATTTGACGTCGACTAGCCCGGGCAAGCTGGCCATCCGCGACTCGGCTTCCAAGCTCAACTGGCGCAACTGGCGCAGGTTGTAGCCGCGAATCTCGACCTCGATGGGCGTCTTGAAGCTGAACAGTGCCGGGTGCGAGACTTCGACCTCGATTTCGGGAATCTCGTCAACCTCGTCTCGCAGATGTCGGATCAACGCGGCCTCTTGCGCGGCGCTGGACCCCTCCTGCATGCGGATTGTTACTTGGGCGGTGTGCTCGCCTTCTTCGGCCGAGGAACTCGCCGCCCGGTCGGTGCCCACGGTCGTCGCCACGCGGGCGACTTGGGGCTGTTCGCCGGCGAGTTCTTCGATCTGGCGCACGATCTCGGCGGTCTCTTCCAGCGGCGTCCCCACCGGCAGTCTGAGGTCGAGATTGAATTCAGCTTGGTGGACTTGGGGGATCAGTTCGGTGCCCAAATCGGGGAGGAGCTTGTACCAGCAGACCAGCAGGGCGGCTAGGGCACCGCCGATAATCAGCAAGCGCTGCCTGAGCGCCCAGCCCAACAGGGCCGGATAGATCTGCTGCACCAGCCCGAAGCCGCGTTGAAAAACGAAGAGCAGCGGCAAGAAGACCGGCATCAGCAGGATGCCTAGCAGGAACAATACCAGTACCAGCACCAGACCGACGAGCATCAGCGCCACCTGCAAGACGATGCCCACCAGCCTGAGTACCGTGCCCAAGACGAAGCGCACGCCTGCCAGATAGACCATTGCCAGCGGTAGCGACAGGAATTTGAGCGTCTTCCACGCTAAGTGTTCGGACCGGTTTACCCAACGCCAGTAGCGCTCCGCGGTCTCGCCGAGGATGCGCGGCGACTCAAAGCCGAGGATGCCCGGCCAGACGCGCTCGAAGAAGGTCCACTCGCCGACGCGGCTTTCCGCAGCCCAAGCACCGACCCAGCTCTGAAAGGTCTGCTCGCGCTTGAGCCAGAAGTGCTCGACGGGTTTGATCAGCCACCACAACAGCTCGGAGACAAGGAGGAAAGCACCTTTGAGCACTGCCGCCACGAGGGTTGCTGCGGCCAGCCCGATCCGCAACAGGACCTCGCCGATTAAGTGGGGCAGCGACAGGGCCACCCGCGCCGCCTTGTACCACCGGCTCCCCGGTTCGCTGAATACCGCGCGGGCTTGACTTAGGGCCTGGAGACGCAGAAAATCGCTGCGACCGATCTGCTCGGCTAGCCCGCCTTGGCGGTCGATTTGGCGCGAGGCCAGCATGGGAATGAAAAACAGCGCCACCCCCAACGAGGCCAACAGCGAGAATACGACCGTCAGCGCCATATCGCCGAAGATCTGCCCAGCTACGCCCTCGACGAAGACGATGGGGAAAAACACCGTGATCGTCGTCAGCGTCGAGGCCAACACCGCGGTACCGACCTCTCGGGTACCGCGAACGGTGGCTTGGACCAGATCGTCGCCCTCCTCCCGGCAGCGGAAGATGCTCTCCAGCACCACGATCGAATTATCGACCAGCATCCCGATCCCTAGGGCCAACCCGCCGAGCGACATGATGTTGAGCGACACGTCGAACATGTACATCGGCGCGAAGGTCGCCATGATCGACACTGGGATCGTCAGGCCGACGATTAGCGTGTGGACCACGTTGCGCAAGAACACAAAGAGCACGAGCACGGCCATTGTCCCGCCGATGAGCGCATTGATTTGGACTTCTCTGATCGAATTCTTGATGAAACCCGACTGGTCGGATAAAAGCTCCAGCTTGGCTCCCGGGGGCAGGCGGTGGCCGATGAAGTCGGTCATCCGCAAATGCTCCATTGCCTTGCGGGCTTCCTCCTGTTTCTTCGCTTGTAGCTCCTTTTGTTGCTCTTCCTCTTTCTTTGTCGAATCGGCTTTTGCAGTCTCTTGTTTTTTTCGCGCCTCCTCTTGCTCTTTCCTTTTTTGCTCCTCGCTTCGCTTGGCCATTTCTTGGGCTTCGCGGGTCTTCTGCTCTACGTACGCGCGCTGTTGTGGCAAGCCGAAGAGCGCGTTGTGTACCCTTTCGGCGACGGCGACGATATTGGCGTCGGCTTCCTTGTAGATTTCGATCTCGACGCTCTCACGGCCGTTGACCCGGGTGACGATCTCGCGGTCCTTGTGCGAGCGGGAGACCTCGGCGATATCGCGCAGATAAACATCGGCATTGCCGTGCCGTGCCACGATCAGCCCGGCGATCTCCTCGACTGTGGCGAACTCGTTGAGCGTGCGGATGAGGTACTCGACTTGGCCCTCGCGCAAATTGCCACCGGGCAAATTGACGTTGTTTTGCGCTAGGCGGTTGTTTATCTGGTTGATGTCCAAGCCCATCACTGCGATTTGGCGCTCGTTGAGCGCGACGTGGATCTCCTCCTCCAAGCCGCCCTTGATTTTGACCGCCGCTACCCCGACCAGCGCCTCCAACTCGCGCTTGATGTCGTGCTCGGCGAGGTAGCGCAGTGCGTAGAGGTCTTGCGGTCCGTGCAGGCCGATGCGCATGATCGGGTCTAGCGAAGGATCGTAGCGCAGCAGCAGGGGTTTTTCGGCGTCCTGGGGCAGCCAGACGCGGTCGGCCTTCTCGCGGATCTCTTGGGACATTGTGTTCATATCGGTGTCCCACTCAAATTCGAGGATGATGTCCGACTGCCCGGCCTTGGAGATAGAGCTGATGTTGACGAGATGAGGTACAATGCCCAGTTCCTGCTCTAAGGGGCGGGAGAGCAGGGTTTCGACTTCCTCGGGTGCCGTGCCGGGATATTCGGTGCGCACCGTCAGAGTCGGGTAGGAAATGTCGGGCATTAGGTTCAGCGAGAGCCGCTGATAGGAGACCCAGCCGAAAACGCAGACGGCCAGCACCACCATGAGAATGGCGACTGGCCGCCGGGTTGCAATAGCGAAGCGAGATGTGCTAGCAGGCTGCTGCACGGGCCGTTCGGCTGAGCTCATGTCGAAGCCTAGCCTTGGCCCGCGTCTTCGGCGAGCTCAGCCGAGCCGTCGTCGGCTGAGTTGACTACGCGCACCCGCGTGCTGTCCTTGAGGCCGTTCTGCCCAACGATGATGATCGGGGTGCCGGAGTCGATGCCGGCGAGCGACTCGATAAAGTCGGTATCCTCGAACCCAGGCTGCAACTTGATCCGCGCGGCCGTGGTGTCCACGACGGCGAACACGAACCGGTCGCCGCCGTCGTACACGATCGCCTGCTTGGGTATCAACACGGCGTCGGTGTGCGTGTCGGTGACGATGCGCACCTTGACGAAGAGGCCGGGCCGCAAGTACTTCCAGCGGTCGCGCAAGCCCACCGTGACCTTGAAGGTGCCGCTTCTGGGATCGACTACGGGGCTGATGCGCTTGACCCAGCCGTGGAACTGCTCGTCGGGCAAAAAGTCCGAGGTGATAAGGGCCTGCTGGCCGTTGCCGATGGAGGTGAGGTACTGGCCGGGCGCGAAGACGCGGGCGATTAGGTCGTCGAGCTTGATGAGGTCGTAGAGCTTGCTACTCGGCCCCACCCGAGCGCCGACCTGCACGTAGCGCTCGGTAATCACGCCGGAGAACGGCGCGATGACTTCTGCGTATTCCAGCTCTAGGCGGGCGCGCTCTAGCCGGAGGCGGGATTGTTCAAAGTTGTATTTGTTGGTCTCAAACTCTTGGTCGCTGATGAGGTTGCGCTCAAACATGGCCTCGGTGCGCTTGAAGCCAGTCTGCTGATACTGGTAGTTGGCTTGAGCTTCCTCAACGGCGATGCGCAACTGCTTGTCCTCGATGCTGAGGAGGGTGTCGCCCGCTTCGACGCGGTCGCCTTCCTCGACGTTGAGTTGTTTGACGAGGCCGCTGATTTGGGGATAAATCTCGACGGCCGCTTCGGTTTCGATGGTCGAGTTAAACAGCAGATGCGCGGAAATTTCGCCCGTGTGTGCGAGAGCGACTTCGACGGGTATCGCTTCTATGGGCTTGGAGAGGCTATCGGCGGCCGTGCTGTCGGCTTGGGCTGCTGAGTCTGCGTCATCGCCTTCGTCTTGCCCGCCCACTTGCACGCTGCAAGCCCCCAAAGCTGCCGCCAACAATAATACGCCTGCCCTGTGCCATGCGTTCAAAATCGTCTTTCTCCGGGTTTTGTGGGCTTGTAGGTGGCGAAAGTAGTGCGTTACCTTATTGTATATAATCCAACTCTGCAAAGCGGACATTGTCAAATGGAGATGAGGTATAGTGAGCTATCAAAACGTCAGTCCCACTGAGGCGAAGGAACTGCTTGAAGGCGACGCGGGTGCGGTCTATATCGACGTTCGCTCCATCCCCGAATACGAGGGCGGCCATCCGGCTGGCGCGTTCAACATCCCCATCATGCAACGCCACGCCGCGGGCATGGTTCCCAACCTCGATTTCGTCCAAGTCGTCCAAGCCCATTTTGCCACAGACGCCAAGTTGCTCGTCGGCTGCCAGTCTGGCGCACGCTCCATGCACGCTTGTGAGGCGCTCGTCGCCGCTGGCTTTACGGATGTGGCCAATGTCACCGCCGGCTTTGGTGGGTCGCGCACTGAGCGCGGCTGGCTGGACCTTGGCTTTCCGGTCGAATCCGGTGCCAGCGACGACAAAGGCTACGCGACCCTAAGCGGCAATTCGGGCGCGTGAGCGAGTTGCTCAATCCCTATTTTCAGGTGGGGCTCGACGTGATGGAGCAGCCCTGCTTGGTCATCGGCGGCGGACGCGAGGCCGAAGACAAGGCTGGTCGCTTGCTAGCCGCTGGGGCGCGGTTGACGGTGGTAAGCCCAAGCGCGACGCCCGCGCTCGTCGAATGGGCTGCGGCTGGCCGCCTTACCCACCACCCGCGTTGCTTTGCGGAGTCTGACCTTGATGGCGTGTTCTTGGTGCTGAACACTGTGCGCGACAGTGCGTTGACGGCGCGGGTGTACGAACTCGCCACGGCGCGCAAGGCCCTGATCAATTCCTACGACAATCCAGCCTATTCCAATATCGGCATGGTGGCCTTGGTGCATCCGGGCCACTTGCGGCTGAGTATCTCCACCTCCAACGCCAGCCCGGCGCTGTCGAGCCGCTTGCGGCAAGACCTCGAAGAAATTTTCGCCGGGGAATTTGCTGCGTATCTCGGCTGCTTGGCTGAGGCGCGCCAGCGAGTGCGCACCACAGTAGAAGACCGCGAGACGCGCTTTTCCCTGCTGCGCTCTTTGGTCAACGGCTTCCGCTTGGAAGGAACACTGCGCTATCCAGCCGACTGGAAGCGGCGAGTAGATGCGCTGCTGACGTGTGAATTGGAGTTTTGTGGGACGGAGAAGAAGTGTATAGATTGTCCGTTGGAGGATAATAGGTGAGGGTTACTTCAATCAAAAGGGAGGGATATGCTATGCGGACCAATATTTCCTATCTAGTTGCCCTGTTAGCCGTTGTCATGCTCGCCTGCGGCGATGTCAGCGTCGAAGGGCCGATAGGGCCGGAGGTGAGAGTCGCCAGGGGCTAAGGTGCTCATCGAGCATAGCATATCTGATTCGTCCTATGATGCAGAGGGTAGAATCACTATAAGGGATGAGCGGATAACGCCAACAACCTTTGAAGTTCTTTACCTCAAAGTAACATCCTCTAGTGGGGTAGAATACGTCCCGGTGGAGCTTGAATCCGAGGAGAATGAACGAGAAGCTGCGATGCTCTTCATCAGCGAGGGGGTTCTCTTCATCAGCGACCCTGATAGGACGCTCTTGGAAGTAACAATAAGCAAGGTGGCAGAACGTATAGAGGGAGCAACTTTTGAACTAGCGGTTTTAGTGTCGGTCGTGTCACAGTAGGTGGGTCCCGGTCCTACACTCGAACCGTCCTCAGCACAACCTCTCCACTTCGTCCACCACCTCTTGCACTGATCCTAGTACTTTATACGCAGGCGAAAAGTCGCCGTGTTGCGATAGCGCATTCGGCACGACTAGCACTCGCAACCCAGCTTTTGCGGCGGCGGCGCATCCCCGCTCAGAATCCTCCACGACAACACAGGTCTCAGGTTTTAACCCATGCAGGCGCATGGCCGTCAAGTACGCATCGGGATGGGGCTTTGCTTCTTTGTAATCTTCCCGCGTGACGACAAAGTCGAAAAACTGGAGCAGATTCGTCTGGGCGTGAATGATGTCAAAGTGATCTTTCCGCGACCCCGTCACCACTCCCATGAGCACGCGTCCGTGTAATGTCCTGAGCGTCTCTACGACCCCATCCAAAACCCGCACGCGCTCCCGCAACAACCCACTGTAACGCTCATTGCGCTGCAAGCGCAATTGATCAATTAATTCAGCATCTTGGTTGGGCAATAGGTCGAATACGCTTTGACCCTTTTGCAACGACTGCTCGACAAAATCCTCCTGCGTCAACTCAACACCCTGAGTCGCCATAACCTCCCGCCCGGCCTGAAAGTATAGCCCCTCGGTATCGACCAACACGCCGTCGTTATCCCACAAAATTGCGCGAATCACAAGGTCTCTCACAATCTAGGCGAAAAACTCCCCAACTTCACACCTGAAACCCGCAACAGCTCCCACCCCTGCTAATGTCTCTCGCTCCGTCAGCGTCTGTACATCCTGTAGTGACCTATACACGGAAACCGTGCTGTTTCTTGGATCTACGACCCACACTTGTTCGGCACCGGCCGCGAGATAATCGCGCACCTTGTCCAACACGTCGCTCGTGCTGTCATTGGGCGAGAGTACCTCCACCGCTAGATCGGGCGCACCCTCCCAGAAGCTGTCGGGGATGCCCGTTGCGGGGATGCGTTCGTTTAGCACGAGGGCGACATCGGCCGCACGCACGGTGTCGGGATTGGTCGCCAGCTTGAATCCGGTTTCCGCGGCAAACACCAGCCCTATACCCTGCCGTTCCACCCAATTGCCCAGCAACCGCCCTATGCGATGGGCAATGACGCCGTGTTTGCCGCCTGTTGGACTCATCTTTACTACCTCCCCATGAATCAATTCGCAGCGATAACCGTCGCCTTGCAGGTCCATGAGACCGGCGGCTGTCACGAGATTGTTAATGGTTTCCATGAGCAAACTCTCTTTCGCGTCAGCGCACGACTGCGATTTTGTCCCTCAGCATCAGGATGCCTTCGGGGGAGTGGATCGTATAAATATAGACGCCGTTGCCGACCGGTATATTGGCGTGGTTGACCCCGTACCACAGCATCTCGTTGGCCACGGCCCCCAAGCGGCGTTGCGCGTTGTCGTCTTCAATTGCTTCCCACACTAGATCGCCGGCCGGGCCAAAGACCTGCACCGAGGATTTGAGGGGTACGCCGCTGAAGCGGAGCACGCTGCCGTTGCCGATGCGGAAGGGATTGGGAAAGACCGCAATTTTCGACTGCGGCACTAGGCGCAGGCGCTGGAAGACGCGGTTGTCGGCCTCGTTGACCTCGCTGATTTGCCCTTCTGCATCGACTTCGATCAGAAAGACCATCTCGCCAAATCGCTGCCAAGGGATGTGCAATTCTGAGCTCGCGCCTGGCGTCAATCCCTCTGGGGCCTGTTCCCGGTGGATGACCTCGCACCGGCTGGAGTCCAGCGCGCATCGCGAAACCTGCACTGAGAAGCTGCTGGCGACCGCGCCCAGCCCGATGTTGCTGACGCGGACGCGGAGATCGTCCGCGCGGTCGCTGTGAAGGTCTCCGGTGAAAACGGCCAAGTTTGGCATGCCCTCCCCTAACCCGTACTGGGCCAAGGTCGCCACAGCTAGCTGGGTGGTGCGGCGTATCAGCTCCCAGTTGAGGCTGTCGGGCAAATCGACGACTGTGTGGTACTGCGAGTTGATCCGATAGACCCCCTCGCGCACTCCATAGGTCGTCGGGTCCGCGGGCAGGTGGTTTTCAATACCGACGATCGCGTCGTAGCCCTGCCGCCAAAACGGCGCGTGGTCGCTGATGCGCGAGCCTGGGTCTTCGAACACGTCAATAGCCAGACCGATTCCGTAGCGCTCAGCCGCGGCTACCATCTCGTTGGCCAGCCACTGCGAACCGGGATTCGTCACTAGCTCTAGCCGCTGTTGCAAGTCGTTGAAGCCGATCATGTCGAAGTTGAGGACGCCGAGAATGTTGTCGTCGCGCTCGGCCGCCAAATCCGCGTACGCTTGGCTGCCCAGCAGTCCCAACTCCTCGCCCGACCAAGCGATAAAGCGGATGGACCAAGGGAATTGCTGTCCGGCTAGCAGCCGGGCGCTCTCCAAGACCAAGGCTACGCCGCTGGCGTTGTCGTCGGCACCGGGTGCTGGATCGCGTTGCCAGTCCCAACCCCCGGCTGAGCGCACACCTGTGGCGTCGTAATGAGCGCAGATGATGTAGTACCCGGCTGCTGGATCGGTACCCGGCAGGGTGCCGATGACGTTGTACGCGGTGGTGTCGGTCGGTACATGTTCTGGGTTGCCTCGCCGCGCGGTGTGGGAGGTGACGCGCCACGAGTCAATGGGAAAGGAATGCAGTTTGACTGCTCTGTCGCCGAGGGCTGCGGCCAATTGCGAGCGGATGTACTCGGTTGATTCGACTATTTCTGGATGCACGGTAAAGCGGCTGCGCAGGTTGCCGGGGACGCTGCCCAAGGCCGGGTCTTTTAGGGCGAGGGCTTCGACGTCGGCTTGCAAGCGCTCGGCTGCGACTTCCTCTATGAGGGCGGCCACAGCCGGCGAGGCCGTTTGCAGGGCCTTGGGCGCACGGCGCGGTACATCTAGCCATCCTTTTAGGCTGTAGTTGTTGGGCAGTGGCCAGAGGAAATGGGGTGTTTCGTGCAAGCGTGCGGTTGGCCCTATCCGCAAGAGCGCCCACTCGCCCCCTCCATCAAAGACCAACTCAACGCCTTGGGGCAGGGGAAAATGGAGATGGTCGGCGACAAAATAGCGGTCGCCTGTGCGTGGCCGATCGAGGCAGAGGATGGCAAATCCCCGCTTGGTGAATTCCTCGGCCGCGCTTTCGCTGGCCTCGACAAAAGCCACGCTCCGCGCCACGTAGCGCACTTGCTCGCTCAGCGCGGCAATCGCGGTTAGTTCGCTTGATGTCTGCCAAGACACGCCGACCAAGGGCTGATTGGCCAAGGCCGCGCTTACAAAAAAAAGAGAGGCGTACAACGCCCCTTTAACTGAGTTCATAGCTAGCTTACTTGTTGAGAAACAAAACGTTAGGGAACCTACTTTGTGCGTTAGGACCTGTCAAGAGCAAATTTGCCTGTGCGCTTTGGCTGAAGAAAGCGTCTTGGCGGCGACCTTTTTGCTTTGCTTTTATATGAACTTTTAATCGTACACAAACGGGACCTCTTGTCGCAACTCAGCGCGTTTTTCCTCCTGCCTCGGCCGCTCAACGGTTTGATCACCGCCCTCTCGGTCGGCATTGGCGTTGTGACCGCAGATCAGGCTCCCGCTTGGTCTGTCATTTTGCTCGCCGCTCTTTCTGCTGCCTTAATCAACGGTGCCGGCAATGCTTTCAACGATTTGATGGACATCGACATTGACCACATCAACCGCCCGCTGCGCCCTTTGCCTTCTGGTAGCCTCAGTCCGAACGCGGCCCGGATGGAAAGTTTGCTCCTTGCCCTAGCCGGTTGTGCGTTCGCGTTCTGGCTCAGCCTTTGGCATGGGGCGATTGCCCTAGTCGTTGTCGTCTTACTCACCGTCTATAGCACCTCCTTAAAACATAGCCTGCTATGGGGCAATGTACTCGTCGCCTTCGTCGGGGCTATTGCCTTTCCCTATGGTGCCTTGGCCGCTGGCGATATCGGGCGCTCGTGGATTCCAGCGCTTTTTGCTTTCCTCTTTCACTTGGGGCGGGAAATTGTCAAGGACATCGAGGATGTGGCCGGGGATCAGATCCGCGGCGAGCGCACCTTGCCTCTGTGTTGGGGACGGACCCGAGCTGCGGTGTTGGCAGCTTTCGTGTATTTGCTGTTGGTAGGGTTTACCTGGATGCCGTTTTTCGCGGGCATCTACGGCGCGCTCTATGCGCTCGCGTTGTTGCCAGTCCACGCCTTGGTCGGTTACGTCCTCTGGCAATTGTATCGCCAACGCGCTGTGCTGGCCGACGACCGTCTCGGCCGCTTGCTCAAAGTCGGCATGTTCTTGGGGCTTGTTGCCATTGTCGTCGGCGAGGCCGTCTTTGCTTTGGGCTAGGCGCGGCCTGATATTATGGAGCTACTAAAGGAGGTTCTCTATGAAAATTACCGACGTCAAAACCTTTCCCATTTGCCACGGATCGCGCAATTACCTCTTCGTCAAGATCGAGACCGACGACGGCTTGTACGGCGTCGGCGAATTCGGCATTACTTGGAAGGAGCAGGCCGGCGTTGGCGCTATCGAGCACATGAAGCGCCACATCATCGGTTTAGATCCGCTCAATACCGAGTACATCTGGCAACTGCTGTTCCGCGTCGATTTCTTTCCCGGCGGTCGGATCAACGCGGCTGCTATGTCGGCCATTGACATTGCGCTGTGGGACATTAAGGGCAAGGCGCTGGGGCAGCCCGTGTACATGCTCTTGGGCGGCAAGATGCGCGAGCGCGTCTTCTGTTACACGGGCATTGGCGGCAAGACGCCTGCGGACACGGCTCGCGCGGCTCAGGAACGGGTTGCTGAGGGTTGGAAGTACCTGCGGATGTCGGTCTTTGACCGCGACGGGATTCTCGAACCGCGCACGGCTGTCCGCGATTCAATCGCCCACTTTGCCGCCGCGCGCGAGGCCGTCGGGCCGGAAATCGAAATCTGCATTGACGTCCACACCCGCCTCGACCCGCCCGACACCATCCGCCTCGGCCGCCAGCTTGAGGAATACGATCCCTTTTTCATCGAGGATCCGCTGCGCTGCGAAAATCCCCAGAGCTATCGACAGGTGCGCCATCACGTGAGTTGTCCGCTGGCCGTTGGCGAGCACTATGCGACCAAGTGGGAGTTCCAGCAGATGATCGAAGAGGAGTTGCTGGACTATGCGCGAATTGATCTGTGCATCGTCGGCGGGCTGACCGAGGCGCGCAAAGTGGCCAACTGGTGCGAGACCCACTACATCAAGATCGTCCCGCACAATCCTCTCGGCCCGGTCTCGGCCGCAGCCTGCGCTCACCTCGACATTGCCTGTGACAATTTCGCCGTGCAAGAGGGCGGCCTCATCGGCCACACTGTGATGGAAGATGTCTTTCCGGTGCAATTGCCCTATGAGTCCGGGTGCATCTTACCACCGGAGCTTCCCGGCTTGGGAATAGAATTCAACGACGAAGCTGCCGAGCACTACGAGTTCAAATGGCTCGGCGGTCCGATCCTGCGCCGCGAAGACGGCTCCTTTACAAACTGGTAAACCTATGTCTAACAAAAGAGAATTGATCCCGCCGCGGACCCTCAAGGGCTTCCGCGACTTTCCCCCTGCCTTGGCCATGCCGCGCGAGGAATTGATCGACAAGGCCCGCGCGGTTTTCCGCTCCTACGGCTTCGCTCCCATCGACACGCCCGCGCTTGAATACAGCGAGATACTCACTGGCAAAGGCGGCGACGAGAGCGACAAGCAGATGTATCGCTTTGCGGATCACGGGGGCCGCGACGTGGCTCTGCGCTTCGATTTGACCGTACCTTTTGCCCGCTTTGCCGCCCAGCACATCGGCCAGCTTGGCACCCCCTTCAAGCGCTACCACATCGGCCCGGTCTGGCGTGGTGAGAACACTCAGCACGGGCGTTACCGCGAGTTCTACCAGTGCGACTTCGACACCATAGGCACTGACGCCAATGCCGCGGATATTGAAACGGTGCTCGTTATCCACGACTTACTCGCGGCCCTAGGCTTTGAGCGCTTCGCCATCCACGTCAACAATCGCTTGATCCTCAATGGCCTGCTCGAATCGCTCGGTTTGGCCGAGGCGTCGGCAGCCATCCTCCGCGCCCTCGATAAGTTGCAAAAAATCGGCGCGGAAAAGGTCGCTGCTGAGATGAGCGAGACGGCTTCGGTCTCTGGCGAACAGGCTGAGCACATCCTAGCGACGGTGCAGACTGCGGGCGCGAATGCCGAGATACTCGACCAGATCGAACGTTCCTGCGGCGATAACGACCGCGCCGCCGAGGGGGTTGCCAACCTACGCCAACTCGTGGACGCCTTTGAGGGTGCTGGCTTTCCCGAAGATCGCTTGGCGATTGACCTGTCCATTGCTCGTGGCCTCGATTACTACACTGGCACTGTCTATGAGACCTTGCTCGGCGATCTGCCGGCAATCGGCTCGGTCTGTAGCGGCGGGCGCTACGACGATTTGGCTGGCCTCTACACCAAGCAGCACCTGCCCGGCGTTGGAGCCTCTCTGGGTTTAGACCGGCTGATGGCCGCTATGGAAAAGCTGGGGCTTTTACAGGACGCCGCTACATCCGCCGACGTCTTCATCGTCCAGTTCTCCGCCGAAGCCCTACCGTCCTACATCGCCCTCGCGCGCCGCTTGCGGCAAGCTGGCCTCCGTACCGAACTGTACCCAGAGGCCAAAGGCATGGGACGGCAGCTCAAATACGCCGACCGCAAGGGCTTTCCCATCGCCCTGATTGGCGGCCCGGACGAATTGGAGAAAGGCGTTTGGCAGGTGAAGGACATGCGCGATGGATCGAGCACTGACGTGAAGGACGACGAAGTGGTGTCCTACTTGCAGACGAAGCTGTAAGCTGCACCCAATCAAAAGAGGAATGCTGTGAATATCGGACTTTGCGCCTGGAGCTTTACCGGCGCTCACAAAGAAGCTGGCCGCGCCATTGACCCCCACACCCCCGAGGGCCTGACGCGCCTAGCCCGCGACAACGGCCTCCGCAGCGTCGAATTCGCGTCCCAATGGCTGAGTGACTGCTCGTCGGAGGAGCGGGCAGTTTTTGCCGAGACTCGCGCCGGTCTCGCCCTGTTCTTGGACACGGGCGGCGACAACTACGCCGAAGATATTGCGCCGTTGCGCCAAGCCATTGAGACGGCACACCAAACTGGTGCCCGCGCCGTGCGCACGACCGTCAGCCGCCTCCTCGAAGGCAACCGCACCAAGTATGGTGCCGAGGGGATGCGGGACTACATCGAAGCCTTGGTACGGCCCTTCAAGGAAGTCATGCCGCTCGCCGAGGAATACGGCATCCCAGTGGGCATTGAAAACCACCAAGATTTGAGTTCGTGGGAATTGCTGTCGCTGTGCGAAAAAGTCGGCAGCCCGCAACTGGGAGTTACAATGGACGTAGGCAATGCCTTTGCCGTCGGCGAGCATCCCCTAGCCTTTGCCGAGCGCATCTTGCCGATCATCAAGCACGTCCACATCAAGGACTACACGGTCCACCCCACGCCCTCGGGCTATCGCCTCAAGCGCTGTGCCATCAACGATGGGGTCGTCGATTGGCCGGAGATCATTGCGCTATTCGACCGCGAGGTGCCGCATATTCAGGGCTGCATTGAACTCGGCGCGAGCGCCGCCCGTCACATTCGCCTTTTAGAAGAGGACTGGTGGGCGACCTTTCCCGAGCGCCCTCTCCACGAGACCATACATGCCATCCGCACTCTGCATCAGGCGGCTGGCGATCCAGACGATTGGCAGACGCCGCACGAGCGTGGGGAGAGTGCCGACGTTCGGGTTGCTTATGAACTGGAGCAGTTTGAACGCTCGGTCGCTTATGTGCGAGGGATGGCCAAGGGAATGGATTAGCCGAAATCTTGTGCAACACATCGTACGTCTGCTGGCGTCTCAAGCCAGACGCGACAAATAAAGGAGAACAGGCTTATGCAGTCTCTTGCAGATTTACTTGAAAAAAACCGTGATGCAATAGCCCAGTGCCTCTATCTAAGCGACGGTCGCTGGAGCAGGCCCCGGAACAATTTGCCAGAGCGCATTCGCTCCTACGAGGCCGAACACGCCTCGCCAGAATTATTCAAGGACGAACAGGTCTGGACTTTTCTCGCTGCATGTGGTTATGCGATAGCCGGTGCCGAAGGCGTAAAGAAACTCACCAAAATACTCACTGGCTCAGATCTGTCCCAACCAGACTGTGCAAAGATATGGATGGAAGTCTTGCCATTTCCTCCAAGAAAGCGCGAGGGCAACACCAATCTCGATTTAGCCCTCGGCACAATCAAGTGTAGGGATGAAACGACTGGTGGAATAAAGCTAGGATCTCAATCTCCTTCTTGGATATGCTTTTGCGAGATGAAGTGGTACTCGGACATATCTACCAGCACAACACATGATATTCACCGCAACCAACTAGCTCGCGTAATAGAAAACGCCCTCTATTTCAATGACGGGGACAGACATTCCGATTGCGTTTATGTCGCTCTCGTCACTCCGAAAGCCTTCAAGAATACAAATGTAAAATCCCGGCTTTATCAGTACAAATTTGAGGAATATGAGGCTGATCGGGGTCATCTTGTGAAAGACTTTGAAGCGTGTGTTCTAGAAGAGAAAAGCGAACATGCAATTGGCAATGTGGCGGATCGGGTAAAGAAGCTTACCCTGCGTTGGTCTACGTATGACGAGATATTCGCTAACATTCCCAATAGTAAAATTAGCGAAAAACTGAAGGAATTCTGGCAGAAACGCGGAAGTTACCAAGGCAGAGCACAATAATTTTTGATCTTTTCCATTTTAGCCGGAGCTAAATCATGACCGACCGCCCCAACATCCTCTTCGTAATGTCCGATCAGCTCATCGCCGCCCTGACCGGTGCGTACGGCCATCCTGTCGTCCAGACGCCGCACTTGAATCGCCTCGCTGGCGAAGGCGTCCGCTTTGACTCGGCCTACACTCCTTTCCCCTTGTGCGCCCCGGGTCGCGCCTGCATCACCAGCGGACGCCACGCCTCCGAGATCGGCGCTTGGGACAACGGCGCGCTTTTGGCCGCGGACGTGCCGTCGTACGCCCACTACCTCAGCGACGCGGGTTACGACACCGTGCTTTCGGGCAAGATGCACTTCGTCGGCCCCGATCAGGTACACGGCTTCCACCGCCGGCTGACGACCGACATTTACCCGCCCGACTTTTCGTGGGTCAAGGAAGAGTGGATTCGCATTAAGGAAACGAAGGGGGAAGACTACGAAGAGGTCATGGACAGCCGCCCCACGTACAACGCCGGAGGCTACATCGGCCAAGCCGTGAGAGTCAACTTCTGGCACAACGCCCTCAGCTACGACGAAGAGACGCACTTCCGCGCCGTCGAATACCTGCGCGCCCAACGCGGCGATACCCCCTTCTTGCTCTGCGCCTCTTTCCACCACCCACACGAGCCGTTCCATCCGCCGCAGGCGTACTGGGACCGCTACGCCGACGCCGAGATTGCCATCCCCGAATTTCCCGACCATCTCGATGAGACCTACTCGGCGATGGATCGCTGGCTCAACGCCTACCACGGCACCCGCCGCTTCGACTTGCGCGATTCCGAGAGTGTGCGCCGCCTGCGCCGCGCGTACTACGGCTTGGTGACATACCTCGACGATAAGGTCGGCGGCCTGCTTGCAACGCTGGAGGAAACGGGCCTGCTCGACAATACGGTCGTAGTTTTTACCTCCGACCACGGCGACATGCTGTGCGAAAAGGAGATGGTACAGAAGCGCTGTTTCTACGAGTGGTCGTGCCGCGTCCCCCTCATCGTCCGCTTCCCCGACCAGTGGCAGGCCGGTGCTACTGTTGGGACGCCTACCTCGCTGCTTGATCTGCTGCCGACGTTTTGCGAGTTAGCCGGTGCCGAGGCGAGCTTGCCCCACGATGGCATTAGCCTGCTGCCAATCATCGAAGGGCAGCAAACCGACCGCCACATCTTCGCCCAAGCCCACGAAGCGGTGGGCGCGCCCTGCATCATGGTTCGCGAGGGCCGGTTCAAATACAATTACATCCACGGCCACCAGCCGCAGCTTTTTGACTTGGAGAGCGATCCCGGCGAGTGGAACAATCTCGCTGGCGCAGCCGAACACGCCGAGACCGAAACACGCCTGCGCGGACTGATCCTCGACCGCTTTGCCCCCGATAAAATGGCCACCGACAACCTCGACAGCCTCTACCGCCGCCGCCTAATCCGGGACGTGATGTACAAGCACGACGCCTCGTGGAACCACACTACGACCTTTGATCCGAGACGAGGGGCACTCGACCAGTATCGCCGTTAGGCAATCACGTTGTGCCCTGAGCAGACGACACGGACAAGCCGCGTGGTTGCTCTTCTTTAGATGATATGAGTAGAACAAGCTAGGAGAAACATATTGGCCTTTGAGTCGGTCGACGCACTTCAAAGAACTCTGGCGGACACGGTCTTTAAGTATGCTACGGATCGAAAGAAGGCCGCAGGCCGTGCTTTGGGAACGCTCGTCGAGATCATTACATTTTATACCCTCAACATGTGGGAGCTCCGCGACCATGTCGTCATTGAGCGCTCAGTGCCTGAGTTCGCCAACGCCGACATATTGCACAACGTCGAATTTTCGCTTCACCCCATCCAGGCTCGGCACGAAGTCGAAATCGCCCCACTATCTCTTCCCCTCACAGCCGCAAAGATCAAGCGCCACTTGCCCTTCCTGCACGAAACGGCCGTCAAGTCAACCCAAGTGCTCAGCAGAGACGCCGTGAAACGCAACGCAACTGTCCTTGTAGAGAGCGAAACTGGCCCAGTTATTGCTAATGTTGATACATTGAATGATTCTAGTTGCAGACTCACCGTATGCCGGCTCTCCACTAATCCGTTCGCTATCTTTGAATGCAAGCGCGTGGGAGTGGAGGAAGGAATGCGAAAAGGGCCGCAGACGATTGAAAAAGCAAAACAGGGAGCTTATGTTGCGCGGTCCGTGTCTTCCCTGCAAAAAGTGCGGCTTCGGAATGGGCAGTTTCAAGGTGTCATGGAACAACCCAACGGTGGCTTCCTAACCGGCCTCTACGACGAAGTACTCAGAGAAGTCATCGACTCGTCATCGGTTGTCGAATTCGCTGGATTCATACTCACCGTTGGTGTTGTTAGCAACCATGGTAACTGGTTTACCTCTGACAATCACAACAAGGAACTTCGCGTGCTGGCTCAGTCATACGACTGGCTATTGTTTCTCACCGACGCTGGGTTGTCTCAGTTCATTGACAAGCTACTGCTCAATCCCACACCAGACTTGGCACCTGCTCGTGAGGCATTCTTGGCGAGCTACTCCGGTAGCTCTGGAGCGAATAGATTCACCAAGATACGCATGGCCGTTGACGCAGACGAAGCGCTCCGAAGCTACTTCACGGCGCACGAGGCCGAGGTTGAGACGTGGTTTAACGTCATCTCTCCCCATGACGGTACGATTGAGAATCTACAGAGTGATCTGCGGAAACTCGCTGCAAAAAGCTGGTAGGAGAAAGACTAGGCATGACTGCAGGACGTAACAATGCCGAGGTGCTAAGTCAACATTGGTGCACTCCGCCAAAGTACGTTAACGCGATACGAGAGTTTTTCGCCGAATCAGTTGCGCTAGATCCATGCTCCAATCGCCATTCTATCGTGGGGGCGACTGTAGAATACTCTCTACCTGAGACTGACGGATTATCAGCGTCGTGGAACTATCCCACCATCTTCGTCAATCCTCCATACGGCAGAGACCGCGAGAGAGGCACCACGATTCGAGATTGGCTGCGAAAATGCACCGAGGCTCACGTACAACATGGTGTTGAGGTGCTCGCCCTTGTGCCTGTCGCTACGAATACTCGCCACTGGAAACAATACGTATTTGGCGCTGCTACTGCGGTCGCATTTCTCTACGACACCCGGCTACGCTTTCTCGTAAATGGGAGGGACGGTGGCAAGGGTGCTCCAATGTCCTGCGCGATGGTCTATTGGGGCCCGCAGTACGAGCGCTTTGAAAAGATATTCGTCCGCTTTGGAGCAGTCGTTGGCGTTAGGCATCTACATGGAAAACTCGTTGGCACAGGCGAGCATTTGGATCTGTTTGAAAGAGTGGAAAACTAACGCTATCCTCCTAATCCCTGTAGCTGCGTTGGCTCTTCGAGCGGCACCACGGGATTTTCCAAAACCCCGATTCCGCCGGAGAAGGTCAACTGCATCACGTCTCCGTCCAAAAGCCCCGTCGCCAAATCCGCCTCGGCAAAGACGATGGGCGTCCCCCAATAAAACGCCAGCAAGGTACGTGGCTCTAGAGGCAGCCGACTGAAAAGGTGGCGCTCTAAGTGCAGGAGCCGCCCGGGCATGTTTAGGTTGTTCTGGCCGGTCGGCCCCTTTTTGTAGGCGATGGATTGCCCATCGCGCAAGATGCGGCACGAGACCTCGACTTCGGAGTCGTCGTACTCGTCGGCTGTAATCAACACCGGCCCTAGAGAAGCGCAGCCACCGGCCCAGTTTTTGGCTTGGGGCAAGTTGAGGGGATTGGCGGCCTCGATGCCGTTGTCGGTGGCGTCGTTGCCGCCGGTGTAGCCCAGCCTCTCTAAGCGGCCCTGGCGCGTCAGGCCATAGACTGACACTAGCTCGGTCTCGGGCACTAAGCGCTGGGTGTCGCCGGGCCGGGTGATTGGCTGGCCGTGCCCGACGACGGCGTCCGGCTCGCCCTTGGCGAACAGCTCGGGCCGTCCGCCGCCGGACACTTCGCGGTATTTCTGGTCGTACACGTTGATGGCCTCACCAGTGGCCTGCTGTGCTTCGATCTCGCGCAACTTGGCGCTGACCTCGTGGGTGACGCCGGCTAGCCACACGCGCAGGGCGTGGGGATGGCCGGGCGGACCGCTGACCGGCTTGGTAAGGTAAAGATCGCTGGTGCTGCGATTGGCCAACAGCGCGTCTAGCGACAAGCGGCGCGCAGCCTGTTTTTGCAGGTTCTGAGCGGCGGACACCAGCCCAATCTCGTCGCCGCCGCCGTCGTAGTAGAGTTGATGTACGGTGCGTGGCCCTTGGTTTACGCCCGTCAGATCTAAGACCTCGTCGCCGATGACGAGGCCCAAGCGCATGCCGTCGCCCGGCTCGATAAATTGCACTAGTTTCATGTGTATTACTCCTTGGTGGTCGTTTAAGAACTGACGTTACGAAATTTTGTTATGCCTGCGTAGGGGCGGTTCGCGCTCCGCACCGCCCCTACAGCGGACGACACCGTAAACATCAGATCCGGCATAAGACTGCGTAACATCGTTTAAGAAATGAAGAGCGGCGCGTCGGACTTCGGCGCGATGCCGGCCCGCTCGGCCCGCTCGATCAGGTCGAATATGGCGGCCTCGCCGTCCACCCCGTAGTCGAGCGTGTGCTGATTGACGTACAGGTCGATGTGCGCCTGCATGACGCTGTCGTCCATTTCTTGGGCGTGCTGGCGGATGTAGCCGCGCACCGCGTCCGGGTGGGCATAGGCGTACTCCACGCTCTGCACGAGCGCGCGGTCGAGCTGGCCGATGAGTTCGGCTCCGAGGCTACGCCGCGCGAGGATGCCGCCGAGGGGGATCGGGTGTCCGGTGCTTTCCTCCCACCACTGACCTAGGTCGATGATCGCGGCTAGCCCGTGTTGGGCATAGGTGAAGCGGCTCTCGTGGATGATGACGCCTGCATCGACTACACCTTGCGCGGTCGCATCGACGATTTGGTCAAAAGGCATGATTGCTAGCTGCTCAATGCTGGGGTCAAAGAGCCGCAGCAAGAGGGCCGCGGTGGTCAGCCGTCCGGGAATGGCGATTCGCTTGTGTTTGAGATCTTTTAGCGCCAACTCCTCGCGCGCTACCAAGAGCGGCCCGCATCCTCTCCCCAAGGCACCACCCGAGTGCAGGAGACAGTACTCTTCCCGCAGGTGCGCCAGCGCGTGGAAGGATATTTTGGTCGCGTCGAGTTGCCCTCGCAGCGCCATCTCATTGAGCGTCTCGATGTCCGCTAGCACTTCCTCGCATTCGGGCGCACCGGCGATGTGCCCGTGGACCAAGCCGCAAAAGACAAACGTATCGTTGGGACAGGGCGAATAGCCCAAGGTCACGCGCATAGCCCCTCCTCCAAGAGTTGCTGAACCGCTGTCTGCGCCCTAGCGGCGGCTCCCGGCAGATTCCATTGCTCCCGCGCGCGCTGCTCGACGATGTTACTCATGGCACGCAACTCGGCAAAAGGCGCTTCGTATAGAGCGCATAGGTGCGCGGCGGCCGCGCCCTCCATGTTTTCGCACAAGGCCCCAAAGCGCCGCCCTCTTTCCACCCCCAATTCGTCAGTGCCCGAGCATTCCTGCACGGTGACGAAGGGGCCTATGTGGGCTTCGGGCAAAGCCGCGGCCGCCCGCTGCACCCACTGCTCGTCAATGGGAAAGCAATTGTAGTAAGAGCGCCCTTTCTCCAGCACTGGAATGCCAATCAGCTCTCCGCCCTGCCAGCCGTCCGGCGTCCGTACCCCCAGATCTCCGTAGCATTCCTCGCTGGCCAAGGCCAAGTCTCCTATGCTTGCGCCGCTCTCTGGATACGCTCCACCGACGCCGATCTGTACGACCCGTCGCGGTCGTTGCGCCTGCAAGTAGCAGGTGAGCGCGTGCGCTGTGTTTACCGCGCCGATTCCGGTCGCCACCAAGGTCACCGGCTGTGCGCCAATTTTCCCGCTCACCCATTCGCGCTCGGCGACGTTGCGCTGCACGCGCTCGGCCACGGCCTCTCTTAGGGCAAGCTGCTCAAAGGCCGTCGCGCTCAACACGAGGATCTCTTCCGTGGCCGTCATCAGGCATTCCTGTTATAGCAACTCTGAGTGACTTGAACGATTCGAGGGCATTCTACTATTCTGCGTCCATCTGCGTCTATCTGCGGATTAATGCCGAATAATATACGGTTGACTGCACCGAGGGCCAGCCGTACAATCCGGCCAGTCACCCTTCCCTGGATAGCCTTATGCACATTTGCCACATCCGCATCTACTCGGTCGCCGTCCCCCGCGTGTACCACACCCGCGTAGCCCCCACGGGCGGGCACAGCAAGAATGCCTCGCGCTACTATATCCTGGAACTCGAGACCAATACCGGCCTGCGCGGCCTCGGCGAAATCTCGGATCTAGAAGATGCGTGGCAAGCGCCGTCGCCAGAGACCTTGTGCGAGACCTTGACGCCCCTGCTGGCCGGTGCCGACCCGCGCAAACGCCTCCCCGCTTGGGAGCGCGTCGCCGAGGCGCTGCCCACCAGCTACCATCCGGAATTCCGCCGGCTCGTCAGTGCCGCCGTGGAAATGGCCCTGATCGACCTCGCGGGCAAGTATTACGATGCCCCGGCCCACGCGCTTTTAGGCGGCCAGTACCGGGACGCGCTGCCCATCTCTTGGGTCGCGTACATCCGCAGTGCGGACGAGCTGGCAGCGGAAATTCAGGAAAAGGTCGATGCGGGCTTTACGGCCTTCAAGCTCAAGGTAGGGGCCGACTTTGACCTCGACTGCGAGCGCGTCCGCGTCTGCCGCCGGATCGTCGGCCCGGATGCGTACCTCAAGGCCGATGCCTCGGGCGCGTGGGAAGAAGAAGAGGCCATTGAGCGGATTCGCGAGTTGGCCGCGCTGGGCGTGGATGCAGTTGAGACGCCGATCCAATGCGTCGCGCGCAAAGTGGCCAAGGACCATCCCGAACAGGTCAATGCCGACCCAGACTCCGCAGCCTTAGCCTTGGCGAGAGTGCGCGCGGCCGTGCCCGCGGCCCTCATCGAACACGTCGCCGACTTTGACGACTCGTTTGCCCTTGCCCTCTTGCACCACCGGGCCGTGGACGCCTTCAACGTCGCGCCCGTCCAAGCTGGCAGCCTGCACCGCGCCCAACGGCTGAGCCAGCTCGCCGCAGCCGCTGGCGTACCCGTTTTGCTTGGCAGCACGGTCGAGCTCGGCATTGGCACGGCTGCGGCTGTGCATCTTGGCGTGGCCACTAAAGCCGTCTGCGCGCCCTCGGATTTGGTCGGTCCGGGCCTATTGGCGAGCGATGTCGTCGCGCCGCGCTTGACCTACCAACAGGGCTGCCTGCACGCTCCGTCCGGGCCGGGATTGGGCGTCGAGTTGATCTACGAGTTGATGGAACAGAAAGGAACTTCATGAGCCAACGCCTCTCCTATGCCAGCACGGGCGTCGATATAGACCAGACCGATGCGGCCAAGCGCGCCATGGCCGCGAGCATGGAAACCGCCGACCCGCGCGTGCTCAACCGGATTGGCGCGTTTGCCACCCTGCTCGACGCCCGCTTCCCCGGCTACGCCCACCCGGTGCTGGTCCACAAGAGCGAGGAGCCTGGGTCCAAACAAAAGTTGGCCTTTGCTCATGGCCGCCATCGCGGGGTGTGCTACGACATGGTCAATCACCTCATCGACGACATCATCGTCATGGGTGCCGAGCCGATTTCGATCCAGGACGTCATCGTCTGCGGCGCGATGGATGGAGCCATCGTCAACGACCTTGTCGAAGCCTTGGCCGACGCCTGCCGCCAACAGGGCTGCACCCTGACCGGCGGCGAGACTTCGGTGCAGCCCGGCGTGGTCCCCGACGGCCTCTACGTGCTGACTGCCAGCGTCATTGGCGTCGTCGATAAGGACAACATCATCGACGGTCAGGCTATTGCGGCCGGAGATCAGGTTTTGGCGCTCGCTTCCAACGGTTTGCACACCAATGGCTACACACTGGTTCGAGCGCTCTTAGACCGGAAACCCGATCTGCTCACTGCCGACGTGGCCGGCGAATCCTTCCGCGAAGCAGTGCTCAAACCCCATACCTGCTACTTGCAGGCCGTGCGCGGCCTTTTCACCGACTCCGGCCTCCACGGCATGGCCCACATTACCGGCGGCGGCCTCCGCGACAACCTCAGCCGCATCTTGCCGCCGGGCCTCAGTGCTCAGCTCGATTTAGCGGCCATACAGATTCCACAGATTTTCCACACCTTGCGCGCAGCAGGTGACCTAGAGGAGGCGGATATGCTGCGCACGTTTAATATGGGCGTGGGCATGGGGCTGGTGGTTGCGCCCGAGGCCGTGGAACAGGTACTGGCTCACTTAGCGGCCCAAGACTGCCGGGCTTATCGACTCGGGGAAATCGTGGCTGGCGAGCAAGAGGTAGCGTTGCAGGGGGCGCTCGCTTGGTAGAATTGCCGCCTGAAATCGGCTTGTGCACACCCCATTCCCAACCGTTTGAAAGGAGCTGTGTTATGAACTATCGATCTCTACTGATCGTCTGCTTGGCAACCTTGGGGCTGGCGGTCGCTGGCTGGAGGCAAGCTGGCGGTAAGATAGCATTTATCTCCGACCGCACGGGGCACGGTGACGTGTGGATTATGAATGCCGATGGGAGCGACTCCTTGAACTTGACCCAAGGACGGGATTGCGCTAGTCCGGTTTGGTCGCCGGAGGGAACGCAGATCGCCTATATTGCCGGCGGCGAAATCTGGTTGATAGACGCCGACGGCAGTAATCCGCAACAGGTGACAGACGATGCCGTCGATAAAGCGCGGCTGTGGTGGTCTGAAGACGGAAGTAGCATTTACTATGTCGCCGTCGTGGCTTTGCCGATTCCAGAGGAGTGGGACGGCCCTGATGCGTTCGTTACGGCGCTAGACGGTAGTGGCTCCTCGTCTGCGGACTGGAGAGAAGTATATAGCCGCTTCCCCCCTGGTGTGTCTCCAGACGGGACCCAACTAGCAACCGTCTGGTTGTGGGATGGAGGGGGCCATAAGCATGTCGATTTCTACATCCGCACCAGTGCCAGTGATCACATGCACCCAAGTTATCTCCTACCTGAATTACTCCAGAATAAACTGATATACACCGAACCCTACGAAAATTGGCGAACGTTTCCTACTTGGTCGCCCGACGGCCTGAGAATAGCCTTCGCTGGTTTTCTCGATTTCATGGGTCAGTTTGAGATTTGGGCGGCTGATACAGACGGGGACAACTGGGTCGAGTTGACCAATGGCTTAGGTGGACGTGAGCCTGCTTGGCAACCGGCGATCCCTTCTGCTACGAGCGTCGAGGCCCGGTCGTGGGGACGGACCAAATCGCTGCTTTCTCATTAATCGCGCCTCGCGCGTAGGGGCGGTGCGGAGCGCAAGCTGTCCCTACGTGCCCTTAACCTCAGGAGGTAAACTATGCACCGCTTTATCGCAGCTATTTTGCTGTTGGCAGCTCCACACGGGGCCTTTGCCGCAACAGGGGAGTTGTTCGCAGAGCCCAACTTTATCCCCCTCGGCAAAGCCGGTGCCGGCATCGGTCGGGGCCCCAGTGATGACACCGGCACTTTGGGCGATGTAGATGGCGACGGGGATTTGGACCTCGTGGTAGCTTGGGCTCGTTGGGCTCCACAATGGGGCTGGATGGTGGCGTCCAACGACGGCTTGGGCGGCTTGGTCCCCACCCACAACGTCACCCGCCCATCAAGAGAAGAACCGGGAACGCCCATCGTTAGTATCTGGGGGGACGACTTCGACGGGGATGGACTCTTGGATCTGGCCTTTAAGGAGGGACACAGCCTCGAACTGTGGCACAACCGGGGCGAGGACGGCTTTGCCACCATCCTGCAACTATCCAATGTCGGTTTCATTGGCCTAGTCGATGGTGAAGGCGACGGCGATGTGGACCTGTTGGTCTGGGAGTATGAGGATCATGAGGCACTGCACACCCACGAGGGGCCATCCCAAGAGGGGCCATCCCAAGCGACCCTGTGGTCCAACGACGGCGACGCGGCGTTTGTCCGCGGTGATCGATTCACCCTCGACAGCGAGGAGGGGTTCTGGCCTAGGCTTTGGCCTGCCGAGCGATCGCTGGGAGCGGGAGGGGCCGCGCGCCTGTTATGGCTCCGATCGTGTTGGAAGTTCGAAGAGGCTGGACCGACGGAGGTTTGGCTAACCCAGCCGTGGGCGGCCAGCGCGGAGCCGCCGCTTTTTTTTCAGTCCATGGTCAACCCCTGTTACTCCACTCCGCTACAGGCCGGTCGCGATGGGCAGGTGGATTTAGTCGGAGTCGCCGAGGTAACCGCTATCCCCTCCGAGATCTTCGCTAACGCCTATTTCTTCACCTACCACGGCTTGGTGCTGTGGCGTCTGGACGCCTCGGGCGTGGTGGCAAGCCACACCCTGCTCGGTTCGCAGATCCACGTGGAAAGTCACCCCCTGGTCAGCGACCTCAACGGCGATGGTCTGATGGACGTGGCCGTGATCGATAGCAACGAGGAAACGGGGCCGGCCTTGGTCGTCTTGCTCGGCCAGCGCGATGGCGTGCCTGTCCTCGAAGGCCGCTACCGGCTGTCGAGCACGGTCGACGAGGCGCTCGCTGGCGACTCCAACGGCGATGGAGCCATTGAAGGCCGCTATCAGGTGTCGGGCACGGGCAGCGAGGTGCTCGCCGGTGACCTCAACGGCGATGGGGCCGCCGATCTGGTCGTGTTGGGGCGTGTAAACAGCAGTAGTTTTAAGGGTGGGTCTTACTTCTATACAAAGGGTGGGGCTTTCGTCTTTATCAACCAGAACAGTCCACCCACCGCTGTGGCCGTTGAGTCGGCCACGCCATCGGCCTTTGTCTTGGGTGCGAACTATCCCAATCCGTTTAATCCAGCCACGACTATCCCCCTATCGGTGCCCGACGGTGCTGAAAGGGTGGACGTAGCCATCTACAACCTCCTAGGCCAGCTTGTGCGCCAAGTGTGGTCGGGGCCGTTGGCCGCGGGCGAACACCGGCTGACTTGGGATGGCCGCGACGAGCAGGGGCAACTCGTTGCTTCTGGAGCTTATTTGTATCAGCTACGCGTGGGCGAGCAGCTACGCACCCGAAAAATGGTCAAGCTCGAATAGCACCTCGCCCTTAGGGTATTCCTAAAGGCTTTTTTGTCGGCGGTCGTATTTTTGTGCCTATATTTCCTCCGTAGCGCACCCCATTCCTAACCTCGTGAAAGGAGCCGCGTTATGAACTATCGATCTCTACTAATCGCCTGCTTGGCAACGCTGGGGCTAGCTGTTGCTGGCTGGGGGCAAGCCGACGGTAAAATTGCATTTACCTCGTGGCGCGAGGGACACGATGACGTGTGGATTATGAATGCGGATGGGAGCGACCCCGTCAACTTAACCCAAGGTCGGCATGGGCAGTGCGTTAGCCTAACTTGGTCTCCAGATGGCACGAAGATCGCCTATCTCGCCTTCGCCTTTAGAGACGAGCCCGATTCCGATGGTGCCATTTGGGTCGATTATTCCGTTGCCGATATATGGGTGATGGACGCCGACGGAGGCAACTCGCAACAAGTGGGATCTCTAACTCCCGGAAATGAAATGCTTTTTTGGGCTGAAGACGGAAGTAGCATTTACTACTACCTGCGGGACCCCCAACAGCTATTCGCTGTGGCGCTGGACGGCAGTGGCTCCTCACCTATATCTCGGACGGACGGGACTGGAATAGTCCGCCGGTTCTTCGATAATTCCGATCGTTCTCCAGACGGAACCAAACGAGCAACCGTCGTGTTGCAGGACCCCGAGGGCAATGCCTATCTACGCCTAACTAGCTACGCCCCTAGACGCCTAGCTGGCCTAGCTGGCTACCCCCCTACTGAGGAGCCGCAGCCTTCTGACCAAATAGCAGATTTCTCGGAGATTCTCCTTCCCGATCTACCCTCTCAACAAGCAGAACTTGAACCTGGCTGGTCTAGAGTATCCCATGCTACTTGGTCGCCCGACAGCATGAAAATCGCTTTCTCTGCCGATAACGAGCAAGGGTACGAGGAAGTTTGGGTTGTTGATATAGACGGGAGCAACTTGGTCAATCTGACCAACGGTTTGGGCGGAGATTATCCCGCTTGGCAACCTGTCGTCCCTGCTGCTACTGCCACGAGCGTTGAGTCCCAGTCGTGGGGACGGATCAAATCGCTGCTTTCAACTCCATGACATACATCTAACCTTCTCATTCATCCCTATGAAAGGAGCCAAGTTATGAACTATCGATCCATATTGATCGCCTGCTTAGCAACGCTGGGGTTAGCCGTTGCTGTCTGGGGGCAAGTCGATGGTAAAATCGCATTTATCTCCGACCGCGAGGGATACGAGGACGTGTGGATTATGAATGCGGATGGGAGCGATCCCGTAAACCTAACCCAAGGACGGCATTGCACTACCCCGGCTTGGTCGCCGGACGGCACGAAGATCGCCTATATCTACCTCGACGATTATCTCCGTGGTCGGTACGGTGGAGAGGTTTGGTTGATGGATGCCGACGGCGGCAATCCACAGCAGCTAACAGACGATTCCGTCGATAAAATATCGCTTTCGTGGTCTGCAGACGGGCGGGGCATTTACTATGTCGTCAGGTGGACTGCGGAAATGACTAAGGAGGCGGATGCGGGGCAGAGGGACGGCCCTGATGCGTTCGTTATGGCGCTGGACGGCAGTGGCCCTTCGCCCGTGGACTGGCGAGCGGTGCCCCACTTCCGCCAATCCAGCCTTTCCCCGGACGGAACCAAAGAAGCCATCGTCGTATTGCGGGAAAAAGGGGACGCAGAGAATCTCGCCCGCCTCTATGTCCGCGATGCCAATGAAGACGAGTACTTTATCGCCCGTTCCACCGGCAAGTATCCGGGTATTCCCCTGCTTGGCTTACCCCGGAACGCAACCGTGAGCGATGCCACATGGGTAACGAAGCCTACTTGGGCACCCGACAGCATGAGAATGGCCTTCACTTCTCTCACGCACCCTGGGCTCATTTGGGCCGTTGATCTAGACGGGGGCAACTTGGTCGAATTGACCAACGGCTTAGGTGGACGCGGGCCCGCTTGGCAACCGGCGGTCCCTGCTGCGACGAGCGTCGAGTCCCAGTCGTGGGGACAGGTCAAATCGCTGCTTTCTCGTTAATCGCGCCTCGTGCGTAGGGACGGTGCGGACTACTTGCCTTTCTGCATCAACCGATCCGCACCGTCGATAACACTAGCGCGATTAGGCCTTTGCGTCGTGATCCCCTCCCTACTCGACCGCATTGTCGAACTAGCCTTCGACCCCCGAGTCGCCTCCTTCTTCGGCGTCTGCTTGGGACTGTATATCCTGCGGGATGTAGTCCGTATATGTTTTCGGCTGATGGAGGCTTTTTGGCGGGGACGGAAAAAGAGGAGCTAGCCGTCGTAGGGGCGGTTCGCGAACCGCCCCTACGCTAAATGCTCGGAGTTGTCTTGGGGGGCGTAGCCTAGCTCGCGGCGGGCGTTTTGGAGGTCCCAGTAGGCGCGGGTGTTGCCCGAGATGCCGTAGTAGATTCCGAAGCGCACGTCGGCCTCAATGGAGCGCTGCACGAGTTGGACGCAGTCGCGGTGGCTCAGCCAGGTGGAGAGAATTCGGTCGCTTTTGCGCTCGACAACTGCGGAATCCGGCTGGAACGAGCCGATGCGCAGGCATATGACTTCCAAACCGTAGCGATCCACATAGTAGCGTCCCAGACTTTCGCCAAATGCCTTGCTGGCCCCGTAAAGGCTGTCGGGCCGCACGGGCATTTCCCACGTGGTGTACATCCCCTCTTCTTCGTAAAGGCCGGTCACGTGATTGGTGCTGGCGAAGACGACCCGCTTGACGCCCGCATTTCTGCAGGCTTCATAGGTGCAGTACACGCCTTGGATGTTCTTTTCGAGCACCGACTCCCAGGTGGCGCTAACCGCTGGATCGCCGGCGAGGTGAACTACCGCATCGACGCCGGCGACCGCCTCGGCCATAGTGGCTAGATCGGCGACGCTGCCTCGGATGACCTCTTCGCCTGCGGCGGCTTCCCGCACCGTGCGGTGATACATCAGCCGCAGGTCGTAGCACTCCCGCAGCCCTTGGCGCATCACCTCGCCGATGCGGCCAGCCGCACCCGTGATCAGCACTTTCTTGCGGCCCATCACTCCTCGGACAGCCGATTAATAAGCCACCACGTCAGGATGACTAAGAGGAGGCCCACTGCCAGCCCAAGGCTCCAAAAGAGGCAGGCTTGCGAGGAGAAATTTTCTCGGAACTTCATAGCGCGACCGCCTCAGCGGCTGGCCCAGAGCATACCGCGCCGCTGGATCTCGCGCGCTTCGGGCACGTCAAAATCGCGCGCCACGTGGCCCAGCGACGAGTAGAACACCCGACCCGCTCCCCACGCGCGCTTCCACACCACCGGCATGACCGTCCCATTGACCCAAGACGCACTTTGACGGCCCTCTAGGGTTGTCGTGGCGAGCACTTCATTGCCTGGGTCGGTGTGCATGTAGTACTGCTCGGAGTGCATCTGGAAGTCGTCTAGGCCGGCGACGATTGGGTCGTCTGGGGCTGCGATGTTGACCGTGTAGTCGATGATGCCGTCTGGATGGGCGACAAACTGGCCGCCGACCATGAACTGATAGGTGGTATTGTTGCGAAACGAATCGGCCATGCAGCCGTGCCAGCCCGCCACGCCGACACCGCTATCAACGGCCGCGAGCAGTCCTTGTTCTTGCTCTCCTTCGATCTGACCCATCGTCCACGCTGGCACCACCAGATCCTGCTCGGCCATGAGGTCGCGGTCTTTGTACGTATCGAGGGTGTCCGAAATGGTTACTGCGAACCCTTCTTCCTCTAAGATGGGCGCGAAAATATCGACGCACTGCTTGGGCTCGTGCCCCTCCCAGCCGCCCCAAACCATGATTGCTTTCTTTGCCATGACGCTCCTTTTGCGTTATCTGGCGCCGCGCGCCAGCTCGTTGCCAACGAGGTATTGATAGCTTTTTTCCACGGCCTCCATCATGTCGGTCGCACAGCGGTCCAACTCGACGATCAGCCAGTCGCAAGTGCCGTGGCTGGCTTCGATAATGGACGGGATGTCCATAGCCCCCTCGCCAACGGCGAGCATGTCCTGCGCGGGGTCGCACGGACCGTCCTTGATGTGCAGAAGCGGCGCTCGCTCGCCTAGCTCTTCGACGACCTGCACGGAGTCGCCGCCGCCGGTATTGACCCAGTAGGTATCGACTTGGAAGAAGATGGACTCGTCGAGTTCGTCGACTAGGTGCGCAAAGCCCGGTCGCCCTTCCACTTCTTGGAACTCCCACCAGTGGTTGTGGAGGCCCAGTTCCAACCCGTTCTCGGCGGCGATATCGGCGGCTTGGTTCCAGCTCTCGCAAAGCGTCTTGAGTGCGTCGAGGCTTGCGAAGGCATCGCGCGGGGTGGAGGACACCACGCGGGTGGCCTCCAACTCGTAGGCCAGTTCGATGACTTGATTTTTTTGCTTGCCCAAGGGTAGTTGCGTATGCACGCTGCATACGTCTAACCCTAGATCGGCAAATAGGTCGCTGGCTTCATCTACACCGATGCCGGGGAATCCGGCCGTTTCGACTCCCACGTACCCTATCTCGGCAATCTGGGTAACCACGGACTTGAAGTTGCGAGCGAGGGCGTCGCGGACCGTGTAGAGTTGAAGCGCTATGGGGGCAGCCATTTCTTCCTTCCTTATGGATGAGAGATATATAATATGGATATGAAAGTTAAAGCGATAGCTAAGGCGGGCGTGCGAATGGTCTGGCGTCGATAGTCAGTAAGGGACTCATGCGTAAATCAGATAATTAAAGAAAAAAAATAACCTAGTGGGCAAATTAATTTGTAATGACACTGCACTTGCTGTGCCGATCCCTCGCTCCTACATTAGCCGCTCCAACCAAGGAGCAATGCTAATGAGCACCCAAAATAAAGTGCGCCTCGGGTTTATCGGCGCTGGCTGGTGGGCCACCAGCAACCACATGCCCGTTTTTGCCACCCGCGACGACGTCGAACTGACGGCTGTCTGCCGCTTGGGCCAAGCTGAGCTAACGCAGGTGAAGGATCACTTCGGATTCGCGTTTGCCACCGAGGACTACCGAGAATTATTGGCCAACTGCGAACTCGACGGAGTCGTAGTAGCCTCGCCGCACCCCCTGCACTATGAACACGCCCGCGCCGCTTTGGAGGCGGGCCTGCACGTGATGTGCGAAAAACCTCTGACCACGCGCGCTGCCCACGCGCGCGAACTGGTGCGCCTCGCCGCGGAGCGGGACCGCCACTTGCTCGTGCCCTACGGCTGGCACCACAAGCCTTTTATTCAACGGGCCAAGGCGCTGATGGACGAGCAAGCCATCGGCGAGGTCGAATTCGCGCTCTGCCACATGGCTTCGCCGATCCGCGCCCTGCTGTCGGGGGAGGAGGTGGATGTGTCCGAAATTTCCGGGCAGGACAGTGCCAACCTCTTCGGCCCCACGCCCTCTACGTGGGCCGATCCGGCTATAGCCGAAGGCGGCTACGCCCACGCGCAAATATCGCACTCATCGGGGCTGCTGTTTTGGCTGTCCGGGCTGCGCGCCGAGCGCGTGTTTGCCGCCATGAGCGCGCCCGGGGCCGAGGTTGAGCTGTACGACGCGCTGACGGTGCGCTTTACTTCGGGAGCCATCGGCACGGTCAGCGGCGCGGGCAATGTGCCGACCGACCAGACCTTTCAGGTCGATGTGCGCCTGTTCGGCTCGGAGGGCATGTTGCTCATCGATTGCGAGCGCGCCCGCATGCACCTGCGCCGCCACGATGGCCAACACTTCGTCGAGGAGGTGGCCGAGGACGCGGGGGCCTACGAGTGCGATGGTCCGCCCAACAACTTTGCCGACTTGATCTTGGGCAAAACCGACGTCAATTGGACCCCAGGCGAAGCGGCCATGCGCGGGGTGGAAATGCTCGACGCAGCATACCGCTCGGCCACTTCGGGTCGGGAAGAGCAGGTGTAACGCCTGCGGTAATGGCCTTTCTGCTCGACGTCATTGCCCCGATTTTCCTGCTCATCGGCTGCGGCTATCTGTTGGGGCGGCGGCGCTCTGTTGACCCCGCCCCCTTGGCCGATGTGGCCATCTACATCTGCCTACCCTTCTTGATGTTTGCGGCGCTGGTGCGCCACCCAGTTACCGGCGAGGCGGCCGCTCAAACCTTCGCTTGGCAGGTTGGGATGTACGTGGTCAGTATGCCCGTCATCGCGCTTGTCGCGCGTATCGCTGGCTGGGACAAACCCACTCGCAGCGCAGTCACCCTCTCCCTGCCCACGGTCAACATCGCCTCGTATGGCGTCCCCGTAGTGCTGTTCGCCTTTGGCGACGAGGCACTGGCGATCGTCATGCTGCTCTTTGTGTACGGCAATGTTACGGCCGCATCGCTGGGCACCTACATCGCCGCTGGCGGACGGCAAAGTCCGCTGCAAGCGTTCAAGAGCATTTTTAGGCTGCCGCTGATTTACGCCGCGGCCTTGGCTTTGGGCGTCAATGCCCTCGCTGTACCGATCCCGGCCTCCGTCCTCGACGCGGCCGATCTGATCGGCAAAGCCGGCCCGATCCTCGCCATCATCCTCCTCGGAGTCCAAGTCTCGCACATCCCCATCCGCGGCAGCAACTCAGCCGCCCTGTACGGCGGCATTGGTGCCAAGGTCCTGTTGGGACCGGCGATTGGCATCGGCCTGACGCTGCTCATCGGTGCGCAGGGCGCGGTGCGCGACGTGCTGCTCTTGTGCTCTTGCCTGCCTACGGCCATCAACGCCCTCATCCTCACGGTGCGCTTTGACGCGCGTCCCGACCTGCTCGGCGGCATTCTCATTGGCTCGACTTTGTGGAGCCCGCTCGGGCTGGCGATTCTGCTCTATTGGATCGGACCCTAGAGCGCCTGATTCAATCTCATTTCGCGTTTTTGAAAATTTTTTCGCATCCCCTTGACACTGTTTTACGCCCCCTCGTAACTATGATTTATAGGGCAAACGACAGACTCCACGACGCTTTTGAAAGCGCCTACGAGAGAATGAAAATGACAGGTGTAAATCGCTTCGACATGCACAGGACGCTGCGCATAGACGCCGGAGAAAATCTATATGGTGGGTGCATCTATCTAGCTGCTGATGTGCAGCTCGAAAAGACCCTATTCGCGCCGAGAGGACGGGGCTGTGTCCCCGACTGAAGCTCGTCTTTGCGAGAGCTCAACGTGGCAAGAGGCCGTGGCGCGAAAAAACAACGCGCTGCGGCCTCTTTTTTTGTGAAAAATGCTTGACATTGTATCAGGTTTATACTGAACTTTTGTTCAGTTAAAAAAGTAGTAAATGGAACCGGGAAAATGAAGACAAAAGAGAACATACGACACTTCAACACCGCCCACGGCGGTGCCAAGATGCGTGTTGCGACCAGGGCCGGCCGGGTCATCGACGCGCGACCGCGCTTCGCCGCTTTGCGGCGCGGCTTAGACAGCGGGGCGTTGCCGCCCACCCCGGGCGGACGGCAGCGGGTCTGCGCGACATTCACCAAGCCAACCAAGGACCTCATCGCAAGGAGCAACTACACTATGCGACGCGAGATCATCAATCAAGGACTGATGTACGTACTCATCAGCCTATTTGTATTCGCGATGATACCGCTCCTACGCTTCCTCAGCTAATGGCTATTTGACGCGCAGCGGCATTGCGAAACGGCCTGGGGCAGCGGCAGCGACCGCTGCCCCAGGGACATCAACCCCCTCAATTTTAGGACACAGAAAAACATGCAAGACCACAAGACAAACAACGTCCCAAATCGCAAAGCAAACGTGTGCGCTCGGCTGACTAACTGGCTGTATTGCTTGGCATCGGTGGCCTGTGCAGTCCTCGGCCCTCGCGCCCTACACGCCCATCAAGCACCCGACCGCGCGCTCGACGCCGTGCGTATAGAAGGTACCCGCCCGCAGATCGATGGCGTGCTCGACGATTCAGTGTGGCAGCAGGCCCCGATTTTTACGGGTTTTGTCCAGCGCGAGCCAGAGGAAGGGCAGCCGGCGAGCGAAAAGACCACCGTCCAGTTGGCGTACGACGACGAGGCGCTCTACGTGGGGATCATGGCCTACGATTCGGCACCCGAGCAGATCGTCTCGCGCTTGGTGCGCCGCGACCAGTGGACTGAAGCCGATTGGATTCAAGTCAGCTTGGATACGCATCACGACCACCAGACGGGCTATGCCTTTGCGGTGTACGCCGGTGGATCGATCTACGACGCTGTAATCAAGGACTACGGTTGGGACAACGACACTTGGAACGGCGTGTGGGAATCCGCGCACGTCATCGGCAACGAGGGATGGAGCGTGGAGTTTGCCATCCCGTTCCACAACCTCCGCTTTAGCAGCGGCGGGGACTGGGGTATCAACATCGCCCGCTACATCAGCCGCAAGAAGGAACAAGCCTTCTGGGTCATGGTTCCGCGCAAGGAAAGCGGCTCGGTCTCGCGCTTTGCCCACTTAGAGGGCTTAGCGGACATCGAATCTACGCGCACGCTGAAACTTTTGCCCTACTCGGTGGGCCGCTCCACCTTTGCAGGTGCACGCGAATTATTCGGCAATGCCGGGGCGGACTTGCGCTACGGGCTGTCGTCGAATATGTCGCTCAACGCCACGATCAACCCGGATTTCGGCCAAGTGGAAGCCGACCCGGCCGAGCTCAACCTCTCGGTTTTTGAGACCTTCCAGGATGAGCGCCGCCCCTTCTTCGTGGAGGACGGCGAGGCGTTTGAGACTCCAATCGACCTGTTCTACTCGCGGCGCATTGGCCGCCAGCCCGGCTACCACTCGCTGCCCGACGGCTACGACGCGCTCAACGAGAGCGAGTCCACTACCATTCTGGGCGCGGCCAAGCTGACGGGCAAGACCGCGTCCAAGACCACTTTTGGTCTGCTGACGGCGCTTACTGCCAAAGAGTACGCGCGGATTGAGACGACCATGGTGCGCGAGGTGTCCGGCGAGGAGTACCAAGAGCGCAGCGACTTTCTGGTCGAGCCGCGCACTCACTTTCTCGTCGGCCGCGTCAAGCAGGACCTATTTGCTGGCAACTCGCACGTCGGCCTCTTGGGCACGGCCGTGCAGCGCGACCGCGCGCGCGATGCCTATACCGGCGGCGTGGATTGGACCCTCAAGTGGCGCGACAATGGATACACCTTTTGGGGCCAACTCGCCGGTAGCCGCGCCACGGTGGATGACCAGCGCCGCAGCGGTTTGGGTAATATGGCGGTCTTGAGCAAGAACAGCGGCTGGTTGCGCGGCGAGCTTTGGTGGGAGGCCTATTCGCGGCATTTTGAGATCGACGACTTGGGCTTCCAATGGCGCAGCGACTTCTACAACCCTTGGCTCTGGATCCAACTGCGCAAGGAAGAGGACTGGGCCATCTTTCGCCGCAATTTCTACAACTTCAATCGCTGGGGCACGTGGAACTTTGACCGCACCAACCTGCAAAACGGCTTTGACTTCAACACCCACCACCAGCTCAAGAACTACTGGTGGATCCACTTCGACTACTACCACATGTGGCGGTCTTTCGACGATCTCGATACCCGCGGCGGCCCCCTAATCGCGAGACCAGCGAGCGACGGCTTTGAGATTGAGCTGG
This sequence comes from Candidatus Latescibacterota bacterium, assembly GCA_022820485.1. GTDB lineage: Bacteria > Latescibacterota > UBA2968 > UBA8231 > UBA8231. Next base: position 53,117 of record JAJEFJ010000017.1, read on the forward strand.
AAAGCGACGACCGCTTTATGGTCAGCGGCTGGGTCGAGTACGAGTGGGACGGCAACTCGGCTGGCAGCACCCACCGCAAGGTCTCCGGCAGCATCCGCATCCGGCCGACTTCGCGATTCGAGATCAGCCTGCGGCCGCGCTATAGTTGGGGTTTCAACGATGCCCAATGGGTCGAAAACTTCGATGCGGATGCCGACGGCGAAGACGATCAATTCGTGTATGGGGAGTTAGACAGCCAAACCCTCGACCTGACGACGCGGGCCAACATTCTCTTTAGCCGCGACTTGAGTTTGGAGGTCTATGTGCAGCCTTTTATTAGCGCGGGCCAGTACGCCAACTTCAAGGAATTGGCCCAGCCGCGTTCCTACTCGTTTGTCGCGCATCCCGGCCCAGAGGAAAGCCCTGATTTTCGCAACCGCTCGCTGCACAGCAACGTCGTCCTGCGCTGGGAGTACAAGCCGGGCAGCACTCTGTTCGTCGTCTGGTCGCAGTTCCGCCACGACGACTCCGACTTGGGCGCGTTTCGCCCTGGGTACAACCTGCGGCGCAGCTTTGTGGACGAGGGGACTAATATCTTCTTGGTGAAGCTCAACTATTGGTTGAATATCTAGGGCGGGGGATGTAGTTGCCTTATCATGCTGAGGGAGCCGATAAGCGGATGAAGTATCTCAGACCACTTCTACTGTCGTCGCATTTCATAGGGGGTCGTCCGTCTTCGGCTCGCTCGGCGGCCAGTCCGGCTCGGCCGTCACCTGCGCGACCGGCCCCGCCCCTGCGGGATTGGCCGCCCGCACGGCAAACGCATACGTCACACCGTTTGCCAGTCCTTCGACCCTATGACTCCGCGCCGCCGCACCGCCAGCCACCGGCTCCCACGCCGACCACGCTCCCCACACCGGACGACCACGCCATTCATAGCGCGTCAGCACCGGCCCCGCACTCGCTGCCGCCGACCACGTAAGCACCACCCAGCCATCGCCCGCCACCGCCTGTAACCCTTCCGGCGCAAACAGGCGACCCGGCGTGGCCATGTCCCATGCCGCATCGCTGGCTCCCTCCGCGTTGACCGCCCGCACCGCCACGACATACGGCTGCCCATGCTGCAACCCGCCTACGGAAAAAGACGCCGACTCCGCTGGCGCGGCTATCCCCGCAGTCGTCCAATCCAACAGCCGATCTTCTCCTTCGTAGAGTTGGTATTCATAGCCGGTCACAGCGGGCACCGGCTTGTCCACCAACACGTGCAGCCGACCCGACGTCGCCACCGCCGACAACGCGCCAGCATACACGGCCACCGTTGGCACATCGGGCACTCGCGCTGGCTCCGGCGTTGGGGGGCGTTTGCTGGCGCTGAACACGTCACGCAGGTGATGGACCACCCCGCGCACGGCCCAACTCACAACGCCTTTGTAGAAGTCGATCATCGCCCACACCATCCGCCCCACATATTCGGCCTGGGTGGTGGAGCGCATTTGTTCGGGCGCGGCGATCTCGGGCATGGGGTCGGCCTCGGCTACATCGACCACCTGCACCCGCACCGGATAGGAGGTCGCCAAGGCAGGTTGGCCGGGCGCGGTGGCGACTACGGTTACTTGATAGTCGTTGTCGGTAGGCGGGACATCGGCGGGGTGTTCGTAGTCAGGGATAGCCCGAAATAACAGCGTCATCGTCTGGTGTTCGGCGTCGGTGGTGAAGGTAAATGCTCCGGCATCGCGTCCGGCCAGTGACCACACTATCGGATCGCCTTGAGCATTACAGGCGACATAAGTGGCGACTGGAGCGGAACTGTTTTCGGCCACCGTGATGTGCTCAAGGCCGGTGATCCTTGGCGGGTCATGCGCGGTCGGGTCGTCGGTCGGGTGTGCGGCTGCGGCGGCGATCAAGGAGGGTAGCACCAGCCAGAGCAAGCGCCTTTTCTTTTTCATGGTTGGTCTTCCTTGTGATAGGGGCTGGCCTTCGACGAAGAAGGCCAGCCCCGGGGGGTTACGTGCTCCGGTGGCGGACGTTCAGTTGCAGCGAATAGGTGTCGGTATCGCCATCGGTGTCGCGCACCGTCCACGTTATCCCACACTGGCCGGCCTTGCTCGGCGCACCACTGACCGACGAAGCGGTCACTGTCAAGCCTGAACACGAGCCGCTGACCGAGTAGCGCAGCGTGCCGTTGCCACCACTAGCGGAAGGGCGCGTAAAGCTAAAATACTGACCTACCGTCGCTGATCGGGACGTGCCCGACGAGGCAAAGGCTGGCGTGGTATCGGCGGCAACGGAGATTTGCAGTGAATAGGTGTCCCTATCGCCGTCGGTGTCGCGCACCGTCCATTTAATCCCACAGGAACCGGCCTTGCTCGGCGAGCCACTAACTGACGAGGATGTAATCGTCAAGCCCGCACACGAGCCGCTGACCGAGTAACGCAGCGTGCCGTTGCCGCCTTTTGCCGCCGGGCGTGTAAAGCTGAAATACTGACCCGTGAGAGCCGAACGGGACGTGCCCGAAGAAGCAAACGAGGGCGCCGTGTCGGCAGCCACGTTCAGTTGCAGCGAGTAGGTATCCCTATCGCCGTCGGTGTCGCGCACGGTCCATGTAATCCCACAGGAACCGGCCTTGCTCGGACGACCGCTGACCGACGAGGACGTCACTGTCAAGCCTGAACACGAGCCACTGACCGAGTAGCGCAACGTGCCGTTGCCACCGCTGGCCGATGGGCGAGTAAAGCTGAAATACTGGCCTACTATCGCCGACCGGGACGCACCCGACGAAGCAAACGACGGGGCCGTGTCGGCGACCACCGATATTTGCAGCGAATAGGTGTCGCTATCGCCGTCGGCATCGCGCACGGTCCATTTAATCCCACATTGGCCGGCCTTGCTCGGACGACCACTAACTGACGAGGACGTAACGGTCAAGCCCGCACACGAGCCGCTAACCGAGTAGCGCAGCGTGCCGTTGCCACCGCTGGCCGAAGGCCGCGTAAAACTGAAAATACTGACCCGTGAGAGCGTCGCGGGACGTACCCGACGAAGCAAACGAGGGCGCCGTGTCAGCGACCACGTTCAGTTGCAGCGAATAGGTGTCGCTATCGCCGTCGCTATCGCGCACCGTCCACGTTATTCCACATTGGCCGGACGCACTCGGACGGCCACTAACAGATGAAGACGTAACGGTCAAGCCCGCACACGAGCCGCTGACCGAGTAGCGTAGCGTGCCGTTGCCACCACTAGCCGAAGGCCGCGTAAAACTGAAATACTGACCCGTGAGGGCGTCGCGGGACGTACCCGACGAAGCAAACGAAGGAGCCGTGTCGGCGACCACGTTCAGTTGCAACAAATAGGTATCGCTATCGCCATCGGTGTCGCGCACGGTCCATTTAATCCCACATCGGCCGGACGCACTCGGACGGCCACTAACTGACGAAGCCGTAGCCGTCAAGCCTGCACACGAACCGCTGACCGAGTAACGCAACGTGCCGTTGCCACCACTAGCCGATGGGCGCGTAAAACTGAAATAGTACCCGACGATAGCGTCTTGGGCCGTGCCCGATGGCGAAAACACCGGCTTCGTGTCCGCATCGTCGTCGCGCAGCGTCACCGTCGCCTGCCGTGCCGTACCGACGGCGACACGCCCGCCGGCAGCGTCCCAAACGACAGCGATACCGTCTCGTCGTCGCTATCGGCATCCTCGTTGGCTGTGATACTAAACGACTGCTCCGACACCCCCGAAGCAAACGACACCATGCCTCCGCTCAGCCCCGACACCGTGTAATCGCCCGCTTCCGTTCCCACATCCGCCGACACCACCACCGGAATGCGCACGGTCTGCGACGGCGACGGCGATAGCCCCACCGACACCTTGACCGCAGCCCCGCCTTCGGTGGCTTGATACGACGCAGCCCCAAACGACACCGCTATCGTCGCAGCCTGCGGCGTTGCTTTCTGCGACGATGAGGCTCCGGCCCCCGCACCGTTGACCGCCCGCACGGCGAACTCATACTGCGTGCCATTGGTCAGCCCTGTGATCGTCGTATCGCGGGCGGCGCTGCCGCCCGGCACGGCCGACCATCCCGGCCAACCATGCCCCGACGACGCCACCCGTCCCTGCATCTCATAGCGCACAATCGCCGAACCATTCGACGACGCAGCCGTCCAATTCAACACCACTTGCCCATCCCCACCCGATGCGGTAAGGGCGGGCACCCCCGGAGGACCCGCTGGCGTGGCCGAAACCACCGCGGAACTGGCTAC
>JAJEFJ010000057.1 GCA_022820485.1 Candidatus Latescibacterota bacterium
CCCATCGACGAACCCCTTGGGTGCAACACCAAGCCAAAGCAGGCTAAAAAAGGCTTGACACACAACACAGATACTCCCGCAAAAGCGGGAATCCAGTCTGGTACGCGATGCGGATTGGGCGCGACCCCCTGTAGGGGGCGGTTTGAAACCGCCCCCTACGTGCGCCAGCATGACAAACGCTGCGTAACGTCAGTGATCTAAGGCGTGCGCTCGACCTGCACCGCAATGATATCTAGGTCGTGGTACTTCTGGTGCCGCACCGCAGCGGCGTAGTGCCGCAGCAGACGGAACGAAATCTCGTGTTCGTCTATTATCTCGGGCTGTTCGCTCAGATACGCCAGTCGGTCTTCGAGATTTTCTCCTGCGGCCGTCGCCAAAAACTCCAGCTCCACCGCTCCTTCGGCGGGCCGTGCGGTGAGGATCAAGTGCCGTCCGTCAGCCGCATCGTCCTCAGCTTGTTGCGCCAGAATCGCCAAAGTCTCTTCTCCGGCAGCGCACAGCCGCTCGGTCGCCGGATCGTCCCAGCCGATTTTCGCGGCAACGGCGCGGAGGAATTCGTCGATCTTGGGCATTGAGTCAGCGGCTAACTCGACCTCTAAGCGGCGGCGGCGCACAGCCGTCAGCTCCATGAATGCAGTCAGCACAATCGCCGTGAGGCAACCAGCGGTCATGCCGTTGCCGAGCAGGGTGCCCCACGTCCCGCCCAGCATGTCGGCGAAAATCACCTGATTTTGAAAGCCCACGCCAAGCCAGAACGATATCCCCACCACCGCAGCCTTGCGATGATCGAGGCCGTCGTTGACCACCATCCGCATACCTTGCACGAAAAGCAGGCCGATTAGCAAGGTGATATACGCCGCGGCCACCGGGTTGGGAATGGCAACTAGCAGGGCCGTCACTTTGGGCGATAAAGCCAGCAACACAAAGAAGACCCCGATGTACACCCCGACGCGGCGGGCGGCCACGCCCGTGAGCTCGGCCAGCGATATGCTCGTCGAGTAGGTCGTGTTGGGAGGCGTCCCGATCAGACCGGACAATAGGTTGCCCACCCCATCGGCGTTGAGTGCGCCCTGTACCAAGCGAAAATCCGTGGCCTGCGGTTGCCGCCGCGAGACCCGTTGAATGGCAACGCCGTCGCCAATGGTCTCAATCGCGCCGACTAAGGTCACGACCACAAACGCCGGCAGCAGGGCCCAGAACTCGGCCCTGAACGTCAGGTCCAACCCCGGCCACACATTATCGGGCAGGCCAATCCAACGGGCTTCGAGGACGGGGCGAATGTCGTACAGACCGAAGAGCGCGGCCACCGCGCAGCCCACGACAACGCCGATGAGCGGAGCCCATAGCCGCCAAGCCACCGGGGCGCGCAACGCCAAAACCAAGAGCACAGCAAGGGTTGCCGCGGCCGCCCCTGGTGCCGCGCCTGATCGCGTGCCCTCGGGCACATCCGCCAACAAGTCAAAAACAATCGGCATGACCGTGACGGCAATCAGCATGATCACCGTGCCGGAGACGATCGGAGTGATAATCCGGCGCAGCAGCGAAAGCCGCGCCGCAAGGGCAAACTGAAACAGCGACGACGCCACGACTAGGCTCGCCATCAGGGGCGGGCCGCCCTTGACCAGTGCTGTGATGCAGACCGCGATGAAGGCCCCCGAGGTGCCCATGACGAGCACATGCCCGGCTCCAATCCGCCCGACCCGCACCGCTTGCAGCATCGTGCTTACGCCGCTGATCAGCAGCGCCGCAAAGGCAATCCAAGTTAGGTAACTCTCTGGCTGGTTGGCCGCCCGGCCAATAATGACCGCGCCGAGCACCACCCCGGCCACGACAACCACCGCGGCCTGAAAGCCGACGCCAGCGGCAACCGAATGGGGGGGACGCTCGTCCGGCTCGTAGCGAATGTTTTCATTTGTTTGCCCCATTGTAAACTCACTCTCTCAGTCAGATTGCACTGCAAAACCTGCGAGTTCTATATCATTGCCCGGAGAATATGCGACGATTGGCAACTCGCGCCAAAAGCCCCGTCATCTTCACAAACGCCATACCACCAACAACTGGGCCGTACTCTCGTCCTCATCCGTTCCGAGCTTGTTGAGCCAGTACTGGTACTCGATGCCGACCATGAGTTGATTGGGCGCTCCGACCACTTTGCCCAGATCCCAAGTAAACTGCGGCTGAGAGAGAATGGAACTTTTGACCTCTTCACCGAATTCGTTGGTGCGACCGCCCAAGTACTCGGCATGACCGACAATCGCCAGAGACAGACTGCCAACATTGATGGGCAAGGCCCAATTGACGTTCAGTAAGAAGCTGTTGTCAGTTTTGGGGGCACCGCCTTCGCCACCGATGTTGTCGTCGATATAGGCCGTCAGATCCGTATTCAGGAACAGGAATCCCGGCAGGTCCCAAGAGGCCCGCAGACCGGGCAGGTATTTCACGACGTTGTCGTCGCCGCTGACGTTGATCCCGGCAATTAGGGCAAAATCCCGAATGGGGCCGACGCGCAATTCCCTGTTGGCCAGCTTGCCAAAACTCAGGGTTGGAGACCACTCGCCGTAGAAATCTCGGTCGTTGAAGCCATCGCGCTCGTCGTCATCGAGGTAGTCGATGAAGAAGAAGCTGTCGCCCAATTTCCATCCCGCAGCTTGTTGCACGGTAAAGACAAAGGTCTGTTGTGTGGCTGCCGAGAATGGATTCTTGTGTTTGCCGTACTGCAGATGGAACTCGGTTTGCGAGAAGGCTGCCGCCTCGGTGGCTAGCAGCGCGACTAGGAAAATGCCGGCGAATGCTGTTTTCATTGTTATCCTCGTTTCTCCTCGTTGCAACAATGTAGCGCGGTCGTGGAATGACTGCTATAGCAACCCTAAATCATTCAAGACTGGATTCCCGCTTGCGCGGGAATGACGCATAGGTAAAAGAGACCGGGCTGATGAACGCATGCTTTCAAATCATTTAGGACTGCTATATCTATGGGCCTGCTCTACTGGGAATCTGCCAGTCGTGCTAACGCCTCTTGAGCAGATTGGGTTAGGCGGGGATCGCCTCGCCACTGCGCGAGAAAATGCTTGTACGCGCGGATGGCTTGGCGGGGTTGCGCCGCCTCTTGGTAGAGAACACCAAGTGCATAATGCGCTCTGGCGTAAGTAGAATCCGCACGCAGCGCGGCCTGGTACTGGCGCTCGGCCTTGGCATGGGCCTTCTGTTGGGCATAGAGGTGGCCCAAGTTGTAATGGGCTTCGGCAAAGCCGGGCGCTACCTCAAGCGCCTTTTGGTAGGCCGTCGCCGCCTGTTGAAGATCGTTCTTTGCTAGGTAAACATTGCCCAAATTGTTATAGGCTTGGGCATGGGTAGGCGCTAGCGCCAACGTGCGCTCTAAGGCGGCCTCGGCCTCCTCGATACGGCCCTGTGCGTGGTAGAGATGACCGAGCGCAAAGTAAATTTTATAGCGGGCCGAGTCCGGGGGACTGTGCGCTAGCGCCTCTTCGCACACCCGCAGTGCCCTAGCCAGCTTGCCGTGCTGGGCGTAGAGGCCGCTTAGCTGGAGGCGCGCCTCCAAATGGGTGGGTGCAACAGAAAGCAGCGACCGGTACTGGGCTTCGGCTTTTTCCCACTGCCGAAGCGCGAGATGAGCACGCGCCAAGCGCAAGCGAGCTGCGACGTTGACCGGAGTAGCGTCGAGGGTCTGCTGTAGCTGATTGATGTGGTCGTGGAGACGTCCGAGGCGTTCAAAACGGTTTTGCAGGCGCTCGGCCTCGGCCGCTTGGCCAAGCGCGAGGAGAACGTTAGCTAAGTTGTAGAGAGCTTCCGGATGCAAGGGATTAATGGCGAGAACTTGGCGCAGCATCTTGGCCGCTTCCTCGGGGCGATTCAATTCGCTGTAGAGCAGACCCAACTGACGCCAAGACTCGCCGTGCTGTGGATCCTTTTCCACGGCTTCTTTTAAGATAGCTTCGGCCTTTTGGTACTGGGTTTGGCGGATGTAGAGCGCCCCTAGTCCGCTGCGGGCTTCCATCAAGCTGGGGTCCGTTTCAATAGCTTTCAGCAGTGCTCTTTCGGCCTTGTCGTAAAAGCCCTGGTTGACATACAGCCGCGCCAAAAGCTGTAGGGCCGCCGTCTGGGTCGAATCTAGGGCGACGGCTTTTTCAGCTAGAACCACTGCTTCGGGAATGCGCTGTTGGGTGGCGTAGATAGCTCCCAACTTGTAACGAGCTTCGGCATTGTCTTGGTCCAACTCCAAGGCGCTTTCGTATTCGCGCACTGCCTCGGCCAATTTTTTAACGCGGGTATAGACATCGCCCAAGCGGATGTGGAGGTCGGCACTGGGCGCAATGCGGAGAGCCTCGCCGTAGGCGGCCACCGCATCTTCAACGCGCAAATCTTCGGCGTAAAGATGACCCAAGGCCGCTTTTACTTCCCGGGAAAATGGGTCGCGATCAACGGCCTGCAATAGAACGGCCACCGCTTGGTCAAATTCTCGCAGATCGCGCAGGGCGCGGGCGAGATTGATGTAGAACGCGATATCCTCTGGGGCTTGGCGCACGGCCGCTTGATACGCGGCGACAGCTTTTTCCAAGGCTCCATTCTCGTAGTGAATATTGCCCAGATTATTGCTCGTCGCAGCCAAGGTGGAATCGAGTTCAATAGCTCTTTGGAAGTGAGCGGCGGCCTCGTCCAAGGCCCCGCGCCGCTGGGCCAAAAGCCCCAAGCCATCGTGGGCGAGGGCGTAGTTTGGATCGAGGTCGAGGGCTTTGGCGTAGTTTTGCTGGGCTTCGTCGTAGCGGCCGGCTTGGGTATAGGCCACGGCCAAGTTGTAGTAAGCGGGTGGCGCGGTGGGATTTTGGCGGGTGAGGCGGAGGTGCTTTTCTAGGGAGTCGTCATCGGGGTCTTGAGAGCAGGCCGCGCCCAAGATTAGCAGGGCAGCGGTCATCTTCAACATAGCAAAACGGCCTTTCTCGGGGTTTTTCATAGATCCGCAGATGGACGCAGATAGAATCATCATATTATTTAGCATCTCGAATCGTTCAAGTCATTCAGGATGGCCATAGCAAGTTGGGGTTAGGGTTTGGATTGAATTATGTGCAAAATCTGATTGGCCGCCACCGCTTCCATTGTCTGCAACGCACCGTCGGGCCAGCGGATTTCGACTGTGGCCTCGGTCGCCTCTCCTAGCCCAAAGTGGAGACGAGGATCGCTACTCGCAAGATAACTACCGCCCGACTGACGCTCCTTGACTTGGCGCTGCCCACCGGCCGTCACGGCGACGCGGGCGGGCTGCGCGGCACTCCCCAACTGAATCGTCAGCCAGTGCAGCCGGTTGCCCCCGTCGTTGCGCAGCAGGTTGGGGACGGCGGCAACATTGGTCACTAGCAGGTCTAGGTCGCCATCGTTGTCGTAGTCGGCCGTGGCCGACGCGCGGCTTACCGCCGCCACCGCGAGCGCGGGACCGAGCCTAGCAGAGACATCGACAAAGCGGGTCCCCCGCTGGTTGCAGAGCACCTGATTGGGCTGCGGATAGGCATGGTCGGGGTGTACTTGGGTGATTTTGTCCATGACGTGACCATTGGCGACAAAGAGATCTAGGTCGCCGTCGTTGTCGTAGTCGAAAAAATTGGTGCCAAAACCCAGCGGTTTGTAGCTGCACTCAACCAATCCGGCGCGTTGGGTGACGTCGTAGAATTGCCCTTGCCCATCGTTGCCGTACAAGGTGTTGGTCTCCTGGGCAAAGTTGGTCACAAAAATATCTTGCAACCCGTCGTTGTCCCAATCCCCGAACTCCACCCCCATGCCAGCTTCGGCCAAGCCGTCCTCGTTGTAGCGTCCTCCGGCGTAGAGGCCGACCTCGGCAAAGCGGTTCCCTTGGTTTTGGTAGAGAAAGTTCATCGTGCCGTCGTTGGCCACGTACATGTCGGTGTCGCCGTCTAGATCGTAATCCGCGAAGGCCACGCCCAAGCCGCGTCCCTTGTGGATGATTCCCGTCTCCGACGCCACATCGCGGAATTGGCCATCTTCGTTGCGGTAGAGCACATCGCCCACCGGCTCGTAGAACTTTGGTTCGCAATAGGAGCGAATGCCGCCCTCGGCACAGACGATATTGTTCTGCGGGTCAAACTCGACGTAATTGGTCGCGTAGAGATCCAAATCGCCGTCGAGGTCGTAGTCTAGAAAGCCGCAACTAGTACCCCACCGGGCATCGGCCCCACCCACGGCCGCGGTCACGGCGGCAAAGCGCCCGCCGCCCTCGTTGCGCAACAAGAGGTTGGGGCCAACGTTGGTCACGTAGAGATCCACATCGCCATCGGCGTCGTAGTCAGCGGCGGCACAGCCCATGCCGTAGCCGGGGTGCCCGGCCCCCGAGACAGCCGTCACATCGGTGAAGCCGCCAGCGCCGGTGTTGTGATACAGGCGATTGGTGGGAATTGGATCGGGGCGCTCGCCACTTAGGGGTGCGCCGTTGACCAGATAGAGATCGAGCCAGCCATCGCCGTCAACGTCGAGGAAGGCCGCCCCAGACCCAAAGGTTTCGACGTAGTAGTATTCGCCCGAAAAGCCGTTGTAGTGCTCAAAATCGAGACCAGCCGCTTGGGTTATATCCACCAATTGAATGGGGTTGCAGCTAGGGTCGGCGGTGTCTGGCGGTGGAACCGAGCGGGCGGTGGCCTTGGGTTTTGTTAGGTCTATGGAAGGAGCGGTCACATCGGCTAAGTCGGGAACAACGCTAAAATAAGCATCGGGGCGGAAAGGTCGGGCAAAGGTCGCGCCAGCAAAGGTCGCCTCCCGTTTGAAGCGGCTATCGACAAAGAACGCTGACGCGCTAAAGCGGGCACCGACAAAGCGGGCCGGATCGGCAAAGACGATGCGGCGGAAGGAGACCGTAGCGGAAAAATTGGCGCGCTCGAAATGCGCTGTGCCGCGGAAGTAAGCCGCAGTGAACGCAGCGGCTCCCGCAAAGCGGCTTTGCGCGAACAGGGCGTCCTCGCCAAAGCGAACGCCAGCAAAGGAAACGGTCGATTGCCACGTCGCTCCTTTGAAGGAGGCCAGATCCGCAAAGGAAGCATCCTGAAAAGAGGTGGAGCGGGCGAACACAGTCTGATCGAAATAGGTCGCGTCCTCAAATTGCGTACGTTCAAAGGTAGTTTCTCCGCTAAAGTCGCTCTGCTGAAAAAAGGCCGCGCCGGAAAACTGGGTGGCCGAAAAATCTACTTTGTCGGCAAACAAAGTCCGTTTGCAATTAGCCGTATCCACTATGCGGCAGTCGCGGCAGGAAAATTCACTTTCGAGGCGGGTTTCGAGCAGGGAGATTCCCTGTTGGAAATGGGTGCGAACAAAGTGCACCGGTTGCAGAAAAACGGCGCGTTCTAAGACCACGGGATTGATAAAGCGCACGTCCTCAAAGGCGAGCGCCGCGCGCAGGGTGTCACCGGTCAATTCAAGCGGCCCCTGCACCACAATGCGGTTGTATTCGAGTGTGGTGTCGGCAGTGGCTCGCTGGATTGCTGCGGCAAGGTCGCGGGCGAGGATGAGTTGGTAGGCTTTGCCTTCTATGGTCACTTCGTATTGGGCTATCACGGGTAGAGGGACCATCAGGAATAGCAAGAGAAGACGATGGACGGATGAGTAGAAGATCATGGTTTGCGCAGCTTTGGACTTTGGCTTTTTGAAAGAGTTCATAATATCCAACACAAGGGCGGGGCGGCAAGACTCATTCTCTTGACATAAAGGGGACATGCTGCTTGTTTAACGCCCATCTCAACGCAAAATCACTCTCATAAACGCCAAAAAACGTCGAAAAGTATAGACCATGCCGAACTGTCAGGCGGCTTTCCTCTCTGCACTGTGTATTCTTGCGTTCGCTCCCTTAAAAACCGTCCACGCTGAATCTGACACCGCAAGACCGGCAAAAATTCTCAAGCCCTTTCCCGAGCCAGCCTCAATCATCGACCCGCCGTGGATGGTGCCCCGCCAGCAAGCCCAATTGGAGGCGGCCCAAGCCTACGAGGTCTTTTGCGACTTCTCCTTTACCGACCAACTCAAAGCCAGCGGCATTGCGTTTCGCAATAGAGTGGTAGAGGATTCCGCCAAGGACCATATCCCGGTTCACTACGATCATGGCAATGGACTAGCGGTGGGAGACGTAGATGGCGATGGCCTCTACGACCTCTACTTTACGACTCAAGTGGGAGGCAATCAGCTATGGCGCAATCTCGGCGGAGCGCGCTTTGAGAATTACACCACGCCGAGTCTGGAGTTGACCGATAAGATCGGGGTGAGCGCGTCGTTTGGCGACATTGACAACGACGGCGATATCGATCTGTACGCCACGGCAGTGCGGTTGGGCAACCAGCTTTTGATCAACGACGGAACCGGCCGCTTCAAAGATATAACGGAGCCTTCGGGCACGGGCTGGCAGGCGCACTCGTCGTCCGGCGAATTCTTCGACTACAACAACGATGGCTTGCTGGATCTGTTTGTGACCAATGTGGGAATCTATACCAAAGATGAAACGGGGACGGCAGCGGTCGATCCGACGCGTTTGGAGGAGGGGGCGACCTATCAGTACTACCGAGGTTTTAAAGATGCCTTCTCCGGGCATTTGAAACCCGAACGCGCCGAGCAGAGCACACTGTTCAAGAACCTCGGACAGCGGGTTTTCGCCGACGTCTCTCGTGAAGTGGGGTTGTTGGATTCGAGCTGGTCGGGCGATGCCAGCCCGGTGGATTTCAACGGGGACGGCTGGCAGGACCTCTACGTGCTCAATATGCAGGGGCATGACTCCTACTACGAGAATGTGGCAGGGCGGCATTTCATCAAAAAAAGCCGCGAAGTGTTCCCCAGAACGCCGTGGGGTTCGATGGGGATCAAGGCTTTCGACTACGACAATGACGGCCGACTGGATCTCTTCGTCTCCGATATGCACTCCGATATGAGTCAGCCGGCAGGGCCTTGGGACGAAAAACTCAAGTCGTATATCCAATATCCAGACGATTTTTTGCGCAGCGAGGGATTAAGTATCTTCGGCAATGCCTTTTACCACCACCTAGACGGGGGGCAGTTCGAAGAAATCTCCGACCTAATCGGCGCTGAAAATTATTGGCCGTGGGGGTTGAGCAGCGGCGATCTCAACGCCGATGGCTGGCAGGATGTGTTCGTGGCTTCGAGCATGAATTACCCCTTTCGCTATGGGATCAACACCGTCTTGCTCAACGACCAAGGGCGCGGCTTCCTCGACAGCGAGTTTGTGTTAGGAGTAGAACCGCGACGCGACGGTCGCACCGCGCAGCCGTGGTTTGCTCTCGACTGCGACGAGGCGGATTTAAAGCACAAGCGCTGCGAGGGGCAGGAAGGGGGCTTGCTGGTGTACGGTGCTTTAGGGACGCGCTCGTCGGCGCTGTTCGATGTGGAGGGCGATGGCGATCTCGACATTGTGACCAATGAATTCAATGGGGTGCCGCTGGTCTTGCTCAGCGACCTGAGTCAGCGTCGAACGATGCGCTATGTGGAAGTGGTCCTAGTGGGAAAATCGTCGAATCGGAATGGATTGGGCACAGTGGTCGCAGTGGAAGCAGGCGATCAGGTATATACCCAAGTGCAGGATGGGCAGTCGGGGTATCTGTCGCAGAGTGTTTATGGACTCTACTTTGGCTTGGGAGAGGCGGCGACGGTGGATCGCCTAACAGTGCGCTGGCCCTCGGGTCAGGAGCAGACTTTGGACGGCCCCATCCAGACCAATCAGCGACTCACCATAGAGGAACCGTAGGGGCGGGTTTGAAACCCGCCCCTACTGACGGGCTTCGACAAGCTCAGCCCGCATTGCGCCGATCGAAGCAGGGCGCTGAGCTTGTAGAAGCGCACCCCCGGAACCAACTTACTCGCGCGTAACATTACTTCTTAAAAAAGAGCATTCAGCGTGGAAGAACACGGCCAGGACTTGGAGCAGTCTGAACAAAAGGCGCTCTTGGTCCTATTCTTTTTTTCGGGGGTCAGCAGCCTAGTCTATCAGGTCGTGTGGGCGCGGATGCTGACCGTGGTCTTCGGCACCACCCTGCTGGCTACCAGCACCGTGCTCAGTGCCTTCATGGCTGGTCTAGCCTTGGGTAGCTATGTTTTGGGACGGTACATCGATCGCTGCAAACACCCCCTGCGGATTTTTGCCGCGCTAGAAGTCGGCATTGGTCTTTTCGCCCTTTTCTTTCCCACTATTAGTGCGAATTTGGGCAATGCCTACGGTGCTCTAGTGGGATTGCAGGGGAACTTCTATCTCTTTTCCCTCGCCCGCTTCGGCCTTTGCTTTGCCTTGCTCCTGATCCCCACCGCGCTGATGGGGGGCACCCTGCCGGTCATGGCCAAGTTTGCGGTGCGGCGGCTGGGCAGGTTGGGCGGTCGAGTCGGCCAACTCTATGCGATCAACACGCTAGGCGCGGTCGTCGGGGTATTGGCGGCGACCTTCGGATTGATGGAAGGGTTGGGTTTGCAGGGGACGACGCAAGCCATCGCTGTGGTAAATTTCTTGGTCGCGGGCGCGGCTTGGCTGTGGGGAAGGCAACGATCTGTCGATGTTGGAGAAGGAGCGGTAAACAAGACCGCGCACTCTGACCGCGTCCTGTGGGGCGTGCTGGCCGGCTTTGCCATCTCCGGTTTTGCCGCCCTAGGCTACGAAGTGGCGTGGATGCGGCTGTTGATGGTGAGTTTCTCCTTCAATTCACATTACGAGTTCAGCATTGTCTTGGTGGCCTTTTTGAGCGGACTGTCCTTGGGGGGATGGCTGGGCAGTCGGCTCCTCACGCGGCGGACAGATTTGCTGTCGATTTTTGTCGGGATCCAGTTTTTGATCGGCGCGTGTGGTGCCCTGTCCGTGCTGGCCTTTGCCCATTTATCCGTCCTCGTGGAGCCGATCCAGCGGGCGGACTCGTGGTGGGTGTCGAGGACGGGCGTGTTTTTTACGGCCGTCGCCATCATGTTGCTGCCGACCGTGGCAATGGGCGTTATCTTTCCGCTGGTCGGCCAAATCTACACGCGACAACTAACGCGTCTGGGGCGCGGCATAGGGGACATCGGCGCTGTCAACAGCTTGGGCGCGGTTGGGGGGGCCTTTGTGACGGGGTTTGTGCTGATCCCGCTGCTGGGGACCGAGTGGAGCGTCAAGGTGTTAGCGGCGTTGAATGGCTTGGTTGGCCTAACCCTCGCCTTGATTAGCCAGCAACGCAAGCGGCTGGTCTGGAGCGGGGCGGTGGGTTTGGCACTCCTGCTAGTCCTAGTACCCTCGGATGTGCTGCGGCGCATTGCCGAGCCGACGGCCGTCAATCGGGAACTGGTATTTTACCAAGAGGGAGCCGAAGGCGTCATCACCGTCGAACAACAAACCGATGGTTTCCGCAAAATGGCGCTCAATGGGGGCGGGCAGGTGCCGACCGACTACAGCTCGCTGCAAATTTTCCGCCTCCTGGGCCATTTGCCCCTGCTCCTGCATCCCGATCCGCAAGAGGTGTTGGTCGTCTCCTTGGGCGGCGGGATTGCCTTGGGGGGCGCAGCCCAGTACGAGCCACGCCGCATCACTTGCGTTGAATTGGTGCCGGAGGTGATAGACGCGGCCCGGTTGCACTTCGGCGAATTCAATCACCACGTGCTTGAGAATCCGACTGCGTGGAATATCGAATTAGTTATCGACGACGGCCGCAATTTTCTCCTCTCCAGCCGCGACACCTACCAGATCATCACCGGCGACGCCACCCATCCAACGAGCGCCGATAGCTGGGTGCTCTACACCAAGGAATTTTACGAGTTGTGCCGGGCACACCTGAGCACCGACGGGATCATGGCTCAGTGGCTGCCCTTTCACGGCCTGCCGCCAGACGACTACCAGACCATCGTGCGGACCTTTCAGCACGTCTTTCCCCACGCCACCTTGTGGCGCTCGAACAACTATTCGATCATGGTGGGGACCATGCAGCCATTGGCGATTGATTGGGAACGGCTCAACGAGAAGATGGCACCGCCGCGAGTACACCGCAGTCTGGAGGGCATTGATCTGGGGAACGCATTTGCGCTCTTGAACACCTTGGTGATGGACGAGGTCGCCCTGCGGCGTTATGTGGGGGAAGGTCCGCTCAACACCGACGACCATCCCTATATCAGCTTTGTCAGCCCGAAAGGCTACAGCAGCGGCTCGTGGGAGGTGTTGGAGCATTTGGCACCGCATCGCACCCCGGCCCTGTCGCTGTTGACGGCACCCTCCACTACAGTGCGAAAAAAAATTGAGATCTATTTCAAGGCTGGCGAGCACGCGCTAGAGGGGGATATCATGCGGCTGCAAAACCGCGACCGCGCCGCGGCAAGGGCCTACCAGCGCGCGCTACAGGCGAATCCCGCAGATAGATCGTCGGCCTATTTCCTCGACCTACTAGCCGAGCAACTTATCCGGCGACCGCCCCAAGACGAATAGGGTCTATGAGTCAATTCGTCGCCAGCGACAAAGGATGGATGCCGTATCGGGCCGTACTTGTCGGCGCTTTGATGGCCGTGGTGATCAACACGGTTTTTCCCTATGGCCTCTTAGTCATGGGAACTCTCGATTGGACCGGTGATTTCATCGCCCTGAGCGCGATTTTCCTCCTCTTCCTCCTGCTATTGGTCAACATTCCGCTCAAATGGCTCGGGCGCAAATGGAGCTTATCGGCCCAAGAGCTAGTGGTGATCTACGCCATGATGGTCGCGGCTTCGGCGATTCCCTCCACTGGGGTCACAGCGCAATTGGTCCCCTTTTTGGCCGGAGTCTATTACTACGCCACGCCCGAGAACAACTGGGCCGAACTGCTCCATCCCTATATCCAGCCGTGGCTGGCACCGCAAGACCCGATGGCGGTCAAGTACTTCTACGAAGGGCTGCCCCAAGAGGTAGCTATCCCTTGGGGAGCATGGTTGGTGCCCCTGTTGGCGTGGGCTTCTTTTTTGGGTGCGCTCTATTTGATGATGATCGCCCTGTCGGCTCTGCTCCACGAACAATGGGCACGCAATGAGCGCTTGATCTTCCCCCTCGTCCAGTTGCCGCTGTACATGATCCACGAGGACGACAGACCTTCGGCGGTCAACCCCTTTCTGAAGGAACCGCTGATGTGGTTGGGATTTGCCATTCCCTTCGTCCTCTTGGGAATCAATGCCCTGCACAAGTACTATCCCTTTATTTCCCCCATCGAGTTGTCAACCCAATTGGCCGTCTTCCACGACATGCGGGGCGTCTTGTTCAACTTGTGGTTTATCGTCCTCGGCCTGACGTACTTCCTGAGTCTGGAGATCTCCTTTAGTCTGTGGTTTTTCTACTTGCTCAACTTCTTCCAGTTGGGCCTTTTCAACACCCTCGGGTTCAGCATTGCAGAGATCCGGCTGATGCACACCGAAGGGTCCATCGCCACCGCCCAGCAGGCCATTGGGGCGTTGATTGCCCTCGTGGCAGCCAGTTTGTGGACCGCCCGTCGGCACCTCAAAGAAGTGGTCGTCGGAGCGTGGAAAAAGAAGGACCCGGGAGAGGACACAGGACAGGTGCTCTCCTATCGCAAGGCCGTGTGGATCCTGATCGGGGCCTTCCTTTACGCGGTCTTATGGTTGAAAAGCGCGGGATTACCCGTGGGAGCGGCGCTGCTGTTGCTCGTTATCGCTTTTGTGGTATTCGTCGGTTTGACGCGGATCGTCGCCGAAGGGGGGATGGGGTATGGCCGGACGCAGATGACGCCGCCAGCCTTTGTGATCAATGCGCTGGGCACGGCACCCATTGGGCCGCGCGGCTTAATGGTGCTCGGGTTTGCCAATGGCTGGGCCGGGGATATCCGCACGACCATGATGGCCGCAGCTTCCAATAGCACCCGGCTGGCCGAGGTCGTCGGGACGCGCCGACCGCCGCTGTTTTGGGCTTTGCTCATAGCAATCGTCGTGAGCTTGATCGCCTCGGCTTGGACAGTACTGTCCATCGCCTATACCTACGGCGGGGTCAATCTCCACTACTGGTTTTACAGCATCATGGGCCGCTGGACGTTTAACGATATGGCGGCGAATCAGCTCAATCCGGTGGCCGCGTGGAACTTCTGGGGCCCGCGTGGCGCGTTCACCGGCTTGGGGGCCGGGCTGATGTTTCTGTTGTTGTACCTGCGCCACCGCTTCTTGTGGTGGCCCATCCACCCGATCGGCCTGCCGGTGGGAGGGACCTATGTGATGTTTTTCGCTTGGTCGAGTATGGCGCTGGGCTGGCTGGCGAAGTGGATCGTCTTGCGGTACGGCGGAATCACACTCTTTCGCCGCCTGCGACCCTTTTTTCTCGGCATGGTATTGGGCCAAGTCAGCAGTGCAGGGTTGTGGATGGCCGTGGACCTTATTGCAGGGTGGGATGCCGTGGTGACGCGGTGGTAGGTTGTTTGCTTACTGAGAGTCCCTAACAAGAGGGGCCGTGTCTGCCCTGCCTGTCGGTACGTAGGGCAGACCCGGTCGGCGACAGGCAGGGGTTCTGATCCCAATAAGAGAACGCCTGAGGGGACCAGCCTCCCCGAGTTGCACGGCCGCGCTTGTAAGAACCGCGCCCTCGGGTTTTGATGGGAGGCTCTAAGAACTCATGGCAGCATCCTGAAGATATAAGTTCCGAGCATGGGCAGTGAGTGACACCGCATCGAGGCCGCCGAGGCGGAGAGCAAATTTAGCCCGCTCGTCGCCCGCCATAATAAAAAATTCGGGATGGCTTTTGACGATTTTGCTCACTGTTTTAGGAGAGATTTTGAGATCTCTTGCGATGCCCCCCGGTGTCCGCCATCCTCCCTGGGCGCGATAGAGCACTCTGACAATGTCCTCTATCGTCCCTCGTTTACTCAGATCCATTTTCTTCCTCCTCTAACTGTGGCCGCTGGTCAATATAACCAGCTACGATGTCAATAACAGCATCTCTAAACATGTCACTTTCAAGGAGATTTCGCATTTCTTCATTGCGATTCAAGTTTTCATCAACTTTATCCATTAAGTTCAAAGGATATTTGACAGTAATCCATGCAACGAGGCCAACAACAGCCAAAAATAGAAAGGCCATAACGAGAATCATATAGAACTGCTGCGTGGCGTCAAGTTTAGATTTAACGACTGTAATTCCAATGATTCCTTCAATGACCAGAAGTGCTAAGGCAAAAAATACTAGGGGTGTAGTGACCTGTCCCAGAATGCCTCTATATTCTCTGATTGGATTAGTGCCGTCTGGCATTCAGGTTTCCTTTGCGTTCACAAGGTGGAAGAAAGATCGCCATCTCTTAGCTTTAACAATAGCCAGCATTCTATAAAAGTCTCTACCAAAAAGAAGACAGCAGGACCGTCTCTATCAAGGGGGCCCACTGAGTCCCCTCATGGGATGGGAGGGAGAACCCGTCAACCGCGCCGCCAACGGAATCCCCTATCCATCGGTAAGCACGGGATGCTTACTCGCCTGTCAACTCATTTCGTTAGGATCTCAAGTTCCCGTCGGCAATCTTCAGAGGCTTTTAACAAGAGGGAATTTCTCCAAGGGTTGTCTAGAACATAGCCCTTTGATCGCGTACGCCAAGAATTGCCACGATCAAGCCAGTCATACTACTCAGCCGTCTCCTGCAAAGCAGCAGGCTCGCGCACCGTCAGCACCTGATTCGCCGCCACATCGCGCACAGTCTGAACCGTGCCACTAGGCCAGTGGAGGACGACGCTTTCGACGCTGGAGGCAGTGCCCAAGCCAAAGTGGACCTTGAGATCGCTGTGGGAGAGAAAGCTAGTGCCACTGCGCACCTCGGCGACTTGGCGTTTACCTTGGACGCTTATTTCGATCCGGGTGCCGATTCCGTCGCGGTTGCTGCGGGTGCCTACGGTGGCGATTTGCAAGTAGTTGCCCTCGTTGCCGCCATCGTTGCGCAGGAGATTGGGCGTGCTATTGAGATTTAAGATGAAGAGGTCGATATCGCCGTCGCGGTCGTAGTCGGCAAAGCTGGCACCTCGGCTCACCTCGACTAAGGCAAAGCCCGGCCCGGCGCGTTCGGAGACTTCGGCAAAGGTGCCGTCGCCCAAGTTTTGGTAGAGGAAGTTAGGCTCGGCATAGCTGCTGTTGGTGTGGGGCAAGTCGGCTTGGGGGTAGGTGTGGCCATTGGCCGCAAAGAGGTCTTGGTCGCCGTCGTTGTCAAAGTCGAAAAACCCTGCGCCCCATCCCACCTCGGGAGTGCCCCGCGCCGCAATTTGGGATACGAAGGATACGTCGAGGAAAAATCCACCGCGCTGATTTTTGTACAAGGTATTGTACTCGCCTTCAAAATTGGTGACAAAGATATCGAAGTACCCATCGTTGTCGTAATCGCCGACCGCCGCGCCCATGCACCCCTGTTCGGTGCCGTCGCCGCTATAGGCCACGCCCGCGCTGAGGCCCTCATCGACAAAGGTGCCGTCGCCTTGGTTCTGGTACAGATTGTTAGGGGCCGAATCGTTGGCGACGAAAATATCGGGCCAGCCATTGCGGTCGAAATCGCCGAAGACGACGCCGTACCCATAGTACTTTGCGCCAGCAATATCGGCTTCCTCGCTGCGGTCAGCCAAGGTGCCGTCACCATTGTTGCGGTAGAATACATCGCCAGCGGGGAGCAAGCCGCGCGGACCGCAAAAAATATCGACGTTCTTCCATACGCAGGGGACGGTAGAAGTATAGTCCCGCGAAAAGTCGATATAATTGGCCACGTACAGATCGACATAGCCGTCTAAATCGGCATCGCCGAAAGCGCAGCCAACGCCCCATCTTTCGTCTCCGCCACCCGCTTTTTCAGTAATATCCTCAAACGTGCCATCGCCCCGATTCTGGTAGAAGGTATTGCGGCCGAAGTTGGTCACATACAAGTCCAGATCGCCATCGTTGTCGTAGTCCGCAGCAGCACACCCCATGGACCAACTCGTGTCGCCCACCCCAGCAGCGGTAGTGACGTCGACAAAGCGATCCCCGTGGTTGCGGTAGAGACGGTTGGTCGGCTCCTGGCCCGGTGGAAAGCCTTCAAAGCGGGAGCCGTTGGCCACGTATAAATCGACATCGCCGTCGCTGTCGTAGTCGAAAAAGGCCGTGCCCCCCACAGCGGTTTCAACGATGTATTCTTGGGTGCTACCCGAGACGTTCTGTGCCGTGATGCCGAGTGCGGCGGCTTGGTCGGTGAACTGAGTAGGCAGGGGTTGGGCTGCTAGGAGGGCCGTACACAGGAGGATGGAGACCCCGCTTACTAGCGCGTGCATCGCTTTTGCTGTGCAACCAAAGACGAGGACAGTGTGAGCGTCATACTTTAAGGAGCGGGAATTTTTTCAGCAAAAAACTGGAGATCGAAATAGTTCAAAGACCCATCATCTACTTCCACGGTGGGTTGTAGAGCTCCACCCCGGTACTGGGTGAGAAAAATATAGGATTTGTACCCCCGGTCTGAAAGACGCTGCAACAGGCGCTCGTAGTGTCCAGGGGTCGCGACATAAAAGAAGGGCCTTAGGTAAAATTCACTACAGAGGGCATGGGGAACCCAGCGCTGGTTGGTGATGACGACCTCTTCACTGCGCTGGCGCATCTCGCTATTGAGGCGATAGGAGAACTCTTTCTTCTCCGCGAGAATCGAAACTCCATACACTTGAGCGGCAAAGCTAAGCACCAGCACAGCACCCACCGCTAGGACGCCTGCGCTGAAGTAGGACCGCTGGCGTTCTAGCCAGTCAATCGCGTTTCCGGCTGCTAAGACCGCGAAGAGTGGGTAGAGGAACAGAAAGTAGCGGTTGCCCCAGTGGATGCCCATGGAACCCACCTTGGGCGCGGCCAAGGCGTAGAGTGCGACAAAGCTCAAGGCGACCAGCCAAATCCAGCGTCTAAAAGCAGGCGCGTCGGAATCGACCGAACGCAAGAAGGCTAGGGCTACAAAGGGAGCCGAAGCAAAGAAAGCGTTGGACGATTTGAGCATGTAGTCGATGGGGCTCGCGGAGAAGAAATAGCCCCCGAGAGATAAACCGGCGCTTATCAGGGCTACCACGCTGTACACGGGCACGGCCTTTTGCAAAGCCGGGGGCGCAAAGCGCGGACTGAGTACAAAGGCGAGGACGAACGGCAAGGCGAGGACGAGAGATAACGAGGGAATCGGGTTGGACGCTATGAAGAGGTTGTAAAACACCCGCGGCCGCGCCGCGAGATGGTGGACCCAGTCGGCGGCAGTCGCTAGGTGCGTATTCAAATGGTAACCGAAGGGATGGCCGATGGTCAGCCATTGGAAGAGCCAGAGCGGCAGGAGGGAAACCAAGAGAATCAGCGCCGACGAGACGAGGATTTTCAATCTGCCTGCGCTGGCATAAAAGGCGGTACATAGGGCCAGTACTAGGCAAAGCAAATAGAACTCGTCTCTGAAATAGACCGATAATCCGGCCGCGGCCATGCCCAAGAACAGGTGCTTGGGAGCGGAGTCTATGAGGAACTGCAACAGATAGCGCACACTCCAAATCCCCAAGCAAATCGCCGGGGTGTGTTCCCAAAAGACCAGACTGTAGAAGAACACCGGCGTACAGAGTCCGGCGATGAGGACGGCGACATGCCCGACTGCAATTCGCTGGGAGATCAAACGCGCCACTTGGGCCAAGCCGGCCAGCATGGCCAGCGAGGAGAGCGCCGGTAACAGATAAAGACCCCAATGACCTAAATAGTCAAAGAACAGGGCGGAGATAAGGGCAAAGACCGGTGAGAAGACGGAATAGAGTTTGCCGGACTCGACGCGCGTGAAATAGTAGGGCAGGGGATTATAGACGAAATCTGGATCGACGACCTGCCCCGGCCAAGGAATGGAAAAGTCTGTGTAGCGGCTGTTAGCTAAGGCTTGGACTTGGAGGAATTTGTTGGCGTTATCGGTAATCCAAAAGCCGCGTTTTTCGAGGATGCAGAGAGCGGCGAAATAGCAGATTGCGATGGCGAGTAGAGAGCACAGGACCGATCTACCGGGATGGAATCGGCGCAAGAAGACGACCATGTATGGAATGCAGCGGAATTTAGCGGTGCGGCTTACGGCATACTAGCCGACAAATTGTCGAAGACGATAAACTGATGCTCGGCCAACCCCAGTTGCTCGGCCAGTTCATAACCGGCGCTCATGGGCAGCGAGGGGTTCAATTCCACAATCATCAAGTCCCGCTCCCCAATGCCGATCTGGCCCAACTGGGCCAGTCCGTCCAAGTTGCTCAGCAGGGCATTGCCGCCAATGTAGAGGCTTTTACCCACTTGCCTGAGATTGTCCAGTCCATCCAAGTTTTGCAGGGCTTGGTTGCGGTTTATGCTCAGAGCGCCTCCGACCTCCGCCAGAGCGTTCAACCCTTCCAAGCTATTGAGGACGGGATGCTCATCAATGGCCAACCCACCCTTAATAGTCGCAATCCCGTTCAAACCCCGCAGGTCTTTGAGCGCACCATTGAATATGAGCAGCAAATCCCCCTCTACCACTGAGAGGCTACTTAGACCCTTTAGGTCTCGCAGGGCTTTGTTATCCCTGATTTTGATGCTACTCCCCACGTGAGTCAGCCCGCTCAGACCATCTATGTTAATCAACTCGGTCGTGGCATCGACGAAGAGATGGCCGTCGACGCGCCTGAGCGCTTTAAGCCCATCCAGATCCCGCAGCGAAAAATTGCAGCTAATCTCGAAATTTCCCCCTACGCGTTCTAGCTGTTCTAGCCCTTGCAGTGCAATCAGGCCATTGGAGAGAATGTAGAAATTTCCTTCTACATAGCTGAGATTGTGTAGCCCCTTCAGGTCGGTCAGTGCCCCGTTATTCCGAATTGCGAAATCTCCCTCTACTCCGACCAGATTGCGCAACGCCTCCATGCTACTCAAGTACGCATCCTCCAACAAAAAATCCCCCTGCACCACAAAGGCTCCCTTCTGCGCCCCCGCCCAAGCATCTAACTCCTCCTGAGACTCAATAACTATCGCCCCAGGCCCGCCAACCGCCAGCGGCTCTTCAGCTCCCTCCTGACAGCCGATCCAAAGGGTGGCTCCTAGGACCGACGCGCCAAAACCCCATCTCCAACTAGCCATACTCATCCCCCCTGCACGTCTTCTCCCTCCTCTTGAATTTTCAACAAGTTATCCTCGAAAATCTCGACCGAGTACTTCTTGTGTAATCCGCGCATATACTGCACGTACGCCTTTTGCGAACGGGCAATTTTCACATAAGCCCGCGCCCGCCGCTCCGAAAAAACATGGTAGGGCTTCTTGGGGGCCGGTTGCTTCTCCATCACCTTGAATACCGAATACCCCCCTCTCACCTTTATCGGTCCCCCGACATCCCCCACCTGCAGATCTTTGGCTACTTTGTAGATATCTTGGTACAACCCAATCGGACTCAAGACCAACTGCCCCTCGTGGTGCGCCCGCTCCTTGCGAATCGTATAGTCCCTAGCCAACTGCATCGCGTCAGCACCCCCCACCAACTCCTCTTTCAGGCTGTGGGCTTGCTCCTTGAAGGCCACCAGAATCTCGGTCGCGACAATGTTCTCAAAGCCCTGAAACTTCTCGGGATTTTGATCGTAAAAGGCGCGCGCCTCTTCATCGGTGATCGGCGGCAGCCGCTCCTCAACCTCGCGCTTTCTCAACGCGCTCACCAGCATATCGCCGCGCTTGTTGGCCACCACCTTGAGGATCATCTGATGTTTATCCAGTCCCTTGTTGCGGGCCTCTGCCAGGAACATCCGATTGGGGACGGCCGAATCCTGTAGATAATCGACGATCCAGGCTCGCTCGTAATCGCGCGCATACCCCTCTGCTTTCTCCGGTACGCTCAGGACGAGATCGTCAACGGTGATCGTGCCGCCGTTGTAGCGGCACAATACCTCTTCGCCCTCCTCGGGCGACGCCACCCGTTCTTCAGGCGACAGCGCTAGGCGCATCAGCACGTGGTCTATCTTGTCGTAGTGAATTTGCGGCGCGTACTGGTAGCTGAGCGAATCGCGCAGGACTTGGGCGCGCTGTAGGCGCTTTTGGGCGAAGACCTCCTCCTTGACGAATCGGGCTACCTCCCGAAAGGTGACTGGAGCGTCGTCTAAAACCTTGGCAATCACGTAGCGCTGCGGGTCGCCGCCCCACGGCAGCGGCTCGGAAACCTCTCCGACCTGCATGGAAAAAATGCTCCGCAGCGGTGGGGCCGTATCGTCAATCGTATAGTACTTTTTTACATCCCCGCCCTGGTCCCGCGTCGCCTCGTAAAGCGAGTGCTCTCTGGCCAGTTGACTGAAATCAGCGCCAGCCTCTAGTTCGTCGATCAGGTCGAGCGCCTCGTCTCGGGTCGCTACCAAAATACCCGCATAGCGCAATGCGCGATCCCGATGCGAATCCCGGTAGTGCTGCATCAACTCCTCTTCGACAATGGAAATCCGCTGATCAATCTCGATACTTCTGTAGAGCCTGACGGTCTGCTCTTGGGCGAACTGCTCGAGCTTGTGCTTAAACTCCCGTTCGTCGCCAATACCCGCTCGTTCCGCTTCGGCGAGCAATAGTTTTTTGTCGATCAGTCCATTGAGCAGAATCCGGTCGGCCTCGACGCCGGTTTTACCCATCTGATAGGCTTTGGGAACATTCGCGGCATAGGCCCTGAACTCGCCGACGGCGATGGGTTGGTCTGCTATCTGGGCAAGCACTAGATCGTCTTGGGCTACACAGGGAAGCCAGAGCCCTAGGATGCAAACGCCTGAGCGCACTATTCCATTCTTCATAAATCTAAAACCATAGTTTGTAGGGTTAATAAACCAGCCGCACGACTGCGACTTCGACGTCCTTGGCCTTGTCCGAATCCACTTCAAGACGCAAGAGATAGAGTCCAGGGGGTAGCAGGTTGCCCGCATCATCTACTCCCTCCCAAGTAGCCGAGAACCGGCCACTAGCCGCGGTACTATGGGCCACCTCGCATCGCTTCACTCCCGCCAGATCGTAGAGATCAATCGTCACGGGCACAGCACCGCTGAGGTTTACCAGATCGTATTCAATCTGTAGCACATCGTTGACGCCATCGCCGTTGGGGGTAAAGAGCGGCGGCGAAAGCCACAATGCCTTGACCGCTGGATTGGCCACCGTACTCAACCCGACGCTCAGGGTATTGCTCTCGGCCAGATCATCGGCGTTCCCCGCAGTGATGCGCTGGCGCACTTCATGGGGGAGTTGGCTGTCGAAGACCCGGCCCGAAAACACCGTGCCCACCTGAAAGACCTCGGCCTGAAATTCGACCTCGACCAACTCGCCCGTGCGGTTGAGATCAATGCGCGGGACTTGTACCACAAAGCTCTGCGCGTCCCTTTCCGCGATGGTAAAATCCTGTTCTTCGCCGCCGATGTACACTGCGTCAATGCTCGTAACTTCTATGGGGGTGTCGATCTCAATGCTGTCGAAGCCGAGATCATTCTGCTCTAAGTTGGGCAGGATTTTGTAGGTGAATTGGACGACCTCGCCCACCTCGACTTGGTGCGGCACGATCTCGGCCAGCACTTGGCTGGCCACCGGGGGTTGGGAGACATTAAACTGCAAGTACTCCATGCGGCCGGCCGCAAGGGCCCGCTCCGAGAGGAAATCCGCCTTGAACTGCAAGTAGCGCCGAGGCCGCAAACCCACTAATTCGGAATGCCCCCTGTCGAAATCGAGCGGCGGTGTCCAGAACTCCCAACTTTCGTTGTCCGGGCTGATCCCGGCTTTCTCGCCTGCCTCTAGTCTGTTATAGCGGTCCAGCGTGAGCGGTTCACCGCTGGTTGCAAAGCGGGAGCGCTCATCGCCTCTGAACGTAAAGCGCCAGTAGAAATTGGGATCTGTGTCGTCGCCGCTGCGCATACTCAGATTGACCGTTGCGCCCTGATCCCGGCTACCCGACCAAGTCAATTCGCCCAAGCTAGAAGCCATACCCAAATCAATGACATTGGATACATAGCTGGCCTGTGAAGCAAAGCCGTCCCCAAAGATCTCAAATTCGGCGATCTCCCAATTGCCAACGGGTGCCTTAAAAAGAATTTCGGCAATGGGCCGGTCGGGCAGTTCCAAATCGAGAAAGGGTTCCAAATTATTGGCGACCGAGAACACGACATCGTAATCGAGAAAGGCCCCGCGCCAATGGTATTGTCCTTCTCGGGTTCCCTTTTTGCGCGAATCGCCGTCGTTGGTTCCTATCTCGAACACCTCGATGAAGCGCTGGTGAGCAAAGCGCTCCGTGGTGAAAATTTTGATGCGCCGGATGGGAAACAGTCCGTTCAACTCAAACCAGATGCCCTTCTTGCACGGCGAACAGTCGGCCGACTGGCTGCGGCCACTGCCCAAATAAGCAGTAGTCAGATCGCCGTCCATCAAGAAGTCTAAGAGGGCTTCCGATTGCCAACCGTAGGAATTGTTCGAGCGTATGCCGCCGCCCCGTTCCCGAATCAGCGGCGTCAGATTGACGGTGGGGTCTAGGCGCTGAGGCTCGATAGAATTCGCGGCCTCCAAGAGGTCTATCCTACCGAGCTGTTTTTCGTCCACATCAGCCCAAGCTAGCTGGATAAATTCAAAGTCCCCATCCACTTCCGGCGGAGGTAACTCTTCCCCGCCAATGCGATACACGGTGAGCGCCTCGACTTCAGCTAGCCCATAGCAAAAGCTCCCTACTAGCGCAGCCGACAAAAGTCGCAACAATTTCCCTCTCATTATCTACCTCCTGCTCCGGTAGATGATCCAGATAATAAATAAAAGAAGGGGAGGAATAGAATTCCCCCCCTTCTTTATGAGGCGCTTATGCGGCGCAAGAACCGCTTACTTGCCGAATGAAGCCTTGATCTGGCCCCACGTGTTGTCTTCGACGGCTGTGGGCGCGATACCTTCAAAGGCGGACTCGTCAACGCCCAGCATCACCCAGTCGGCCAAGAAATCAGCGTCGCCGAAGGATTCAACGTTGGGACCGATGGCCCAGCGCGAATGGCAGTTACAGTCGTCGGCGAGCTCGGCATCAGTATCGAAGACGTGCCCTGTAAGGCCGATGATCTCGTCCTGCTCGAAGTCGTGCAGGACGCTTCCGGCGGGATCTTCCCAGTTGAAGTCGTCCCAATAGACGCTCCACCATTCGGCCCGTTGGCGCATCTCCTCAAAGGAATTGGGAGCCGTGCCGCTAAACCAATACGCATGGTCCGAGTACGGCGGCGTGTCGTACCAGGTAGCCTGGGTCATCCAGAACCAGTTCCACTCTCCCTCACGGGCTTGGCCATTGTCGAACCAATAGTGGCTGATTTGGGCATGGCGACCGCGCTGGCGTGCCTTCTCTTCATCGGTTTGGCCTTCCAGATCCCAGAAGGAGCCGCCCGAGTGGTCGGCATCTACGGTCGTCTCGACCGACTCGTTGCCCAACTGGTACTTGTCGTCGAAGCGCTCGTAGGCCCAGTAGATGCGGTTGGTCTCCTCGTTCCAAGTGGGAATCCAGCGGAAGGAAATCGAGGACACGTCCAGATCGCCGGTGTAGATCCACGGCCGGGCCGTGCTCTGTACGACGCTCTGCTCGGTGATCCAAAATTCCTCGGGAATGATATCCCATTCGCTCAGGTCGGCATCTAAGACCGGCAGGTGCGTCTCAGGCCATTGCCACACCGCGCCGATAAAATCGGGCGGATCGTGGGCTTGGACCTGGGTGCTCAAGCCAAGCAAAAGCACCGGGGTAAATAAGACGGATAAAACTTTCTTCAAAGCGACCCTCCTTCTTAGAGGTGTGAGGTTTTGCAGGTAGGTACGGTAAAGCGATACTTAGTTTCTACGCTTTGTTGTAATTAATAAAAATAGATTATAAGGTCAAGCAAAAATCACTTTAAGCCGGCGATAATCGACAGAAAACTCAAGCCCGAGGTCTCGATCTCTCGGCTCCGGTCAACTACCTCTATCGAGCGGCGGTCGAGGCGGATGCCCACCTGAGTGGTTAGCTCGTAACCTAGATATTGGCTGGTATTGGTCAGTTGCAACGCCAAAACCGAGCCGCGAAAATCCCCCGTGAATAGCCCGGTTGCCAGTTCGTCTTCCCTTTCTTCGAGGTCGAAGAAAGAGCGCTGCTCCAAGCCGAACTCAAACTCAGAGGTCTCAAACACTGGAACGCTGCCGACAAAAAAGAAAATGCCGTCCCAAGAGCGCCGCTCGTCGAATGCTCGGCTAAAGGGCACCTCGCGCAGGAATTCGCTCTTGAGTTTGGGCCTGAAACTCAGGGACCGCCAAGAAAAGACGTATTCTATCTTATTGATCAGCCCGACAAAGCCCGAGGTCCGTCGCCCATTGCGCCCCTCGGGGCCCAGCGGGTCAAAGGACTCGTCCGATGCGTCGCGCAAAAATTCGCGCTGCCGCCAAGTCTCCCACTTAAAGCGATGCAGGGTCCGCCACAAACGCGGGCTAGCGTACTCCCAGTCGGCGTAAAAAGTGTTGATCCAAGTGTCCTCCGCAGCCAAGGGATCCAATACCGGCACATTGCTGCCAGCCGACTCAGCCGCCGCGCCGAATGTGCTCCTAGGGATGATCCATTGCACCAAGTGGTCGGCGATCGCGTCTTCGGCCTTCTTAACCATGTCGAAAATCCGCAGACGACCCCACCGCGACCCACTCTGCTCCAAGATGAACATGCCATAGCTAGTCAGGTTGCGGCGGTCGCTCGCCAAGCGGATTTGCCGCAACTGACCCATCCGTAGCTGGATACCCGGTGCCACCTCAAGCCCGCCGAAGACGTTGTAACCCCAGTGGTCTCGCTTGTAGGGATAGTCCGGCTCTTGGTCGTTCTCAAAGCGCTCTACCCACCCATTGTTGTTGAGATCAATGCCGAAGAGAAATTCTGGGCGATCCGCAGCATAGCGCAAAAAAGGCTCGTCGTAGTCGGGAAAAAAATTCACTCGATCGACGGTGCTATTCTGGTTGAAATCCGATATGAAGTCGCGATTCTCGTCATATCCGGGGAAAACCGCCGGATCGGCCACGCCGCGCACCTCGATTTCGCTGCGGCGCTCGGTGGGGACATAGCTACCTTCTCCCACCCGCAGCCAGTCGGGCTGTCGGTCGTTGTCGTCGTTGTCATCGACAAACTCGTAGTGCAGGTTGACGGCCTCGGGCGCGTAGTCCGACACCCCGTCTCGATTTACAGTCAGGACGCTGGTGCGATACCCATCTTCCATACCAAATCCCTCGCCCCTAACGCTCCAAGGACCCTCCTCGAAGGCCAAATTGACCAACCAGCCTACTTCATGGCGATTCCCCGCGATGCCGTTGATCGCACGGTGGGAATCGCGCCCTATGCTGGGGTATTTTCGGTACTGGGTATTGAGGTTTATTTCTCCGTAAAAATCGAAGCCATAAAAATCCCGCACCTCGGCCGTCAGACCGAAGATCTGGTCGGCCGTAGGCAACCCATAGTCGAAGACAACCTCGCGCTGGTTCAGTTGGTTCTTGATATTGCCATCGGCCCGCGCCACGGGTAAAAATTGAGGCACGTTAAACTCGTCCGTCTGCCTATTGGAACTGACCTCGACGCGATAGTCGTTGGCTAGCACGAGGCGGAAGCGTACATCTCGAATGGCGCTGATCGCAGCTTCAGCTTCAGATAAGGTGAGATCTAGGTGTTGCTGGAAGAGCGCACGCAGGGTTCCCTCTTCTCCCGCCGTTTCCCTCGGGGCCAAGGGATATTGTAAAACGATCTGGTCCGCGCCATCGGCCGTTAGAAATCCTCGATCTCGCCTCCCCCCCTCAATGGTCGGTCTAAAGCCGATACTACTGCTGAGGACGACCGTATCCCGCTCCACGTGAACTAGCTGGTCCTGAACCATCTCCTGACGGCTCAGGGTAGTGCGGATCTCGATCTCCTCGCTAACCAAGACGGCACCGCCTTCGCCATCTTCTGGCGAGTCGTCCGAGAGCCGTACCAAGAGCAGATCAACCCGCTGAGCCAGTTGCCCCGCCGTCAGGGCACCCTTGAACACATTCCCTTGGAAGCTCTCATTGCTGCCGGTGTTGTTGTGGCTGTTGACGAAATTCATCCCCAACGTAAAAGAATCAGTCAAGTCGGCTTCAACTCGACCCGCAGTGAGGTTGGTAGCGTACTGGAAACGCGCGGTGCCCCCCGAAAGGAGCGGGAACGAAATCCGCGAAAAAAGCCCCGTGGCGCGAAAACGGTCGGCGGCGAAGTCAGCTACTACCCCGTTAAACCCCGCCTTGCGGAAAGTCATCGGCGTTAGGGTAGTCCATATCTCGTCTCC
This sequence comes from Candidatus Latescibacterota bacterium, assembly GCA_022820485.1. Taxonomy (GTDB): domain Bacteria; phylum Latescibacterota; class UBA2968; order UBA8231; family UBA8231. The sequence continues at coordinate 27,244 of JAJEFJ010000057.1, forward strand.
GACCATCACAGAATAGCGGTACTGACCCTTGGAGTCCCCGGATATGACCAAGCGGCTAAACCAGTTGTTGTACTGGCCACCTTTCCTGATGGAGGAACTCTCGGCGATCAGTGGTTTTGTCTGGCGCCAGTCGTACACCAGCCATCCTCGCGTAATGAGGCGACCGAAGGGATCGTAGAAGAGATCGCCCTCTGACGCGGGGTTGATGTAGCGCCTGTGGGCTTGGCGGGCGTAGTTGGTGTACTCCCACTGATTGCGGCCAAATTCGCCAAACAGGGGGGCCGGTATGTACCAGCGCTGCACAGTCGGGTCCAGCGCCTCCATATAAGTAGTCACACCGGGCACGTGGTAAATGACGCGGTCTCCCACCCGATCCCCTAGACGACCCCCATAGTCGACTTGGGCAGCGGCTACTCCCCACAGACCCAACCCGGCGAGGACAGCCAATGTGATGTAACGCGCTCTCATCCTTACAGTCCGGCGTAGATGGTGATGAAGCTAGTGGTCTCGGTCCGGCCTTTGGTGAGCTTGTCGAAGACCCGGGGCTCTACCTCCTGTACCAACTCGGTGAAGGTGCGGCCGATGCGTAGGCCGAGTTGCGTCGTCAGCTTGTAGCCCAAATAGTTCGAGTTGTTAGTTAGCTGCATCGCAAAAACCGCAGAGCGCAAATCCCCGGTCTCCTCGGCGATGCCCTGCTCGACCATATCCTCTTCCTGCTGTACCAGTTCGTTGAACTGAGCCAACTCCACCCCAAAGTCAATTACACTGCTGTTGAGGAGGGGCACTTGGGCCAAAAACGAGACAATCCCAGTCCATTGTTTTAAGTCTTCTTCAGCCAGTACAAAGTTGTCTTGGCGGAAGTACTCACTTTTGAACCTAGGCTGTAGGATAAAGTGGCCTAGATGCAGCTTGTACTCGAATTTGTTGATCAGGCCCAAGAGGGAAGGCGAACCAGCCAATACCCGGCCATCGATGTCGCGAGCCTCGTCTTGGGCTTGGTCGTAGCGCTCGTATTTGAGTTTGTTGACGATCTCGAAATTGGCGATGGCGGTGTAGTCCACCCCCAGCCACGCGGTGTTGATCCAAGTATCGGGGGAGAACAGCATATCCGACACCAGCGGCGGCGTGGGCGCGTCGAGGAAGGGCAGCGGTGCCCGCCGGTCATCGGGGATCGTGTCCACGACCCGCTTGAGCATATCGAAAACCCGCACTCGCCCGAAACCAGGGTAGTCCTTGTCGAGGGTGAACATGGCATACGAGGTTTGATTGTCTCGATCATCCGAGAGCATGCGCTCGTCGAGCCGCCCCACCAGCAAGCGCGCCTCGGGGAGGAGGTGAACGCCAAAAAAGACGTTGTACCCGCGCCGGTCGGGCTTGTAGGGATAGTCGGCCAAGTCGTCGTCCTCAAAGCGGTCGATCCAGCCGTTGTTGTTGAGGTCAATGCCAAAGAGCAGTTCGGGCCGATCGACGTGATAGCGCAAAAACGGCTCTTCGTAGTCGGGAATGGAGTTGGGTACCGAGCGGTTGTCGTTCTGGTTGAAGTCCGAAATGAAGTCGAGGTTCTCGTCCCAGCCGGGAAACACCTCCCGGTCATTGGCCTGCGAGCCTACCCGGGCCCAATCGGGCCGGCGGTCTTGGTCGTCGTTGTCGGCGACAAATTCGTAAACCGAGCGTACGGGATCGTCATAGTACACGTCCCCTTGGGGCAGGGAGACAAAAGCCGAGGTCGAATAGTCGGCATCCACCGAATAGGCTTCTCCATACGTAAAAAACGGGTAGGCTTCTTTGGACAAATTAAAGATAGCAGCCTGCCCGCTCTCCGCAGAGACCTCATGCCCTTCGTTGGCGTTGAACAGGGCGGCATTCGGGTACTGGAAATAGCGCAGGTTGTTGTTCCATTCGCCGTAGAAATCAAAGCCCCACACGTTCTTGCCCTCAATGGTGAATCCAGCGACCATATTGGCCGAGGGCAAGCCGTAATTAAAAAGAACCCGTTGGGCGTTGGATATATCCCTTATATTGCCAGAGGCTCGACTTATCTCGATGAGCACCGGCTCGGCTTCTTCAATGACTTGGTTGGTCAGCGGCGGCGGCGGCACTGGGCGCGTGCCCGTCTGCAGATTAGACCACATTTCAACTTTGAAGTCGTTAGCTAGCACATAGTCGAACTCCACCTCGACTATGGTGGTTAAATCCGGCCCCACATACGCCGGGTCCGTAAAGTCGTAATTGAGGATGATTCGCTCGGTGCCGTCGGCGGCCAAAAAGCCAGTGCGCGGAAAGCCGCCGAACACGGTCGGCCACTCCGCTCCTTCGCGCACCACCTCGTCCAATGTCAAGACCGTTTCTAGACCCGTTTCGAAATCGCGGCTCTTGATGCGTATATCGTGGCTGAAAAGGGCCGCGCCACCGGCCTCGTCCTCGGGGCTATCGTCGCTGAGGACGATAGCTATGGCCGTAACCGGCGTACTGGTCTGGCCCGAGGTGAGGTTCCCCGCTAGGAGATTGCCTTCAAACATGTCCAAGGCGGTATTGGCGTTGTGGGCGTTGACCACCGTCCCGCCCACAGTAATAAAGTCGCCCACCTGAGCGAGAGCTCGGCCACCGAACAAGGAGGTCGAATTGGATTGCCGTCTAGGATTGATAGTCACGCCCACGGCCGGATCATTGATCCGCGAGGCCAGTACGGTGGCGGCGTATTTGTCCGCGGCGAAGTCGATCTGGACTCCGTTGAAATTCGGTTTGGAAAAGGTCATCGGCGTGAGGGTGGTGCGGATCGCGTTGCCCACGGTAATGGCGTAGGAATACTGGCCCCTAGAGTCGCCGCTTACGGTCACCGAACTGAAGAACTGCTCGAATTGGCGGCCCTTGAAGATACCGCTGCCCAACTCTTGCGGCTGGTCTTGGCGCCAGTCGTACACCAGCCAGCCGCGGTTGATATAGTTGCCGAAAAAATCGTAGAAGTAGTCGCCCTCTAAGTTGGTGTTGATATAGCGCTGGTACTGGTCGCGGGCGTAGTTGGAGTACTCCCATTGGCGCCACCTGAACTCGTAATAGAGTTCTTGGGGCACGTACCATCTCTGTACGGCGGGATCGAGGGCTCCAAAGAGCACGCCTGGGCCCCGAGGCTCAAAACTGACTTCGCCGCCGCGCTGGATCCCTAGGCGGGTGCCGTAGTTTTGGGCGTGGAGCACGGTTTGGAACGCGACTAACAGTGCCAGCCCAATCGTTAAAATCGCTCCGCGGACATTCAATGCCACACCCTCCCAATTCTACATGGTAAAATTCATCGCAAGGGTATCCCCCTCGCCCGGTATCAATACGCTACCCCAACAACCCCCACCTGCTGCTCTTCTCCGGTCCCCGCATCCAAGGCAACAGAAAATATGTAGTGTCCTGGGGGGACCGCGTTGTCCTCATCGTCGCGCCCGTCCCAAAAACGGGGAAATCGACCGCTCATATCCAAGCCCTCATACAGATTGCGGATCAGCCGACCACTCAAATCGTAGATCCCAAGCCGCACCCGAGTTGGGTGGGCTATATTGGTTATATCGTAGGTAATGGCCGCCCGCTCGTTGACCCCATCGCCATTGGGGGTAAAAACGCTGGGGACGGCCGCTACATTCACTAGCAGTTCGTCGGTGATTGGCACATTGACAAACAGGTTTTCTGGATCGAGGGCGCCCACGGCTCTGCGGTCGGGATCATCCATGCCCTCTCGACTCAAATCCGCGGCATTACCGGCCAACACCACTTGACCCAAAGCCTCATTGTCGGCGTTGAGCGCCCGCCCGGCAAAGCGAGTCCCTAGGCGCAGGACTGTATTATCAAACTCTAAAGTCAAAAGTGCTCCATCCTCCTCAATCCGCGGGAAGGCCATGACCAAGGCGTCGTCGCGCACAGCCACCACGCTAAAGCCATTCTGCTCGACCGGGAGCGTCGCGAGGGACAAGCCGGAAAAATCCGCCGTTGCTGCCGTGCCGTCGGGCCGGCGTATTTCCACTTGGCCAATCGCTTCGGTGCGCAGCGGTGTGCTGATTTCAAAGCGGTCAAAGCCCGCATTCTGGGGCTTGGATTTGACCAGTACGCCATACGTAAAGCGAGTGGCTTGGCCCAAGATGGCGGTGCGGGGCAGGATCTCGCCGATGAGGGAGTCGGCGAAGACGGGCTGGAAAACATCCCAAGCCACTCCGCCGATGCCAGTAGCCGCATCGACGTCGGCATTGAAAAATTCGATCATAACTTGAAAATAGCGCCGCGGGCTAGGCGATACGATCAGCGTCCCTGCTCCTTGCACCTGAAGCTGGTCTGGAGCGACAATGCCCTCGGGCGAATAGGGAGGGGACCAAGGGCTCCAATTGGCGAGGTCTTCGCGAATCACCGATTTTTGGTCGCTCGCTAACTTGTTGTAGTCCGCTTGGCCAAGAGTGATCTGGGCTCGCTGTTCAAAAGGCAACTGGCCAAAGGTCAAAAGCGCCTCGCGCCCGTCCATCTCTTCGTTGTCGAGGACGTTGGCGACCAAGTTCTCGAGTTCGCTGTCTTCTACATCTTCGGCTCTCTTCCAAGGCGCGTCGATCGGGATATCGAAAACGGTATCGCCCCGCTGCTCAAGTCGGCCAGAGGATTGCTTGCCGATTCGGGTAAACTCGACCGGCTGGGGATCGTCCCCACTGCGGGTGCGGACCTGCACCCTAGAGCGAGTTGGATCGCCCACTTGCTCTGCAACCCAGCGCAAACGGCCCAAGAGCGCCTGGTCGCCAAAGTCGAAAACATTGGAAATGTACACGGCCTGAGGCACAAAACCCTCGCTGAACACTTGAAACTCAGCGATCTCAAAATCCGCAGCCGTCAGGGATTTGAGCCGCAAAAAGCGCACGAAGCGGGTGGGAATTCGCACATCTACCACCGCTTCTTGGTTCTGCCCCTCAAAGGCGACCGTTTCCCAGATCAGACTGCCCTCGCGGCGCGATTCGGGTTGGCCGTCATTGACAAAAATTTCGTAGCCCTTCAAAAAGTCGTCTTGGGACTGGAAATCAGGTGCCGGAAAGGCCGGATCGGCGTTGCGCGGAAAAAACTTGAACCGATTGACGCCAAAGATCGCCCCCAAATCGAATTCGATGAGCAGGCCAAAGGCCCCGGTGCCCCCCGTGCCCGAGGATTTCAGTACTAAAGCGGTGTCGCCGTCGTCGTCGAACATCTGCGGAAAGTCGGCTTCGAGAAAGCGGAAGGAGGGGATGGGCGTGATGACGCTGCCACCGCGCTCCTTGGAGTTGACGCCGATCAATATGTTGTCCGTCGTATCGGCCTGCTGCGGAAAGATCCAATACTCCCGCTCAAAGGGAGCAAAGTCGATGACGCCGCCGGGCGCATTGGACTGATCGACTGTCGCCGCGTCGAGAATTACTAGGGCCGGAACCTCCCCACCACCACTCTCCCAAGATAATCCGCCTTCTCCCCCTAGTTGGACGACTTCCATTTGGGCACCAACTGGTGACTGGGCACTCAACGCTCCGAGAGCTGAAAACAGGATAAGCACCCTAAGCGCGATCCGCCGCCTGTAGTCCTTGCGACCTGCCATGAATTGTAGCATGGTTGGCATATTTGTCTGACTCGGCTTCTCTGGGCTAAGGCAACTAACTGTATGAAATACGAAAGGATACAGCAACCAAAATCCGGCAACGCATAGCAGCTACGGTTGGTTTGCTTCAATCTGGATATCGCCCGTAAACCCACCGGCGATCAAACGCTCCGTCAGGGCCTGAGCCGCGCTACTCGGCAGATTTCTATTGGCTCGAATAGCTAGCCGACCACCTACTCTTTCCAGCGTTGCCAAGCCCGCTACACTCTGCAATTTCTCGTTAAATTGGATGAATAAATGGCCTTCAATAGTCCTGAGTTCGCGCAGCCCAATCAGATCCGTCAGGGCACTGTTGCCGAAGATGGATAGCACCCCCCTTATTCGGCTTAGGCGGTGCAGCCCTTCCAAACTGAGGAGTGAGCCATTATCGACGATCAGTAAATCCCCGCCGACGTAATCCAGACGGCGCAGACCCGCCAAACTTTGCAGCGCGCTGTTGTCGATAATCAGGAGAAGTCCTTCAATGCGAACCAAGCCACCCAAGCCCTCGAGATCGGGCAGGACGCTATTGGTCTGAATCAGCAAATCGCCGCCGACGCGCTCGCACTTGGCCAAGCCCGCCAACGATACCAGCGCATCGTTTTTCTCGACTCTCAAACTACCCCCGATCTGACTCAGGTTGCCCAAGCCCGCCAAGCGCTCCAGACGGTTGTTGCCAATTACCAACACATTTCCAGCGACGCGCTCGAGTTGTTCTAGGCCCGCTAGCTCGACCAAGGCTCTATTTCTCTTGATCCGCAAAAAGTCGCCCACGTCCTCCAGCCGCCGCAGCCCCCCCAACGCTTGCAACGCCCGATTGCGCTCTATGGCCAGCCCGCCCTTTAGGCGCTTGATTCCCTCCAACCCCACCAGACTTTCTAGCGATCCATTGCCGACGACGAGCACCTGTCCCTCTATCGCCTCCAATCGCTCCAGTCCCTCAATGCGGGCGAGGCGGCGATTGAACTGAATCCTGAGCGACCCGCCCACGCGACTAATTCGACTCAACCCCTTCAGGCCGACCAAGGCATCGTTGCGCTCAATGATTAAGCTACCCCCCAACTCCTCCAGCGACCGCAAGCCATTCAAATCCACGAGGTTGGGATTGCGCCGGATTCTCAGACTGCCTCCAATCCGCTTTACGTGATTTAGGCCCGCCAAACTTTGCAACGAATCGCAATGCTCAATGCTCAGATCGCCTCCTATATATTCAAGCCGCTCCAACCCATGCAGCGTTTTTAGTTGGTCGCCCTGCACGAGCAAATGCCCTTCGACAGACCGGCTTGTCAAAGCGCGTAGGTCGGCTGCTGAATCGATGACCAACCCTTCTGCTGGTTTATTCGACTCAGCCGCTTGTGTCAGGGCAACGCTCCAACACAACATCCCAATCAGCGATACGAGTAGGGCGTAATGATCCATAAAGCGACCCTGAATGACTTGTGCGGATCGTCTTGTTTCTACTATTCTGCGTCCATCTGCGTCCATCTGCGGATTATCTAAAGTCAACGACTAGGTTGGACTACCCGTACAATCTGATTGGCGTCAACAGCGGCTAACGTCTGGACTTGGCCGTTGGGCCAGCGAATCGCGATATCCGCCTTCGTCGCCCGACCGAGGCCAAAATGGAGGCGAGGATCGTGGCTGGATAGATAGCTTCCCCCAGACTGGCGCTCCCGCACCTGACGCGCACCACCAGCGGTAACGGTGACGCGGGCACCCAGCGCATCCCGCTGATCAGCACCGACCAAGAGGAGTTCGATCCAGTGCTGGCGATTGCCCCCGTCGTTGCGCAATAGACGGGGCCGCCCGGCCACGGTCGTCGCCAGCAAATCCAGATCGCCGTCGTTGTCCCAATCGGCTGTCGCCGCGCCGCGAACCACGCTCTCAGCGACAAAGTCGGCACCCAACTGGTCGGAGACTTCTTCAAAATGGGCACCGCCTTGGTTGCGCAGCATAAGGTCGGGCTGGGCGTAGCAAAGGTCGGCGTCGAGTTCGTCTATATTATCCACCACGTGCCCATTGCCGACATATAAATCGAGGTCGCCGTCATTGTCGTAGTCCATAAATTTGGTTCCGAATCCCAAGGGCAGATAACTGGGTGCTCCCAAGCCGAAGTGGGCGGTAAAATCGGCAAAGCGCCCCCGGCCATCGTTCCAGTATAGGGTGTTGGTTTCGCGCGAGTAATTGGTCACGAAAAGATCGGCGTACCCGTCGTTGTCGAAATCGCCGAAATCTACCCCCATACCGGCTTCGGCGTGCCCATCTTCGTTGTATTGCACTCCGGCTCGCAGGCCGATCTCGACAAAGCGCCTCCCTTGGTTTTCGTAGAGAAAATTCGGCGTGCCGTCGTTGGCCACGTAAATATCCGTATCGCCGTCCAAATCGCTGTCTGCAAAGGCCACGCCCAGTCCCCGGCCCACCGCACGGATACCCATCCTCTTGGTCACATCGACAAAGCGCCTCCCCTCGTTGCGATAGAGCACATCCCCAATGGGTGCGTAGGTGCTTGGCTCGCAGTAAAAGCGAATCGCCCCTCGCTGGCATTGGATATTGCCCTGCAAGCTGAAATGCACATAATTGGCCACAAAAAGGTCCAAATCCCCGTCGTTGTCGAAATCCAAAAATCCGGTGCTGGTGCCCCAGCGCCCGTCGCCCACACCGGCTATTTGGGTAACGTCCACAAAGCGCCCCTCACCGTCATTGCTCAACAGCACATTGGGGCCGAAGTTGGTCGCGTAGAGATCTTGATCCCCATCGTTATCGAAATCGCCCGCCGCACATCCCATGCCGTAGCCCCGGTCGCCAGCTCCAGACGCAACAGTGAGATCGGCGAAAGTCCCATCGCCGGCGTTGCGATAGAGGCGATTGATGGGCGGGGTCGGGGGAAGGGGTCCCGAGAGATGGGCACCATTGATCAGGTAGAGGTCCTGCCAGCCGTCTCCATCGGCGTCAAAAAACGCTGCGCCCGCACCAAAGGTCTCGACATAGTAGTATTCGCCTTGAGCGCCGTTGTAGTGCCGGAAGTCAATTCCGGCTTCTTGGGAGACTTCCCGGTATTGCACCTGTGCCTCTGCCGCGACGACACCAGCGCACAAGATGGACAATAGTGCGTATCTTCTCATATACTAACTGCTCGGTTAATTGGACCGGCAATCTAACCGCATCGACAAACCGGGACACTCGTGCAACTACACCTAAAAAACGGGCGCTCAATGGCCCGCGTTCACCTGCCCTACAAAAAGGGCTTGGCTTGGCTTGGAGCCACCCTTTGTCTGCTCACCTGCGCCTGCGGACCCAAGGAACGCGATCCTTTGGTCCGCGCCGGGATGTACGCCTTTGCGCAGGAGCGCTACAGCGAAGCCATCGTCGCCTTTCACAAGGCATTGGCTGACCGCGCCGACGATTACGAAGTCCACCACTATCTCGCCCGCTCGTACCTAGCACTGAGCAAATTCCCCCAAGCCCTGCGCGCGATCGAACACGCGATTGAACTAGCCCCCCAAAAAGACCAGACGCGCTCCGAGTTATACGAAGTCCTCGGCATCATCCACACGGCCCGCTACACCTCCAGAGCGTATAGCCAAAACCAGCACCGCGATGTCGAAGCAGCGCGGGCCGCCTTTGAGCAAGCGACCGCGCTCGATCCCCACCGAGCAACAGCGTACTACAACTTGGGCTTACTGCACGGCTATCGCAAAGAAGTAGATCAGGCCCAAGCAGCGTACGCAGCGGCCTTGGCGGCGGATTCCACCTTGGCACCGGCCTACAAGAAATTGGGCAAAATCCAGCGGGAAAAGGGGTTCCCGCCCGAAGCGGCTAGGGCCTTCAAAAAAGCGGTGCGCTTCGACCCGCAGGATGCCGAAGCGCATTTTCTGTTGGGATTGGCCCAGCGCGATATGGGTGATAATGAGGCGGCTTTGCAGGCGCTACTCAAGGCCACCGAACTCAACCCCGACTCGCCCAAGCTCCGCCTCAACCTCGGCAATGTCTATCTCCGCTTGGGCCGCCGCGAAGAGGGCAAGCGGGAAATGGCCCGTTCCGAAAGCCTGCGCCAACAGCATCGAGGCTTGCACTCCGAAATCTCCCCACCGACGCACAAATCACTCCCCATCGGCTCGGCGCGGGATCACTACAATATGGGATTGAAGCACCAGATGGTCGGCGAAACCGACCAAGCTCTGTTAGAGTTTCGTCGCGCGGTCGAAATCAAACCCGACCACAAAGACGCCCACATCGGCCTCGGCCTCCTCCTCGCCGAACAAGGCCGGGACAAACTGGCGGCCCAGTATTTCCAGCGGGCTATCGAGCTGGATCCAGAAAATCCCGTTCTGTACGTGCATCTAGGCAATGCTCACTATCAGTCGGGATCACTCGCAAGGGCGGCCCAAACCTTCGCCAGGGCAACCCAACTCGACACCTCTCTCGTCGAGCCTCCCTATATGCTCGGTTTGATCGCCGCCCAGCAGCGCCAGTTCAAAATAGCCACGCGACTTTTCGCCCAAGTCACGGCCCTCGCCCCCCAATACGCCAAGGCTCACTTCAATCTAGGGGTAGCCCATGCCCAGCTCGGAGATTTTGCTGCGGCCCGGACCGCCTACCAACGCTTTGTCGAATTGGAGCCTGAAGATGGCCGCGGACACCTCTACTTGGGCGATGCCTGCGAAGCGCTCGGCCTGCTCGAAGAGAGTCAAAAGCATCGAGCGCGGGGTCAGCAGCTTTTAGAACGAGATGGGAACTAATAAGCTACGACTAGCGTGCGCACCAATTTCTCCTGCCCTAGCTCAGCGCCTGACGTATTGGCATCCAGCCGCAAATGCATTGCGTACACCCCCGGCGGCACGAGCGTCCCCTGTTCGTTCCTTCCGTCCCATCCCATTTCGTAAATCCCCGAGGCAAAATCCCGCTGCTCGGTTAGCTGGCGCACCAAGCGTCCCTGCAAATCGTAGATAGTCGCCTTAACCCGCTGACTGCCCTCCACTAACACCACTGAAAAGCGCAACGCCACCTCGTCGTTGACTCCATCCCCATTCGGCGTCAATACCGCTGGCTCGACCACTAAATCCGCAAAGATTGAGCGACTCTGCGGCTGCCCCACCACCAACAGCCGATTGCTGCCGACCGTTTCCACAGCTTCCCCTGGATCGACGCGCTGCCAGATCCCCTCCCCGTCTTCTCCTTGACGCAGTTGCACCTTTAGCGGCCCACCGCGGGAAAACAGCCGCCCGGCAAAGTCTATCCGCAACACCGTCACTTCGCTTCCCGGCTCCAGCGGAGCAAAGGACAAATGCACCCGGTCCGCCGCCGCGACCAACACCTCCGCCGCCAATGGCGAAAAATCCCCTCCGTCCGCGCTCCCCAACAACCCGTCATACGTCAGTTCCATGCCCGCTGGTGCTTCCAACAACAACTCGTTGAATCCCCCATCCCCTGCGCCAAACTCGGGTCGCACATACACCGAAAAAGGAGCCTCAGCTCCCAGCCGATCCACCTGACTGGGCACTACCTCGCCCAAGAGCCGCCGCGCCACCGGCTCGGCAAAGTTCAGCCGCAGCCCCGACAAACTCGCCGCCACATCCGGTGCGGCCGAGCGCAACGTCGCCCGCACCTTGAGAAACTCCCGTGGCGACGGCGAAGTAATGGGGCTGCCTCCCGGCTCGTCGTAGGGCACACTCCACGGCTCCCAGTCTGCACCGGCGACTTCCTCGGCCACAGTGTCGCCGCGAAAAATGCTCAATAGCTTGTTGTAGGCCGCTTCGGAGATTTCGGTCCCATCCTTTTTGAAGTAGTGCACGATCTCGCCCAAGGTGTCGCCGGTGCGGGTCTGAAGTTGGACCTCGGTCCCGGGCGGCGTGTGCGCATCCCACTCGAGGGAAACCAAGTTGCGGCTGCCGCCCAACCGGATCAGGTCCGACTCGAGTTGCACCTCTGGCAAAAATCCCTCGCCAAAAAGTTGTATCTCGCTCAACCTAGTAGCGCTCCGGTTGGGGCGACGCACGTGTTCTACTTCAAACACCAAGCGAAAAAAGCGCCCCTTTACCGGATCGAAGTCATTGCCATCGACGTTGAGACCCCCCGCGACTCCTCGCTTTACTTGCTCGCGCCGCACGGCAGTGATCCACTTAAGACCTCCGCCCACCTCCCGCGAACCGTCCGAGAATTCCAATCGATAATTCCCAAGGGCGTACTCCGTGAAGCTCATTCTATGGCTGTGGATCCAAAAAAACGAACCCAAGTCAATGAACAACTCGTCCTCTAACCGATTCTCGATGTTGAATAGGGACAGCCCTTCTACGCTGGTTACATTGCCGTCAATCATCAATTGGGGATTGATGCTACCGGGCACCGTAGTAGAAATGGAGCCATTGCGCCGCAAAGCCCCACTGGCCAAGTCGTCGCCTTGGGTCCAGACTTCGAGTTCGGCCAACCGGGGCCGCTCGCGCCGAAAGTAGCGTATCGTCCCCCGCCGCTGCGGATCGAGAGCCTCGTACACTTCCCGTTTGACCACGATTTCCCGCCCGTCGGCTTGGCGCTTGCTATATTCGATGATCCCTCGGTCTTCGGAGGGTAGCTGGTCGTACTCCTCTGGGGATACTTCGCGGCCACGGCCAAAATCGCTGGCCTGCACAACCACTTGGACAAAGCGCCCTACAGCCCGGCGCTGGTCGAGCCCTACGGGGTCGAGTTCGACCTCAAAGGTTCGCTGGCTTTTGTTGGGCTTTAACGTCTGTAGCACTGGAAAGAACTCAATACTCGACCCGCCGATTGCCTGTACTGGCTTCTGTCCGTCCGATACCAGTACGTCAAATAAAAGAAAGGGGTCGCCCATTCCCTCCTCGACGAATTTTAGCGCGATTTTGTTGATGAAGACAACGCGGCCCATATCCACGGTAAACCACCACTGAGACGACAGATCTACATTCTCATCGACCGGATCGGGCTCCCAATACGTGGTCAAGTCGCCATCTAGGGCGGCGACGACCCCTGCGCGGTTGGAGCCACCCTGAATGGCGTCGAGGAGAACGATCTCTTCAGGCTCTTTCTTGGAGAGGTAGTCTGGGGGGTTGTAGCGCAGAAAATCGACGATATCCAGTGCGGCGTTGGTATTTTTGTAAACGCGATTGGGCCGCACCTCTCCAAGTGGAGAAATCTGGATAGTACCAGGCGCAAATTCCCAGTGGTTCCAGTGGTCAGATCCGACGATGACTTGGTTCGCACTGCGATCGATCCGGTGCCCTGCTTGAGCCAGCAAATCCTCGGCCCCATTCGACCAAAGCACGGCACTGACCAGCACAAGGCGCGCGAGGAGTTTCGTGCGGATATTCATCGGCGGCACCTTTCAAAACCGTGAAAAATCCAAGTTTTAGGGGTACATATGTGAGGAATCTAACGCCCCTTTGGTCGAGAAACAACATTTACTATCCTAATGAAGACGCATAACGCACTTGACAACTTTGAGAAAGGGAAGCGATGGAACTGAATTGGCGCGAAATCGACCGCTGGATTTTTGGCGAGGCTTGGACCGGCTCGCATATCGGCGACCACGTGGAGATGTTGTGCGAGCAGATCGGGCCGCGCTGGGCTTCTTCGGAGGGGGAGCGCCAAGCGGTGGAGTACCTGAGGGAGCAGTTTGCACAGGCGGGACTAGCCGATGCGGCGCTGGAGGAGTTTGCGCTTTCTACTTGGGCGTACGAACGGGCAAAAGCAACAGTGGGGGATATGGCGATCGACCTCTTGCCCTACAACCGCTGTCCACCGTGCGACCTCGAAGCCCCGATCGTCAATGCAGGATATGGCACGGAACGCGAAATCGACCGAGTGCGCGGCCAACTCAAAGGAAGCATCCCCGTAATGCACCTAGCACTGGAGCCTTTTACCGCACCCTCGCCGCCCAATGTGCGGCTCGCAGCACTCTGCGACGCCGGCGCGGTGGCGGTGGTAGCGATTGATCCAAAGGACGGACGGCGAGTGGAGTACCACAACGGCGGCGATTGGCGCGAGCCGGAAACCGCCGAGCTGCCCATTCCGGCGGTGACGACCTCGCGGGAGCACGGGGCGCTGTTGCAGAAGTGGGCCAGCGAGGGCAAGCGGCTCAAGCTAACCGTTGAGAGCCGGTTTTACCAAGCACCAGCGCACAATGTGGTCGCCTCGATTCCCGGGGCGCGGTGGCCTGTGGAGCGGCTCATGTTGGGCGGGCACCACGACACGGTGTACGGCACCCCAGGAGGCAACGACAATGCCTCGGGCACCATTGCAGTGTTGGAAACAGCGCGGGTCCTAGCCGGACTAAAATCGGCGGTCGGGGTCGAGCCGGGGATGAGCCTGTGCTTTGCGACGTACAGCGCCGAGGAGCAGATATTCCAAGGATCGAGCGAATACGTGCGGCAACACTGCGCCGCAAAGCCGCGGCTGGCGATTAATCTCGACGAGCTATCGACCGGATCGATCAAGGGGGTGGTGCTGGCGTTTGGACATTTGCGCGACTTGGTGCAGGCCCAGTTCAACGCAATGGGCGACGGGCTAAAGTGCCACGTCATGTCCCAGCTCGACGCGACTTCAGACCACTTTCCCTTTTTGCGCGAGGGCATTGACGCGGCGCATCTGTGGCGCTGGCGCTTTAGCGGCCGACACGCGGATTCCAACTATCACCACGAGCCAGCCGACACTGCCGACAAGCTCAACGCGCGGGAGTTAAAAGAATACGTCGGACAGCTAGCGCGCCTGCTGTTGCGGCTGTCGCACGTAGCGCCCGAAGAGTGGCCGGAAAATCCGCTGACCAAGGAGGCGGTCGAAGAACGGCTAGCAGCCGAGCGCGGAACCGTGGTGCGGGTGTTTTAAGACCAGACGTAGATCTCGTCGTCGTCTGGGGACATGGCAAAGAAGATGGCCAGCACCGCCCGGGGCTGATCGCCGACGACGGCGGGCACCTCGTGGATGTTTTCGGTAAAGAAGAAGTAGAGGTCGCCGGGTTCGAGCTGGACTTGGACGCGCTCGATGCCCTCGCGGGCGACGTAGGCAGCAAATTCCTCGCGTCCCAGATGCTCTGTCAGCGCGGGGCGAAAGGGACAGTTGTACAGGTACGGCTCACCCGTGCCGCCTTCCTTGGTGCTATTCTGAAAGCAAAGCACCCCGGCGAACTGGTGTTTGAAGCGCGAAATCTGGTAATCGAAAGCCTTAGTGCGCTTGGCGACGGAATCGTAGTGCGGGCCGTGGCCGGTTTCCCGGTGATAGACGCGGAAGATGGCCGGGCCGTAGAGGCGGCCGTCCGGCTCGCGCGCGGTCTTGACCTCCTTGCCGGGCGCGAGCTGGGAAAGAGCGTCGTACATAGTGCGGACTGGATCGTCATAGCCGTCGAAGAGGGTCTCGAACAACGCCAGCGTCGCCGCGGAGTGGGCGTGAAATTTTTCGCGGTCGCTGCGGTGGTGGCCAAAACTAGTGCCAATATCGACGCGACGCGCTTGGCCGTCGCCGACCTCGTGGGGGTCGTAGAGCAGGCTGCGCTCGTAGAAGCGCTGCATCAGCGCCCGGCAATGGGCGGGGTTGTAGTGCTGACGCAGCACAAAGGCCGGTATCTCGCCGTGCGCTAGGGCCATCAGCGGCTCGGGGTACTGGGCGAGGGTTTGCTCGATGGAGGCTTCGACCGGAGTCCAAGTTTGAGTGGTTGTCATGGCGGGAAATTTAATATGCGTCGTGGGCTGAGTCCACACGGACTATTCGCACGATACAAAGTGTTCACACTTCAGCCTGAAAATGGCGCGATTGCTTTACTGCGCAGATAATCGACGTTCATCTCAATTCCCAAGCCGGGACGGTTGGACAGATGTAGGCAGCCGTCTCTGACATCCAACGGATGGTCGATCAGCACATCATAAGCGTTGAGCTTGGCGCGACTGGTCTCTAATTTGTAGAAATTCGGGACTGTCATCATCGTATGCGCCCCAGCCAGCACATTGATGGGACCGCTTGCATCGTGTGGCGAGATCGGCACGTAGTACGCCTCGGCCTGCGTCGCAATTTTCTTCAACTCTGAAATACCACCCGCCCACGTCACATCTGGCATGATATAGTCCGCGAGTTCATTTTCAAGGACTGGCACGAACTCATAGCGGGTCTGGAGCCGCTCACCGACACAGATTGGCACGCTGACGTTCTGTCTGACCTGCTTCAATGCGTGGTAGCTTTCAACGGGGACCGGCTCTTCAAACCATCCGATGTTGTAAGGTTCCAACCTTTTCGCGAGCCGAATCGCTGTTGCTACATCAAACCGACCGTGACAGTCGATGAGAATTTGAATGTCAGGTCCGACCGCCTCTCGAATTGCAGCGATCACATTTGCGCCCTGTTCCTCTCCTGCGGCATCCATCTGCCCACTCAAATAGCCGTTGGCTTCTTCCGGATGGTGAGGGAACGGATCGGTTTTCAACGCGGTATGACCTGTTTCTGCAATCGCTTTGCAATGCGCTGCCGTGCTCTCTGGATCGTTCCCACCCCCTGGATGTGTGTAAAGAGATATCGAGTCCCGAACGGGTCCCCCGCCAACCAGTTCATAGATTGGTAATCCCAACTGCTTACCGCGAATATCCCACAACGCGATATCAATAGCACTGACGATATTTGAGGTGGCACCCCGTGTCCCCATGTAGGTGAACGCGCGGAAAACCTTGTTCCATATCGTCTCAATGCGCGTTGCGTCATCGCCTTCAATTAGACTGCTGGTTTGTGCAAGCATGGCACAGACTGCTCTATTTGCTACTGGGCTGGTGCCGGTAATTTCGCCCCACCCTGTGATCCCTTCGTCTGTTGAGACTTGAACGAAGACATACTCTCGTTCTCTGTCGGGGCGGTCTCCGGCGGTATCTAGGTAAGGCGCTGGTGATTTAACAAGCCACGGTGTAACTCCAGTTATCTTCATGTTTAACTCCTTTTTTTAATGACATTGGTTCGTGTAAGAAGAGGCCACAAAGCCTCCGGGAATTAACGCGAATCTACGCAAAAAAAAAGAAAGACTAAAGATGGGCAACTCGCGAATGCGGTGAAGCGGGCGTCAGTACGCCAGCCCGATCAGACGCACGGCATCGTCCTCGCCAGTTTGAGCGCCCAGATCGATGCGGCAGAGGTAAATCCCCGGCGGCACGACCGCGCCCTGCATATCAACTCCATCCCACAGATAAGACAGTAAACTGCCCGCCGATGACGGGCTCAGCCGTGCCACCCGGTGCCCGCTCAGGTCGAAAATCTCCACTTGCGGTGCGGGCGCGGCGACCTTCAAGACGGCAAAGCGGATCGCGACCCGGTCGTTGATCCCGTCGCCATTGGGGGTGAAGATCGGTGGGTCTATCGCGAGGTCGTCGATGAGCCATTGGCTGCTAGTCAGTTCGGGCAAGAGCACGATATTGGCGCGGCGGGTCATGGCCTCCACCGATTGCCACAGCCCCGGTCGCTCGCTGGTGCCGAGGTCGAGGGCGAAGAGAGCGGCGTTTTGCAGGACGCGGGTAGTAAAGCTGACTTCGAGCGAGTCCGCGGCGATCACCTCTGGCAGGGCGATGAAGAGCGAGTCGCCCCGCGCTTCAACCGCCACGGGATCAATGGGGGTTGCCCCCGCGCTCACCTCGACGCCAGCCTCGAGGTCAACCGGTCCAGGCAGGGTAAAGCGCAAGAGGTCGAAGCCGCTATCTGCGAGCAGCGCGTGCGTCGTCAAGGCGTAGGTGAAGCGAGTGGCCTCGTTGGGGCGCACCTCGCGCGGCTCGATGCGGCCCAGGGCCTCCTGCACCAAAGCCTCTTCAAACTCGATCGCCAGCGAGTGGACCGTCGGCGCGAGCTCGGGGTCGTCGGTGGCGAAGATCAGTTCCAATTGCACAAAGCGGCGCGGACTCTCCGACTTGAAGGGATCGCCCGAGGACTGGTACTCGCTGCTCCACGCGCTCCAGTCCTCGCCCACCACCAAGACGGTGTCGATGGGGCCTTTGAGAACCTTGGGCAGACTATTGTATTTCTCCTCGGTGACCTCGTCCCCCTTCTTGTCGTAGAAGGTGTATTGCTCGCTGAGCGCGTTGCCCGAGCGCGAGCGCAATTGGATGCGGGTGTCCGCGGGCAGCTCGGCGTCCCAAGAGAGGGCGTTGATGACCTTGGGGCGGCCGTCTGCGGCACCCAGATCGATAAAGTCGGATCGCAGCACGACTTGGGCGGGATAGCCGGGTGAGAAGATCATGAACTCCCCCCACTTGGCTTGGCCCCAGCCGCTGTCGGTGACGCCGTGCCAGAACAAATAGCGCATTTTGCGCGGTCTGAAGAGATAGCGGATGTAGAGCAGGCGGTCGGTGCCGGGATTGAGGTGGGTGAGCAGTTCGGCGTAGTCGAAGGGCTCTGCTACCGGCAGGCCGCTGACTAAGGCGCGGGTGCCGTCCGAAAAGAGGATGGTGTGGCCGGGACCGGTGCCGCCGACGCCAAAGCCCAGGGTGCCCTCCTGCTGGCGCATCGAATAGATGAACATCTCATCGACGAAGAACACTGCGCCCAAATCGACTCCGAACCACACGCCGTTTTCCTTCCAACCCAGTTCGCCAACGCCTGAGGAAATGGAGTTGTTGGTGTTGAGATTGGCGTCGAACAGGTTGGCGGTGGCCGTGGCGCGGGCCCCGTCGGTGAAGGAGCCGCGCCGGTCGGTGCCGATGGCGATATTGTCACCGATGCCGATGACCTCGATCTCGGCGAGGGCCCCGTCCGCGCTCTGTTCCTCGGCCATGATACTGATGTACTGGATGAGCTGGTAGTGGTCGCGGCGATCCGGCTCTACCCGCAGGCCGGCGTCGATTACCAAAGTACTGTCGTTGCCGGGAAATCCGAGAGGTATGGCGATGGAGGTCGCCTCATTAGGTCGGGTGGTGCGATAGACCGAGCGGAAAAGAAAGACGTCTTGGGTGGCGACGATGCGCACGCCGGTATTGACCAGCACGGTAAACTGCCTGAAGGGACGGGCCCCTTCCCGGTCGGGAAAAATCAGGCGGATTTCGCGAGCGAGTACGGCGCGACCTAGGTCAATGGTGATAAACCAGTCTTCGGGTGCCGCACCCGGATCGGGCTGCCAGAAGGTCTCGGGATCGCCGTCGATGGCCAGCGCGGCCGTCTCCGGGCTGGAGCCCACTTCCCAGATGCCACCGAAAACCGCGTCGCCGCGCTCTTTGGTCTCGTGCGCGAACAAGTGGGCGTCCTGCACCGCGTTGATATCCTTGCGGAATTTGATCAGTTGTAATTGTCCCTCGCTCCCGACCTGCGTTAGGCCGAAGGGCTTTTCCCAGGTCGCCCATTCTGCGGCGCTGTCGAAGACCAGTTGGTCGGCGCAGACCGGGACCGCGCACAGCAGTAAGGCGCAGATGTGCTTGCCCGACATAGCCGTTACCTCTTAGTAGGCGATACCCAAGGGGAGGATCTGTGCCGAGGTGGCAAATTCGGCATTGGGGGCGACACTCAGGAGATAGACGCCGGGTGGTAGCAGTTCGCCGCGCTCGTCGCGTCCGTCCCATTCGGTTTCCTGCGGGCCGGCGGCCTGCCGACCAGCGTCAATGCGGGCCAATCTGCGTCCGTCGAGGGCGTAGATCTCCAGCGCAACTGGCACCAACTCGGGCAGGCGAAAAAGCGTGTAGCGGATCTGCAGGCGATCGTGGATGCCGTCGCCGTTGGGGGTCAGCACCGGGGTCGAGACGCTCAGTTCCTGGACCGCGCTCGGGGTAGAGTCCGCCACCCCCAGCACGTGCAGGCTATTGGTCGATAGCGCTTGGCTGGCGTCGCCACCGATGACCGGCTGTGGCAAGACCTCACGCTCACTGTCGGAGACCTCGCCGGTGAACGTGGTGGCGAAGGAGAACAGCGCGGTTGAGAAGAACAGGCGCAGCGGCGGGTTGTCGGCGCGGGTGACGCGGGTGGGCAGGCGGACGAGTAGGCCGTCTTCCGACTCGATAACCTCGGCGGGTGCAACTACTGCGAGCGGTTGGCCCATCTCTAAGCCGGCGAAGCGGGTATGGCTGCCCGTGCGGATGCGTAGCGCGTCAAAGCCCGGGGCATCAACCTGCGAAAAATCGGCCCGCAGGTCATAGACGAAGTCAGTCTCCTGCCCGAGGGCGACCTCACTGAAACCGCGCGCCGGTTGCGGGTCGGAGCGCAGGGCGACCTCGCCGATAATGTCGCCAGCCAAAAGCGGAGCGGTTTCGATCCACAGCGAGTCGAGGCGGACGAAATCGTCGAAGGATCGGCTTTCGAGCGCAATCCGCAATTGCAAATAAGAACCGCTGCGCAGATTGAGGGGCAGGCCCGATTGGGTGAAGGGCACGGACCAGAAAGTCCAGTTCTCGTCGTCGTACCCGATGGAGGCGCGCAGGCCGGGGCGCGGCTCTAGGGTGACGATAGGTGACTCGAGGTTGGGACGGAACTGGCGGGTGCGTAGCTGGTTTTCGTAGCGCTCGCGCGCGACGACGCGTTCAAAACCCGTCGCCATGTACTCGTGATAGACGGCGGGATCCCCGTCGCGGCCGGTGCGCACCTCGATCTTGACTCCGACCGCGGCGTCGGGCGTCTCCACGGGCGCTCCGCCGACCATGCGCAAGGGCGTGGTTCGCCAGAACAGCCGCCCGAAGTTCACCGATTGGCCGAGGTCGGTGATGCTGGTTTTGTAGATGGCCTTGCGGGGCACACCCTCGGCGAAGAGCTCAAACTCGGCAATGGTGCCGGGTGGAGCGTCTCGGTATTGGCCGCGGACGAAGGAGGCGAGAAAGTCCTCGTCGAGAACCGAGACCTGCCGCCGATAGCGCACGAAGCGCACGTAGCGGCGGGGGAAGGGGATCGCGACGCGCGGTTCGAAATTCTCATCGACATCGGCGATGATATGTGAGAGAGGCTCCAGCGTGCCCTCGACGACGGGCCGCTCGGATTCGCTGGCGATCGACACGTCGTAGCCGGGAATTGCATCGGTCTTGAGGGGCGTGCCGTCGGAGCGGAAGCCCTGGCTGGGGGTGGTAAAGCCAAAGGCGACGGCTGGCACGGCAACGGCCAGATCCATGGTGTAGACCTCGCGTTCGAGCGGCACGGCGCGGGGCGGGTAATAGGTGGCGTCGTCGCCGTCGATAAGCAGGCTGCCGCTGGGGGCCGCTAGGCCGTCGCTCCACTTCCAGGTGCGCGGAGTCTCGCCATCGACATAGCCGAGGATGATATCGCTGGGGTCGCGCCAGAAAACCCAGTTGTCGAGGTGGGAAAAAACCGTTTTTTCAGGCGTCAGGTAGATGGGCTGGATGGAGCCGGGCGCGCTGGCGAAGTCGATGAACAGACGCGTGGTGTCGCTTTCGCTCCACGCCAGGCCAGCGCCGCCCAGCTTCCACGCCGAAATCTGGGCGGGGGCCGGCTGCGCCATCAGCACCAGCGCGAACAACAATACGCGGCTGAATGAGGACTGCTTCAGAGCCATCTATTGCTCCTTCAATACGCATAATAAATAGTAACTGATGTTACGCAGCTATGGTTATCTGCGGTTCCCTACCGTCCTGCCCGGTGTCATTTGTATGTTGCCAAATCCGTTCAGAAGGGCCAATCTGAACGGTATGCGTGCGGGGCGCGTCGTCCGTCATTGGGTGAGCAGGC
>JAJEFJ010000084.1 GCA_022820485.1 Candidatus Latescibacterota bacterium
CGTCAAAGGTATACCACGCAAACTCCGGCGGCGTACCTGAAATCGTCCGCGTCCCCGGATCAAACGACAGACCCGCAGGCAACGCCCCATCCAAGCGATACGTCCGCGCCACATTCCCACCGACCGCCTCCGGCAACTCCAAACTCACCGCCTCGCCCGCTAGATACGGCTGGTCGTCCTGCTCCTGGACGAAGCTGGGGATACCATTCACCCGAATCGAGAAGGTCAACGTCACCGTATCGCCATCCGCATCCGTCACCCGATACGTAAACGCATAGGACTCATCATACGTCACATCCGTCGGCGGCGTACCTGAAATCGTCCGAGACGAGGCATCAAACAACAGACCCGCAGGCAACGCCCCTTCCAAGGTATAGGTTAACGCTACATTCCCACCTTCCGCCTCCGGCAACTCTAAGCTCACCGCATCACCCGCCGGGTACAGATGATCTTCCTCCTCCCGGACGAAGCTGGGCATAGCGGCTATCACAATCGTGAAGGTCAACTCAGCCGAATCGCCATCGGAATCCTCCGCCCGATACGTGAACTCATATGACGCGTCATACAACACATCAGCCGGAGGCAAACCAGAAATCGTCCGAGCCTCGGCATCAAACAACAGACCCGGAGGCAAGTCCTCCTCATTCAAACTATACGTCAGAGCGTCGGTGGACCGACCTACTGGCAACTCCCAAGGCTGTTTTATCTCTTCGCCTGCAGTAAAGGTTGTTTGACGCGCAGCGACCGCCGCGAAGGTCAGCTCTACATAGACCATAAAGGTCAATTCCTCGGCGTCGCTCTCCTCCATATTGGTATCGGAATCTTCTACCCGGTAGGTCATTTCATACGTCCCGGCTATGGTCGGCGTACCCGAAAGCGTCCGAGCCTCGGCATCAAACACCAGACCCTCCGGCAACTCCCCGACCAAGCTAGATGACACAGATGACAAGCTATATCTCGGAGGTTCCTCATACTCTCCCACCGAAGCCGGAGGCAATTCCAGAACTCCTATATCATCACCTGTCCGGTACGACTGATCGGGAACCGTCGCACCGTCAAAGCTCGGCCTCGTATCGACTTCTACCTCAAATGTCAACGTGGCTGTATCGCCGTCGGCATCCGTCACTTCGTACGTCATCAAGGAAATAGCCACTTCCGAAGGCGTACCCGAAAGCGTCCGAGTCGCGGCATCAAATGCCAATCCCGGCGGCAAGGGACTCAAGCTATAAGTCAAGCCCCCGTTACCTCCCGAAGCTGCAGGCAACTCCAGAGCCTCTATCGCCATCTCGTCCGAGAACATCTGATCAGGAACCGTCACCCCCTCAAAGCTCGGCGCTACATCCTCCTCTTCTACTGAAATATTGAATGTCAATGTGGCCGTAGCACCATCGGCATCCGTCACTTCGTAGACCATTGAGTAAAAAATCTTTTCCGGGAAGGTGACATCATCCGAAGGCGTGCCCGAAAGCGTCCGAGTCGCGGCATCAAATGCCAATCCCGGCGGCAAGGGACTCAGAGCATACGCCAAATCGCCACTGCCACCTGTAGCCTCAGGTAGCACCAGATCCCCTATCTCCACTCCGGCCTCGTACATTTGGTTGGCAACCGTCGCACCGCCAAAGCTCAGCGCATCCTGCGCTTCAGCCTCCGGAGCCAGCATCAAAGTGACCGCCAGAAAAAGCATACTCAGGCAGGACAGCGCTCTATCCCAAATAAGTTTGTTACTAACTACACAACCGCTCATAATTGACCCTCCAATGAGAGATTTAAGTTTTAAGTTTAAGTTGTAGCGCAACTTTGTGCACTAGACCGCCGCCTCGCCGCTCTAAGGCCGCAACCACCTTCCACCACCGCACTCATGGTTCCTCTCCCTTAGCGACCCTTACAACAATAGCTTAATTGAAGAGCGTGTAGAGAAGCCTGAGATCATTTCACGTACTCAATACAAAATACGCATCTAATATCCAGGATGCAAGAGGTAGTTTCTAAACTATATGGTCTATCAGCACCTAGCACGCAGAAAGGTCAATATCGTGCAAAAAGAGGAAGGTCGTGGCGCAACTCGGCCTCCAACTTAGAGTGGCAAGAGGGGCAAACCGAAATCAGATGTTCCAGTTTATTAGCCTCTATGTTGGAAGAGAAACTGCGATAGGGAATCTTGTGATGTACGTCAAGCTGGCGCCCAAGTTCCTCTTCGCTAACCCCGCATACTTGGCAAATGAAGCCATCGCGCGTCCGCGCCTTTAATGCTTGGAGTTCCCAATTGGCCCCCCGCCGTTTGGAAGTTTCCCCCAAGCAAACCTCTAACGAAGGCATAGCTTCTGTCCAAGCGCGGCGGCAAAACGCGTCGCAAAAGTGTAACTGAGCTTGGCCCGCATACCAATCCGGCACCTCAATCTCTAGCCGACAGTGCGCACAGCGCGTAGCGATCTGCGCACTGTCGCTAGGGGGGCATCGTTCGCCAAAATCAAATCCCATCTGATCACTAGAAGAAGCCATGATAAGACCACAGGGCATAATTTTATGCGGGGCTCCAGTTCATTCCAGCTTTCGCTAGCCTCTTTTTGAAGACCCGCCTTGCCCCTTCTCCCCACTTCTTATTATATTTAAGATTTTATTGAAGGAGCGCAAAATTGCCTAAACTCAAGTCTGCCAAGAAGCACCAAATCACTAGTGCCAAAGCCTACGTACGCAACCGCGCAATCCGCTCGCGGATGCGTACGGCCCTCAAGAAAGTCCGTCAAGCTCCGGACAAAGCCTCGGCCGAGATCGCGCTACAGGCGGCGATCTCGATCATCGACAGGACCACCAACAAGGGCATTATCCACAAAAATGCCGCCGCCCGCTACAAGTCGCGGTTGAGCCATCTCGTGCAGACAATGGCTTGATGCTCCCTCATTCAAAGGCACGAGTACTCAAGTAGCGCAATCCGCTGTCGCAGAGGATTGTCACGACCCGAGCATTTCCGCCCATTTCGCGAGCAACTTGGATGGCGATATAGGCGTTGGCCCCTGCTGAAATCCCCACCAAAAGCCCTTCCTCTCGCGCCAAGCGGCGGGCCATTTCATACGCGTCGTCGTCGGTAATGACCCGTACCTCGTCGATAACTTCGCGGTTGAGAATTGGCGGTACAAAACCTGCGCCAATACCCTCTATATAACTGAATCCAGCCCTCCCGCCTGAAAGTACGGGCGACCCGGCAGGCTCGACAGCGATGACCCTCACTGTGGCTAGAGCTTCCTTGAGTACTTCGCCGACGCCAGTCAACGATCCCCCAGAACCCACCCCTGCCACAAAGGCATCGATTCGGCCGTCTAGCTGTTCTAAGATCTCACGGCCAGTCGTGCGGCGGTGTATTTCTGGGTTCGCTGCATTCATAAACTGCTGTGGCAAAAAGTAATCTGGATGCTCGCGCTTGAGTTCAAGCGCTTTGTCGATAGCGCCACGCATGCCCTCGGCCGCTGGCGTCAACACAACTTCGGCACCGTATGCCTGCATCTGTAAGCGGCGCTCGCGGCTAGCCGTGTCGAACATGGTGACGATGAGTTTGTAGCCCTTGTAGGCAGCCACCATGGCCAAGCCAATGCCGGTATTGCCGCTAGTGGGCTCAATGATCGTACCGCCCTTAGCCAACAATCCCTGCTCTTCGGCAGCTTCGATCATCGCCAGAGCGATGCGGTCCTTGACACTACCGCCCGGATTGGTCGCCTCCAACTTGCCCCACACCTCGGCCGCCCCCTCCCCGACGACTCGGCTGAGACGGACCATAGGCGTAGCCCCGATTAACTCCAGCACATTGTGGGCGCGTTTCATCCTGTACCAAACCTAACGCCAACCGCCTGTGGTAGTCCTCAACTGCCGCCAGCAATGGCCGGGACGATAGAGACGCTGTCACCGTCGTTAAGGGGCGTATCCTTGCCGTCGAGGAAGCGAATATCTTCGTCGTTGACGAAGATATTGACGTAACGGCGTACCTCTCCGTCCTCGTCGAGCAGTTTACCGGCCAAGCCCTCGTAGGAACCGTCGAGACCATCTACCAACTCACTAATAGTCCCTGCCTCCAACTCGACCTCGGCCTGATTGTGGGTCAATTTCCGCAACGGCGTGGGAATGTGAACAGTAACCGGCATTTCATCCTCCATGTGGTAATTTGAGCGGCTCCACCGCCCGCATTCTATTAGTGACTAAACTATTTCAACACCCGTTTCGGCGTAGTGGTTGCCGTCCCAAGCAAAACATTTGTAGCCTTGCACTTTCCGCGGGCTACCCGTCTCCTCGCCATAGACTGAAAGCACCAGATACATCGCATCCGGGTCGTCTGGGTCGTCTCCTGCCTCTCGGCTGTTGAATATCCAAGTGCGCCTTTCGTCTTCGTCCGAGAAATAGGCCGCGCAATCAATGTGGGAATGGTAGCAACCCGAGACCCGGCCCCCAGCCTTTTCAGCCGCTTCCGCGATGTGCAATTGCTCACCGGCGTCAATCAGATAAGCCGTGCTTGCATCGCGGGAATAGCGGTTGGGATTTTCTTCGTGCCGCTGCTGTTGTACATTGGTACAAGCATGGGCAGCGGACACCCCGCTCGGCACCCCCTCAACCAACAGACCGCAACACTCGTGTGGGTACTCGGCCAAGGCTTGGGCGCAAATCCGGTCAAAGTCCCTGCGGGCAATGCGCAGCATTCAGCTATCCCTTCACTTAGTAATGCCCTCAAGGGCCAGCCGCCACATGGGCGTACTCATGTACTTGTCGCCGCCATCGCAAAATATCGTCACCACTACCCCTGTATCTAGCTGACGAGCAACTTCCAGCGCGGCCCAATAAGCTCCACCCGAAGACTGGCCGACGAGAATCCCCTGCTCGACCGGCAGACGCAGTGCAGTATCATAAGCATCATCGGTATCTATCGGTATTTTGTAGTCGAGGAGCGCCTCGTCGTAGATACCAGGGACAATTGAACTTTCCATGTGCTTAAGGCCCTCAATGCCGTGAAACGGCTCGGCCGGCTCAGCGGCAATGATCTGGATCGCCGGATTGAACTTCCTAAGACCTCGGCCAGTGCCCATCAGGGTACCGCTAGTGCCGATAGTGGCGACAAAATGAGTGACACGGCCTTGGGTCTGCTCCCAGATTTCGGGTGCCGTAGTGTCGCGATGGGCGTACCAATTCGCGGGATTGTTGTATTGGTCGGGCTTGAAGTACCGGTCGGGGTCGGCTTCGTATATCCGCCGCCCTTCCCGTATAGCTCCGTCGGAAAGCTCCCCTGGATCGGTGTACACCACTTCAGCACCATAGGCGGCGAGAATGGCTTTGCGCTCGCGGCTGACATTAGCCGGCATGGCCAATGTTACCTGATAGCCTTTAGCAGCACCGATCATAGCGTAGGCAATGCCTGTATTTCCAGAAGTGGAATCCAAAATGACCTTGCCCGGCCCCAGCGACCCGTCCTGCTCGCCCTCCTCGATCATCCGTCGCGCTGGCCGGTCCTTGACCGACCCCCCAGGATTGAAAAACTCCAGCTTGGCATACACTTCCACCTTTGGTGGAATCGCCGGATCCCTCAGCCGCAAAAGCGGCGTATCACCAATCTGCTCGACGACCGATAGGCCAATCACAAAAATCTCCCCTTACGATTAAAAGAACCAAAATCCACCATGTCAACCAACCCGATCCTTTCTTGACACTCTCCAAACTGCATTCTATTTTGTTTTGTTTCCCACTTAAAATCCAATTTTATCATTTAGGTGTAACTTATGGAAAAACCGAGCGCAGACTTAGGAGACTGGGAGCGTACGCACGACTGCGGCACGCTCACAGATAAAGACATCGGTCAGCGCGTCCTGCTAATGGGTTGGGTCTGGCGCCGCCGTGACCACGGCGGCGTTATTTTTATCGACCTCCGCGACCGCTACGGCATTACCCAAATCGTCTTCAACCCACAGCGCGATCCCACCGCCTACCAGCAGGCCGACCACTTGCGCAACGAGTACGTCATCGCCGTACAAGGCGAAGTCGAGGCCCGCCCTGAAGGTATGGTCAACCCACAGTTGCCCACCGGGGCTATTGAAGTAAACTGCGATCGGTTACGCCTCCTCAACCGCTGTCGGACCCCGCCTTTTCTCATTGAAGACCAAACCGACGCTGGAGAGGAAATTCGGCTCAAGTATCGCTATCTGGACCTGCGTCGGCCTCGTGTCCAAGGCAATTTGCTACTCAGGCACCGGGGCTATCAGATCGTGCGCCACCTGCTCGACCAGCGAGGCTTCATTGAAGTTGAAACTCCGTTTCTGACCAAGAGCACCCCCGAAGGAGCCCGAGATTATCTCGTCCCCAGTCGAGTACATCCTGAGCATTTTTTCGCTCTGCCCCAATCACCTCAAACCTACAAACAGCTCTTGATGATCGCCGGCTATGACCGCTACTTCCAGATCGTCAAGTGCTTCCGCGACGAGGATTTACGCTCTGATCGCCAGCCCGAATTTACCCAAATCGACATCGAAATGGCCTTCGTGCGCGAGGATCACGTCATGGCCATAGCCGAGGATCTGACCCGCGCCCTTTTTGCTCAGTTGCGCCAAATCAATTTACCTAACCCTTTTCCGCGAATCACTTATCGCGAAGCCATGGAGCGCTTCGGCTCCGATAAACCCGACCTGCGTTTCGGCCTAGAGATCAAAGATGTAGCGGCGGCAGCGCGCGCTTCCCAATTCCAAGTCTTTCATTCCGTTCTTGGCAGTGGTGGCCAAGTCAAAGGCATAAATGTCAAGGGCTGTAGTGGCTTCTCACGTGGACAAATCGACGATTTAATCGCCTTTGCCCAAGAGCTGGGAGCCAAGGGTCTTAGCTGGATCAAACACACCGACGCTGGCCTTGAATCCTCCATCGTCAAATTCTTCCCCCAAGCCGCTCAAACCCAGTTGATCGAGGCTCTCAAATCCGTCCCTGGCGACCTGATGCTTTTTGTCGCCGACCAGCCCAAGCAAGTCGCCCGGATACTCGGAGCACTGCGCTTGGAGCTGGCTCAGCGCCTCTCATTGGTTCCCGAGGATTCTTGGCAGCCCCTTTGGGTCAGCCAATTCCCACTGCTAGAACGCGATGAGGAAGCCGACCGCTTTACAGCCGTGCACCATCCCTTCACAGCTCCCTTAGAAGAGGACTTCGCCCTATTGGATAGCGCCCCTGCCGACGCTAGGGCACGAGCCTATGACTTGGTCCTCAACGGCAATGAAATTGCTGGAGGCAGCATGCGGATTTTCCAGCGCTCAGTACAAGCCCGTCTCTTTCAACTCTTAGAAATCGGCACCGAAGAAGCCGCGGCCAAATTCGGTTTCCTGCTTGAAGCACTCGACTACGGGGCCCCGCCACACGGTGGTATCGCCTTTGGCTTCGACCGGCTAATCGCCTTGCTCGCCAACGAAGATTCAATCCGCGAAGTCATCGCCTTCCCCAAGACCAATAAGGCCGTGGGTTTGATGGAAAACGCCCCTTCTTCCATCGATTTGGGCCAGTTGCGCGAATTGGGTATTCGGTCTGCCTGAAAACTTCAGCAAGTGGGGCAAATTTTCACTTGTTCTGCTTGACATCCACTCTAGGTCGCCTATATTTGTGCCCATATCCCGTATATTAATGTAAGATCGCTGTTTGATCCTTAAGCTTAGGTGGAGGAACTACTTAATGAGCTGTCTTTCCACTATATCCAATTTGAGATACTCAGGCGTCGCCTTGGCGGTAGTGATTCTGTCGTTGGTAGCTAGCTGTTCGCGTGTTCCGTCGCAGGAGGATATGGAATACCTAGAACAACAGCGCCAAGCCACTCTGGCCGCCGAAGTAAAAGTAACCGAGCTACAGGCCGCAAAAGCACAGCTTGAGCGCGAACTCGCCGAGCGGCAAGCCACCAAGAAAGCACTAGAAGAAAAACTAGCCGCTACTAAGAGCAACCTCGCCAACCAAGGCAAATAAGAAAGGGTCCGACTATGAAGAAGTTGTCCGTTGGTGGGTTGGCTTTAGCATTGCTAGTGCTAGCGAGCGGAAACATCTCTGCTCAAGAGCAGCAGATGACCTGTGAGGAGTACATGGCTCTGGGGAACGAACTCGTCAACCGCGAAAACGCAGCCAACACCCAGATTGAAGAACTAAACGCCCAGCTTGAAGCGCTTAATATGCAGATTGCCCAGCTTGACCGGGCCAACGCCGACCTCAATGACCAGATCCTCGCAGCAATCGGCCACTCCGAATCCGAAGTCATGGCCTTTGGGCGCGAACTCGACGCTATTATCGCCCAACTCGAAGGGCTGATGGCACTAGCTCCAGAAGTGCTCATTATGCGTCGCGGTGAAGTCACCGCCATCGATTCCCGAGTCGCCGAGCTCAAGCAGAGCAACATAGCCGCCTTGCCCGAAATGATGGACAAGCTAGCTACGATTGACCAGATGCTCGCCGAACTCAAAGCGCGCGTAGCCCAACCCGTGGTCATTGACTACAAGGTCGAGCGGGGGGACAACTTGTGGAATATCTCCAAAAAAGAACAAATCTACGACGATCCGTATATGTGGCCCCGCATCTACCGAAAGAATAAGGACCAAATCAAAGACCCGGATTTAATCTATCCCAAACAAGTCTTGGCCGTACCGTTCGGGGTAGCCGAAAATCAGTATTTGGTCACCCGAGGAGATTTCCTCTTCAAAATTGCCGCCGAGCTTTACAACAATGCTGGCAAATGGCATAAAATCTACGAGGCCAACAAGCAGCAAATCGTCGCGCCAGATATGATTTTTCCTGCTCAAGTCCTCGAAATTCCCAAGTAATTACAACTACTTGATTTAAATACTTTTCAAGACTTAAAGGGGTTTGATCCTTCCGGGTTTAAGGAAAGGATTTCAAACCCCTTTTTGTATTTTTGTCCAGCTACCAGAACTATGAAGGACATTTCTATCGCCGGCATTGATCGCCGCTCTCTCTTCGGGCGCAACGATCAACACTTGGCTCATCTCGAAGAGAGATACGGCATTCGCTTAGTCGCCCGCGGCGACAAGCTGACGATTAAGGGATCCGATGCCTCGGTGCGCGAGGCCGATAGCTTCCTCAGCCCCCTGATAAAACGCATGCGCCACGGTCCGCCCATCGAAGCAGCCGAGCTAGAGAACTTGATTCACTGCAACTCGATTCTGCCTAAGAGCGACCACAGCACTCTCTCAAACTCCGCAGCTCATACCTATAAGACAGCCATCTATCCCCGCACCGAAGGCCAAGCGAAATATCTCGCAGCTATCGACAACAACGACGTGGTCTTCGGCATCGGCCCAGCTGGCACTGGCAAAACGTATCTTGCAGTGGCCATGGCCGTTGCCGCGCTGCGGCAGAAGCAAATATCTCGCATCCTGCTCGCTCGGCCCGCTGTCGAAGCCGGAGAGAAGCTCGGTTTTTTGCCTGGCTCTTTTGAGGATAAAGTCGATCCCTACTTGCGCCCACTCTACGACGCACTACAGGATCTCATGGAACCTGAGCGCCTGCGGCGGATGCAGGATATGAAAATTGTCGAAGTCGTGCCACTCGCCTACATGCGCGGCCGCACCCTCAACGACTCGTTTATTATTCTCGACGAAGCCCAAAATACTACGCCCCAGCAGATGAAGATGTTTCTCACTCGATTGGGTAGTCACTCAAAGGCCGTAGTTACTGGCGATATTACCCAAACAGACCTCAGTGATGACCAACCCTCGGGCTTGGTCGTCGCACCTAAAATTCTGACCGGGATCGCTGGCTTGGCCTTTGTTCGGCTCAACGAACGGGATGTGGTGCGCAACCCGCTCGTGCAGAAGATCATCAAAGCCTATGACAGCTATGAGGACGCCCACACCTCGGCCGATCCATGAACGCGCTTAAACTCAAGTGGTTTGGTTCTAAACGCCGCAGCAATCAGTCCCAACCTTGGCACCCGCATAGCTCGCGAGTGTTCCACATTGTCTTGGCAGGCCTAGTCATCGGCCTGCTCACCTATCTATCGCCTTACCAACGTCCCTACAACGTTGCCCAACTACGCGTCGGCAGCGTCTCTCAAGAGCGCATCGAGGCTCCTTTTCTCTTCAATGTGCCCAAAAGCGATGTCGAATTGGAGCGCGAACGACAAGCAGCTAGCGCCGAGATATCCACCATTTTGCACCGCGATCCCCTAATTCAGGAGCAGCAGCTAGCTCAGTTAGACTCGGTCTTTGCAGTAATGATCCCAAGAATCCGGGTCCAGATGGCCAACTCCTTCAAGCAACGCGAACTCCAACGCGAACTCCCTCAAGTCGTAGGTTCACTCTCGCTCGATGCGCTTTCGACCCTCATCGATGTCCTCTCCACAGCCAGCGAGCCTTATGTACACGACTTCCAAGCCATCTGTCGGCAGATTCTGGCCAATTATTACACTGCTGGCATCATCGCTTCCAAACAACCGATCCATCTAAGCCCTTCGACCCAAGTCCGCCTCGGAGATCGGGAACAGCATATAGAAACCCTCTATAGCGAAGAAAAGCTCAAACAAGGCGAATTAATCTCTCACATCCAAACGTATCACACGATCGCCGACCGCGATGCCGTCCAAGCCGTACACGAGTTGTTAAGCCTCTTTGTGGTTCCCAATCTAACCATTGACGAGCCGGAGACCGCCCGCCTCAGGGACGCGGCGCGGCGTGGCGTGGCCAGCATCAAGCGGATCTATGTTCAAAGCGACCTCATCATCGACAAAAACGCCACCGTCACCGAGGAGCACGTCGATGCACTCGACGCCTTGGCCGCCCGCATCGCCCAAGATCAATCACAACATCCGATTAAGCGCCTGATTCAACTAGCTGCGGCCGCGACGATTTCCGGACTCCTGATCTTCGTCTTCGGCTACTTCCTCGCCACGCACGAACGCGCTGTTTTTGACCAGCCCAGCCAACTTGTCCTCTTAGCCATCCTGACCGTTGCCACAGCCGTTGCAGCCTCCTATATCAAAACGCACGACCTTTCTCCCTACTGGGTGCCGATCCCTCTCGCCGCCATGCTAGCGACGATTCTGCTAACGCCACAAATTGGCTTAGTGCTCTCGTTTGTGCTCGCGCTTTTTGTCGGCAACCTCTTCGCCGATTTCTACGTAGTCATAATCTGCGCCCTAACGGCGGCCATCGCCGTCTATGCGGTGCGGCATGTGCGGCACCGCAATCAGTTCTATCGGCCCATGATCTTCCTGCCGATTTCTTACGCATTGCTCATCGCGGCGGCGGATCTATTGCGCTTCTTTCCGGTCGAACAGATATACGATCATATTCTGCCCGGGATCGTCATTGGAGCGGCCGCCCCCATCCTCACCATCGGCCTGCTGCCGATCTTTGAAAGTCTCTTCCACATCACCACGGATATCACCCTGCTGGAGCTATCGGATCCCAATCGGACCTTGCTCCGCCAATTGGCTGTCCGGGCACCCGGAACCTATACTCACAGCCTGATTATGGCCAACCTCTCCGAGAGCGCCGCCGAGGCCATTGCCGCTAATCCGCTCTTGGCCCGCGTCGGCTGTTATTACCACGACATCGGCAAGGTGAACAAGCCAGAGTACTTCAGCGAAAATCAGGGACTGCAAGGTGGACGCAACCCCCACGATCGCCTGATGCCCTACCTGAGCATGCTCATCATCGCCGCGCACGTCCGCGAGGGGCTCGAGTTGGCCGAAGAACACGGCCTCCCCCAATCTATCTGCGATCTGATCGCCCAACACCACGGCACCACCGTCATTGAGTACTTTTACGAGCGCGCCGTAGAATTGGGCGACCGCAGCGTGCGCGAGGAAGATTTCAGGTACAATGGCCCCAAGCCCCAGACCAAAGAAGCCGGCATCTTGATGTTGGCCGACTCGGTCGAAGCGGCGGCCCGCACCCTCGCCGAGCGCACGCCCAGCCGGATGCGCCAGTTAGTGCATAAAATTATCCAGCAGAAATTCACTGCGGGCGAACTCGACGAGTGCGCTCTGACCCTGCGGGATTTGCTCAAAATAGAGGACAGCTTCATCCGCGTGCTGATGGGCGTCCTTCACAGCCGGATGGCATACCCTTGGCAGAAGGCCAATCGCAAATGGCAGACCGTTTAGCTAGCCCCCTCCACATAGTCCAAGACGCGGGCCTAGCCCCGCTGCATGCAGACGCGCTTGCAGCCCTACATCACATCGCTGCGCAGGTCGCCTACGCCCACACACTGCCAGACGCAGTCCAGCTCGTCCTCATCAACGACTACGACATGAGCGATCTCAACACCACCTATCGCAGCAAGGAGGGCACCACGGACGTCCTGTCTTTCGACTTAGGAACTATACCGGGTCAGAACAGCAGCGGCGAAGTGTACATTTCACTACCCCAAGCGCAACGGCAAGCTACCACGCTCAGCGTCCCCCTCTTAGTGGAGCTAGCCCGCCTGTTGGTACACGGCCTACTGCACCTAGCCGGCTGGGTACACGACACATCCGAGCAACTAGACGCTATGGAGCGCGAAACAGACCACTTTCTCACCACAGTCTCCCTCTCTCCCTAAGCGACCTTGGCCGGTCGCTTTACCGAAAGGAGCCTTTTTGGAACCCCCACAAGTTGACTTATCCTTGGTCGCATACGCCGCACTGGTCGGCACGATCAGTCTCGTCTGGCTCTTCGTGGTAGCCAGCTATGAGACAACCTTCGCCATTATCTCCAAATCCGTGCTGGAGAAAATGGCCGAAAGCGGCGCGTCCCATACGCAGGCCATGCTCCGCATCTACGAGCCGCGCCTGCGTCTGCGTCTGATGGCTCGCCTCGGTGAAGCCATCGGCAGCGTCGTCCTCGCTCTCTCCCTGTTCTTTCTCGCACATGCTCTTACCCTTCCGAGCTATATATCCGCGGCCGTAGCCTTATTGGGTGCGCTAGGGCTTTTTATGGTCGTGGCGACGCCGCGACGCATTCGCTTTGACGAAGAAGGCGACGCATTACGCGTCCCCATCGTCGCCTTAGCCTATGTGCCGGTACACGCTCTGCTCCTTCCCTTGACCAATCTCCTCGAACGTCTCAGCAGCTCCGATTACAGCGATGAGGACTTCCGCGCGGAAAAGGAAGAAGAACTGCGCAGCATCGTCGAGTCAGAAGGCGAGTCTGGCGTCCTAGAAGAAGGCGAGCGAGAGATGATTGAGGGCGTTTTTGGTTTCCACGACCGCATCGTCCGCGAAGTCATGATCCCCCGCGTCGATATGGTTGCCATCGACCAAGCGGCCTCCTTGAAAGACTTGATCGATCTCATCCGGGACAAAGGGCACTCGCGTCTGCCCATTTACCGAGAAAGCCTCGACCACATCCAAGGGATCGTGTACGCCAAAGATCTGCTGCAGATATTGGTGTCCCGTCCCGAAATCGATCTATCGACGCCGATAAATCAACTACTGACCAGCCAGCAAGAGGACGGTCTGCGTTTTACCCATGAGCCTTATTACATCCCTGAGACCAAGAAAATCGACATCCTGCTCAACGACTTGAGAGCCAACAAAATTCGCCTCGCCATCGTCCTCGACGAATACGGCGGCACGGCGGGCTTGGTCACCACCGAAGACCTCGTCGAGGAAATCGTTGGGGAAATCCAAGACGAGTACGACGAGGAAGAAGCATTGCACCAGTGGGAGGTCCCCGGCGAGATACTCATCGCCAATGCCCGCATCGACATAGACGATCTCAACAAGTTGCTTTCTACCGATCTGCCGAGGACGGGTTTTGAAACCTTGGGGGGATTTATCTACGACCACTTGGGGAGCATTCCCGTGGAGGGCTTAGCCTTCAAGGTAAACGATCTAGAGCTCGACATTCTCAAAGTGGAGGGCCAGCGCATCGCCCAAGTCAAACTCCGGCGCTTGACACCCGTCGGCCATTGAGAGGGTTGCGCCCGCCTGCCCCATCCTTTAGATTAATTGCCACATAGCTTGTTGCGGGGTGGAGCAGTCTGGTAGCTCGTTGGGCTCATAACCCAAAGGTCCTAGGTTCAAATCCTAGCCCCGCTACCACCTTTTCAGGGAGTCGCTTGCGGCTCCCTGATTTTTTCTATGCCTATCTACAATAAGGTTCCCGACAATCCCCCCACTGCTCCGGCCGAGCGCATCCGCCTCGACGAGCGCTTCGTATCCTTGCTCGTCGCCGAAGACGCCCAAGACCGCCTCGAAGCCCAAGAGTTGCGCCAGCTCGTCCACCGTGCCCTCCAAGCCCTCTCCGACGACGAGATGCGCGTTATTCAACTCCGCTATCAGTACAAGAAATCGCCCGGCCAAGTCGCAGCGCGCCTAGGCATTTCTCGCGACGCAATGGTTGCACTAGAGCAGAGCGGGTTAGAAAAATTGCGCCAGGGGCTCGAGGATTGGCACCAAGGCGTCTGAGTTGCCGCAGCGGCTCTTTCCTCTGCTCACCCCGGCCCTACTCTCAGGCCTGCTCTTCGTAGTTAGCATCCCCAAATTCGATCAGTATTACCTCGCTTGGATTTGCCTGCTGCCGCTTTTTTTAGCTCGTCACTGGCTGCCCGCCCAAAGCCACTTCACCCTCGGGTTAATCGCCGGTCTCGCCTGGTCCAGCGGACGCACCTACTGGATCACCGAAACCCTACAATTGTACGGTGCCCTCTCTTGGGCGAGCGCCGCAGCGACGAATGCGTTGCTCATCGCATACATGGCCCTGTATCTGGCCTGTTTTGTCGCGGTGTGCCGTCGCCTAAGTTTTTCCTCCCCGCTCTTTGCTTGGTCGGCAGCCGGCGTTTGGGTCCTTTTAGAATGGGCACAAAACTGGATGTTGAGCGGCTTTCCTTGGCAGCTACTGGGCTACTCGCAGTACCTCAACCTGCCCCTCCTACAGTGGGCTACCATTACCGGCGTCTATGGCCTGAGTTTCCTCATCGTCCTATTCAACGCCGCGTTGGCTCAAACCCTCTCGCACCGCGCCTTCATCCGCTATCTGAGTCTGCCCCTTTTGCTGTTGGTCTCCGTCCATCTATGGGGCTTCTATCGGCTGCACGACGCGCCGAATCCGCCACCTACCACCTTAAAGGTCGGCGTCGTTCAAGGCAATATCCCCCAAGACCGCAAGTGGAAGGAGAATCGGCTGGCTTGGACGGCTCGGCACTACGCCGCACTTACCCGGGACTTGGCGGCTGCGGAAAAACCAGCGCTGATCATCTACCCCGAGACGGCTCTGCCGCTCTATTTTGGCGACCCTTTGTACGCGGCCTATGTCAATTCGATAACAGCTCTGGCACCGGAGCTAGATACGCCCATGCTAGTAGGCAGCCTCAAGGGGGATTCGCAAAACCGCACGGCCCCGGTCTATAACCGGGCGTTCTTGCTCAACGCTCAAGGAGAAGTAGTCGATTACGCCGACAAAGTGCACTTGGTGCCTTTTGGCGAGTTTCTGCCCTTCCCATCCATCTTTCAGTATTTGGGAGGACTTACGGCGGAAAGTGGCATCTTCGCCCACGGGGAAAGGCACAAAGTCCTGCGGCTACCGCACAGCGACACCTCATTTGGGGTCTTTATCTGCTACGAGTCCATCTTTCCAGAAATCACCCGCACCCTGATGGCTCAAGACCCAGACTTTCTCGTCAACACCACCAACGACGCTTGGTTTGGCACCACCGCGGCTCCTCACCAGCACTTTGCGCAAGCTGTCCTGCGGGCCGTAGAAAGCGGGCGCGCCATCGTCCGTGCCGCCAATACCGGCATTTCCGGCTTAATCGAACCGAGTGGACGCATTGCTTATCGCACGCCGCTTTTTACCACCGTAGGCTTTGCCATAGACGTGCCCTTGCACCAAGGACAGACGATCTACACGCGCTGGGGGGATTGGCCGCTCCTGCTCTGCGCCCTTGCGCTCTCGCTAATCGCTGTCCGCAAAATTGGAATCAGGAATCGCGATTGAATGCTACCGGGCAATGCGTCAGGTCGTCGATAAAACCCACCCCGCACATACGCCGTTTTGGGACTTTCACTCAGCATCGTCCCTCCTAAACCGGACAAGCGGGAATATCCACCCACCGCCGCTCGGCCGCGGCTTGGAGGATGGAATCGGCCACGGCCTGCGCCCGCATCCCGTGGTAAAACGAGGGCACGCAATCGCGTCCCTCGCGGATGGCGCTGACGAATTCCCACGCTTGGTCGTAGCGAAAAGTCTGCACGGGACCGCCGACAGACGGATCGCGCGGCGCATTGGGGCGCTTGAGGAACTCTGCGGGCACGGGCTGACTCTGATAGGGCTCGCCGCGAGGCGCAAAAAGCACCTCGTGCGGCGCGTGCAAGCGATAGACGACCGAGGCATCCTCCCCGTTGAACTCGGCCAAGTCGTGGTCGCCCTTCGGGCCGTAGCCCTTGCTCAACTTGCCCATCTCGAAGACGCCCGTGGTACCGCCTGCAAACTCGGCGATCCACGCGATCCAATCTTCCACGTCCTGCGGTGGGCACGGCTGGCCTTCGCGGGTCTGATCCCGCAGCACCAACTGCTTGGCCGCGCTGCACACGGCCTCTATCGGCCCCAGCAGATTCTCGGCAAAATCAATGCGGTGAATGCCCATATCGCCCAACTCGCCCGACCCGGCGTAGCGCTTGTATTGCCGCCAGCCAATGGCGCGTTCTCCCCAGTCTTGCAGGCGCTGGAAACGGGCGTGGCGAATCGTCCCGAGAGCCCCGGTCTGCACCAAGTGACGGATGTAGTTCATGGCCGGCACAAAACGATAGGTAAACGCCGTCATGTGGCGACGCTCCGACGCCTTACCACGAGCGTAGATTTCCCGGGTTTGGGCAAAGTCCATACCTAGGGGTTTTTCGCACAGCACGTGACAGCCAGCGTCTAAGGCTTGGACGATTAGCTCGTAGTGATAGACGTTGGGCACGGCGATGCAGACCGCATCCGGGGCCACCGCATCTAACAGCGCGTCCAGCCGGTCAAAAGCAGCCGCAATGCCCCACTCTGCTTGCCGCTTTTGCCTCAGCGTCTCATCTGGCTCGCAGATTCCAGCGATCTCGACCCCGGGAATCAGCCGCAGCCCCGGATAGTGTACCCCTGCACAGACGCCGCCTGTGCCCACCAGCCCTACGCGCAGTTCATCTTGGTTCATACGACCTCTTTCATTTGCATTTGTATTTGCCTCTCTGTCTCGGCCAGCTTATCAACGAGTTCGTGCAACCTCGGCAGATCCTCAGCGGCCACGTCCTCGGCAAAAGGCACCACCGGCCCTCCGGCTAACCCAAACCGCTCCATAGCCGCGTGCAGCGCCGAGCCACTATAGCGAGCCGCCCGCTCGCCGCGCAGATCCTCAAACGGCACCATCTGCTGCCGAATCTCCTCTGCCCCAGCGCGATCCCTCGCCGCAAAGCGCTCTAGGAGCGTCAAGCTCATGCCGGGAACGAAGTTGGCCATCCCTGAGCTAAATCCAACCGCACCGGCGGCCATATAGTCGATACAGGGATCCTCGGCCATGCCGCAGACCATAGCCGCGTCCTCCCCAGCACCAGCGACGATCCGCTGGAACGCCTCCAAGTCGTCAACGGCGTATTTGAGCCCCACCACTTCGTCCAACTGACACAGCGCCACTACTTGCTCGACCGACATAATATCCAGCCGGCGCTGATATAGTATCGTGGGCAACTGAGTCTTCTCGGCAATGTCGCGCAAGCCGACGGCAACGCCCCCGGCTGAGGCCGGCCCGACGATGGGCATAATCATCACTCCAGCGACGCCCAAAGAGCGGGCAATGCGCCCCATTTCCAGCGCCCGACCATACCCCGGCCCGATCCCCGGCACCACCAACGCCTCTCCGGCTGCCGCCTCCACAAAGGTCCCCACGACAACCTCGTATTCCTCTAACGTCATATCGTACACCAGCCCCGTGCCGCACGCCGGCATAATAAAATCGACGCCCCGTTCACAGAGAAAGCGCACATTGCGGCCAATTCCCGCCAAGTCAATGCCCCGTTCCACGTCGCGGGGCGTGATCGCCACAACCAGCACATTGTGGCAGTGTTCCTGTTGCAACATCGGCATAGTATTCTCCTTTATTCGCTAGGCCCAAACGGTCTCGGTGGAAGTTGTGGCGTGTTTATTGTAGTGCTCTATGTAATCCTCGCGCGGCGGACTGAAGATGTCGAGGATTTTGGCCGGTCCCTCTTCGACGATCCCCCAGTGGACCACGTTTGGCGGAATCAAAAAGGCGTCGCCCGGGCCAGTGACGCGTTCCTCCGACCCAATGCGAAAACGGAAGCGCCCAGCGAGCACCAAGCCAGCCTGCTCGTGCGGGTGGCTGTGCTCGGGCACTTCACAACCTTCTTCCATGTCCAAAAACGACAGCATCAGCCGCTCGCCAGCCACCAAGCCGCTGTTGATTTGGGGAAAAAGCTCCACAGCCGCAAGTTCTGCGGGGTTGATAAAAGGCATAGTCTCCTCTCCTATTCGACAAAGCTGCGCAACCAAGCATCGCCGCGATAGCGCGGCCACAGCGTAACAAAGCGGCCAACCATCAGGCCGCTATAGGCCATCCAAGCACCGGCCAATTCCCAATCCAACCAGTATATAAAAACCAACGCCGAAGGCAAAAACACTCCAAAGGTGGCTAGGGCCATAGCCTTGAACAGATACCCCATGTCGCTAGCGCCGATGAAAATTCCGTCAAAGACGAAGACCACGGCGTTCAGCGGTTGGAGCAGCGCGATGAGTACATAGAGCGCGCCGACCTGTTGTACAACTTCCCGATGCGGAGTAAACAGCGCGGCAATAGGCTCCAAGGCCGCAAAGTAGGCCAAGCCAAACCCCGCACCCAAACCCAAACCCCAGCAGATGATCCGCCAAGCAAACTGCCGGGCCTCGGCAAAAAGGTGCGCCCCTAGGCAGCGGCCAACCAGCGTCTCGGCCGCGTGGGCAAAGCCGTCAACGGCGAAGCTAGTCAGCCCCCAGACCTGCAAAATCACTGCGTTGGCCGCCAGCGGTGCTTCGCCCATCCGCGAGACCATGCCGAGCGTAAAAAAACCGGCAAATTGCAGACAGAGGGTGCGGCCAAAGAGGAAGGCGTTGGTCTGCATCAAGCGCTTCATCGCACGCAAATCCCACAGCCTTGTAGGCCACTCCCGCAGATAGGAGCGGTAGCGAGAGAGCAACCAAAAAACCCCGACGGCCAGCGCCGCCATATTGCCCAATACAGACGCCCAAGCCGCCCCTTCGACTCCTAGTTTAGGAGCACCCAACTTGCCGTAGATAAGCACGTAGTCCGCGCCGATGTTGACCAAGTTGGCAACGGTCATAACCCAGAGGGGTGCTATGACATTGGCGGTGCCGAGGAAAAAGCCGTTGAGCGTCATAATGCTCAGGGCCAAGGGCGCTTCCCACACCCGGATGGCGAAGTAACGTATGCCCCAGTACTGGACTTGGGGAGACCCGCCAGCCAACTCAAATCCAATCCGGCTGATCCAGCCACCAGCCGCCACGATCCCCATGCCGAGGCAGACGGCCACAATAAGCGAGCGGTAGAATACCCCTGCGCTCTGCCGTCGATCCCCTGCCCCGCTGTACTGGGCCACCAGTGCCGTGGTTCCCATCCGCAGAAAGGCCAAGCACCAGAATATGCCATTGAAGATCAAACTCGCCGTAGAGACCGCGCCCATAAAGGCCACTTCCGGCAAATGGCCGATCATCGCAGTGTCGGCGATACCGATCAGCGGCGCAGACAGAGCTGCGAGGATATTGGGGACGGCGAGGCTGAGAATCCGGCGGTCGAGTGAGTTCAATCCTCCGCCTCAGGTCGCCAGCCAAACCGTTTCAGGTCGATGCGTTGCGCGGTAAAGACAACACCCTCGCTGGCCAAAAGCTCGTATTGCAGCAGATGGTTGCTACCGCTGCGCGGCGAGACCTTGCCTTGGGCGTTGATGATGCGATGCCAAGGCAGATCCGACTCCCCGGGCATCCCCGCCAAGGCGAACCCAACCTGCCGCGCCCGTCCCGGATAGCCAGCCAAGGTGGCGATCTGTCCGTAGGTAGCCACCTTGCCGTAGGGCACGCAGGCGATAGTCTCATAAAACGCCCGACGCATGGTGCTCTTAGCAGTTGGGAGCTGCGGCCTCATCGCGCCCTTCCAAAAAGTCTAGGGCCTTGGTATAGCTGCGCTTCTCCAAATAGTGGCGCAACATCGGTGGAGCTTCTTTCCCCAGTTCTTGGCCGAGTTCGTCAAGCTGCCGCAAATGCGCGGCGATCGACTCGCCCTCACCGTTGTCGATAGCCGCCATCAGCGCTTGTAGTTCGGTGTGCAATTGGTCTAATGCCATAGCTCAAGCCGCCATGATGAGGTAGGCAAGCCACCCGGCGTGCGGGTTGCGAATCGCGTAGCGCGTGCCCGGTGGCAGGTGGATCATATCCCCTTCTCGAATCTCCTGCTCTTCGCCATCAGCTTCCAAGACGCCGCTGTTTTCCAGCACGTAATAAACCTGCTCCAGCTCTTCGCAACGCTCGACCGTCTGTCCGCGCGGCTGTACAGCTTCGCGATCAATACAGCGCAGCCCCTGCGTAAAACCCACGTTCTCCTCGCCGACCGGACCTAGCTGGTGCCAGCGCACCGCGCCCGCGCCGTCGCCCATCGCCGGCACATCGCGCCAGTTGCGGATGGCAAAGTCGCCGCTGTTGGCCGCGATCTTTTGGCTAATCACGTGGTGTTCGAGCCAATCGTCGCTGGTGTCGTTAAACATCTGGTGGTGGATGCCCGACGGCAGGTACACTGCGTCTCCCTCCTGCACGGGAAACCGCTCCTTATCAAAGAGCACGTGGCCGCTACCCGAAAGTATGTAGTACACCTGTTCGAGGTTTTGGTGCTTGTGGTAATCCGAGTTCTTGCGGCCCTGGAGCGCGTGGCGGGCAAAGCCCTGTAGGCG
Source organism: Candidatus Latescibacterota bacterium (assembly GCA_022820485.1). Lineage (GTDB taxonomy): Bacteria > Latescibacterota > UBA2968 > UBA8231 > UBA8231. The sequence goes on from JAJEFJ010000084.1 coordinate 20,906, forward strand.
CTTTAGGCAATTGCGCGGATCGGGATCGTCGTCGCCATCGCGGTCGCGCAACCCACCCCAATGCACAGCGCTCAGGTGGGCTATGTTGGGTTGGACGTCACGCCAATTGATGATGTACACCATGTCTTATTCCTCCCTATGTTTACAAAGCGACGATCTGGCGCATGCGCGCACCAAGATCGATGAGTTCTTCGCGGCTACCGCCCACTTCGTGGATCAGCGTGGAATCGTATCCCACCGCCCTCAACTCGGCCATGACCGCCGGCCAGTCCGTATCCCCTTCGAGCAGATTGACGAAGCTATGCTCGCCGCGGCGGAAATCCTTGAAATGCACCTTCTTGATACGCGGCCCTAGCTCGCGGATCCAGTGCTCTGGATAGCCGTAGGCCATCATGTTGGCCGTGTCGAGGTAGATCCCCACCCACTCGCTGCCGATTTCATCGACAAAAAGCCGGGCTTCGCGCGGGCTGAGCAGGAATTTGTTCCAGACGTTTTCCAAGCCAATAGCCGCGCCCATTTCCTCGGCCAAAGGAGCTGTGTCAATGAGCGCGTCCCGCAACCCATCCCAAGCCTGCTGATAGGTGCCCTCGACCGCTAGCTGTCCCGGGTGCAACAGCACCCCATCGACCGACAGCGCACCGGCGATCTCGAGCGAGCGCCGCAAACATTTGAGACACCGCTCGCGTTCGCCGGCATCGCGGCTGAGCAGGTTGCCGCGCTCTTGGTACCAGACGATAACGCTGCCGATTTCAACCCCAGCGTCCTCGCACTGCCGCCCGACCTGCGCGATCTCGTCAGCGCTCATGCTCGGATCTAGCTCCTTGCCCTCGGCAAAGACCAGTTCCACGGCTTGGTAGCCAGCATCTTCGCACAACCGCAGCGTGTCCTCCAGCGACATGCTCCCCAAAATGATCTGCGTGATTCCTATTTTCATTGGTATAGCACCTCCTCTTAGACAGAAAGTTACAGCTTAGCCCGCTGGCCTTCCACACCCGTTTGAAGTCCGGATGCAAAATCGCTACGTTTGTCCTCCTAACTTCAACTTAATAGGAGGCCATCATGGCAGAAATAATCGGCTTTGTCGGCGTCGGGCGCATGGGTTCCAACATGGCCCGCAACCTCGTGGACAAAGGCTTCAACATCTCGGCGGTATTCGACGCTAATGCCGACGCCGCCCAAGCTCTAGCCGAAGAGCTTAGCTGCGCCGCCCCCCAAACCCTAGCCGAGGTTACGGCTCAATCGGACGTGGTCATCACCGTGGTGACCAACGACGCATCAATGCACTCGATCTTCGCCACCTCCGGCGACTCATTACTCGTCGATGCCGAGGGCACGACTTTTATCAACTGTGCCACCATCTCGCCGGCCGTCCACGTCGAGGTAGAAGAGCGCGCAGCAGCAGTCGGTGCCTCCTCGCTCGAAGGCTGCATGGCCTCTAGCATCACCCAAGCCCGTGAGGGCACCCTGTACCTGATGTGTGGTGGCAAACGCAGCGTCTTCGACCAAGTGCGGCCCATCCTCGACGCCCTGAGCGTTGATTTGCTGTACATCGGCACCGCCGGCCAAGCCGCCCAAGTCAAAGCCCTCGTCAATATGGTCATGAACATCAACACCGCCGGGCTAGCCGAAGGCTTGGGGCTAGGGCAAGCCCTCGGACTAGATCTAGCAATGCTGATGAAGGTCTTCTCCCAGACCGGTGCCAACTCGCGGGTCTTGGAGACCGACGGCGAGGACATGACCATCCGCGACCACGAATGCTATTTCTCCGCAGACCACGCGGCTAAAGATTCCGGCATCGCCCTTGAACTGGCGCAACAGGCCGGACTCAGCCTACCGCTGGCGCAAGCGACCAAGGATCAATACGAGAAAATGAAAACGTTGGGCCTCGGCGACCTCGACAAATCAGGCATTGCCGAACTGACCTTTCCCGGCCGCAAAGGCTCCAAGTAGGAACCATTTTCCGAGGGGTAGGTCGCCACAGACCTGCCCCTCTCCCTGCTATATCCGCCCGTGCCGGATGTCCACCATCCGCTGCGTCAGTCAAACAGCAGCCCTTCCCCTCCGAATTCATCGACCATCTCCTCATTCCGACCGCGTGGCGATCCATTCGACTGCGGCTTGCCGCCGCGCCTGCGGCGTGTCCGCGCTCACTGGCAAGCGGTGCAATTCCCAAGCAATCTCGTGCGTCAAGGTCTCGCCCACCTGCAAATAGACCCAAGGACTTAACAGCTCTAGCTCGGTGTAATCCGGGCAGGTATAGACCTCGGCACTCAGGCCCCCGTCCGGGTAGCGCTGAGTCGCATCGCGGCGGAAGAACTCGGCCATGACCACGTCGCCGACAATGCCAGACAGCCAGCGGTCCGAGTCGGCCCCGGTCTTCTGCGCCTCCTCCGGGTCGGGCACAAAAATGCCAATGTCGCCTTCGATGGTAAAGTTGCGCATAGCAGCGCCCTCGGCAAAGCCAAAGGGATGATAGCGCAGATCGAAGTGACTGTGCGGATTGAGCGGATAGAGGGTCTGCTCGGGCGGCTGGATCTGGGTGACGTTCCAAATGGTGTAGCGCAACGGCTCGACCTTGGCGTCAGCCAGCTTTTCGATCCGCTGGATAATCTCCACGCGCGTGCCCTGTTCCGCTAAACGGATTTCGCGCACGCTACGCGCCCCATTATACTCGCTCACCGGGCCGGTGATCACCACCCCCTCTGGCAGCAACTCTACCTCGTGTACCGCGCCGTCGAAAGCGTGGTCGGGCGGCCAAGAGTGGCCGTTGATTTTGACAAATTCGCTCTGCTGATTGGGCCAGACCTTGTCGCCGCCAAAGTTGGTCCACACGTACTGGCCTTCCTCATCGACATTGGGTTGGCCGTCGGGCAATACCTGACCGTGTAGTTCGGGATCGGACCAGAGGATGTTTTCGCCCCCGACAAACCCGTAGTGCATGATACGACCAATGGCCGGCACCACGACTAGGCGCACATCGGGATTGGCAATTTCAATCGAGTTTGCCCAGCCCTCGTACTCGATTTCCTCGACTGTGACCTGAGCCATAGCGGGCGCAGCCAGTGCCACCAACATAACGCACTGCAACAATTTCATTTTCTGCTTCTTCATCTAAGCGCCGAAACCCCGCCGCCTTTGAGCGCGCGGGCGACTTCTTTTTCGACGTCGTCTCGCGTGACCATAGTGGTGTCGCCAATGCACTCCTGCACCAAGATGCCGTGGGCGGCCCCCCACTGCACTGCGTCGGCGGCTCCCCGACCATCGAGCAGCGCTGCGACCACGCCCGAGGCAAAGGAGTCCCCACCGCCGGTGCGATCGGCGATTTCAATGTTTTCGCGCACAGCCGCTTGGTAGATTTCGCCTTCTTCGACATCGAAGAGCACTGCGCCCCAGTTGATGCGATCCGCGGTCAGCGCGCCGCGCAACTGCGTGCCGATGTACTTGAGGTTCGGATAATCGTTGGCGACTTGGTGCAGCATCTTGGTGTAGATCGCCAACCACTGATCGAAACTGGCGTCTTTGGCCACCTTTTCGGTTTCGTAGCCCAGCGCGTCGTCAAAATCGTCCTGATTGCCGACGAGGAACTCGACGTGCGGCACAATAGAGCGATTGATCTGACGAGCGCGCTCTTTGTCCGGCTCCACCTTGGAACGGTAGTTGAGGTCGAAGGAGCGGCCTGCGCCGTGCTCGCCGGCTTTCTGCATAGCCTCTAGCGCCAGCGCGGCCGTCTTCTCCGAGAGCAAGGTGTAAATCCCGCCGGTACTAAACCACCGCGTCCCCAACGCGCCGAAAAGATGATCCCAGTCCACATCGCCCGGCCCAATTTCACGCACTGGGGTATGGGCGCGATAGTATTCGGTCACCGAAGGCAAGAGACCCTTACCGGCCCAAGTAAAGTTGATCCCGTTGTGCAAAGTCCCCTTGGCGTCGGTGCTAAATTGGCCTTTGCCGCCGTTGTTAAACCAGATGATATGCCCGGTGTCGATCCCGGCTTCGCGCAGTTGGTTTTCAATGTTGCGGCCAATGCCGTCGTCAACGAGGGCCGTAATAACAGCGGCGCGCAAGCCGAAGCAATAGCTTAAGCCCTCGGCGACATTGGTCTCGCCACCGCCGTGCCATATCCGGCCCGTGCGCGCCCGAGCCGTGGGCACTTGGCCGGGATCGATGCGCATGAGCACTTCGCCTAGGGCGATGGCGTCGTAGTGAGTTTGGTCTGCTGATTTAAGTTGGATGGTCATACTACTGTCTTCCTCCTTGTGTTGTTGACGTTATGGTCAGTTGCCCAACGCACAGAGCCGTTCGACAAAATAACGGGCACTAGGGCACTGGGCGTGTTGGGCTGCTCGTGTGACATCAAATCCGTGATTGCGGATGAACTTCCTAGCAAAAACGAATCCTTCTCTCCCTGGCCCTCTGCCTCTTTTATCGCGGAGTTCCTTCAGCCGATCCCAAGGCATCCCGGTTACTGTTTCCGGGGCAACCTCATAGAAAGCGTCGTCGCCTAACCATCGGCGCATTGCTTCCGTATCAGCGAGAAACCAAGATTCTATCGCCTTCTTCGCAATTGCGACCAAATCAATGCCTTGGGAACCAATGATTTTCTTGCGCGCTTGCACACATGGCACATGCTTATCGGGGTCAAGGTCGGCCAGCACAACCACCTTGTCGGGATTTGCCCTCGTCCTAAGATTCTTGATGGAGACTCCAATATTACGGCTGTGCATATTACCGTTCCCAGCGGCATCGACAACCGGGTCAACCACTTCCAAGTTGCAATTTTCACGTAGCCATTGCCGAAACACTTCGCTTTTGACCAGCAGAGTTTCTGACTCCCCTTCCACCACGAATCCCACCGTCACCATGGAATCCCCCCGGCCAAAAGATTTGAAAGCCACGCTTCGTCGAGACCCAACGGAGCTAGGTCCTCTTGGGAGAGGTTCCCGTCATCGGCCGACTTCATTGTAGTGCGACCGTCAATTTTATCCACGAGAACGAATTCGCTAAGTTTTAGCGCCCGAACAACGGACTCGCTATGAGTAGTCAACCAGATGGGATTTTCAGGCGAAGCCTGCTGCCGCATCAAATCTATCAACTTGCGGATGGCCTTAGGATGCAGCCCTCTTTCCGGCTCCTCAATCAACGTCATTCCGCAACCTGAAGGCGCGTCGAGCGCAGCGACCAGCAAACAAAGCGCGTACATCGTCCCGTCTGAAACTAGATGAGCTGGGAACAGTTTCTCGATCCCTTCCTCCTTGAATCGCAGAGCGGTGCTGCCATCCAGCCGCTGCTGCTCGGTCTGGACCTTCTCGAACCCCGGGACAATCATTTCCATCCAGTCCTGAATTTCTTCGTGTATTGCTTCATCGCCCTCTAAACGATGCAAGACACTAGCCAGATTGTTTCCCTTGCGTTCTAACTGCATTGTTGGATCAAGGTCAGATCTATCCGGCTCCTTTGCACCTGTAGGCTCAATTCGGTACACATTCAAATTTTTCAGGAGTTTGGTAAGCGGATGCTTTCGATAATAAAGCGATAGAGCTGAATAGATACTGTCCGTTATTTCAACCCCTCTTCCCTTAATAGTTGGTTTCTTACTGAGTTTGTATGATTCCCTGACTCCGGGTCCATTATCGAGGTCGTCAATGCTCAAATGGTAAATTTCCCGCTTTTCCAAAAGATCGCATTCGATCTCAAAGCTAAACGTTTTGGAATCTTCCCCCTCGCGTTTCCTTGAATGGATATTTGCAAAACCCCCATGCTCGCGCAGCGCGATGTCAACCCCGCCGCGCACAAAGAGACTGACAAAGTCTAGCGCATCAAAAAAATTGCTCTTGCCCGAGCCATTCGCTCCCGCGAATACCGAAAACGGAGCAAGCCCCTTTACTTCTAAAGAGTCAATGCTTTTGAAGTTTTCGATCTTCAATCTGCGAATGGTTTTCTCGGTCATAGCTGCACTCGCACTCGGCTCTTTTTCGCCAGAGATTTCTCCAGCGCCTCCAGCACCGCCACCGGCCCCAGCATGGTCTGCGCGGTCTCGTCGGTTTTGCCCGTGCGGAACATGGCGCAAAAATCGCGGATGCCGCTCAGATACGAGCTTTCGTCGAATGTGATCGGCTCGTCCATGCGGCCCTTTTCGCCAATGGCGCTCAGATGGAAACCGGGCGCAGCACCCCCCACCAAATTCAGAGTGGCCACGCAGCCGTCGCGATAGGTGAGGATGGCCGTATGGTTAGCACCCGCCCCGCGATGGACCTCGGCCCAGCGTATATCCGTGCCGAGCAAGCGCAGCACCATATCTACTTGGTGAATGCCATAAAAAAAGACGCCGCCCCACTTCGACTTGATGTCGCAAGAACCAGTGGAGACCACGGCCTGAATGGGGCCGAGTTGGCGCATCTTTTTAGCAAAGGCCCGGTACGAAGCCTGTTTGGGCAACGTGGAAAAAGAACAGACCGGCACGCCCAACTCCGCAGCCCGCACCAAAAAGCGCTTCCCCTCGGCTTGGCGGTAGCAAAACGGCTTGTCGATAAAAAGCGGAATCTTGGCTTCCAGCAACGGCCGGGCCGCTGGCAGGTGCTCCTCGCCGTGGCGGTGATCGACCACCACCCCATCGACTTGGCCGATCAACTCTTCAGGCGTGCTGACGATGTGTGGGATTTGACCGGCAGCAGCAGCAGCCTGCGCGTATTGGGCAGTCTCGCCCCACACGTGGGTCACCCGCACCCCGCGCACCCTTTTTTCGACGTTGAGTACCTTGGCGATGGCAGCCGTGTGGCTGTTTTCCGCCCCGACAATGCCGACGTTCAGCATCTTATGCCTCCCCAAACGGCCACAGCTTCAATACCGTCTTGCCCAGCACCCACTCCAGATCCTCCGGCGCGATGAACTTCATCTCGTCACGCACCACCGTCAGGGCCTGATCGTAGCGGGCCTTGGACAGGCACACCGGCCAATCCGTGCCCCACATAATGCGTTGCGGACCAAAAGCCTGATATACTTCCTCGACCATTTCGTGCGTATCGGCCCAAGGATAGCCCTGCTGGGAAATCGACCACGTGTGGCTGATTTTGACGTACACGCGGGGATAGCGAGCCATATCCATCAGCAATTGCCGCTCCTCCGGGTTGTCGGGATGGGCGTCGGCCATGTGGTCGATGCAGCAATCCACATCCGGGTAGCGGTCGAGGATCCGCGCCAAATCCGGCATCCGGGTAGCGCCGGTCAGGATCAACATCGGTATCCCCAAATCCTGGGCGCGGGCGAAAATCGGGTCCATCCCCGGCCCCTTGAACCAATCGCCCGCCGCATCCCGCGACGGCGAGAGCCGCATCCCGTGCAGACCGTGTTCCTCGGTCCACATCGACATGTGGTCGGGCGAGGCCGGGTCTTCGGGATTGATCCGTCCCACGGCCATGAAGCGGTCGGGATACTTCTTGATGACGTGGGCGACGTAGCTGTTGTCCCAGCGGTAGTGGATGACCTGCACCAGCACGGTCTTTTCTACGCCGTTGGCGTCCATCAGCGCCAGTAGGTCTTCCGCGGTGTGGTCTTCGGCGGGCGGATTGGGGTTTTCCGCTGGCCAAGGAAAGGCCGGATCGTTGATCCATACATGTACGTGAGGGTCGATAATGCGCATTGAGCATCCTTTCTGCTAAGTGTCGGCGCGATAACATGCAAAAAAGGCCTGCCCGCGTCCAGCACGCCGCCGCTTGCGAGGCCGCGTCCACCCACCTAGATTGACCGGCACCTTTTCCCACAGGAGACCTGTCTTGTTCGACTTGATCATTCGCAACGGCACCATCATCGACGGCACCCGCGCCGACCGCTATCCCGCGGACATCGGCCTCCGCGCCGACCGCATTGCGGCCATCGGCGACCTCGGCGACACTGAATCACGGCACAGCATCGACGCCCAAGGCAAAATCGTCGCCCCAGGCTTTGTCGATGTCCACAACCACTCCGACGGCTGGCTCTTGCAAAAGCCCAACTTCCTCCCCAAGACCCTCCAAGGCTTTACCACCGAAGTCCTCATGGCCGACGGCATCTCCTACGCCCCAGTTGACGCCACCACCCGCGCCCATTGGCTCTACTATATGCGCGCCCTCAACGGCCTGATGCAAAGCCACTACTCAGGCTGGGAGAGCCTCGCCGATTACATGCAATTACTCGACGGCCGCACCGCGCAAAACACCATCACCCACCTCCCCTACGCCCACCTACGGGCTATGGCCTGTGGCTGGGACCGCCGCGTCCCCGACGACGTGCAGATGGAAGAGATTCTCGCCGGGGTCGAGCGCGGCATGGCCGAAGGCGCAGTCGGCATTTCAACCGGACTGGACTATATCGCCGAATGCTTTGCCACCACCGACGAACTCGTCGAAGCCTGCACCGCCATGGCAGCCCAACAGGGCCTCTACGCCACCCACGTGCGCTACAAAAAGGGCACTCTCGCCGGCGTGCAGGAGGCCGTCGAAATCGGTCGCCGCGCCGGTGTCCCGGTTCACATTTCCCACTTCAAGGGCACCTCCCCCCAGCAAATCGACGAATTACTATCGTACGTCGATCAAGTCGCGGTCAACGAGGTGGACTTTAGCTTCGACGTGTACCCGTACCTGCCCGGCTCGACCATGCTCAACTTCATGTTGCCCTATGAGGTGTGGGAGGACGGTCCGTTGGGCGTCTTGCCCAAACTCAACGATCCCACGATCCGCCGCCGCTTCGCCCGCGTCCTCGACCGCTACGCCAACCCCCTCGACCGGATGACCATTGCCTGGCTGCCCGGACGAGACAACGCCCGCTTTATCGGCCGCACTATAGACGAATACGTCCAACAGGCCGACGCACCCCCGACCGACGCGCTCTGCGACCTGCTGATTGAGGAAAACTTGGCGGTCCTCCTCGTCTTCCACCACGGCGACGACGCCCTAGTGCATCCCTTTCTGTCGCACGAAAAATACATGCTGGGTAGCGATGGGATTTACTTCCCCGACGGCGCGGTTCACCCGCGTTTATACGGATCGGCCGCGCGCCTGTTGGGACCTTGCGTACGCGACCACAAGCTCTTCTCGCTCGAAGACGCGGTGTACAAGCTGAGCGCCCACCCGGCATCGCGGTTTGGTCTGACGCAACGGGGTCAAATATCCGAAGGATTCTACGCGGACATAGTCGTCTTTGACGCGGAAGCGGTTGAGGACCAAGCCACCTACGCCGATCCCCATCAGTACTCGATCGGCGTCGAGCACGTCCTCGTCAACGGGATTCCCATCGTCCGCAACGGATGTGCGGCCGATGACTTGGGGCCAACTTGGCCGGGCCGCTACTTAAAGTTCAAAGCCTGATTAGTACTTACTCATCTGCCCGCCGTTCCAACACTCGGCTGTCTCGCCCTTGGGGTTGAGCAGCGTGGCCGAGCGCTCGCCCAGCTTGACCCACACCTTCTTACCAACGTAGATCCAACACCAAGAGCAATGCTCTTTGGGATCGAGCAACCAAACGGTCCCGTCTGGCAACCGCACCAACAAGTGCCCCTCGGCAAAACGGCGCATCAGATGCGCTTCCACATAGCCCCCCTCGGCCAAAAGCTGCGCGGCTTTGGGCGAGGGATCCGGGGATGTAGCCGGTGCGGCGATCAGTGCACACCCCCCGATTAACACGGCGCAGACGACCGTCCAGTGTATCTTACGCATTGTACTAAGCGCCGACATGCACATTCACCCGCCTGCTCCCGCCTCCACCTCGACCCAGAGTTCCTCTACTCCACGCAAGCTGATTTGCTCCCGGCGCTTCGGCTCGCCCGCCAAGCGCAGCGCCCGAAACCGCCGCAGAATGGTTTTGAACGCAATGCGGCCTTCCATCTCGGCCAACGACGCGCCCAAGCAGTAGTGGATGCCGCGCCCGAATGAGAGGTGGCTGGTCCCCTTGCGGCCAATGTCCAGCACATCCGGCTGCTCAAAAACTGCTGGGTCGCGGTTGGCCGCGCCGATCAAGGAAATGACCAGTTGCCCGGCGCGAATGTGCTTGCCACCAATCTCCACATCTTGACTCACGACCCGCCCGTCGAGCTGGACTGGAGGGTCGTAGCGCAAAAGTTCCTTGACGGCTGAATTCAGCAAGTCCGGGTTGTGCCGCAGGCGTTGCAGTTGATCTGGATTCGACAGCAGCGCCAACATGCCGTTGCCGATCAGGTTCCGAGTCGTTTCGTTCCCGGCAACCAGCAACAGCATTAGCGTCTTGATGAGTTCGTCGTGCGTCAACTTGCTGCCTTCCTCTTCAGCGGCTAGCAGGACGCTGATTAGGTCGTCCCTCGGCTCCTGTCGCCGCACGGCGATGATGGCCTCAAAGTACTCGGTTAATTCTTCCGTGGCGCGTCCAACGCGCTCGATTGCGTCTTCAGGCAAAAACGGTTCAACGCTGAGCGCGAGGTCATTGGACCAGTCCTTGAAGCGGTCCATGTCTTTGGGCGGGACGCCCATCATGTCGGCGATGATCGTAATCGGCAACGGGTACGCTAAAGCGGCAATCAGATCGAAGCAGCGCTGGCCGGCGACCGCGTCGAGCAACTGTTTGGCGGTCCGTTCTACTCTAAAGCGCAGCTTTTCAATGGCGCGTGGCGCGAACGCCGGCGAGACGAGTGCCCGCAGGCGCGTGTGCTCGGGCGGATCTTGGTGCAGCATACTGATGAGGCCGGTCTGTTCGCGCACCACGCTGGGGATGGCATTGGAGAATCGGGCGTGGTCCCGCAACACCGCGTCGCAGTCTTTGTAGCGCGTCAACGCCCACCCGTCCAACAGCCGCATCCGATGCACGGGATCCTGCTGCCGCATCTGGGCGTACTTTGGATATGGGTCCGCTAGGATCTCGGCTGAGCCGGGATGGTAGGCAACCCCCGATTCGAGCCGCTCCCGCGCCAGCAACGCCTTAACTGCGATCGGCTCTACGGCCTTGCGTGCGAGTTTGGCGAGACGCCCAATCGGACCGCTCATATAGCAATCCTACACGATTGAACGATTTGAACTGAGGATCGTCTCATTTCTATTCTGCGTCCATCTGCGTCCATCTGCGGATCATCCATGCGTTCTCCTCTTGCTTGGGCTTGACGCTGTTTTGTACTCTCGTCGATATTGAGTACGCTAACGCCGACAATCAAAATTACCGTGGGACTGACGGCTTTAGCCGTTCAGGGGGATAGGTGTGGCCTTCTTGACGGGACCAGAACGCACCAGGCGTTCTGGTCCCCTGAGAGCAGGACAATAGATAGTTGGCAGCAAACAAAGCTATCGCTCTACTTACTGTATGGAAAACAAACGAAAATCCGCAGGGTGCATGCACTCGCTGCAATACCACTTGATGTGGTGTCCCAAGTTCCGTCGCTCCGTACTTGAAGGCGAGGTAGCCAACAGCCTCGACGAGCTGTTGCATGCCAAGGCCGAGGCACTGGGCGTAGAAATTCTCTCGCTGGCTATCCGTCCCGATCACGTGCATTTGTTTGTCACGGGTACACCAACGATAGCCGTCAACCAACTGGTCAGACACTTCAAGGGCTTCACGGCGCACGAACTGCGAGCTCGATACCCGCATCTCAAGTCGCGCCTGCCGTCGATGTGGAGCCGCAGCTACTACGCAGGCACCACAGGGCAGGTCAGTGACGGGGTGGTGCGTCGGTACATTGAAGCACAGAAAGGCGTCTAGATGCAGCGCACATATCCATATCGACTGTACCCCAGCCGCGAGCAGCAAGATGCGCTCAACGTCGTCCTGCGTCAGTCTTGCTTGCTGTATAACGAGGCATTGGAGCATCGTCGGCATGTGTATAAAACGGCCGGGGTATCGGTGTCTTACGTAGACCAGTGGGATCGCTTCCGCGAGGATCGTAAGGCCCGCTTGGAAGATTTTGGCTTGCTCAACGCCACCGCGGTCCAGCAGCTTCTCCGTCGCCTCGACAAGACCTTCACTGCATTCTTCCGTCGCGTTAAGGCGGGCGAGACGCCAGGGTTTCCGCGGTTCAAGCCTGCACAGCGGTTCCGTTCTATCGAGTACCGTCACGGCGACGGCTGCAAGCTGACAGGTGACCAACTGCACATCCAACACGTCGGCAACATCCCCGTCAAGCAGCACCGCGCTGTCCCGGAAGGCTGCCTCAAGCACGTCGTCATCAGCCGCAAGGCAGGCAATCGCTGGTTCGTCAGCTTTCAAGGCGACGATGGTGAAGTGGCACCCGCACCCAAGGGCGGCAAAGCTATCGGCGTGGACATGGGTCTGTCGAGCCTGCTGGCCTTCTCGGATGGGATGCTGATTGACAACCCGCGTTGGCTGCGTCGGTCGCTGGCTAAGCTCAGATGTGCTCAACGGGCTTTGGCTCGCAAGACGCGCTTTAGTTCGCGCTGGTGGCAATGCAAAAGGCGCGTCGAAGCACTGCACTGGAAGATCGCCAATCAGCGACGGGACTTCCTGCATCGCCTCACCTTCCGCATGACGGAAGAATTTGCACTCATCGCCGTAGAAGATGTATCGCCGCGTTTTATGCTCGCCAACCGACACCTCGCGCTGTCGGCTTCCGATGCTAGCTGGACGCTGTTCCGCTCGATGCTTGACTACAAGGCTGAAAGGGCTGGTAGTATCATCGTCGAAGTGGATGCCCGGCACACGTCGCAAGCCTGCTCGGGCTGCGGGCGCGTAGAAAAGAAGCCGCTGTCGCAACGGTGGCACTCCTGCGGTTGTGGCGTCGAACTCAACCGAGATGTCAACGCCGCAGTGAATGTTCTAAACAAGGCCCGATGCGGGCCTACGGGGCCTAACGTGGACGCTGTTAGGTCGTGCGTGCCCCGTCAAAAAGCTGACTGCTTTAGCTGTCAGTAGCTTACTAAGATAATACGAGGACCCAGCCAGCCCTACCAAAGCCATCGCACAACTCTGCGCTGAAGTGGCCGCAAGCAGATCAAAAGCCAAGGAGACAGCCATGAGAAAACGCAGACTGCCCATCGGCATTCAGACCTTCCGCAAAATTCGGCAAGAGGACTGCTACTACGTCGATAAGACCGGCTACATCGGTCGGCTGCTCGACGAGGGTACACACTACTTCCTGTCGCGCCCACGTCGCTTCGGTAAGAGCCTGTTTTTAGATACCTTGAAAGAATTGTTCGAGGGCAACGAGCCGCTGTTTGAGGGACTGTACATTCACGACCGTTGGGATTGGTCAATTCGCCATCCGGTGCTGCGCCTCAGCTTTGGCAGCGGCAACTTCAAAGAACCCGATTACTTAGAGGCCACGCTCATGGAGCAACTCGCCGCGGCCGAACGCCGGGCGGGGATTGTCTCCGAGTACGCCACGGCACCCGGCCGTTTTGCCTTTCTGCTAGAGGCCCTACACGACCAAGCCGGGCAGCCGGTCGCCGTGCTAATCGACGAATACGACAAGCCGATTTTAGATGCGCTGGAGCTGCCGGAAGTAGCCCGCGCCAACCGCGACTTTCTGCGCGGCCTCTACGCGGTCATCAAGGACTGCGATGCCCACGTCCGCTTCACGTTCATCACCGGCGTGAGCAAATTCTCCAAGGTCAGCCTGTTTTCTGGCCTCAACAACCTCACCGATATCACCCTCGAACCGTCCTACTCGGCCCTCTGCGGCTACACCGACGCCGATCTAGACGCCGTATTCGCGCCGGAACTGCCCGGCTTGGATCGGGACCAGATTCGCGATTAGTACAGCGGCTATAGTTGGCTCGGCGACGAGAAGGTGTACAATCCCTTCGACATCCTCCTGCTGTTTCGCCGCCGCCGCTTCGCCGCCTATTGGTTTGAGACCGGCACCCCCACGTTCCTAGTCGAAACACTGTTCAAGCGCCGCGTCAGTTCCTTAGAACTCGGGGCGATGGAGGGCAGCGACGAACTGCTATCGACCTTTGATGTCGATGACATCGCCACCGAGGCCCTGCTGTTCCAGACTGGCTACCTGACGATAACCGACGAGGAGGACTTGGGTGGCGAGCCGGTCTATCGCTTGGACTATCCCAACCGCGAGGTGCGCCAGAGCCTCAACGAGAGCCTGCTGCGCTACTTGGTGCGGGATGCGACGCGCCACAGGGTTAATAGCACGCAGCTATATAGGCTATTAGAAGCCAACGACTTCGCCGGGCTGGAGACGCTGTTTCACGCCTTTTTCGCTAGCATTCCCTACGAATGGTACACCAACAACGACATCGCCCGCTACGAGGGCTACTACGCCAGCGTGTTCTACTCCTATTTCGCGGGGCTGGGGTTGAACATCACGGTAGAGGACAGCAGTAGCCACGGACGCTTGGACATGGCGGTTCTGTTCAACAACCACGTCTATCTGTTCGAGTTCAAGGTCGTCGAACTGGCGTCAGCGGGTGCGGCGATGGCGCAGTTGCAGGAGCGGCGCTACGCGGATAAGTACCGCGCCTTGGAGCAGCCGATTCACCTGATTGGCGTGGAGTTTAGCAAGGACGAGCGCAATATCACGGCGTTTGACGTGGAGCGGGCGTGACTACGGACCGGCTGAAATGCGACCATCGGCAGGCCAGAATACGTCGGTAAGCGGCAGCAGATCAATCCGTTTGTGTAAGGCTATGCCACTGGCTTGACGACGAGTGCGCGGCCTATAACTTCAATGCTATAAGAGATTCTTCACTTCAGGGCCGGACATCTGGCCGAATTTTTACCCTGATAGGTCATAGGTTTGACGACGATCAACGTAACTAAAGCACGTCCTGAGCTCTACAAGCTCCTAGAGCAAGTGGCCGAAGGCGGAGAACCTATTCGCATCCATAGCAAGCGAGGGTCAGCGATGCTCATCGCCGAGGACGATTGGCGGTCGATTCAGGAGACGCTGCATCTGCTCTCCATTCCTAAAATGCGTGAATCTATCATCGAGGGCCTGAAAACGCCCGTAGAGGAGTGTGCCGAGGAACTCGACTGGTGAGTTGGAAGCTAGTTTTTACCCGGCAAGCGCAGCGGGACGCCAAAAAGCTCCAAGCGGCGGGCTTGCGGCCCCGAGCGGAAAAACTGTTAGACCTGCTTAAAGAAAATCCTTTCTGTACGCCGCCCCCATTTGAAAAACTGCTCGGCGATGTAAGTGGTGCCTACTCCCGTCGAATCAATATCCAGCACCGTCTAGTTTATCAGGTCTTACAAAAAGAAAAAATCGTCAAGGTGCTCCGCCTGTGGACACATTATGAATAGGCGATCCCGTGGCACCGTATAGGTCGGCAAAATCGCATCGCCTTTAGGCATCGGCTCGGCTGGCAGTTATATTAATCCGCTGTTTCTAAACGGCTTGCGAGTCGCAGTTTGAGCAGTCATCATCTACATCACAAAAGAGACAAAATCCCCATGGCGAGACCGAAATCTGAGGCTTCTTCCCGTCTCAAGATTCGTCCTACTGAAACGACGGATTTGCCAACTGCACATGAACGAGGGCTTCAACGAGCGTATCAGGAGATGACGCCCGCCCAACCACCTAACCCAGAAAAGCGTCAGACATCCGCGCCACCTCCTAAGCCACCATCTGAGGTCTCTTCTCGTCCCAAGATTCGCCCAGCCGATGCGGATCTTCCCGATCGCTTCATTGCGGCACTCGGAGAGCTAATCCGAGAAATGAAGACAAGTAGAGCGGGTCAGAAACGCTATGAGCTTAAGAAAGGGCGTCGTACCGAGATTGCTGGTGACGACATTCTCTACCGTTTCCCTTTTACCGATAAGATAGAGCGGGAAGACCAAGTCGAGATTCAAGTCGATCAGCGGCGAGTCGAGGGAACAATCGCGTCGATTGGGGCTGGCTATCTGATGTTGGCCCTGAAGGAGGACATCGGCGACGAGGTAAGCTCTGCCGTGCTGCTGATTTATACGACCGCCTTTTTGGAGGCACTCAAGGAAAAAATCGAAGCGGTCAATACAGGAGAAATCACGCTCAATCGCACCCTCGCCGACGCGGTGGTCCAGCCGGGTCCCTTGCCCAACAGACCAGTTCATCCAATCCAAGCGAATGGCGGTTCTGAACTAGACGATAGTCAGCGTATAGCCTACCAGACTGCACTTAGAGAGGCACTAACGTTCATTTGGGGGCCTCCCGGTTGTGGCAAAACCATGACGTTAAGTGCGATTGTGCGTTCGGCATTCGATGGTGGAAAGCGAACGTTGGTCTGTTCCAACACGAACAAGGCCGTAGATCAAGTTCTCTATAAGATTTGCGAAACACTTACCCATGAGCACCCTGCCATGGAGGGGGGTAAAGTTGTCCGTTTAGGTCGAATCGCCGATGACAAACTGGAGTCCAAATATCGCAAATATGTGGCAATCGACGAAATTGTGGAGCGGCGCTCAGCCGAGCTAGAGGGAAAAAAGAGTCAACTCGAAGCAGAGATCGCACGAAATGATGCCTATACTCAGAAGTTGAAAGAGCAGTATGCGACGGCTTGCCAGCACTTTGAACAGGCGAGGCAAACGCGCGATGAGCGCCGATCCACTGAGGCCGTTGAAGACAGGACGAGCGCCCAAGCCAGCATCGACAAAGCCAAACAGCAACGCGATGAGTTGGTTGCCGAAATACGCGAAACAAAGGCGGAGAGCTCAGCACTTCGAAAGACAGTGCTAAGGAATGCGAGGATCGTTGGCGCGACCTGCACTACAGCATACCTCACAGGAGAGATCGGCGAATTTGACTTGGTTATCGTTGACGAGGCGTCAATGGTTATCCGGCCGGCAGTATGGTTTTCTGCCGGTCTGTCGAGCGAGCGCGTGGTGATTTCGGGCGATTTTCGTCAGATACCATCTATTGTGCCGACCGAGCAGGAAGCAATCCTCCAAGAGCTAGAGCTCGATTCCTTCACCGCAACGGAACGGACAAAACCCGATGCTCCCGGCCTAGCAATGCTGACCACCCAGTATCGGATGCACCCTGAGATCTGTGAACTTATCTCCGGGCCAATGTACGAAGATAAACTGAGGACATCCCTATTACGAAAAAAGGTGCCTGGTCGTTTGCCACCAAATCCGTTTGAAAAGCCTCTCACGATCATCGACACGTCGGATATTGGATCGGTCGAAAGCCAGAATAATGGTTCACGCTTCAACAAAATCCATGCCTTGCTCGTGAGGAACTTTGTGCGGCATCTTCGACTGAACGGTGTGATAGAAACCAACCACGACCTCGGCATCTGCACACCTTATTCCGCGCAGGCGCGCCATATTCAAAAGCTGCTCAAAGAGGATAGCCTCGGCAACTTAGTACAGTGCGGAACAGTTCATCGTTTTCAAGGAGACGAACGTCGAATTGTGCTGTTGGAAATCCCCGAAAGCAGCGGACATAGGAATCTGGGACAGTTCGTGCAGGGGGTGCCGCCTGACCATATTGGGGCGCGTCTGATCAACGTCGCGGTTAGTAGAGCGCAGGAACACTTTGTGGTGCTTGCTAATCTGACCCACCTAGACAAGCGCTTGCCAGCACGCTCTCTTCTGCGAAGTATTCTGCTCAAGATGAAACAGCAAGGTCGCGTTGTTCCGGGTGGAGAGCTTGACAAGTTACGTCCCATTGCCAGTGGTCCGACCTACTTGCCGCCCGCGTCGCCTTCCAAACCACTTTCTGAACCCTCTCCCTCTTCCCCTTCCAAAGGTGTAGAGCACTCACGCTCTACTAACCCACCCGGAGTTATTATGAATAATGCACCCTCTCCTTTTGGACTGCCGCTTGAGGCGGGTCCCTTGCAGGGTATAGATTTAGGTGATCCCTCGAATGTAATAGGTGGAATTCTGTATGAATACAGCGTTTATAATCCCCCAAACCCCCATCCTCTATTTGACTTTTATAGTGTCTCTGTACATGATGAGCTAGGAATACTTAAAATCGTTGCGTTTGGAAAGACCAACAAGAATGATAAGTATGGCAACGCTGTTCGAGGTACCTTTGACCGTGTTGTTAAGTCCCTAGATGGCAAGTACGGGGTGAATCTCAGACATATTGTAAATGAGTCAGTATCAGGAAATCGAGCTGGAATCGCCCAGACTTTTGACTATTTAAAGTCCTCTAGTAACTGGAATCGCGACGACGACTTTTTGCGGGCGCTGGCGGACGGCGACCGTGAATTAGTCAAGTTTTATTATTTTGAGGGACATGATCCTCTTTCTTCTATTACAGTAGTCGCAATGGCATCCTCCGCCTCTGAGAGTTATTTAAATGTACGTTACGAAGCTACTAGTTTTGGTCGTATTCTGAAGGAAGCCCAGTCAGCGCAAGACGCTGAGGCTTTCTGAGGTACCGTTCCAACATCCCCGACCAAAATCCTCAAAGCTGCTTATCAGCGATGAAAACAAAAAGGGCGGCCATCTCGACGTGCTGAGGTGGCCGCCCTTGACTTGAGCTTGACGCTGTTTTATTCGCCTCGTTAGGGAGCTAGCATTAGCAAGCACAGGAGATTGAAATGGCTACATCCGGCAACAGCGATGCGGTGCTGCTCCTGACGGCGCACCTTCCCGGCTCTGATGACAACGGAGCAAAACCCTTAACGACGGAAGAATGGTGGGCATTTGCAAATTGGCTCAAGGAACGGAATGTAACCCTAGAATACCTCTTAGAGAATGTGAATGAAGTCTTGGGATGCAGGTCCGACCCTAGAGGAACTACGGAGCGGATCAAGAGGCTTCTAGACCGAGGAAGTGCCTTGGGGCTTGCCAAGGATCGGTGGGCGCAAGCTGGCTTATGGTGGTTGACCAGTGCCGACGAGGACTATCCGGATCGCTTAAAGAAGCGGCTTGGCCGAGCATCTCCCGCAGTGCTGTACGGCTGCGGCTGCCGAACGCTGCTGTGCTCTATGAGCTATAGAGGAATCGCGGTCGTCGGTTCTCGCGATGCCTCGGAGAGCGATCTTTCTTGGACTCAGGCGTTCGGCGAGGCTGTAGCTAATGCCGGTTACTCCGTCGTATCGGGCGGAGCGCGGGGGATTGACCAAGCCGCAATGTTCGGGGCACTGGATAAGGGAGGCACTGTTGTCGGCATTCTTGCGGACAGCCTGCTACGCGCATCGTCAAGTAAGATGTACCGATCCCACCTGCGATCTCAGGATCTGGTGCTGATCTCGCCATTTAACCCCGAGGCAGGTTTCACCGTCGGCAAGGCTATGCAAAGGAACAGGTACATCTACTGCCTGTCTGACAAAGCGTTAGTCGTTCATTCCGGTATAAAAGGTGGCACTTGGGAAGGTGCCATTGAGAACATGAAGAAACAATGGGTGCCAATCTGGGTCCGCAAAGACAGCGATGGTTCTGGCAATACGGCCCTTTTAAGCGTCCATCCTGCACAAGGTCCCCCGCAGGAGGTAATCCAGCGGCTCTGTGCTTCGGATCAACCAGCCGCCTCATCAGAGCAGATAGAGGACAACTTCTTATATGCAGCCACTGAAGTAGAGGCCACTTCTTCCGGTGCTGGAAACGTCTCGGAACAGCCCGAACACACTAGGCCGCAGGAGCAGAATTCTGATCTATACGGACACTTCATTCAGTCGCTCCACGCACAACTTGCCAACGGGTCTATCAAAAAATCAGAGTTGGAAAACCACTATGGCCTTGAGACGAAGCAGTTTGACACTTGGATGAAGAGAGCTATCGAGGAAAAAGTGGTCATCAAGAAGTTGCGGCCGGTGCGTTTTGAACTGCCCGATCAAACGAGTCCGAAGGATAAACAGTTGTCCCTTCCGATCTGACTACAGCACCAAATCCTGATCCAGCCTTTAGAACACGTCAGCAAGAGCCATCTTCCACCCCGGCACCACATCGCCGCCGTCGAGCATATCCCCTTCGATGAGCCTATAAATATCGTCGGGAGCGCGGTACACCGCTGCGGTGCGTTGGAGTGGGTCAATCACAACGACCATCTGAGTACCCGCCCGCAGCCAGTCGGACATTTTCTCTTCTACTTCGCTGTAGCGATCATTCGGCGAAATGACTTCAACGGCGAGGTCGGGTGCGCCGGGGAAAAAACCTCGTTCTTCTGCGGTGGCCTCAGCGCGTTCCCGCGCCACAAAGCTGACATCGGGCGCACGGACCGTATCAGGCGCGGTGTCAATGATGAAGCCGGTCCCGGCTGCATAGGTTTCGCCCAAGCCATTAGTTGCAACAAATGCTCCGAGACAGCTACCGATTTGTGCAGCAATACGTCCGTGTTGTCTGTCGGCGAGTTCCATCTGGCGCAACTCGCCTTGTACGAGTTCATAGCGATAGTCATTGTGCGGCATCGCCAGCAGTTCGGCGGCAGTCATCGGGGCAACCGTTTGTGCAGTCATAATAGAACCTTTACCCTCTCGGGACCCGCCAGTAGGTCAGTGCCCGCCAACTCCATTCCAACGGGCCGTAGCGGAAGCGCCTCAGCAACAGCGGCGACCACCAAAGCTGGATGCCCCACACGGCAATGACAACGATGGCCTGTTGCCAGCGGTCAACGCTCCCGAATAACCCCAATCCATGCCCGTAAAAAATAGTCGTGCAGATCAGCGTCTGTGCGATGTAGTTGGTAAACGCCATCCGACCCGCAGCGGCCAAGCGCACCTGCAACGCAGCGAACCATCCGCGTCGAACCGCCAGCATCGCGAGGCCGACGTAGCCAAATGCCATCGCGAGGCTGCCCCAATAGCTGAATTGCGACCCCAGAAACATCGAGCGATCCCAACTCCATCCAGCCGCAAAATTCCACCATGCACCCACAGCAACGACCGGCACGCCAACCCCGAACCCAATGAGCGCGAGCCAGCGATAGAATACATCGCTGCGGACCGCGCTCAGGATATGCCAACGGTAGAGGGCCATGCCCAGCAGCATGATGCCCGCGGATTGCCAGAGCAGTTTGAATGGCAGGGCCGTCGTGTGCATTTCCAACGTATCGGCGGTACGCTGCGCCTGCTGGACGAACCATCCGCTGCGATACGCGAGCAACTCCGCATCAATTTTGACCGCGTCTGGTGCCCACACTGCTACGATTTCCGCCACATCTTTTTCGGGGATAAACTCTGTCGTCATGCCTGTTGCGATGTAGAGAACACTCGATACTGAAAAGACAGCGAGGCCGATGATCGCCAGTGCGCGCGGCGAGCGGTGCCGCAAAAAAAAGAGGACGGAGCCGCACAGCGCGTACGTGACCAATACATCGCCCGACCACAGGAAATAGGCATGTACAAGGCCGAACAGGAGCAGATAGAACATGCGCCGGTAGTGCAAGCCGGCCGAGCGACCGCTACGAGCCTCGGCGCGATCAGCAAACAAGCAGATGCCGGCCCCAAAAAGAAGCGAGAACATCGACAAAAACTTCTGGTCAACGAGCAGGTAGCCAACCAGCCAGGTGAAAAAGTTAATACCGCTGAGATCGCCGTAGGCCGTGGGGTTAAAGTACGCGGCCATAGGCATGGCAAACGCTTGGATGTTCATGACCAATATTCCGAGCACGGCAAAGCCGCGTAGCACATCCAAGCTCTCGATGCGATCCGAGGTCCCAACCGGACTGTTTAGAGCGCGTTCCCCGTCTCTCATATCACTCCCTCATCCCGCAACCCCTCCATCTCCCCCTCCGTCAGTCCCAAAACGCCGCTTAAAACCTCCTCGGTGTGCTGTCCCAACAAGGGCGCTGGCCCACGCAACTCGACCGGCGTCGCGGAAAATCGCAGCGGCGAGTTAGCCACCGTCTGCCGACCCGCGACCGGATGCTCCAATTCGACGATCATATTCCGCGCCGCCACCTGCTCGTCGCTAAAGACCTGCTCCACATCGCACAACGGCCCGCTCGGCACGCCGGCCGCCGCTAGTATATCACACCATTCATCAACGGTTTTCTCAGCCAACACCCGCTCCAACACCGGCTCCAAGGCCGCGTGATTCTCAGTGCGTAGCGCGTTACTAGCAAAGCGCGGATCGTCGGCCAACGCACCGAGGCCCAAGGCGTCGCAAAGCTGACGCCAGAGCCTATCATTGCCCGCGGCAATGACGATATAGCCATCACTGGCAGCAAAAAACTGAAAAGGCGTAATAGCCGGATGCCGCGACCCGAGCGGCGTGGGCACTTCGCCGGATACGGCGTAGCGGGCGAGGGCGTTTTCCAACAGGGCCACCTGACAATCCAGCATGGAAATATCGACTTGCTGCCCCTCGCCAGTGCGCCGCGCCCGCTCCAAGGCCGCGAGAATGCCGATGGCCCCAAAGAGAGCCGCACTCAAGTCGGCAATCGACGAGCCGACCCGCACCGGCGGCCCATTGGGCTGCCCGGTAATGCTGGCCAGCCCCCCCATCGCCTGAATGAGCACGTCGTACGCGGGCCGCTGCGCGTACGGACCGGTCTGGCCAAAACCCGAAATCGACGCGTACACCAAGCGCGGATACAGCGCGTGCAGGTCCGCGTATCCCAACCCAAAGCGATCCATGCTGCCGGGACGAAAATTCTCAATCAACACGTCGCACTCACCAGCCAAACGCCGCGCCAAGTCCTGCCCCCGCGCCTGCCGCAAGTCGATCGTCGCGCTCTTCTTACCCCGATTGACGCTGGCAAAGTACGCGCTCTCGCCGTTTTGAAACGGCCCAAACCCCCGCGCCTCATCGCCCGTACCCGGTAGCTCGACCTTGATCACCTCCGCGCCCAAATCGGCCAACACCATGGACGCGTACGGCCCGGCTAACACCCGCGTCAAGTCGAGCACTCGCACACCATCCAATAAATGTTCCATCTCAATTCCCTTGGGGCGCGGCGAGCAAACCGGCTCCTTCGCCGGGCACGGCCACTGCTAGCTCTGGCTCATGGCCCAGCTCCGTTCGCAACATCTCTGCAAACGCGGCACGGCGTTCCCCATCGACGAACGCACGGTGAACTAACCCGCCGATATTGCCGCCCCAACCAGCGCCCAGCCGCTGCACGGCCCCCGCGGTTGGTCCCTCGGCGGAGAGAAACCGATTGACCACCCGCACAGTCCGATCATAGGCCGGCGTCATCCGTCCGTAGCCTCCCGGCAAAAAGCGCAGTTGCGCTCGCTCCTCCCCGCGCTCGGCTCGCTCTGCAAGTTGCGCCAAGACCTCGTCTTCGACCTCTCGGTCCAGATCGCCGTCGTGCGAGATGCGGATCAATTCCAAGGCCGTGGACATATTGCCCGCATTGAGGTAGGCGAGCATACCGGCCACCCGGTCCTGCTCGGCCAAGCCATAGATGCAGCGCCGGCGAATAAACAACGGCGTGTCCTCGGATAAAAGCTGAAACTTGCCAGCGACCTCCCGCTGGCACATGGCGTCGAAATGCGCCCCGACTCCGGCTGCTTGCGCTTCGGCAGCTAACTGCGCCAGACTCGTCTGCCGAGGCAACTGGCCCAAGACCCGGTACAGCTCCGCAAGCGACAACTCCAGCGGTTCGGGCGCAATATCCCGGATATAGCGGATGCGCTCGCACACGTCGCTGCTTTTACCTAGCCGCGGCAAAATCAACTCGCGGGCGATAAACGCGCCGAGCGGATAGGCGATGACCGTCTCTTCCTTGACGGCCTCGTCGTATTCGCGCACAACGCCGCTGTCGAGCACTATCGCCGCGTACTCATCGGGCAACGCAGCCTCCCCTTGCACGCGGGCCGGAAAGACGCCAACGCCGACCAGCTTGCCCGCCCGACCCAAGATCATTCCTCCGTGGTCAGCCGTGCCGCCGCGAGTGCCCCGCATCCACTCCGAGGTGCCCAGCCCATCGACCAAGTCCGCTTCGGACATATCGCGCCGCGGATCCAATCCGTGAACCCCCATCGTCGCCAGTGCCGTCGCCACCACCAGCGCCGAAGACGAGCTCATGCCCCCGCTGGGCGAGACACTGCTCCGCACCAGCCCGTCGAAACCGCCCAAGGCCAAGCGATCGCGGAAATAACTCTCCAAGTACACGAGCTGCCCCTCCACCAGCACCGACCAATCGTTGGCCAAGGCGCTACCCGTATGCTCTAGGCGCTGGCGGCACACTTGACCTGCGTAGTCCATCAGCGCCTGCCGCTCGGCCACGCGGGCCTTAGGCAGAATAGTCTCCAAGTCCAACTCAATAGGCGCGAAGCGATCTGCGGGCGCACCTCGGCTGTGCAGTAAACTGGCGAGCCGCACCCGCCGACTGGAGGCCGCCCGCGCCACCACCAACGTATCCGCTCCACGCACGGCCAGCCGCACCGAGGGCATGCCTCCGTAATCAATGTGCATGCCCATGACGTTCATCTGCCCAGGGCAGCGCGCCACGACCACGCGGCCCCCGCTGCCGTAGCGGGCAGCAAATAGCCGCAGGGCCTCCAAGTAATTGGCCCGCCAAGCCGCCACCTGCTCCCGCCCGTAGATCCGCCCGAACTCGCCGTCGAAGCGGCCCTGCTCAATGGCGGCCTGCCACTGGACTAGACTAGCTGTATAGGGATTAGAGATCGCCATCCACGCTCAAGGAGATGCGCCGCAAGGGGCGTATTTGGCGCTCGATCGTCGCGTGGTAATACTGCAGCGCGTTATCGACTCGCAGGTTGATCTGCAAAGGGCCTAGCTGGTGGCTCAACTGCACGTCGAGCAAGTAAATGGGCACATAGTCGCGCCCGCACTCGGCAAACAGGCCGGATACCCGTTCAAAACGGCTGAGGTATTGGAAATTTACCCGCCCGCTCGTGGGGCCGCGCTTCCCTTGGAGGCCCAGATTGAGGACGTGGCGCGACCGGTAAGGCAGCGGTGCCTGATCGCCGTAGTCGCCGTGGCAATAAGGCGGCAACACTTGGTCCGCATCGAGAAATTCCACGCCATCCACCAAGGTATAAGCCGCTCTCGCTCCCAAACCCAGCGGCAAGGCGACCAAGAGCTCGCTTTCAAACCCGCCGACCCGCGCCTGCGCCAAGTTTAGGAAGCGGGCTATGGGCACAGTCCCTCCAGCATAAGGATCTGGACGCGCCTCAATCAGCCCGCGGTACTCGTTCCAAAACAGCGCCAGATCCAAGGCCAACCACTTCGCCAGTTCCTGCTTGATCCCCACCTCGCTAGACCAAGCCCGCTCGGGATCCAAGGCGGGATTGGGACAAACGCGAATACCAGAGACCTCGGCTTGGGAAAAGACTTCAACCACCGCCGGTACGCGAAAGCCCCGACCAAGCGAAGCGCGCAGCGCGGTCGTCTCCGACAGCCGGTAGGAAAGACCAGTCTGGGGGCTAAATTCTCCGATGCTTTTGCTCTCGACTGGTGGTGCCCCGCACGGCCCTGCTGCCAACCCAGAGGCATCGGAGAGCCGACTCCAGTCGTAGCGCAACCCGACCGTCCACTCAGCCAGCGGACTAATTTCGTACACGCCTTGGGCGTAGCCGGAGGTGGTTATCAGGGAACGCGTGCCGAGGAAATCGCTGGGCGAGCGCACCAGATCAGCTATCCCGGCCAGCCCCAGCGTCCAATTCCAACTGCCCAATCCCGTGTAGTCGAACTGACCTTCGCCCGAAATTTTGTGCCCAGCCGAGGCCAAGCCTCCAGCCGCCGCGTTGTTGGTAAAATCCGTGCGGTAATACCCTAGCTTGAGCCGGTAGCCCAAATCGCTGTGTACCAATCGGTAATACTCAGAATTGAGATGCAACTTCCACGAGACAGTATGGGCCGGTGCGTCGTTTTCGGGCACGGCCAGCGGCTGACTGCGGTCGCGCCACTGGATGAAAACTCCGTGGTCGTCTAGCGCCCAGTTGCCCATCACGCGCCAATAGCTCGTCGGCGAAAAGCGATGCACGGCCTTGGTGTAGAGATGGTAGCGGCGGGCATCGCCGTTTTGGTGATAGCCAGTGCCCCGGTTGTGGCCTCCGCTCAGCGCCAAGCCGGTCCGGCCCAAAACCCGATTGTGGCTTACGTCAAACCCGACAAAGTGCATCGGGGACTCGCGCCAACGCCACTGACTATGCGCTGGCTGGCTATACAGCCCGCTGAGCAGCCGAAAGCGGGTGCCCGGATCGCGCGCCGGATCGCGGGTAAGCACGTTGATTACCCCGCCCAAAGCCCCCGTGCCGTACAGGGCCGAGCCAGCCCCTTTGACCACCTCCACGCGCTCGACTTGCTGCAGGGGCACGGCATCCCACTTGATGTCGCCCACATCCGACGACAGCATGGGAAATCCATCCACCAGCATCAGCAGCCGACTGCCCGTGCCGCGACTGTAACCGCTCGATCCGCGCACGACGGGCTGGTTCCCTACTTGGCTGATACCCGAGACATAGCGCAGGGGGCCGGTCAGCGAGAAGGCATTGTGATCGGCGATGCGCTCGGCATCGGCTACGGAGATGCTAATGGGAGCTTGGGCAAAAGTCTGGGAGCGGCGGGCAGCGGAGACGATTAGCTCGGGGACTTCAACCGCCGTAGGTTCGAGGACGACAACGCGCTCCTCCTCCCCGGGAGCAACGCCGCGCAGGGTGTGCGAGCGATAGCCAATATGCGAACAAAGCAGGTCGTATTGGCCGTCAGGCAAGCCCTCGACCCGGCAGTAGCCCTCTTCGTTGGCGTACCCCCCAAATTCCGTTCCCAGCACCGCCAACGTCGCGCCGGGCAGCGGGGTTTGGTCGCTAGCGTCGAAGACGCGGACGACGATATCAGCGGCCGAGCTCGGCCAGCAATTCAGCAGGCAAAGCGCGCTCGCATAGAGCAGTGCTAAGCTCGGTCTCATGGTCCAATACAGCGAAGTTGACTTCGATATCGATGTCAGAGACAACCTCCCCGGAGCCGACTTCTACCGGCGAGGGGAGGTCGGCGTCAGGCAGGTAATAACAGCCCAAAAGCGAGGTAAGATCCCAAAACTGATCCTCTTGCCGCCAAGCCACGACAATCCACTGATATACGCCTTCTCCATCTAAGGGGACGAAATAGTCATAGGACTCGACCCCGAGCGCGACCTCGGTGTCCCAGCCGTTGATGCGAAAAAAATCGGCCAGCGAAGCAGGTGGCTCGCGATAGACGGCCACGGCCACCTGCCCCACGTTGGCGGGCCACTCGCCGACAAAGTGCAGCCGACCGGCGATTCCAGTCTGCCCGGTGGCCTCGGCATCGAGACCGCGGTCGCAGCCCCAGCACCAGGCTAGGGCCGCGACCAAACACCAAAACGGCACGGCCTACTAGCCAGCCGCCGCGGCCGCCGCGAGTGCGGCATCGACAGCAGCCGAGAGTTCCGCAGCGTCAAATTCGGCACCGTCAATAGTTACCGTCCCAGTAGCAGAAAGGCCATCGGTGCCGACCGAGAGCTCCATATCGAGGACCAATTCGGCTTCCTGTGATCCAGAAAGGGTAACCTCCCCGGTCAGCGGAATGGGCGTTTGGTCTATGCCGACATTTATGGCACCATTGATTATCAACGCGCCATCAGGCGAGAAATCCTGCAACGTCCAGTCGTTGCCTGATATCTCCACCGAGCCGCCGCCTTCTCCCGGCACCGACGTCGTACCGGGAATGATCGCGGCAAAAAAGACATTCTGAAAACTGGCGACCAGCGTGCCGTATAAGCCGACGACTTCAGGCGTTATCTCAGCCATCGGTTCCGGCTCGGGCTCCACCGGTGCGGAGTCGTCGTCGCCACAGGCGACCAGCACTAAAGCACCGCACAGGACTAAGGCCGTGGTTTTATCCAGCCATTTGCGCATGATACTATCCTCCTATTAAGGAATTAAGTGCGCCAAGCTGTGCCGACGCACAGGATGGTAAATAGTTGCCTCGCTCAAGAAGCGGTTTCGCTTCCCCGAACGTAGCGCACTAGGGCTTTTTCGTCCAGCACGCAGCCCAAGCCCGGCTGCATGGGCGTGGGCACGTACCCATCGACAAAAGGAATCGGCTCGACAATCAGGTCATCCTCGCGAGTCCAACTCCCAACAAAATCCGAAGCCATCGTGCAGTTGGGCGCAGCCGCGGCCGCGTGGACGTACGCGGTATCGACAATGCCCAAGTCGTTACCAGACCCGTGCCAGCAGCGCAGGCCGGCGGCCGCTGCGACAGCCGCATTCTTCTGAAAGCCCACGAGGCTGCCGCCCAAGTTCAGGCAATCAACGACCTCGGCCTTGATGGCGCGGATAATCTGCGGCCCGCTCCCCACGTGCATGGCCACCGGCAGGTTGATAGCCTCGTGGATCTGGATGTAGCCTTCCAAGTCGGACTTAGGAATGGGATCCTCAAAAACCTCGACATTGCCCACGGCCTCTAACTGCTGCGCCAGTTCAATGGTCTGCTCGGCCGTGTGGAAGCGCTCGTTGGGATCGACCGTTACCTTGAAATCCACGCCGCCCACCTCGCGCATGGCCTGGAGCCTTTCGACCATCGGCTCCTCGATCTTGCACTTGATCTTGACGCCTTTGAACCCGTGCGCAAGCGCCCGCTCGACAGCCCGCTTGCCGTCTTCCGGCGTCTGGTGACCCATCCAGTAGTCGGCCCGCACTCGGTCGCGCACCGCGCCGCCCAGCAGCGCGTGTACCGGCACCTGACGAGCCTTGCCCACCAAGTCAAAGACCGCCATTTCAAAGGCGTCGTACGCCGGCCCGCCTCCCACTGTCGGCAACTTCTCGGTGCCGTCGTGGCGAGCGGCGAAAATATCCTGCAAGGTCAATTGCTCGGGATCTTTGCCCAAAAGCTGGGCCGTTCCTTCCCGGACCTGTTCTATCGCCTCGCCTCGCCCGGTCTCGCCCAAGCCCACCAACTCGGTATCCGTATTCAGACGCACAATGTGCTTAGGCACTTGGTCCCACCCAGTCTCAGCGACCCATTCCGGGCTGTGTACCCGCCCGGGGATCGTCGGCACCACTACGGTCCAAATATCGACAGACGTTATTTTCATGGTATAAAACTCGTCTTTCCATCGACGGTCAGCGCAAACTCCGCCAATAGCTGTGCGGTGTGGTCCAAGTCGGCCAAGGATGCGATCTCGACTGGCGTGTGCATGTAGCGCTGCGGCACGCTGACCAAGCCAGTGGCCACCCCGGCCCGACTGAGCTGGATGGCGTTGGCATCTGTACCCGTGCCCCCTGGCTCGGCTTGGATCTGATAGGGAATTTTCTTCTTTTTGGCCACTTGTACCAACCGCTCGTACACGACCGGGTTGGCGTTGGCCCCGCGCAAAATGACCGGCCCTCCACCTAGCTTGCACTCGCCGACCTGGCGCTTATCAATATCTGGATGGTCCGTTGCCCAAGTAACATCCACGGCAATACCCACCAGCGGATCGACGCCGTACGCACTGGTCTTAGCTCCCCGCAGCCCCACTTCCTCCTGCACGGTGGCCACCGCATACACCGCGGCGCGGCACTTGCGCTTGGCGCGGCTGACCCGCCTGAGCGCCTCGGCGACCACCCAAGCACCGGCCTTATTGTCAATCCCCCGCGACACCACCAACCCGTTGCGCAGCTCCTCAAAATTGGCGTCGTAGGTCCCTGGGTCGCCAATGGCCACTAGTTGCTTCGCCTCGTCCGCGTCGGCTGCGCCGATGTCGATCCACAAGTCGTGTTTGTCCGGTACTTTGGTGCGATCCGCTGCTTTCATCAGGTGGATGGGCTTTTTGCCCAGCACACCCAAGACCGGCCCTTGCGCCGTGTGGATGCGCACCTTGCGGCCCGGCACGATCTGCAAGTCAAAGCCGCCGATGGTGTCAAAGTACAGATACCCTTTGTCGTCTATGTAAACGATCTGGAAACCCAACTCGTCGGCGTGCCCGGCGAACATGATCTTGGGGCCGCCAGCTTCGTTGTGGACGCCAATGGTATTGCCATGCACATCGACCTCGACGCGGTCGGCGTACTTTTCTACCGCGTCTTTCCACACCGCTCGCACCGGCCCTTCGTAACCCGAAGGGCTAGGAGCACTGAGTAGATCGACGAGAAACCGCTTAGATGCTGGACGCATGAGTCTCCTTCTAGTTGGATATCGCCGGTTTGCAGCAGGCACCGATGGCGCAGACCACCGTGTTGACGACGAGGCCAACCACCCCGGCGTGAAAGCCCCAAATCATCGGCTTGCCCCCGAAGGTAAACCCCAGCGCCACCGCCAGCCCGCACACCATGCCGAGCAGCGCCGTCCGCGCCGACAGCCGCTTCCAGTACAGTCCGAGAAAAAAGCACGGCACAACTTGGATCAAGACCTCGAACTTCAGTTCCAACAGCCGCACCAAGGTCGCATCGGTGCCAATCGCCACCGCGACCAGCACGGCGACGATAACCCACGAGCAAATCTTGCCCACCTTCGTCAGCTCGGCCTCTTTGGCCTGTGGCCGGAAATACGGCAGGTAAATGTCCTTGGTAAACATCGACGAGATCGACAACAGCGCCGAGTCCGCAGTGGACATCAGCGCCGCCAACACCGCGGCAAAGATCGCCACCACCAGCCAGTAGCCCAGCGCGGATTCGCCCATCACCAGCGCACAGAGCCGGGCCAGCACTTGGTCGCTTTCAGCTTTGCTCAGATCGGGCAACACCACCGCAGCCGTCAAGCCACATATCAAGGCCACTAGAGTCGTAGTCAGCGGCATAAAGGCCATTAAGGTCAGTGAACGCTTGAGCACCGCAACCGAGCGGCTGGCGTACAGCCGTTGGATTGCCTGCGGGTAAATGGCCGCCCCGCAGCCCAACAACAGCGCATAGCTGATCCACTTGTTGGCCCCCTCCAGACTCGGCGCTTGCACCTTGGGCGGATCCATTTCGCTCAGTTGGGCCACCACCTGCCCCAAGCCACCACCTAGATTTTGCGGGATGATAAAGACCAAAATGCCGAAGCCCAACAGCAGCACACCCCCCTGCATAACATCCGTCCACGCCACCGAGCGCATCCCCCCCAAGGTCTCATAGATAACCATAATTATCGCCAAGCCGATAATGCCGTAGCTGCCGGGAATCGCGCCGTCGGTGATCCCCTCGACGGCCGCGCCCATAGCCTTGAGTTGGGCTAGCGCGTAGTTGCCCAGTGCGTAGATCATCAAGATCGTGCTCAGCAGCGTCAGCACTGCCGAGCGGAAGCGATGCGTAATGTAGTCGCCAGGGGTGATAAATCCCTCTTTGCGCGCCAGCGCGACCAAGCGCGGGGCAAAGAGCATGTAGCCGACGATGATCGAGAACATAAAGAGCACCGACGCCGTCCACTCAAAGCCAATGCGGTAGGTCTTGCCCGTGTAGCCAAAGAGCGTATTGCCGCTGTATTGGGTCGCATAGAGCGTCAAAAAAAGCACCAGCAGGCCCATTGAGCGCCCTGCCAGATAGAAGTCGGCCATGCTATTGGAGCGGCGGCGCGTGCGCGCAATCCACCCCACGCCGATCATCGAGACTAGGTACAATCCTACCGCGATGAGCGCACCCGGACCAAACACCATGCCGCCCATCACGCTTCCTCCTCGGCATTAATCCAGTAGCGACGGATCACAAAGGCCGTCCAAGCGGCCAACAGCAGCACTGCCCCCAGCGACACCGCCACCCACAGTGGGAAACCCAACACCAGCGGCCCCCGATACCCTTCGGGCCAGTACCAGGGAACGGCCAGCGCGTAGAGCAGCAAATAGACGATCCAGATGTAGCGGACCTTACGCGGCTCAGAGACGAGTTGTTCTTGCAAATCATTCATAGGTAGCAAATCAAAGCGCAGACACCGGAGTTGACAAGGCCACTTCCGCTATTGGAGCGAGGCGACCGTTGTACCGGAAGTGGTCCTAAATCCTGTCGAAAGGCACTGTGCTCACCCCCTGCGGCCGGGGTCCGGTGGGGCGAATGGGCATGTTTTCGGGGGCCTGGTACTGCACGTCCAAATGCGGCGTCTCCAGCCGTATATGACCCTGGTGACGCGAATCCATCAGCGCGTCCAGACCGCCGCTTACCAGCAGGGTGCGCTCCACCGGGTACTGCGGCTGGCCCGTGAGAAACATCTCCTGGATATTGAGGCCCAAGTAGCTGAAGTGGGGATAGGGCGGCCCGTGCAAGCGCAGG
Source organism: Candidatus Latescibacterota bacterium (assembly GCA_022820485.1). GTDB lineage: Bacteria > Latescibacterota > UBA2968 > UBA8231 > UBA8231. The sequence continues at coordinate 52,831 of JAJEFJ010000084.1, forward strand.
CCCGTGGCCTGTACCTGGCCGTTGACGCGGGCCGCGTACGACCATTCCTCGACGTACCCATTCAAGTGCAGCAGGGAGGCTTTGAAACCATCCTTGTATTCTAGCAGAAAGGCCGCTGGATTTTCGCAGGCCTTCTCCATAGGTTCGGCCGAGGTTTTGCCCACGGCCGCAGCCGCAGCCGCCAACTGGCGCGACCACAGGCCGTCGGCACCGGCCTGCCACACAGCCTCGCCCTCCAAACACTGCACGGCTGCCAGACCTGTCTCACCACCCTGCCGCCGCTCGACCATGGCCTGCAGGCCCTCAAAGCCGTGATAGCCGTAGGACTCAATGCCGCCAAAGCTGAGCATGAGGGCGTCTTCGATGGGGGCATCCCGCTCGTGTTCGAGATAGGGGTCGCGCCAGCCCAAGGGCACTGAAGAGCCGGCCATAAAGGGGACGTTCAGTTCCACGGCCCGGTCGTACATCCACTTGGCGTCGCACCAGTTGTAGGACAGGTGCTTGTCGCTAAACACCGGCACCGAGCGGCCGGAGGTGGCCATAACGCCGCAGGTCTGTTCAAAGAAAAAGCGCCGGGGATACAGATGCTGGCCCTTCTCGTTGAAGGCGTACGTGCCGTGTTCGCCAATGGAAATTACGCCATCGACGGCCAATTTGTTCCCACCCAGACACAGCGCCGCGGGGATACTCTGGTACACGGGTATATCGTATTCTTTGGATACTTGGAGGCCGATATCATTGTCGGGTATCTGGTCTAGGTACATGGAGGCGATATCCACCTGCGGCTCCTGCATGCCCTCGTCCGTGGGAAAACCCTTGATGAACTTGCCGACAATGACATCGGCGTGCGCCGGGACGCGGTATTCGGTGATAATAGCGGCGATCTTTTTGCGCTGGGCCATGGTTTCCTCTCTCTTGTTGGGCTTGGCTGTTGCTATCAGTGTCGAAGATAGCGGATATATACATTATACTACTCCCTACGATTAAAACCACCTAAAATTAGCTCACCGGAGGTTCCTCAATGACCAGTTCACGCCCCATCAAATGGGGCATCCTCAGCACCGCCAGAATCGGCGTCACCGCTTTCATCCCCTCGGCTCGCGCCACGCCCAATGCCCAAGTCCATGCCATAGCCAGCCGCAGCCAAGCCACCGCCGATGCCTTTGCCCGTGACCACGACATTCCCGTGGCGCTGGGCAGTTACCAAGCCCTGCTCGACCACCCGGACATCGACGCGATCTACATCTCGCTGCCCAACTCGCTACACGCCGAATGGACTATCAAGGCCGCCGAGGCGGGCAAACACGTCTTTTGCGAAAAACCCCTAGCCGTCACCGCAGCCGAAGGTCGGCAAATGGTCGAGGCGTGCCGCAAGGCCGACGTGTTGCTCTTTGAAGCCTTTGTCTTCATGCACCATCCCCAAAGCCGCCGTCTCAAGGAAATCATCGCATCGGGCGAAATTGGCACCCTGCGCCACATTAACGCCGGCATGACCTTCGTCGTCAACGACCCCAGCAACATCCGCCTGATTAAAGCGCTGGGCGGCGGCAGCATTTACGACGGCGGCGTGTACCCCATCACCTTTTCGCGCTTTATCGCCGGCACCGACCCGGTTAGCGTCCAAGCGCACATGCGCTTTGACGCGCAAGCCGGAGTAGATGTGGCCACCTCGCTCATCCTCGAATACCCCGACGGCCTCACCGCAACCTTGTACTGTAGTTTCGAGGGCCGCGGCGGTTCTCATGCCCTCATCACTGGCGACCAGGGCCGACTGGTTGTGCCCTCTCCATACCATCCCGGTGAGGAGAGTAGTTTTGACGTGGCCATCGGCTCCGATGAGAGCCGCAGCGAGACCTTCCAGACCGGCACGCCGCCTTTCCAGCCGGCCATCGACTTTTTCCAGCAATGTATGCGCGGAGCAGAGACCCCCGCCTATATGGCCGACCATGCCGAGGGCACGCTCAGAGTGGTCGAGGCGGCTTTTGAATCGGTGCGCAGCGGACGGCGGGTGGAACTGTAGGAAGGACTTGAGGGCGACAAGCGTCCCCGAGCCATATCTGTGGCGTCAGGCATAGCTCGTCGAACGTCTTCATGGTCTTGTTATGGATTAGGTGCCGCTGTCGTGCGTTTCACGGCGCAATTCCTCACGAATGACTCGCCGCAATGTATCTGCCAAGTCTTCGTGTTCCTTTGCCTGCCGCAAAGTCTCGTTAATCAGAACTTGATAGCCGCGCTCCCCAGCCTTCTCTTTGAAGTATTCAATGAGGTTGGTATCTAGCGAGATGGTGATGCGTTGCTTGCGTGGCGCAGGCTTGAGTCCGACGCGGAATGTCGCACGGCCCAAATCCGCTTGCGTCACTTTGGGATATTCATCCCGATCATCAGAGGTTGGTGAAGAAGAGAAGTTGTTCATCATTGGTTGCCTCGCGCATGGAAATAACACGGATTTCATCTTCAGTTTCGGTATGCACTATCACTATGACCTTCATGCCCAACAACCCAAGCGTGACCCAACGCTGTTCACCATAGGCTTCGCGATCGTCTTCAAACGTGAACGTCGGACCTGCAAAGACACGCTCAGAATCAATGAAATCCACCCCATGCTTCTTTAGGTTGGCCTGCCGTTTGGGTTCGTGCCAAATGAATCGCATCACTCTATCATTTCAACGCTCACCAGCGACAATGAAGCGCAGCAAAATTGCCGTCTGGTTCGTACTCAAGTAATAAATGCTCCAAGCATTGTCAACTCGACAGCGGGATTCTAGTGCGTACGGAGACGGTCGCTGTCCTCGGTAGGTCGTCCGTCCCCAAGGCCACCTTGACGTTTCGCTGGAAAGACACTACACTTATGTTCAGTTATAATCTTGGTTACGTAGAGGTCTCTCATGTCTCGCAAAAGCACTATCGAGTGGACTAACAGCACTTGGAACCCAGTCACCGGATGCACAAAAATTAGCGCCGGTTGCGACCATTGCTATGCCGAGCGCCTTTCTGAGCGTTTCCGTGGCGTCGAGGGACACCCTTTCGAGTCGGGCTTTGATCTGACCCTTCGCCCCAAACGCCTCGAACAACCCATGCAGTGGCGGCGTCCACAACTCATCTTCGTCAATTCGATGAGCGATCTCTTCCACAAGGACATTCCCACCGAGTACATCGAGCGCGTATTCGACACGATGGAGCGCGCCGATTGGCACATCTATCAGGTGCTTACCAAGCGCAGTTCGCTAATGCGCCGCTTCGTCCAAGGACGCTACCGAGGCCAAGCGGCTCCCCCACATATCTGGCTCGGCGTGTCCGTCGAAAACAACGCGGCTTTGACGCGCCTCCGGCACCTGCAACAGACTAACGCCTCTGTACGCTTCGTTTCCTTCGAGCCGTTGCTCGGTGCAATAGGCGCGGTGGATTTGGAGGGTATTCATTGGGTAATCGCCGGGAGTGAGAGCGGGCCGGGAGCGCGTCCGGTGCGAGCAGAATGGGTGCGGGCCTTGCGCGACCAGTGTCAGGCTCAGCGCGTCGCCTTTTTCTTTAAGCAATGAGGTGGGCGCACACCGAAAGCGGGTGGGAATACGCTCGATGGACGACAGTGGTTGGAGTATCCAGAAGTGGAAACGGATCAGCAGCTTGAATCACCGTTACAAGCTATATCTCCACTTCACAAGCATTCTCAGTAAAGAATTTAGCACTGAAATGCTTATGATGTAGTACTCATATAATTAAATTGTTTGGCAATGGTATCCAATTTTTCGACCACTTCCGGGTGAATTTCCTCTTTCGTCATCTGCTCTGCAATTTGGTAATACTCATTTTCTCTGAGAATCAGCCCTGCTTCCTGCATGATCTCGGCAAGAATATCTTTCCCTTTTGTCTGTTTCAAAGTAGCGAAAGACTCAAATGGGGTCTTGTATAACGCCGGAGGTAGATACCTCTTCATGTATGCCTCTGTTTGGCTAGCCGCTTGCTTTCCATCAGCACTTTCTACAAAACGAGCGATAGCTTCAGGGTGAATGAGATAGCTCTCAATTTCATACCGATCCCAGAACAGCCGTCTCATACCTTTAGGAGCCGAAGACGTATTGCGAGATCCCTTGTTGTCGCCGTCGCACAACTCTATACCCTGAAAATCGGGAACGATCAATTGCAAAGAGGAAAAATGGTTTGTCACAAAATGCTTCTCCTTTTCTGCAGTTGGACGCCAGAATGGTTTTTCCAGAAACTGCAACAAGGGATGTTTCAAAACACTTGCCCACCCCCTCAGGATATCTATATCCGTCTTTCCTTCCACATACAAAATTTTTCGTTCGGTCTCAGCGAGCAGGATTTCTGTATTATCCAGGGACAAGGTTCTTTTTACTTTTCTTTTGTCGCTGACCTTCCGTAGCTCACCTGCCAATAAACGCAGGGCTTCCTTGTCAGCGGCATCAATGAGTCGCTCTGAATGAGTCGCAATAACTAGTTGTGAACTGATTTGGCGGGCATGTTCGCACAAATCGCGGTACATTTTTTCTTGTAACAAAATATGCAGATGCGCATCCGGCTCGTCGATGAGCACGACCGACGCTTCTTTGTACAGCAAGGCTGCGTAAACTAGCAATACCTGTAAGAAACCACTTGCCGCGCTGCTTAGATCATACCAAGAGCCTTGCTCCGAATGCTGGTAACGGACATATAGCAGTCCTAAATGATTTGAAAGCATGCGTTCATCAGTTTACCTATGCGTCATTCCCGCGCAAGCGGGAATCCAGTCTTGAATGATTTAGGGTTGCTATATATTTCCGCACCACCGCTTGGAGGTAACAACTCGTACCCAAAAAAAGATCGGACGACTTGCTGCAATTTCTGCCATTTATCGGCATCCAGACTGACGGCAAGAAGCAAATTCCGCAGCACACTGCCGGCCTGAGCTCGTGCTAGTCGTGCTGGGATAACTACGGGATCAAAAGGAGACTCTTTAATATCCACACCCGAGAGAGGGGGGATGTAAATGGGAATGAGCGGATCATCGATATACTTTTCAAGATCATTTTCGTCCACATCCTTCGCCGGACGAATAGTGGCCAACTCTGTTTCTTTGTAGATAATCTCAAATCCTATCTTCCATCGATGGGTATGCAACCAGACAGAGGCGGATTCCTGTACATTTTTATCTTTCCAGAGATGCTCAAAGTCTGCCAGTGGTACTGAGTAGAATCGCTCTGAATTGAGATTCGTACTCGGATAATTGCCGTCTTTCTCTTTCGCTAAGTCGAGATTGTTCTCCGACCACTGGAAGGCGATTTCCGACCACACAGCGATAGCTTGGAGCAGCGTCGTCTTACCGGAGTTATTCGGTCCGGCAATGACGAGATGGTCCGGGATATCAAATTCTTGTTGCCCGAACTTCTTGAAGTTATTTACGACGACTCTACGGATCATGTCTGTTCGCCTCTGGTACAAAAAGAGGGGGCCTTTCGCTCCATACGATGCGGCCTTTCCTCAGCCAGTAGTGGCAACGGCAGGACAAGCCGGTCACGTGAACTGAAGGTGCTAGCGAAATCTGTCCGTCCGCATGTTCTGTTATGCACCACCGTTTGTCAACCTGGGGCGACACATCCAAGTGGACAACTTGTCGGCATGCCTTGCGAGGGCAGACAATCGCCGCATAAAACGGATGTTTGCGTCCTCCAATGATGTACACCGTATTTTCCTGGAGGTCATCCGGCAAGTCCTCTACCCACTCAGTGCTGTAGGGACGGAAACGCGCCCATATATTGAAAATCCATCTAAACATGACTAGTATTATTTTTGACTAGTAAACTTCCATCCCCTGTTCCCATGTATCGTTTCATCAATGGATGTGGACCACCCTCGTCCACGGCATTTTCATAGCATCCATGTACTAGGCGAAATCGTTGAGTCGCAAATTCAGCGTTGGAGTCAAAGCGATAGGCGTGAATGCGGGCCATGAAATCGTTAAATGCCATACACGCCGCCTGCATGTTGACGGACATGACCGCCGGCTGTTCCTCACCGACGGCGGCTAAATAGCCTGCCACGCGCTGTTGTTGGTAGTATGCCGGGTCTTTTCGCTGCCAATCTTCGGCTGTCACCTGCTCCATAGTGTACGCGCCACGCGATAGCAGGCTTTCGCCTTCTGGGTGAATGTAATGCGACACGGCATCGGCGGAGGTGATGCCACCTTTACCGTCGGCCTCAAGATGGACTCCTACGTCAAAATAGGGAATCAGGTAGGCACTTGCCAAGCAATCGAGATGGTACCGTCCAAAGGCGGAATCCACGCAGCCGAAGATCACGTCGCAATCTACTAAAGCAGCGACGATGTCTGGTGAATCCGTCAATCCTTGGAAAGCATCTACTTTGGTTCCCATGCCGATCTTTTGAATAGCCCGCTCAATCGCCAACACCTTTGGCGGCTTATTGCAAGCGTCATCTATGGTACTGTTGATGAGGCGATTCAGATTTTTCTCTTCTACTATATCATCGTCCACAATCACCAACTCGCCCACGCAATTACGCACAAGCAGTTCAATGATTATGCTGCCCGTGCCCGAACAACCGACAACCCCTACCCGCATAGTACGCAATAAGTCCAACGTGCCCTTGCCAAAAGTTTGCGATAGCTTCTCTTGGTACGCCGTTTGCCGTTGGGATTTGTGGGACTTCCAGATATGGATATTGTCGCCGATGGCAGAAACGGTTGGCATATCGGAGAACGTTCCGTGTGCGTCCACCGTGCGAGCCTCAATCTGGCCATTCGATAACATAATAGCAGATCCATTTGGTCGCCCATCGTCAAACCAATTGCATACAGAAGGAAATAATTCCCGGTCATTACGATCGTCAAGTTTTGAAAATCGACCGCATCCGTTGGGATGGGAATGAATGGTGACGATAGACTGTCCGTCCCGGTCTATATCGCAGATTTTTTCCGGAGACAGACAGTCCCCAAAAGGCCAAGCGACAAAGTCTTCTTTCCGCTCTGACAGATGATATGGGGGATACAAAACATCCGCGACGATGAGGCGGCGATGCCGTTTCCCTCTCCCCTGGTTGCACAACAAAATGGCGGCAGCCTCCAGCCCGTCCCCAGGGAAAAGGTGGTTAAAAACCGCCTCATACCGACTCGCGGTCATAGTCAGGATGGTGGTTGTCATCACCCGACTTCAGTGTTTAGCTGGTTCTTGACGTACTCAATATGCGAAACGATGGAATCGACTCCTGGCTGCCACGAGTTATGATGGCGCGACCAACGCTGCCAAGTCTGACCAAAGTGAGTTTCAGAGGCCAGAGCACCTATTGATGATCCGTCTGATTTACCAAGCGCAGGGTAAAAGTAAAACATATCCAACATTGATCCGGGATAGCCGCTTGGAATGAGTACCATCAGCGTGGATTTTTCTACCGTATAGCCTTGGGGAATGGGAAAGTCAGCGATGAGTAGGCCATACTTGCCGTTGCCCTCAGCGATCTTCTTCCATTTGGACGGATAATTCCCTTCTAGATATTGAGTATCCTCCGGCGGCAACTCGTAGGAATTAATCATGGCCTTGCTGCGCCTGTCGCCGGACGGTTTCAAATCGTTCAATGCCAGGACGGGACAAATCGACCTGATCACTGGCCTCGATTCTCTCTCTTTTACCACCGTGCAATTTCTGGTTGAGAGACCATTCATCATCGCGCTTTTCGACCAATGCCAAAATACCGGCTCCGGTGATTTCAGCAGAGTCCACGGTGTGCTTGTCGCCGTCTATGCGGATGCGGTATTTGTGCCCTTTGGGTGGACGGCGGTCGTTCTTGCCGCATTCCTCAAGGTCAATCGCATCGTCAGAGGCGGGAGGTATGACAAAATACGAGTCCGCATCTTGGACGACAATCGTCATGTCATCCGCAATTTCCACATCCACACCGTCTTCAATGTCGGCAAACAGACGCCCCTGCGGGAACTTGTCATCCCGCTCTTTGAGGGCTTTGCCGGTAATTTTTGCTTTTGGCAGGGCAAGATTGCGCGATCCGTTGAACTCTGGCCGCACTTCATTGCGCAACGGCGGGTTATCCTCGATGGAGCTTTTCCCGACGACCAATCGTTCTCCTCCGCGAATGAGGATGAATTCCCCCGACAGGAGAGGAATATCTATGCCGTCTTCACGGCTCAGAAAAATTCGTTCCTCACTACAATCGGCGATTTCGTAGAGATCATCGACGGAAACAAGCCCCGAATGGATTGTTTTTTCCCGCCCATCAATCTGGATAGTCGGTTTCATGTTGATTCCCTCTGATGTTGTGTTAAATGGATCTCTTGTCTAGTGTACAAGAGACATCCGCAAGCGCAAGGGGCCATTCTCGACCTCATCAGGCTTTGAAAGCTACCTTGGGCACCGATCATCAAGATAGTATAAGCGCACCCTGATGTCAATTATGAAAAAGCATAAATTGCTTTTTATTACAAACATTCACATTAAAAATGTTCCTCTTGCGATTATATAAATATCCGCCCTTTGCTTTTTATTGCTTGACATTTTGCCTGACATCCTATACCTATATATAAATGCGACGGCGACCGGACTCAGAAAAACTCTACGAACTCGTAGGTCAGAAAGTGGAACGGCAGCGGCGCGAGGCGAAGCTCTCGCAAACCCAACTCGCGCAGCGTTGTGGCCTCGCCCGAGGCTCAATTGCTAATATTGAGAGCGGAAATCAGCGGCCGACGCTCCACACGCTCTGGTCGCTCGCTGATGCGCTCGGAGTTGATATGCGCTCGCTCTTGCCTTCGCGTGATGAGTTCTTAAAGAGCGAGACATACACCGCAACCTCTAAAATCACAGGTTGGCTGAAGGATGAGGCAGGCAGGAGCCAAAACCAAGTTAATTCCTTCATCGCTGAGAGTCTAGAGAAGGTCAGCCCCAATGTTGCTGGAGAGAAAAGCTGAACAGTTACTCGTAGAGGCGGGACTGGATACTGTTCCAATTCCCGTGGAGCAAGTCGCTGCTTACCTAGGCATAAAGGTCGAGTTGGCAGAGCTTGGTGAAGAGTGCTCGGGAGTACTCGTCCGAAATGAAGGCCGTGCTGTCATTGGTGTGAACCAAGATCACCACCCTAACCGGCGGCGTTTTAGTATTGCACACGAAATTGCCCATTTCGTTCTCCACAAAGGTGATACGTACATCGACAAGGGGTATCTCGTGCATTTCCGCGACCGGAAGTCTGGTTCCGGCACCAAGCAGGAAGAGATGGCAGCTAATGCGTTTGCAGCGGCACTGCTCATGCCCTCTAAGTGGGTCCGGGAAGCCTTCAAACAGCATCCCTTTGATCTAACCGAAGACGAAGGCCTAGAAAAGCTCGCTAGAAAGTTCAAAGTGAGTCCCCAAGCAATGACTTACCGCCTTATGAATCTTCAACTGATCTGAAGTCACCTTTAGATCCATTATCTCTTTATTCTTTTAGAGATGATGAACAGCGGCAGCAGCAAAGGCTTCGTGATATTCCCTTCTAGCAACAAGGTGCTGCTCCAGCCGGTCAATCATCCCCATAAGCTCATCAACCTTGGCGACGATGCGGTGCTGCTCGGCAAGGGGTGGAAGGAATGTCTCGCGGAGGTACGCTTCTTCTCTGTTCAGGCCCGGAATAGCTGTGGCTCGATCTAGCTCTTCCAGCCGTGCAGCCAAGAGCATTAGCGACGTGTACTTTAAGGACATACCTCCGTAGGGTCGCACAAAGTAAGTCGTGTCAATCGGCCAACAGGGCCTCCTTGCGATGTTGACAGCTCCGGCTGAGCCTTTTCGCCCGACGACAATACAAGGTCCATTGACCAACGCCACATCGTGATTTCCAACAACGCCATTTGAACCATAGACTGGTACATCACCAAAATCTTTTCGATCTTTGAGTGGAAGGCTTTTTCCGTACTCCAAGTCAATCACGTCCCCAAGGTAAAGACGCTGCCATCCTTCGGGGAGATTCAATTGGCTGCAAGTGATAGGATCACGCTGTCGCTGTGGCCGAATCTGTTTTGCACGAATTAACTGCGCTCTTTCATCCTCGATGTGTTCCAGCAACTCCGACGCCGGCTCCTCCCCCTCATCCTGCGGCACCAGCTTCCCCCTCACCGCAAGCTGAAGCACCAACTCCCTCAACCGCTCAATTCCCCCCGGTGCCTCCGCAATCGTATCAAAGACCTCAATGAACTCCCCCGGCGTCATGCCGCCCGCTCCAGCGCCTCGGCCAACGCCTGTTTCAACTGCTCCCGCACTTCTGCCGCTGCCGCTCGTTCCTTCTCATACAACGCCAGCGATTCATCCGGGTCGCCGTGGCCTCCCTCAACCGAGTTGGGATTGGCGATGTCGAGGTTGAAGTTGCGCTCGCGGATTTCGTCAATGCCGACCTTCCAAGCGAACTCGTTTTCAACCCGATTCTCCCACCACGCTTTCTCCGGCTCAAACTCCTCAATCCGCATCGGCTTGGTCTTGGAGTAAGACTTGTAGCCTTTCGGGTAGGGATGCTCGTAGTACCAAACCTCGGTGGTGGGCCTCCCCTTCTCGAAAAACAGCACATTGGTCTTGATGCCAGTGTACGGCGCGAACACCCCGTTAGACAGACGCACGATAGTGTGCAACTCGCACTCGGTGAGCAGTCGCTCTTTCACACCCCCTCGCCGAACAGGGTGCCGTCCGGCAGCACCACCGCAGCCCGACCACCAGGCTTGAGCAACTCGACAATCAGCACCAAGAATAGGTCTGCGGTCTCACGGGTGCGGAACTCGCGCGGAAAATTGTGCTCAATGCCGTCCTCCTCCATGCCGCCAAAGGGCGGATTGGTAAGCACCACATCGACCCGGTCGCGCATACTGATGTCGCGCAGGGGCCGGGCGAGCGTGTTGTCGTGCCGAACGCCGGTCGGCACGTCAATGCCATGCACAATCATGTTCGTAGTGCAGAGTAGGTGCGGCAGCGGCTTCTTCTCTACGCCTTGAATGCTGGCCTGAAGCTGCGCCTCTTGCGCTGGCGTCTTCACGTCCTGCTGGCGAATGTGCTCAATGGCGCAAGACAAAAAGCCGCCAGTGCCGCAGGCCGGGTCGAGGACAGATTCCCCAAGGCGAGGATTGATCATATCGACTGCGAATTGAGTCACCGCCCGTGGCGTGTAGTATTCGCCAGCATTCCCGGCACTCTGGAGGTCTTTGAGCAGTTGCTCGTAGATGTTGCCGAACAAGTGCCGATTCGTAGCATCGTTGAAGTCAATGTCTTCCTCAATTTTGTTGACCACCTGCCGCAGCAGAATACCGGACTTCATGTACTGGTAAGCATCCTCAAAGACGCCGCGCACCAAGCGGCGGCGACTCATCCGCTCATCCTCTTCTCCACTCGGCGGCTCGACATCCATACCCTTGAGCGCAGGAAACAGCGTATCGTTGACAAAGGTGAGCAGCCTATCGCCGGTGGCACCTTCCCGGTCAGCAGCCCAAGCACTCCAGCGCAGATCTTCTGCGGTGCAGGTCTCGCCTTCATCCACCCAAGTTACGTCAACCAACGGAGACGCGAAGTCATCTTCAAGCAGTTCCAATTCCTGCTCGCGGTCGTTCCATATCTTGAGAAACAGCAGCCACACGAGTTGACCAATGCGCTGGGCATCGCCATCGACGCCCACATCCTTGCGCATGATGTCTTGGATGGACTTGATGGTGGTAGATAGGGCCACGAGAGTCAGTCCTTGGCTCGGAGGGACTTATCTGGATCTTTCCCTTGGATGAGCGCCAATTCTCTTTCCTCATCCCAATCCATTTCCAGAGGAGAAATAATGTCCCCGAGTATCCGTATCCGGTCCCGATCTCTGCCAAACATGCTCGGTTCCTCGTCACGATAGGGCACGAGGCGCGACACGGGGCGGCCGTTCTTGGTAATGACAATCTCGACGCCGCTGTCGGCGACCTCGTCCATCAGCTTGAGGCATTTGGTCTTGAACTCAGATGCCTTGATCATCCGAACATCGGTCTGGTTGTCGTCATGTGTAGCCATAACACTATCCCCCAGAATGTGTGCTGATTATCACGATTAAGATGAAGATGTGGTATTGCGCATTGATTGCAAGTCGCACTAGGCGGCAGCATCGTAGAGGGCCTCTGCAAGCTCCTGCACGGCGGCAATGTAATCGTTCCTGCCGCCGAAGTGCCGAACCAACTCTATGGGTGTGCCAAGGTCGGACAGCGGCTGCACGCGCAGGACGCCCAAGTCTTCGACCGAGACCAACCCTTCGTCCGCGTACTTATCGAGCAAAGCGTCGAGCACGGCGCGAGCTTGTTCGCCGTAGCGGGTAAATACGTCCCGCTTCTTCACGTTTGCAGCCCGCTCGCGCCGGGTGAGCGGAGGCTGACCATAGACCACATGACAGATCAGGTCAAAGGCGTCCATGTCTCGACCAACCCGCTCGCGCAACGCTTCAAAGAACACGCCCTGCTCGCTCAGTTCGTCGATAACCACCGCCTTCCGGTCTGCTTCAGACCAGCGCTGCAAGAAATCGTCTAGGGTCGCGTACTCCGCTTGGACAGTCTTCCGGGTGTAGTCGGCTAGCGACTCGGTGACGAGCCGACCGTCCTTGCTGTAGTACTGGACGCGCTCGGCGATAACCTCAACCTCGACTCCGCTGACGACGAATTTCTTGGGACCCTCTGGCGGTGGGTCTGGGCCGATTTCTTCGCCTCCCCCGTTCCCTCCTATATCATCCGGCGGCATCGGATCGCTGTCCTCCTCGGGTGCATAGACGACAACCGGCTCTCCGTCGAAATCCGGGTCGGCAAACAGTTCGGTCGCTCTCTTGAAGTCCATGATAGTGAACCAAAACTTGCCTGCGTCCTCGTGAATGCGGGTGCCGCGTCCGATGATCTGCTTGAACTCAATAAGCGACTCAATGCGCTGGTCCAGCACAATGAGTTTACAAGTCATCACATCTACTCCGGTCGTCAACAGCTTCGAGGTAGTGGCGATGACCGGGTAGCGCCGCTCAGGGTGGATGAAGTCATCGAGCGCGAGCTGACCGTCCTCGCTGTCACTAGTGATGCGAACCACGAACTTTGAGGTATTCCCAGCCTCATGCGGCAGGCACTTGGCGACCTCGTTGACCAGCGCCGAACGCATCCTCTCAGCATGGTCAATGTTTTCGCAGAAGACGATGGTCTTGCCGTAGGGGTCGGTCTCCAACATATACGAGACGATCTTCTCGGCGACGCGCCGGGTCCGCTCATTCAGGACCAGCACCCGGTCCATGTCGCTTTGGTTGTAGACGCGGTCTTCGATCTCTTGGCCGAGGTCGTCAGTCATGCCCGTCGGGGGTCTCCAGCCTTGCAAGTCCTTGTCGAGGTCAATACGCACGACTTTAAAAGGCGCGAGAAAACCGTCCTCAATGCCCTGCTTGAGGCTGTAGGTATAGATGGGATCGCCAAAATAACTAAGCGTACTAACCTCGGTGGTTTCCTTCGGCGTCGCCGTAAGCCCGAGTTGGATGGCGGGCTCGAAATAGTCGAGAATCTCCCGCCACGCACTGGCCTCGCGGGCACTACCCCGGTGACACTCGTCAATGACCACCAAGTCAAAAAATCCTCGGCTGAACTGCCGGTAAATGTTCTTCTCCTCCTCGTTGCCACTAACGGCTTGGTAGAGCGCGATATAAATCTCATAACTCGGATCCATATCGCGGTTGCGAACCTTGGTCATCACCGGACCAAAAGGCTTGAAGTCGTTGGTGACAGTCTGGTCCGCGAGGATATTCCGGTCCGCAAGGAATAGCACTCGCTTGACTTTCTCGGCTTTCCACAGCCGCCATATAATCTGAAAGACCGAGAACGTCTTGCCGGTGCCGGTGGCCATGACCATCAGCACTCGGCGCTGTCCCCGCGTAATGGCTTCGACCGCTCGCTGAACGGCAACTCGCTGATAATACCGCGGCTCCTTGCCGGCTAGGTCTGCGTAGTAGGGCTGACGGACGAGCTTATCGGATTCTTCATCGAGTCCCTTCCAAGCCCGGTACTGCTGCCACAACTTATCGGGGGACGGGAACTCGTCCAAACCAATCTGCTTTTCTATGGAGTCCGACTGGCCCGTGCGGTCGTGGAACAGGAAGGCGTCGCCATTTGACGAGAACACAAACGGCACATCAAGGGCTTCGGCATAGCCAAGTGCCTGCTGCATGCCGCCGCCGACCGGGTGGCAGTTGTCCTTGGCCTCGACCACGGCGAGCGGTAGGTTGGATTGGTAAAACAATAAATAGTCAGCACGCTTCTTCTTGCCGCGCGAGCCTAGCTTGCCCCGGACAATAACCCGGCCATCTGTAAAGGTGTATTCGCGGCGGATCTGCGTGTTCTGATCCCACCCGGCCCCGATGATCGCCGGGGTGATGAAGGCATCGCATATCTCCGCTTCGTTCAGGCGATTCTTGTTCATCGCTGGTACCGGACGCTTTGTTGCGTGAAAAGAGAAGCCGCCTATTGTCTGATCATTGAGCAAAATTCTTCAAAATCCTGAACAACTGTAGGAATTGATACAGGACTAGTGAAACTGCCGCCATGGGCGAGGAGGTTTCGCCTTTGGTAATAGTCTAAAAGATCTCTATAGTGATGTGTCTCCTTATCAACCAAGAGGGCTACGCGATCTTTGAATGAAATCCTATCAGAGTCCTTCTCCCGGGGAAGAAGATCCCATACACGTCGTCGTTTCCAACTCCTGATGCTGGCCCGACTCATCTCAATAAGACCGCTCGACTCATCTCGGATCCTGTCTTCCAATCGAGAGAACATGAACAGAAAGTATGCGTGATCATTGAGTTCCCTCTTCCGGACAAGAATCTTCTCCTTCCTAACCCATCCTCTGGCGCGAGCCTTGTGTAGCTCTATTGCATATCGGTTATCAGTTTCGGTATAGACTGTGAGCAGTTCTTGGAATATGCTCATTCGTAATTCCTCAGCATGCGTAGCATCGTAGATTGAGTGAACGGTTCTCCGTTTTTCTTGTTCTCTAAAGAGAAGGCAGTCCATTGGGGGGGGTGAAACGGCTTGGCTCGATCAACCAGAATCACTGAACCAGTTCTGAAGATCAGATCAACTCGACCGTTTGCCCCAATGGTCCATAGTCCTACTGGGCGCAGTGTCATGACGAGATCGCTTCCCTTTCGGACATCAAGAGAGTCAAGCATCTCAGCATCAAGCGAGAACTGTTCCATAAGCTCCTCATACATTCTGACGTTTCTCACTCGTCGAGTGGTATAAGTCCCTAGTTGTCCTACCCATTCCTCCACATCTGAATACAGTTTAGAAAGTCGCACAGTCCAGTCGTCGATCCTGCGGCGTAAATCTTCCACCGTTACTTCTGGGGCCTCTACTAGTTGTTCAGTCATTTTTTTGCTCCTGTGTGTTAGAACTAATTACGCGATATCAGATTTAAGTACAGTGAGATTGCAAAATAGCCGCCGTCTAGTCTCTGTCAAGAAAGTCAGGCCATTGACGTTGCCGGAGTTCAGCGGAAAAACCCCACTTACTACATGGATGTGGACCGCGCCTGATGGGGCCTCTCCCCTTCATCCCAAAACATACACCGGACTCGACCAAGCCATCTCTCCATCGCACTGAATAGCCTTGACGAAATAAGCCGTCTGCCCCTCACCCAGCGGCTGATCCACAGTCTCCAACGTCAATTCCAGCGCTTCCACCCGCTCGGGATAGCGCTGTACCACCAACTGCATGTCCAAGCCGCCGTAGTCAAAGCGTAGCGGCTCGTGGCCCAACCCCGCCAGATCAATCTCCGTCGTCCCTGCCGCCGATTCGAATACCAAGCTGCCTACCCGTCCATCGTCCAACACCAGCTCAATCCCGTCGCAATCCCCCGTAGTCTGCGATTGAAAAGCCACGGCTTGCGGCTCGGTCGCGGTAATGCCATCGGCCGCAGAATCAAAGCTGACCGTAGTCGCCTCCACAATAGTCGCCTGAGTGGTGCGAATAACCCCCGACCAATCCACCCGCCGCCCGCGCCCGCGCATCCGCGAGCCAGACCACATTAGACGCACCCTGTTGGAATGCCCCAAATCCCGGAATTCAGGCGGCTGCACCTCGGCGAGCAATTCCCGACCGCGATACACTTGCAGCGCCTCCAGCGGTGCCGCCCCCACAACCCGAGCGCGAATGTCCACCGAGTCCACATCTTGCACCACCGCCCCCATGAGCGCACCAGCTACCTGTACATCTAGAAGTATGCGCGCACCGGTCGTGCCATAACAGCGCCGACTGCACAGAGCCTCCCACACGCCCACGCGCGACAACTCGCCAGCCAACACGCAGGTCAGGCCACCGGCAATGCCAAACTCACCAGCCCCAGGCCCCTCAGCCCCGGGCCGTCCCTTGTGGCCGTCGCTGTTGCACATAACCCCGACCACGTGGCCGCAGTCCAGCGCGTCGAACAGCATCCACTCGAACACGCCCCAGCTCGAGACGACCTCCACCAGATTGTGGGCCTCGGGGTCGAAATACGCCTTGACGTCGGCCCAGCGCCCGCCCACGTGCGAGCCGATAATCACTTGGTCGCGCGGCACCAAGCGGGCGAGTCGGGCGAAAAACACATCGGCCGGATGCGCGGGCGACACCTCGTCCTCGGGCACGTGCGGGATCTGCCAGTGGCTGTTGCGCACAATGGGCAGCCCCTCGGCAAAGTAAAAGACGTTGCGATCCCCACCAGCCGGAGAATTGGCCGACCACTCGTAGCCGGGAAAGACGACGAACTCGCCGTCCCGGTGAAAAGCCCGCACCGTCTCATTGAGCCGCTGCCAGTCCTCGTCGTCAACCTGAAAATCATTACCCTGATGCGAGGCGAAATCCACCCGCGCCCAGTCGCGGGCAAAAGTGAAGTACTCCTCCTCCGTGCCTATGCCGACGGTAGCGTCGGACTGGGCGTGCAAATCCCCCCAGTAGCGGTGCCACTGAGGCGCTGTCTCAGAAACGGCGACTGGATTGCTGTAACAGCGCAAGCCGTCCGCCGACGCAATCAGCCGTCCACTACCCGAAGCGCAAAAAGACACCCTACGTCCCTCGACCACGACTTCCCCTTCCCCTTCCCAATCCAGTTCAACCGGCCCTGCCACCGCCGTCGGATTGCCCCACATATCCTGCCCTTTGACAAAAACCTCGACCGCCTCGCCCACCACCGCCTGGCTCGGCGCTATGCACACCAATTCCACGGCCTCGCCAGCGACAATGGGAAACTTGGGCGAATCCACCACGGCCCGAGCCACCGCAGCATTGGTCGGATCGACGAAAACGCGGAATTCGTGGGCCGACTCGATAAAGGTCTGCACCCGAATCCCCGGCGAACCGCCGCCGCGCTCGCCCAAGACCACGGTCACCGTATCGCCGGGCGCGAGGGACCCGTCGTACACATCAACCACCACGCACCAGATCATCCACGGCCGCTCGTGTCCCTTGGGGGCAAAGCGCGGTGCCAGCTTGGCCGCCCCATTGGTCTGCACCGTGCAATACGCTGGCGCGGCTGGATCGCTAAACTGGGCCGGCTGCATATCGCAGGCGAGGCGCTGGGCGATCTTAATGGTGCCGCCCTCGTCAATGCCGTAGCTGCCCACAGTCAGGGTCAAAGTCCATTGCTGATAGCTACCGGCCACTACCGGTACGCAAGGTTCCAGCGTCACCGTTCCTAGCCGTTCCCGCCATTGTTGACTCATTTTTTAAACTCCTGTCTTCTAGCGTGATATTTATATAAAAATCTCCGCACTACTCGCCCGCTTTTCTCCACAGCCTCTTTTTTCGCTAACTTAACCGGCATTATAGAAAAATCTGCGCGGAATTGAAATCCGCCCCTTCAGAAAGGACAATCAGCGTGAAGGTCGTACTGACATATGATATGGGAGAATCCTTCGTCGAAGAATTGCAGACGGCGTTTCCCGAGCTGGACTTTTACCCAGCGTATGACGAAGCAGAGCAGGAGCAAGAGGTGGCCGATGCGGAGGTTGTGTTTGGCTTGATGAGACGGCCCGTGTTTTTGGCAGCAAAAAAACTCAAGTGGTTCCACTTCGTGGGCATCGGCTTCGACCCCATCGTGCGCGATATACCGGAATTGCGTACGGGTGACGTGGCGATGACCAATGCGCGGGAGACGCACGTCGTGCCCATGGCCGACCACGTCTTCGCCGCCATCCTCGCGTACACCCACCGCATCCCCGAACTACTCGAAGATCAGCGCAACCACCAGTGGAATACCAAACGCTATATGCAGCGCATCATCGAGTTGGCCGGAACCAAGATGGGAGTGCTGGCCATGGGAGACATAGGCCGAGGCGTGGCCACGCGAGCCGCAGCCTTTGGAATCGAGGTGTACGCGGTGGACATTTTGCCGATGGAGCCGCCGCCGGGGGTGTGCGCGGTGTGGCCGGTCGAGCGCTTGGACGAGATGCTTGGGATGATTGACTGGCTAGTGGTAACGGCCCCGCGAACCAAGGCGACGACCGGAATGATCAATCGCCAACGGCTCGCCCTGCTCAAAGAAGGAGCGTTTGTCGTAGTCGTCTCGCGCGGAGGAATCGTCGATGAAGAAGCGCTAGCCGAGGGCCTGCACACAGGCCGAATCGGCGGGGCCGCACTCGACGCGACAGAGGTCGAGCCGCTGCCGCCCGACAGCCCGCTGTGGGACGCGCCCAACATGCTAATCTCGCCGCACACCTCAGCCGAGTCCGTGCAATTGATCGAGCGCCGCAAGGCAGTCTTCGTGGAAAACCTGCGCCGCTATCTGGCGGGCGAAGCCCTATTGAACGTGTGCGATCTAGAGAAGGGATATTAAATGACGGCAAAACCCCACCTGCCCCCGTCCCCCATTGACGAGGGCAAAGTCACCGTAACTGCTATCGAATCGGTGCAGCCGCTCGACTTGTTTCCCGACTTGCTGCTGGTGCGCATCCACACCGACGCCGGACTCATCGGCCACGGCGAAACTTATTACTGCGCCGAGGCCGTACAGGCCATGCTGCACGACTGGATGGCGCGCCGACTACTCGGCGAAGACGCGCTGGCCATTGAATCGCACTGGCGCTTCCTCTACGAGCGCGCCGCGAATTTCGGCGTCCGCGGCACGGAGATCCGCGCCCTGTCGGCGCTGGACGTGGCGCTGTGGGACATTCTCGGCCAAGTCTGCAACCAGCCGATCTATCGCCTGATCGGCGGGCCAGTGCGCGACAAAATTCTGGTGTACAATAGCTGCGGCAACCCGCAGTACGGGCCGAGCACCACCGGGCGCAAGGGCTGGCCGGGCTTTGGTGCCATCGGCGAGCCGGGGCCGCTGGGCGATTCGTGGAAGCTGTTCCACGAGCCAGTGGCGCTGGCCGAGGAGCTGGTCGAACTGGGCTATAGCGGCCTAAAGGTCTGGCCCTTCGACCAAGCGGCCATCCAGTACGGCCCGGCGCGCATTCCGCACCGCGCAATCGAGGAAGGCGTACAGCCCTTGCGCGAGATCCGCGACAAGGTGGGCATGGACCTCGATATCTTCGTCGATGGCCACGCGCATTTCCAGCTCCCAGCGGCCTTGCGCATCGCCGAGGCATTGCGCGAGGTCGCGCCGCTGTGGCTGGAAGACGTGATCAAGATGGACAACCTCGACACGGTCGCCGACTTCCGCCGCCAGAGCCGGATGCCGATTTCCGTCAGCGAGATGCTGTTGAGCCGCGCCGATTACAACTCCGTGCTGATGCACCAAGCCGCCGACTACGTGATGATCGACCCGACCTGGGTCGGCGGCATTTCCGAGACCGCGCGAATCGCCCATCTGGCGCAGACCTATAACGTACCAGTCAGCATGCACGACTGCACCGGCCCGCTGACGCTCTTCGCCGGCTTGCACGTGGGAGCAGCGGTGGCGAACTGCTGTTATCAGGAAACCGTGCGGGCGCAGATCCAGACGGTGTATCGAGAGCTGATCGACGTGGAAGTGGAAATCAACGGCGGATACGTGAATCTGCCCCAAGGCAGCGGTCTGGGCGTCAGGCTAAACCCCGATTTGTTCAAGCCGGAACGGCCCGGCTATCGTATTTCGCAACGTTGACGGAGAAATTTCCAATGGAAAAGGTCAGATATTCCGATTTATTGCCGTGTGAGTTTCGCCAGCGGCTGGCAGCTAAGCCTGTTGCATACCTACCGCTGGGCACGCTTGAATGGCACGGCGAGCACTTGCCCTTGGGCAGCGACGCGATCCAGAGTGAAGGGCTGATGATCGAGTGCGCCAAGCGCTTTGGCGGGATCGTCATGCCGCCGATTCACCTCGGGCCGGATCGGGCGTGGGATCGCGGCGGCGGCAAAGTGCTCCACGGCATGGACTACGCCGACAGCACCGAGCCACACCGGCAGCTAGACGGCAGTTGCTACTGGGTGTCGAACGGGTTTTTCGGAACCCTAGTCGATGCGATTTTAGCGCAGATCAAGCGCACGGGTTTCAAGTTCGTGTTCGCCGACGGACACGGACCGAGCCGCAGGGCTTGGCGCGAAGCTATGGCCGAGCGGGAGCAGCGTTTCGGCCTCAAGTTGGCGGGCGTTACGGATGAAATATCGCAGGAATGGAAAAGCCAGATGGACCACGCCGCACGCAACGAAACGTCGCTGGTAATGCACTATCAGGAGGATTTAGTGGACATCGGACAGTTGTCGGCAGACCGAAGCGTGTGGCCGCAAGGAGTCGGCGGCGAAGACCCGCGCGACGCCAGCGCCGCATACGGACGAGAGTGCATGGAGCGGTCCGTAGAGATTGTCGGGCGACTAATTGCAGAGAGCGGAGTTTGATTACTGTAACCGGCGACCGCGGTCGCCACCTTCAAAAGGACGACCTATGAAAATCACCCAAGTAGAGACCATTCGCTTCAAAACCATCACCAATACCGAGCGCGACTCCGACGGCCACGGCCATCCCGGCCCCGAGCGCGAAACCACCCAGACCCTGCTGCAAATAGACACGGACGAAGGCGTCTCCGGCTACTGGTTTGGCGCTAATGCCCAAGCCATAGACAGCATCATCAAACCCGCCATCGTCGGCGAAGACCCCTTTTATCGCGAAAAAATCTGGCGCGACCTCAACCATCGCCAGCGCCTCAATCTGGGCACCCTGTCCGACCAAGTGCTCATGTCCGTTGACCTAGCCCTGTGGGATCTGGCCGGACGCGCCCTAGACCAACCCGTGTACAAACTGTTGGGCGGCTTGCGCGACAAAGTGCCAGCCTACGCCTCCACCATGTGCGGCGACGACCTCAAAGGCGGCTTGGCCACCCCCGAGGACTACGCCAATTTCGCCCGGTGGTGTATGGAGCGCGGATACCCCGCCTTCAAATTGCACACCTGGCAACCCCCCTACGCGGGCGCACCCGACCCCAAACGCGACATTGAAGCCTGCGCCGCTGTGCGCGACGCGGTCGGCCCCGACGTGCCCTGTATGCTCGACCCCTACCACTACTACGACCGCGAAGCCGCCCTATTCCTAGCCAAGGAACTGGAAAATCTCGACTATTACTGGATGGAAGAACCCATGGACGAGCACAGCATGTCGTCCTACATCTGGCTGTGCGAGCAGACCAGCTTGCCGATCTGCGGCCCTGAGACCTGCGAGGGCAAAATGTACGTGCGCGCCGAATGGATTAAAGCCGGTGCCTGCGACATCAGCCGCTGCGGCGTAGGCGATGTGGGCGGCCTCACCCCCTTGATGAAAACCGTGCATCTGTGCGAGTCATTTGGCATGCGCTGCGAAATCCACGGCGGCGGCCCCGGCAATCTGCACGCCCTATGCGCCATGCACAACGGCGAATTCTACGAACGCGGCCTATTGCACCCCTTCATCGACTTCGACCAACCCGCCCCTTGGCTGCACGAGCACGGCGAGCTGATGGACGATCAGGGCTTTGTCCACGTCCCCCAACGGCCGGGATTGGGGATGAATATCAACTGGGATTACATCCAGAAAAATAAAATCGATTGAGCGAATAACTGACGTTACGTGTCTCGTGCGTAGGGGCGGTTCGCGAACCGCCCCTACTATCCAATGACCCGCCTTGTAGGGCAAGACAGCGGGAACCATCGGGGTGCATAACATCAGTTATTAATATGTGTCAGATAACAAACACGGCGACAATAGATTAGTCGCCATCAGCAACTCGTTCCCGCTGCCACTTCTTGCGCCCTCCGTAGTAGTATCCCTCGTCGAAGAGAGCTGTCGCTGTCTGCGCTAGAGTCCGGGCGTACACGACCATGTCCACGTACCGCCCATCGACCCGCAGCCGCCGCTTGAATCGCGCCTCCCCGCCAAATCCCACTTCCTCAAGCAACTGCTTCTGATCGTCGTCGCAGTCGGCCAGATAGACATGTAGTACCGCGATCTCCAAGGCCGCACATCGCTCGACGGCCGCATTGAGCAAATCCGCGGCTTGGCCGCTGAAGGCCGGTGCCACGCGAAAGCTCAATATGCCCGTGTGCTGCTCGGCAAAAGTCCCCCGCCGTTCCACCGTGGCCAAGCCGACCAAGCGGCGCTTGGTGTTTTCCAGCGCGAGACAGAACCCCCGCTGGCCTTCTAAGCGTCGCAAGGTCTTCACAAAGTGACTCTCGTAGCGAGTGTCGCGGAAACTCTCGCTCAGGTAGTCTTTCACGATCCACCTCGGCTCGGGATGATTATAGAGCACCGAAGCCCCCGGCAGGTCGGCCCAAGTAGCGTCGCGCACCTTAGCTGGACCACCGCCGTCGAGGTAGTCGCGATCAAAGTCTTCAGCATCAGGCGCTAAGTAGCGCATTCCATCCCCGACGAAATAGCGGAATCCGTGGCGCTCGTACAAGCTGCCAGCATGAGGGTTGGCCGTACACAGATAAAGCGCCAATCCCCCGGCCTGCGCGAAATCCTCCGCGAGCCGACCGAGCAGAAGCGAAGCAATCCCTTTGCGCCGGTGCGCCTCGTCGGTCCAGACGAACTCGACGAGCCCCACCTCGCGCGTATCTGCGGGCGTCTGACAGCCCATGTAGCCCACCAACTCTCCGTCGATTTTCCCCAAGTAGTAGGGCGTGTACAGCCAAGGCCGCAGGTTCCCTGCCATCAAGTCGGCGGCAATATCCCCCCACCAGCAAAGGCTGTACTCTCCGCCGGGAAAGGGCGGCTCGCACACCTCGATCGTCAACTTTTCGCTGCTGCCGAGCTGAACTGTTGTCTCTGTGCTATCCATCATTGCCACCTCACAGAATACGAGAAGACGAGGCCCGCTCGGCGAGCGCCTGCCAGACCGCCGCCACCACGGCCCAGTAAATCGCCGTCTGCACAATACCGGAGCTTGGCAAAATCTCCACGTCGTACCCCGGCACCCGGGTCACCGAATCGCCGAAGGGCCACTTCGGCCGGATGACGTAGTCCGGCTGCGGTGAGCCGTCCAATCCATCCCCGGTGATTACCTCGACGATCTGCGCACCCGCCCGGCGCGCGACTTGGTAGGCTTGCGTTGGCCGCCGGTAGTATCCGAGAAAGAAGAACAGATCCCCTCGCTTCAGCTCGCGCTCAAGTTCGGCCACCGACGGCGACTCCCCATCGAGCCGCGCTAGGCGACGCATGTACAGCGGATCGCCCGGCGCTCCGTGCTGATACACGGGGAAGTGTGAGATCATGCCCGCATGAATGACGCCGCCATCGTTGAGTACCTGAGCACAGACCACACCGACGCGGTTAATCGCCCCTACCTCCTCCTCGATCAGAGCGCGCAGAATCCCTCCGATTGCGTCCAAGTAGTCCCCACCCACCTGTCCTGGAGGTATCGCCGGCACTTGGTGTGTCTGGTGGAAACGCGAGCCAACAAACCGGGCATTGCGATCCCTCGCCCCTGCCACCAATACGCTCTGATACATGGCCGGCATCCGTCCGGTCCGGGTCAAGGCGGCCACGATCTCGCCAGTGAAGGTCCACAAGACAACCAAATTCTGCAGAGAGATCAATGGGTACCCCTCACCGCCGAAGGGAGCGGTCACCACCTCTGGCAGGGGGATCGCGCGCTCCAGAAATAGGTCGGCACCCAACTGCTCATCCGCCCCAGCCCACGAGGCCGGTCCGATGCCGACGATCAGAGCACCCGAAGCACGCAGTTCCCGCAACAACTCCAATTCCTGGTCCGGCGGGGCACCCGACCAGCCAAGAATCACCACGTCATCCGGCGACGGTACCGTCTCGGGTGTCCACTCCTCGGCCAACATCAGCCCACCAGAGCGGATGAAACCCTCCGATGTAAAGTCCGGTCGCGCACTCGCCAGCAGTAACCGTCCGTCCGCCGCAAGCCGTCCGGCAACCTGATCGGCGACCTCCGAGATTGCCGATAGTCGCGGTCTCAGGCCCTCAATGCCTGCCAAAAGCGCTGCGAGATAATCCACGCAATTCACTCTGCCGCAGCCAATTCCAAGGCCCGAAGTGCCCCGTCGGTCAGAACCCGATCCGCGTCATCGCGCAGAAAGCGCCCCTGGTGGCTCGCCCTCGCATCGAGAACCTCGTAGCCCCCGTAGGGCACCTCCTCACTCGTCGGCACGTAGCCGATAGCACCGTTGGCGTACCCCACCGGCAAGGTCAAGGAAAAAGGCGACGCCTCGGCAATGGCCAGCCCCGTCTCGACGAAGATCTCCCCCGGCAGGCCGATGAGAGCCACGTCGTCCAGAGCCACGACCTGCAATTCAAGGGGCAGCCCCGTGGCCACAGAGCCACTCTGACACGCCTCAAACCGCTCCTTGGCGGCAAAGTAGCGGCGGCAGACCTGCCAGCTCCGGTGGTGCTCGCCCTTGAGTTGACGAAAGGCCGGCTCCCACTCCGCCAGTTCGCGCTCGCACTCCTGCTGCGACGGCATGGGCTGGAGAGGCAGCTCAAAGGCGTGCTGGGCACAGCGCAGCCGACCACCCCGTCTCAAATCGGCTCGGTCCAACACCGTCTGCAGCACCGCATCACCAGCCCTGGTACCGTGGCGCACGGCAAGGGCAAAGGAGCCGCGCGGATGAGGGTTGATATTGCCAGCACAGCCGTTGACGAACAGCGCCGTCACGCCCGACAGTTGGGCCTCGATCAACTGCATGGCATGGCCGATCCAGTCGGCTGTGAACAGGTAATTGTCGCTCACTAGGCAGGTCCCGTGGGCCGCGTGCTGATAGATCACCGACAGCGGCCCCCCGTCCTCGCGCTCAAACCACACCGCATCGACCCAAGGTGCCACCGCTCCATCGGGGTTGACGCCGATGCGAGTCGTGCCATCCGCCTGTCGCTCCCGGCGGTTGACGCCGACCTGCAGCGGATGACGGCCCGTACCCCAACGCACGGGCACGGCCGAGGTGGCCGCCTGCAGAGCCGCACCAGCCATGTAGTGGCTCACCCCGTCGATGTAGGTGGCAACCTGTTCCTCCAGCGCCGAAAAGTCAGAGTACATCAGCGGCCCCCCGTGCGTATGCGAGAAGGCGAGGAATACGTGGGCCGCAGGCACCCCCGTCGCCACTTGCACCAGCTCGCGCACGCGAGCGATCTGCTCCACCCGCATGCCGAGCAGATCGTTGGCAATGATCACGGCTTGGGTCGAGCCGTCGTCGAGGAACAGGGCGTGGGTGTTGAGGTGGTCGTGTACGCCCTCAGCCCCGTGGTCGCGGGCACCGTATCCGCCCATAGGGCAGCCGATCGGTGGAGTGATCCGGGCACCGCCAGTTCCGGCCAGTAAGTCGTTCATTGTCCTCTTCTCCTGTTCTCGTCTGTTATTGTCTCTGTGCTGTTGACCATGACCATATATTCCTCACGCGCCCCGCAGCACCTTCTCAATGGCAACGCGCACAATCTTTTCCGACCGCCCCGACACAAAGGCGTCCACCGGCTCGTATCCCCCCTCGGCAAAGGAACTCGCCAAGGTTATATACCCAGTCCCCAAATCCCCGTATCCCGCCACGGCGACAAAGGCATCGGGACGACTCGCCTGCGCGTGCAGTTGGTATTCGATAAAGATCTCGCCCGGCAAATGGACCACCGCCACCCGGTCGTTGAGATGCAAACAAGTGATGGGAATAGGCCGCTCGCGGCGGCGCAGATACGTCAGCATGAGGGCGGCTTTGCTGTGTACTTTAGCTCCTGTGGCCCCCGAGGCGATTTGCGCCAACAGGTTTTCCTCGTCCATATCCTCCCTCGGCGGTAGCTGCACCAGCTCGACCGTCCAGCGCACATGCTCCAGCGGCTGCCGCGCACTGCCCTGCTCCGCCGCCAACATGGCCCGGTGGATGCGCTTGGTGAACAATTCCCGGTTGTCAGCTATACCATCGTTGTACTTGCCCGCGGTGACATTGCCCGCACAGCCGGTGAAGTATAGGTGCGGCACACCGCTTTCCTCCCTGCGGCGGTTGCGCGCCAAGCCGACAAATTCAGGCGTCACCAGCCCGGTGCCGTCCTCGCTGGTGGGATGGACGGCGTAGTAGTGTAACAATGCCAAGGGCGTCTCTCCCTGATAAAAGCCAATCGTCTTGAGCATGGGGTCGATGATACCCTCGGGCGCGTCCCTCACTTGTGGATCGCGGCACTGGGTCCAACGCACCCCGGCCACCTTGCCGTCTGGCCCCATCACCCGCCGATTGGAGGCAATTTTCTCGACTTTGGTCTGCCCCACCGCAATATCCGTGCAGGATTGCAGCTTGGTCACGGCCGCGCCCGCCGCTTGCGCCGCTTGCGCCCGCACCCTTTCAGCCCAATCGCCAGCCATGATGATATTGGGGCATCCGTGAGCGTCGAGAATGTCCTGGGCGTCGCGGTCGGGCCAAGGCGTATCGTGGGCGTGGATACAGTGCACGGCTACGCGCTCATCCTCAGTGCCCACGGCTCCGGCCAGTTCCCCGCGCCAGCGGTCGTAATCGCCGTTGCTCAATTCAGCCCAATCCAAGGCGCACAAGACCATGGGCAATTGATCGTCCGGCACCAAAATCAGCCCCAAGGCGGACAGCGGGTCGGCTATCCCCTTGGCCGGTGGATACCACCCCGCACAAAGCGGATGGCCCAGCGGCGGCGTAACGTCGGATTGGAATGTAGCGAGTTGGAGCATGGTTTTCTCAATGCGAGATGATTGCAGGTATTCCGCGCCGCCCTAATATACGTGGCCACCACCTTGACAGGCCACCGCCCAAGTCAATTATTGGAGGCCCCATCAGCGCTTTTCCAACGCATTATAAACCCTTATTTTTCTCTGGGCTTGGCTATCACCTTTTAATTCAACCGACTGACTCTCTCCCCTAGGAAGGGAGTAATTATTATGAATCCATTCGTGGTCTATGCAAGCTGCAATAGGCAGGTAAAGGCCGCCTTCAATCCGTTTCAAGCGCGGAAGGTTGTCAGACTATCCAAGAAGCATTTTGCTGACCCGGAGGCGGCCAAAAAATATCACCGGGCCGCAGAGATTAGGCAGCAAACAGAAGAGATGGTTCAAAGGAATACACCCTAATGGCCGATAGAACTGGACAGGAGAAAGAGCATGAAAGAAATCAAGGACAAGCGTCCTGTTATTGCGCCGCCCTTTCCGATAATAGGGAACCCGTTTTGGCTGCATGAGACGGCCTTTTGGAATAATGCGACGGAAAATCTGCGCCGACACCATGTTTGGTCTGTATGCAATATCTTGCAGCAGGTGATTAACCAAAACGCTTCAGAAAACGCCAGATAAGCCCAATTGGCCTTTGTAGGGCCTCAAAGACGAGAAAGAGGCCCCACACGCTGCCCTAGGTCCCTTCCGTGAGAGAAGGGATCGACTGAGAATGCCTATGCTCATGCAGAACATCGCCTAAAACCCTGCAAAATTGTCATTTATAATGCGATTGCCTTGGACGCCCGTAAAAGCGGCTTTAAGATAGGCACTCAGGCCGAAGATGCGAAAAGCCCCTGAGCGGGTCGAAAGGTCCCTTGGCTCCGATTGATGTAGGGTAGATGCACAACATCTGTTAATGATCTTTGTATAGCCTCGCGCTATGGTTATATTGCTGCGGCGCAGTTGCCAATAGCAACTGCGAATTATCCCCTTTCATTCATTTTATAAGGAGTAGTTCTCATGCCCCTTCCACTCATTTTTGCCATACCTGCTGCCGTTAGTGCCGCTACAGGTGTCATAAAAACCGTTCGTGCCAGCGGGAGAATCAAAAATGCACAAGAACACTATGACCGTCGTCTCAGACAGTACAGAAATACTGAGCGGCGTTATAAGGATTGGCGGAAGAAAGCAGATGCGAAGTTCAGCACCCTAGGAACGCGGAGGCTCGAAGCACTCACTACGTTGGGACGAGCCGTGGATTTTCTAAAGAAGGCGAAGATTCGCGACCGCGACTTGGAACAGCACCTTAAGATCACGCCTCAGAAGCTGGCTGAATGGAAAGGCGCGTCTGTACAGGCGACAGAAGTGCTCGGAGGTCTTACTAACAGTGGGGTTGCTGGCGTGGCAACAGCAGCAGGTGTTTACGGCTTAGTTGGTACGCTTGGTACGGCTTCGACGGGCACGGCGATAGGGACCCTTAGCGGTGCGGCGGCCAAGAGTGCGACACTCGCTTGGTTGGGTGGTGGCTCACTTGCTGCGGGCGGCGGCGGCGTGGCAGCCGGTACTATGGTACTCGGCGGACTCGTCGCTGGACCTGCTGTGCTAGTGGTGGGTTTTTTCGCCAGTTCTAAGGCTGAAAAAGTCGAGACAGAGGTAGCGGAGAAGATCGCCGAGATGGACGTAGTTGAGGCGCAGATAGAGCAGCAACTGGCAATTGTCAAGATCGTATTGCGCCGAGTAGATGAGGTGTATGAGGCTACCGACAAGACAGATCAAGCACTTCAGAGCTTACTTGACAGAAGCTCCTCGGCAAACCTCGAGGACGCTTATAAAGTCGCTCGCACGGCAAAGGCCCTAGGCGAACTTCTCGATGTCACTTTCGTCGATAAAAACGGAAACATCACTCTTAACTAGGGAGGTTCACAGCTTATGTCACAAGCTCTCAGAAAGATCGGCGGAACTGTGGCGAAGGGTAGTGGCAAAGTCGTCGCTACTGTCGATCCTTTGGCTGTCGTTACCGAGGTGATTAAACACCTAGAAACGCGCCAAGAGGAGAAGACAAAGAGAGAATATATATGGGCCAAGCGAGACGTGATTGTCACCGAACTCAACAACGAGAAGGAAGTCGTCCTTTCTTACTTTGAGCATCGGTTCGCAGAGCGCAAGGGAGCACTGGAACAGTTTTACAGTCTGTTGCATCGGGCGGTGGACACGGGTAACGACCAGCAACTGGAAACGGCTCTCAACGGCATTCTCGGTATCATTCAAGAAAATCCGCTAAAGGATTTCGCCGAATTCAGAAAGAACATGGCGGATCCCAATTTTGTGCTTGAATTGTAGCTAGCGAACTAGTGTAACTGGTGTAAGTGGATTATGCGTAGGGGATCCTGTGGTATTTTAATCCCGCAAGCGGGTCAGAGAGTTGTCATTTATAATGCGATTGCTCTAACATATCCCCTTGGGGACATAGGTGCCCCAAGCCCCTGCCGTTGCGGCAGGATTGCTCTGTAGAGCATACCCCCCTAGGGACATAGGTGCCCTAGGCCCCCCGTCACCCCGGCGCAGCCGGAGCGGGGGTTTTTTTGTACGAGGTTTATGCCGAATAACTCCAAAGATCGAGTCGCCTTTTTCATTGATGGCTGTAATCGAGTGTTGCGTTAGATAGCAGGATTCACGGAATCTATAAGGCGGATTCCACGTTCAATACCCACGCACCCCGGTCTTTTCACCAATCCAATCGATCATAGCACGGAATGCCGGGCATTGTTCCGCCACCTCTCGCAGATCTGCGTCTCTGAGAATGGCATTGCTATCCGTGTTTTCACGATAGGACCGCTTGAGTTCTCTCTGAAAGAGTGCCTCAATAATTCTCTTCGGAGGTCTGTCTTGATTCTGCTCTTCTGGTGGTCGCCGCCAGCCGCTGGGCCTGTTTGACATCTTGAGCCGGGACTGAAGTTGACTCGTCGCAGCAAGGAGCAGCACTTCCAAATCGTGTTTCAACGCGCTGGCGTAAAAACGTGTGATATGGCTGCCAATATCAGTCCGTCTGCCCATCTGCTGCAAGTGCTGTTTCACCAAGTGTGTTTGAACTCCTTGAAGCTCTTGCAGATTGTTGTGCTTGTACTCCGTATTAGCATAATCCCGATTCGGGTAGAGATCGGGTAAGCCGACAACGAGGTCACGGGCATCGTTTGCCAGTTTCTCGGTCGCTCGTGAGCCAATTTTTTTGAAATAGTTGGACTTGTTTGCAAGAGGTATTGGTTTAATGTCCCAGTCGTTTTTCCTAAGCTGCTGCTTCCAGCCGCCCCACAATGCTGACAGTGCCTGAACGTCCGACTTCCCTTCCACAAAAATCCATACCTTCATGCCCCGGCCTCCAATTCGCCGGAACGGTGAAGGTCTCCCAAAGTTTCTCCAGTAACATTATTGAGCATTTCCACAAGCGTCTTGCGATTAGCGGGACGATGCCACGCGACTTTTGCGTCATCCTCATTCCTCGCCATCACGGCAACATCGGCTATATCAAAGCAGTTGAGCAGGTCCGGGCTGTGCGTCGTCACGATCACCTGGGTGCGTTCCGCTGCCGTCTTGATCATTTCTGCCACAACCGGCAACAGCCCGGGATGCAGGCCCAATTCTGGTTCGTCTATTGCCACTAGAGGCGGCAGAATTGGATTTAGCAGCGCTGTTGCCAAGCACAAGAAACGCAGCATGCCGTCCGACAGCTCCCACATCTCCATAGATCGGGACATACCTTGCTCGCGCACCCGGACGAGCACTTGCGGTGGCGTTCCATACGTGGTATCGCAGTGAATTTCCTCGAATGTGGGATATGCCACGCGCAGAAAGTCGCGCAACTCCTCTACCTCTGGCCGGAAATCATATCGGGTCAGGATTTCGTGCAGCACTGTACCCAAGTTGTCGCCGTTGGATAATAATGTCGTATCCGGTTTGATATCGGCGGCCTTGGTACGGAGCGCAGAGGAGTGAGTAACGTCGAATCCCGGATAGAATGCCATATTCGCCAATAGAAAGCGTACCCAAGAAGGAACGGAGAACTCGTTGAAGAATCGGATTTGCGATAGCAGCAACGCGACTTCTTGTTGTGCGCCTGCCCGTCCGCTTCCCGAGGGTGCTCCCGCTGAATCGGCATCGCGGACGACATCGGGCGAAGACTGAGCTTCATCAAACGGTACCAAGCGAAGCTGTTCTGTGTCAAAGATGTGTTGCTGATACGGGGTTGCCTCCAGAAACTTGAGTGGTTCTCCATGTACTGGCTCTTGAGTTCTTAGAACCTCGTATCGCGGGTGCATCTGACCCTGTTCATCGGCTTGCAAAACGACCTCGTACACAAGGGCCTCTCCCTCCGCCAATGGAAAATCATCCCATGTAGGAGGCTTGCGAAAGGTGATTCTCCAAGCCAACTGCCCATTGCTGTTCTCTGCCGTCAGCAGGGATAGCGCCCCATGATGCCAACCCATCGCGGTGTTTAGCGGAAAATCGCAACACTCACCAATCAGTTGCAGACAATCGATCAGCGTACTTTTGCCAACGGCATTGGCACCAATCACCACGGTCAGCGGCTCAAGGTCGGCCTTAAATTCGTCGAGAAGCCGGTAGCCCCCGATCTCAATTTGCGTAATCATGCGATATTACCTTTCGCTCCAATTATCTACAGTCTCGCTCGCCGATCTAGGCCTATTCCCCATACCACTCCCGCAACGCCGGGTAAAGCGCCCGGTAGCGCTCAAAAGCCCGCCGGTAGTATTCGACCCGCTCCTGATCACAATGCACCGTCTCGGCCAACTTGACCGTGCGCTGACAGGCGGTAGCAAAATCCGCATAGAGTTCGCCGCCAACACCAGCCAACAACGCCGCCCCTACCGCCGACAGATCGTCCGTGGCAATCCGCACCACGTCCCTCCCCAAAATATCGGCCTGAATTTGCCGCCACACCTCTGAGTGCGAGCCGCCCTCGCCGATCCGTAGTTCGTCGATGGGCAAGCCGATTTCGGCGAAGCAGTCGAGCGAGTGCCGCAAGTCAAAGACGACCCCCTCCAGTACCGCCCGCACCAGATGCCCCTTGGTGTGCCCCAGCGACAGCCCAACAAAGCCGCCGCGGGCGTGGGCGTCGGGACGCGGCGTGGCCCTTCCTTCGAGCCAAGGCATAAAAAACGCCCCCTCGGCACCAGCAGGAACCGCAGCCGCAGCCTCGGTCAATTCCTCGTAGCTGCCCCCGAATTCCTCCTTAAACCACTTGAGCGAGGCCCCTCCAGTAAACGAACAACCCAGCCAAGCGTATTTGCCGGGGATGGGATGGCACATCGGCCAGAGCTTGTTAAAGGCCCGTGGATCCAGCGTATCGGCAAAAGCCGTGGCGTGCGCCGCCGTGCCGATCCCCAAGCTGATAATGCCCGGCTCAATCACCCCGGCACCGAGGATCATGCAGGGCATGTCTCCGCCGCCAGCGACGACAGGCGTGCCCGCCACCAACCCAGTCTGCTCGGCAGCCTCTTGGGTTATGGCCCCGACCACTTCTGGCGAATCGGCCAAGTCCGGGAACAGCCCCACATCGACTTCCAACGCCTCCAAAATTTCCCCAGACCACTGGCGCTCGTGCAGATCAAAAGCCGCCGTTGTCGAGGCATCCGACACCTCTGCCGCTATCTGCCCGGTAAGCCGGTAGCGCAGCCAATCCTTGGGCAACAGCATCCATCGGCTTTGCTGGTAAACATCTGTCGCATGGTCTTTTACCCACAGCACCTTCGCCAGTGTATTAACCGGCCCTAATCGCATCAGCGTCCGCTCTCGCAGCAAGTCACCCGCCCGCTGCTCGGCCCAATCGCACTCTGCTTGCGAGCGGTGGTCGAGCCAGATCGGCACCCGCTGCAGGGGCTGCCCAGCACTGTCGACAAATACCGCGCCATTGATCTGCCCCGACAGACCGACACAGGCGACCTGCGCTGGATCAACATCAGCGGTCGCCTGACGCGCCGACGCGCACAGCCCTTGCCACCAATCCTCCGAGTCCTGCTCGACCCACCCAGGATGCGGCTTGTAGAGCGGATACTCGGCCTGCCCTCTGCCGATGAGGTCGCCCGCCTCGTCGATGAGGACGGCCTTGGTGCTTCCCGTGCCCAAATCAATGCCCAGTGCGCAGCGCATATGACCCTCCTATCCGAACCGATCCACGTTGCATAAACTCAAATCAAACCCCGGCTCCTCCCCCTGTACCACCTGCGCGATCACCGTCCCGGTCACCGCCCCTAGCGAAACCCCAACCATGGCGTGTCCAGCCGCCACCGTGAGATTGTCATAATCCCGCGGCCGCCCCAAAAAGGGCAAGCCGTCCGGCGTACAGGGCCGCAGGCCCCGCCACACTTCGATTAGCTCTAACACATCCGATGTCCATGCCGGTACGTAGCGCGGCACCGCATTGACAATCGCAGCAACCCGCCGGCGGTTGATCGACGTATCCATGCCCGCCAATTCGAGCGTACCGGCAAAGCGCAGCTTGTCTCCCATCGGGGTGGTGCCAACGCGGGCCTCCACCAACATCAGCGGCACCTCTGGGCACGGATCCGGCTTGTGGACAGTGACGCTGTAGCCCTTGGCCGGCTGCACCGGCAGGGACAGGCCCAACTCGCGGCCCACGCCCGGCGACCACGCCCCGCTGCACAGCACGACTTCGTCCGCGACAAAATCCCCGCGCGTGGTCTCGACCACTTGGACGCGACGCCCCTGTTTGCCAAACCCCAACACCTCGGTCTTCTCATTGAGCTGCACCCCGCGCTCGACGCAGTGCGCAGCCAAGGCCCGCACGAGACGCGCCGGGTCCAAATGGGCGTCCTGCGCGTAAAACGCTCCGCCCACACAGTCCAATTCCACGACCGCAGCGCACTCCTGCGCCTGTTGGGCATCGACCATTTCCACCTCTATCCCTATCTCCTGCATCAGCTCGGCCTCTTCGTGGACGCTTTCCATCCCCTGCTCGGTCTTACACAACAAGAGTCGGCCCTCGTGCCCAAAGGCAAAATCCAATTCCGCAGCCAACGCCTCATAGAGCCGAAAGCTCTCCAAGTGCATATCGCGCAACAGCGGCATGGCCTGCCGCACCCGCCGCATGGTGCTGGCCTTGCGGAAC
This sequence comes from Candidatus Latescibacterota bacterium, assembly GCA_022820485.1. GTDB lineage: Bacteria > Latescibacterota > UBA2968 > UBA8231 > UBA8231. Next base: position 87,020 of record JAJEFJ010000084.1, read on the forward strand.
TGCCACAACCAAGCCACAAGGTCGCGGTCCCAGCGCCATTTGATGTAGAAGGGGCTGTCCGGGTCGAACATCCAGCGCAAGCCTTGGGCGATAACCCCCGGCTCGGCCAGCGGTACGCTGTGGCTAGGCACAATCAGCCCGGCGTTGCCATACGAGCTTCCCGCGCAGACTACATCCTTTTCGACCACAGTAACCTCGCGGCCCTGCTCCCGGAGAAAGTGCGCCGCGCAAATACCGACGACTCCTCCGCCGATGACCAGTACATCTACTTGTTGCGCCATAGCCAAGCCTCGCGTTTGGTCCGGCACCTTGACGCCGGTTGTGTTTCGCTCTAGGTATTCAGGGAGATTATACGCTGAAAATCTACGTAGAGCTACCAGCAGAAAGGAACTATCCATGCTAGATCGCGCCGTGCGCATCGGGATGATCGGCTGCGGCACCCAAGCCAACGTCCACTTTACCGGCCTCAAAGCACTGGGCACAGACCAAGCGACGGTTGCCGCGGTCTGCGACCTCGACGACGAGCGCCTCGCTGCCGCTTGCCAGCTCTGGCCCGAAGCCCGCGCGGCCAAAGACTACCGGAACATGCTCGCGCCCGGCGATCTCGACTTGGTCATCGTCGCCACCATGCCCAACACACACGAGGCCATATCCTTGGCCAGCCTCGACGCCGGGGCCTGCGTGCTGTGCGAAAAACCCTTTATGATGAATGTCGCGCAAGCCGAAGCCGTCCTCGCCAAGGCCGCGGCGACCGGGCTGCAAGTCCAGCTCGGCACCAACATGCGCTATATGCCGAGTTCGCAGTACTTGCACGACCTAGTCCAAGGCGGCACCATCGGCGAGCCCGTGTTCGCCAAGGCGTGGGGCTGCCACGACGACCCACCCGTCTGGGGGCCGCACTACCACTTAGCCACCTCCGGCGGCGGAGTCCTCGCCTCGACTCTGGTCCACACGCTCGACTTGGCAATGTGGGTCGGTGGCTCACCCAATCCGCTCACCGTCAGTGCGGCCACCCGCCGCCTCTTCCCCGGTAAACGCGGATCCAAGGTCGATGCCGTCATCCGCGCGCGCTACGACGCCGAAGACCTCATCAGCGGCTTGGTGCGCTTTGACAACGGCACTTTTTACTCCTTGGAGGGCAACTGGTGCAGCGAGGTGACCAACTTCCACAGCTTTGAGCTGACCACCACCCACGCCACCATCACCGGCGAGCCCTTTGCGGTCAAGGTCGATGTCGAAGGCGAGATCGTCGATCAGACGCCCCAACTCGACGGCGATGACTGGTCCCAAAGCGTCCACACCCAAGACGCCACCCTGATCGCCCAACTCCGCGCCGGCGAGCCTTGGGACATGCAGGATGCTCGCCAGCTACTCAACCTACAAAAGGTCGTCGATGCCTGTTACGAATCGGCGCGTACCGGTCGAGAGGTCGTACTATAACCAACACGACGGCAATGAGTTGCGACAAACAATTGCCGCCATCTACAAATAATTTCCACGTCCAGCATCGGCAGGATGCAGTCTGGCGAGATAGACGCCGTTAGGATATACTTGTCTAGGCTTGCACGGCGGTCCCGTGCGTGGCGTGCGCAACCAATTTGGAAGGCTCTATATGTCCAGTCTTATTGTCAACGGGGGCAAACCCCTCTCCGGTGTGATTGTCCCATCGGGCAACAAAAACGCAGCGTTGCCCATTCTCTGCGCCACCTTGCTCACCGACGAGCCGGTGATCTTGCACAATGTCCCCAACATCACTGACATCCAGAAATTGGTCGCCTTTTTCCAGGCCCTCGGTTCTCGTATTGACTGGGACCGCTCGGCCAATACCCTGCGGGTCGATAACTCCGGCTTTGCCGATGAATTGGGCGATGCAGAGCTGACCCAAGGGATGCGCTCCTCCGTGCTCCTGCTGCCCCCCTTGCTCCAGCGCCTCAAGCGCTTACCCTTACCCGTCGACACCAAGGGCTGCACCCTAGGCGTGCGCGAGATTGACCCGCATCTAGAGATCATGGCCCGGCTGGGTGCCCGGACCATCTCCGGCGACCCTCCCGTCCTATCGCTGGACAGGTCCTTCGTGGGGACGAGCTATTGGGCGGACTATATGTCGGTGACCACCACCGAGAATTTTGTCATGGCCGCAGTCCTAGCGTCAGGCTCCTCTACCCTGATCAACGCAGCCAGCGAGCCCCACGTGCAGGATTTGTGCCACTTTCTCAACAGCATGGGAGCCAGCATTGATGGCATTGGCTCCAGTGTACTACACATCAAGGGGGTTGAGTGCTTGGAGGGCACCGAAGCGACCATCTCTTCTGATCATCACGAAGCCACCACCTTCCTGGCCCTAGGTGCTATAACCGGCGGACAAGTCCGCGTCGAGAAGACGCTTCACCACCACTTTGGCCTCATCGATCGGGTTTTTGCCAAACTGGGCGTGGAAGTGCATCGCGAGGACAATGCCGCGATGGTGCACCAGACCCGACCCCTTCAGGTCCAGGAGCCCTTTACGTCGAATATCCTACCCAAAATAGAAGCGGCGCCCTGGCCTTATTTTCCCGTTGATTTGCTGCCGCCTATGGTGGCCTTGGCTGTGTGCGCCAAAGGCGTGATGCACTTTTGGAACAAAGTGTATGAGGGCGGTTTTACTTGGATCCCCGAACTGGTCAAATTCGGGGCCCACATCGTAATCAGCGATCCGCACCGCATCATCGTCTTCGGCGATAAACCGCTGCGCCCTTCTGTAGTGGACGCCCCCTATATCATCCGGGCGGCCGTAGCCCTGTACATGACTGCGGCCACTATACCGGGCCAGAGCGTAGTGCAAAACGCCGAGTCCATCCGCCGCGCTCATCCCCATTTCGTCGAAAACTTGAACAAGTTGGGAGCTGATGTCGAGTGGGACGATTGATCTGTTCAGGAGTCTTTCGTGAATTCCGTTTTTTGCCCTGTCCCTTTATTAGTCCTTATTCCTATGTCAATGGCTTAAAAAGAGAATCTCATGCCCCAGCCCAACGCTTGGACGCCCGTCGAGGCCCACAGCACGGACGCCCTGCTGCACAGCCGGCCTCAACCTCTCACCGCCTTGGCCGACGGCGACGTCCCCGCCGTAGTCCTGCGGGGAGCTTACCCGACCGACCACTGCCTCGGCTTGATGCGCCGCTTTGAGCAGCGGGGCTATTTCGATCCGGCCACCGTGGGCCATGCTTCCCAACTCAGCGGCGGCCCCTATCTCGACTTGGGCACCAGCCTCGGACGACTCGGCTCCGACCCAGCGGCCTTCTTCGCCCATGCCGCTCGCACCCACGAGTTGTTCGCCGCGCTCTTCGAGGGATTTGCAGACCCGGTGCGCACGATGTACTCAGCCCTAGCCGACCTAGCCGAGGGCAAAGTCGTTCAAACCGCGCGCGAACCGGACGGGCGGCTCTACGGACCAGCCATTTTCCGCATGTATCACGCCGCCGAAGGCCACAGGCCCCACTACGACTCCGTGGCCAAGCGCTCCCGGCCCGGCCATGAATACGCAGTCGCCGACTTCCAGCGCCAATTCGCCGGGGTGTTGTGCTTGCAGACCGGCGATGAAACAAGCGCCGACGAACCCTTTATCTACCGCTGCTGGGGCACCCAGCCTCACATCGAGGAAGTCCTGCGCCAAGATCGCTTCGCCGAGTACGCGGCCGAGCACCACATCCCCCGCGTCCAAGTCCGCTTGACGCCGGGCGATCTCTACTTCTTCTGCACCGAAAACATCCACGAAGTAGAGCGTCTAACGCGCCAGCGCCGCCGCGTCGTGCTAGCCTTCTTCTTTGCCATGTCGGCGGACAAACCGGAAATTTTTGTCTGGTCCTAAGGCGTCTTCGGCCTTCTAGTCCCCCGCCTTCTCCACAGCCGCTTGATAGTACTCCCGCAGCAAATCGTCGAGGGCCGCAGAGGTTTGGTTGTAGTTGGTCCATCCGTACGGCGTGTTGTCAAAGCGCACATCGCCTATGAGGGAATCGGCTCCCCGCGACAGGAGGAAGCGGGCCATTTCGAGCTGGTCGGCGACGACGGTTTTGTGCAGGGGCGTACTGCCCTGGTCGTAGGAGCGGAATGCGCCAGCAAAACCGTTGATGTCGGCCCCGCGATCCAGTAAGAAGGCCGCCGCTTCCAATGCGCCGCTGTACGCGGCAAAGTTAAGCGCCTCGACGAGGATTTGCTCGTCGGTGAGCACGGTGTCCGGGTCGGGGTGATACAAATGGCCAATCCCCTGTTGCAGCTTGCCCTCGGCGTCGAAGAACTCGGCCAGCAGATCGACGCGATTAGCTCCGGCGGCAAAGCGCAAATCGACCGTGGCCCCGGCCTCAATCAACAGACGCGCCAGTTCGCGGTTTTCGGCGATTAGGGCCTTCCACAGTATGCGGCCGCGGTTGCGGTCCAAATCAGCCCCCCGATCGACCAAGAGACCGACCAACTCGGCCTTGGTACCGGCCCAGTCGAGCTGGGCACTTTGGGCCACCAGTTCCAGCACCGTAACTAAATCGTACGTAGCGGCGTTGGGATCGGCCCCGGCGGCGAGTAAGACAGCGGCCAGTTCAACGGCGTTTTCGGGCAGCGACACTCGCTGCGGCTCGCCAGCCACGTGATGCAAGAGGGTGGCCCCGCGGAAGTAGGGGTATTCGTAGTACTCGTCGAAATAGCCCTGCGCCGCCGTTAGTTCGGGATGTTCGGCGAGTAGGTTGCTAAGCGTCTCCACGTCGCCAGCGTCGATGGCTTGGACGGCCCGGTAAAAGTCTGGGTGCCCGGCGTCGCCGCGGTCGCGGCCTTGCGGCGGCAAGGATTCGCCCGCGCGCGGGATGGCCAGTGCCACCAGCTCGGGCGGGCGATCGGGATCGCCAAAATCATTGCCCACTGGGACGATCACGTACTGACGTCCATCCGCCACATAGCTCATCAGCGCGCCGTAGGCATTGCTGGGCAACTCGACGCGGCCGATTTCTCGGCCCGACGCCAGATCGTAGGCGCGTAAGTAGGCGTCGCGATCGACGAAGTAGTCCATACCAGCGTCGCTCAGATCGTGTGGGTCTTGCGAGGCGGCCAGCAGCAACCGGGGAGTGGTCAGCACGAAGGTGCGGTTGTCCCAGCCCATATCCGGCAGGTCGAGTCCCTTGAGCGCCGGGTGATCAACCGGCCCCTTGCCCACCGTCGTCCGCCACAGGTGCTCGCCGGTGTTGAGGTCAATGGCGGTGATACTGCCATAAGGAGGCTTGACCAGCGGCAGACCCCGAGGGCCGAGGACGTGCTGGTTGTTGCTAGCAGAAAACGCCGAATGAGCCTCCGGGTCATCTACCCGATGCAACTGCACGGTGGTGATGGCCATGTGCGACGGCACGTACAGCACACCCGTGCGCGGGTCCGCCGCACCACCGGCCCAGTCGGCGCCGCCCCATTGCCCGGGCACCACCAAAACCCCCTTCTCGGTCGGCGGCGCGTAGAGCGGGCCGTAGTCGTAGCGGGCGAGAATCTCCTTGGCTTCCTCGCGCAACTCGGGCGTGAAGTCAATCAGGTCGTCTTCGCCAATGCCTTGGCGTTCAAATGGCGCAGGTTTGGTCGGGAAGGGCTGGGTCGGAGAGGTCTTTTCGCCCGGCACCTGCGACTGGGGCACCGGCCGTTCGACAATCGGCCAGACCGGCTCACCGCTTTTGCGGTCAAACACAAAGCAGAAAGCCTGCTTGGTCAGCACGGCGACGATCTGGCGCGGGCGACCTTCTACTTCTACATCCAGCAACACCGGCGGGGCCGGTGGATCGTAGTCCCACAGGCCGTGGTGGACGAGCTGATAGTGCCAGACCCGCTCGCCAGTCTCGGCATTCAGGCAGACAATCGACTCGCTGAACAGGTTGTCGCCCGGGCGCTCGCCGCCGTAGTAGTCATGGCTGGCAGAACTCACCGGCAAGTAGAGGTAGCCCAGTTCTTCGGCGGCGGTCATTGAGGCCCAGACATTAGCCGCGCCGTAGGTCTTCCAAGCGTCACTTTCCCAAGTCTCGTTGCCGTATTCGCCCGCCAGCGGAATCGTGTGGAACTCCCAGACCTTGGCCCCCGTCCTGGCGTCGAAAGCCTGCACATCGCCGGAAGGCGTGTACTCAGCCGGGGGCCGGCCGCGCCAGTCGCCAATGGCCGAACCGACCGCGACCACGCCACGGCAGATCACGGGCGGGGCAGTCACGCCGTAGTTCCAGCGGTCACCGTCGGTCAGTGGGCGACGCAGGGACGCGCCCAAGTCAACTCGGCCATCTTGGCCAAACGCCGGGTCTGGGAGGCCGGTCTTGGCATCGATGGAATACAAATAGGCGGTTGAAGTGGCGAGAAAAATCCGCTCGACTGCGCCGTCGGTCCAGTAGCTTGCGCCGCGCAGGTTGCCCAAGAAACGAGGCTCAATGCGCCAAGCTTCTGGATCAAACGTCCACAGTTTTTCGCCGCTAGCTCCATCGAGAGCGACGAGTATATTGAACGGCGAGGCGTAGTACAGCACCCCATTGACGGCGATCGGCGTACCGCGGTGCTCGTCGAAGTCTAGGTCGAGATCTGCCGTCTCGTATATCCGCTGATCGGGCGGGCGAAAGCGCCACACGACGCGCAATTGGTCGAAGTTGTCCGGGCCAATCTCGGCGGCGGGCGAGTACTTGGTGCCGCCCAGATCAGAGGTGTAATAAGGCCAATCAACCGCTTGGGCCGAGGCTACTGCTATCAACATCAGCCAGACGCTCAGGATGCTGCAGGCGCGTTTATTCACTCGTTGCTCCTTTCCTTTTGCGCGGTTTCTATAAGCGTCTTAAAACGGACGACGGGGCGTTGAACAGTGTCAAAACCCCGCCGCCGTCTGTTCCCTGCTGCCCGACTTGGGACGGCGACGAGGCCCTGCCCATGACCACCTTGCACATCTTCCCCTCCGGCAAGGTCGAAGTCAAGATGAAGGTCGTGGGGTTTGACGCGGCCGATGGCCAGAGCCTGTCCCGCGCCACTTAATCCACATCCGCGAGCACCTCTTTGCCGACGACCGGCCCTTCGCCCAGTGCCACGCCTCAACCTTGGTGCAGCTCAAAAACGGCGCGTTTCTCGCCGCGTGGTTTGGCGGCACCCGCGAAGGCCAAGCGGATGTCGGGATCTGGGGAACTGAGCGCCGACACGGGCGCTGGTCGCCCCCGCGCTGCTTGGCCAAGGTGCGAGACTGCGCCCACTGGAATCCAGTGCTCCACACCAGCGACGACGGCTGCGTCTATCTGTTCTTCAAGGTGGGCGAGCAGATCGCCGATTGGGAAACTTGGGTGATAGAATCGACCGACGAGGGCCAAACTTGGACCGAGCCGCGGGCACTAGTGCTGGGCGACCGGGGCGGGCGCGGGCCGGTCAAAAACAAGCTCCTCGTGCTCGCCGACGACACGTGGCTAGCCGGGGCCTCGCTGGAAAAGGAAGGGTGGGAGGTCTTTGTCGATCGCAGCACAGACCGAGGCGCGACTTGGCAGGCGAGCGATCTCATAACACGAGACCGCTCGCTCTTTACCGGCCACGGCGCAATCCAGCCGGCGCTTTGGGAATCGGCCCCGGGTCAGGTACATATGCTGGTTCGCACCACCTGCGGGCGGATCGGTCGCAGCGACTCCGCGGACGGGGGGCAGACTTGGTCGCCGCTCTATCCGACGGACCTGCCCAACAACAACAGCGGCCTCGACCTAGCCCGCCTCCACGATGGCACCCTCGCCCTCGTCTGCAACCCAGTGGAGCGCACGCGCACCCCGCTCTCGATCCTACTCTCAGCGGACAATGGACAGACGTGGCCGCGCCGCTTGGATTTGGAAACCACCGACGGCGAGTACTCCTATCCGGCGATCATCCCCACCCAAGTCGGCATGGCCATCACCTATACGTGGAAACGCGAGCGGATCGCCTTCTGGCACGGGTCTGTGGAACAAGTGCCGAATACCGGCTAGTATGATGCCGCCAGCAGCCACCAACACCGGCCGAAAGACTTGTCCGGCAGCTTGTCCGGTAGCGTCTAACCCTCCGGCTACATATCCTCGCCGCGCAGCAGAAAGGCGCGGATGTCGTAACGGCCCGGGCGCTCTACTGGCAAATCCCCCGCCTCGATCATCACCTCCAACGGCGAAGCCATCGTCCGCAAAGGCAACGCGGCTTCCGAGAACAAAGATAGGCTGTCGTCATGTTTAGCCATCTTTGTCTTCACTTCGGTCGTCTTCTTCCAACATGCGCCGGGCCTTTAGTCGGGCTCCCGCTTCTGTAATGACATACTGCTGGTTCGACGCCCGGGGTTTCTCCGGGTTGGTCATTGCCACAATCCCAGACTTAATCAGCGGATCGAGGTGGCGTTCCTTGAAATAACCCCGATTGGTTACGCCAAGGGCTTCCAGAATATCGGATAGACGACGAGGCACATCGCATAAGTCAATGATTTTCCAGTGAGTTGCAGACAACTCTGTCAAAGGAGAAACTTGTGCAGTGGACAAGTCGGACTGTCTGGGCTGAACTTGTGCAGTGGACAAGTCCTCACCCCGTACATCAGGTTGGTCAGCAGCTTGGTCAATTTGACGAAACCGATCCTCTAGATGCTCAGCCCAAGCGTACTTTCTTCCGGCTTCGATAGTTCTGAAGAGGACTTTTGTGACCAAGGCTTCGGCAATCTCCTTAGCATCCGGTCCTGCAAGACCCGTTACGGCCTTGATCTGCGAAAGCGTGATTGACTGTTCCCGGCAGCCAAATGCGAATACCCTTGCCTGTTCATCGGTGAGTTGTACGCCGAGGCTTGCCTGAAAAAGAATCTGCTGATCCGACAGAAGTTCTTCCCTTCTCAGGATGAGTTCAAAGCACTTATGTCTCTTGATGTTGGCAATAGTGGGTGGAACGTAACCTAACTCCTGCCAGTTGCGGAATACATCGCGCAGTCCCCACCCGGCATTCTCGCTCAGCCCAATGCGCCGGAAAGCGGTTACGATTCGGGGATTGCGAACCTCCTTTTCACCAGGTTCAAGTAGATCGGAATCCGTGGCGAATGCATCGCCGGGGTTCCAGAAAACGGTCTGATCGGTATAGTGGCGGATACTCGCTTTACGAGAATGGTCGGAGTAATCCTGGTGGATGAGGAGGTTGACCATTGATTCGCGAAAGGCGCGGTAGTCCGGCGGCGTATCATCTCGCCGCAGGGATGTGGGGTCAACCCGGAATGGCATTTCTGCGAATCTCTGGTACCAATCGACAAGGGACTGCCAAGTGCGGATGAGATTCTCGTCGAGTACAAGTCGATCATTCCAGCGTTCACCAGCATCGGCTCTGTCGCGAGTCAGCGCAAATCGCTGGCAATCCACTACAGGACGCGGCAGGAGTTGTCGGAAGGCCGCATTGGTGCCAAACAAAAGAATCGCTGCGCGAGATGGATATACTTGGTTGTGCTGTTCAACAAGCAAGCCCATCTCATTGAGGAAATCCGCGTCGGATAACGTTACATAGGATCGATTTCCCAGCCGTCCTTCATAGGTTCTCCGGTACCACTCAATGCTCTCCAAGTCGAGCGCCGTACTCAAGTCAAGACCGACGGATTGGCCGTCATAGCGTTCCGTCGCTGCGTCCATGAGAAATCGATTCCGTTCGTTGTCCGAGCAGCGAATATCGCTTCCGCCGCTGCGAACGAACGAGCGGCGAATATCCCCGTTCAAGAAGACGGGCTTGTGCGAACGATGTACTTCGGACACGTAGAAGACAAGCAGATCCGAGTCGTCGTACTTGTGCAGTTCCTCCCGAACACTCACCTTCACGCTTATCTTATCGGGTTGTCGCAACGTAGTTAGGAACTCGTTCTGAACTTTATCGACATCAAGAACGCCGACTACCTCCATATCCTGCCCGCTCTTCTTGACGCCGAACACAAGATGACCGCCCTCGGTGTTTGCAAAAGCAGATACCGTCTCATAGGCATTTCGCGGCACGGCGCGTTGCGCCTCCTTAAACTCAACATCGCGCCATTCATGCGCGTTGAGCAGTTCTATCAATTCATCCTGTGTCATGTGTTCACTCCAGTACGATCCTTACTTTGCCAAGACTCTTACCTCTAGTAAGTTCGTCTTGGTGGAACGCGCTCACCATCTCCTCAAAGGAGCAATCATCAACGATGGTGTCGTTCCATGCGGCCACCCGCAACACTGGAAGGTCTCTCGGTGCCTGATTCCGGTAACCCTTTTGAATATCAGCACTTTTCTTCGGTTCTAGGCAGGCACTAAGAACCCTAATTATCCAAGGCTCGACTTGTCCAGTAGCGTCTAGCCTTCCTGCTGCATGTCCTCGCCGCGCAGCAAAAAGGCGCGGATGTCGTAGCGGCCCGGACGCTCTACGGGCAAGTCCCCCGCCTCGATCATCACTTCCAACGGCGAAGCCATCGTTCGCAAAGGCAGCGCGGTCACCTCGTGTAGCCGCGCCGACTCGTACGTGGCCATGATGATCTCCACGGCCGCTCGGCCGTTTTCCGCTTGGCCGCGATGCTCGACCTTGCCTTCGATCCACTCTACGATCTCGCGCTGCTGTCCAACGCTGGGATCCTCGCCCTCGCCCGGCCGCTCCTCCCAAGTGCCGGTCTGGCTGTTGAGCAGCCGCACCTTGCTCTCGTCGAGTTCAATGATGCCCTCCGAGCCGTAGAAGATCCCGCCTTGGTAATTCGGACCGGCCAACTCCTGCAAAAGCTGGCCAACGGCCCCGTTGTCGAACTGTACCACGCACAAACTGCGATCCTCGATGGGGATGTCGCGCTCAAAGCGCTCGGTCTTGCGCTCGATATTGCCCATCACCCACACGGCCTGCGGATCGCCCATCACATAGCGCATCATGTCCAACAGGTGCGAGCAATCGTTGAGCAAGCCCTGTCCGCCGCACGCGTTGACCTGCCGCACCTCGCCGATGGCCCCTTCTGCCACCAGTTCCTTGGCCAAAGTCCACGCCGGATTGAAGCGGCGCTGATGGGCAATGGCCAGCTTGACCTGGTTGCGCCGGGCGGCGATTAGCATGTCGTCGCAATCGCCCAAACTGGTCGCCATGGGCTTTTCGCACAGCACGGCTTTGGGCTTGCGCGCACAAGCGGCAATCGTCATCGGCGCGTGCAACTTGTGCCAAGTGCAAATCGAGACGATATCGAGCATCTCGTCGTCGAGCATTTGGCGAAAATCCTCATAGCGTTGAGCGATCCCATGCCGGTCGCCGAACTCCTCCCGCGCCGCAGCCACTGGATCGGCCAGCGCCACTACCTCGACTTGGTCCACCCCGTTCCAGCCGTTCATGTGGTAGTTGGCGATGCCGCCACAGCCGATAATGCCCACTCGATACTTTTCTGCCATGTCGTCTTCCTTTGTTGGAGGTTAATGGATCCACTCGACAATCGCATCCTCACTCATCCCCTCAGCTTCAACCACGAGCTGCCCTCCCTTACCCGCCGCGTGATAGCATCGCCTAGCGACGCGCTCCGGGAAATAATCTCCTGCCCCATGCACCAACAGCCGCCCCGGCGCACACAACGCCAGCGCCGTCCGCACATCGCCCAGTGCGCGAATCCCCGGCGCAAAAAGCGCTCCGCTCCACGCTTCGTCGTCTCCCAAGTCGTAGCCGCCCCAGTCCACCACTGTGCTGCCGACGCCGCTAGCCAGCGCCCGCACAAACAGGCACCAGACGCCCGCCTCGCCCTGACCGACGAGGTGGCGCTCGCCCACGCGCAGATGCTGGTCCAGATAAGCCAAACCCGTAAGAATGTCCTGTACCCGGCAAGCCAGCGTCGCCTGATTGTACGTGTGGTACAGGGGATCCATCTCGTCGTGCCCTTCCCTCTCTGTCCCATCGGTCAGGAAGGGTGCGACGACCAGCACAGCCCCACCCGCCTGCAACAAGCCCTGCGCCAGCGCACTCGGCTCATCGCCACCCCAATTCGCGTCAGCAATCAGCGTCGCTGGTACCTTGCCTTGGGGACCTCGCGGAAGAAAAAACGCCGCGCGCACCCGCTCCCCATGACCCACGCGCCCCAAGACCAACCCCTCGGCCACATAGCCTTCCTCCCGCCGAAATCCCAAGCTCTCGACTGCTACTTGAGGCGCGGCATCCACCCCGAGCAGACTTGCCAGCGCCGGGCGAGTCTGCCACTGGAAGCGATGGATGCGGGGCGATGTCAGCCGAGCTGCTAATTGCTGCTCGCTGCGAGCGATCACAGCGTCAAAGACCCCTTGCGCGTCGAGCGCATGGGCCGGTTTTTTGCGCCCGCTGAACACCAGCAAATCCTCGTCCCGCTCCACGGTAAACGGCTGTTCGGCGACCTGCCCTTGCCCACCGAGCAGATGGCGCTTGAAAAACGCGTACACGGCCTCGCGGCTCGGCTGATTGTAGTTGTGCGGAGCGTCTATTTGCACCTCGCTCACTTTGTCCCGTGCCCCGTAAAGTCCGTAGATCGCACGCACCGCCGGGAACTCAACCTCTGGCGTGTTTGCCGTCCAGTCGCCAGTACACGACACCATCAACAAGGGTCTCGGTGCCATGCAGCTCGCGATTTCCACATTGTTGATGTCCAGCCGCAGGTGGCCCTGATTCTCGCAGCGACAGCCGCCCTGCATAAAGGCCGAGACCATGTTGACGGGAGCCGCCGCTTTGACCCGCTCGTCAACCGCCATCAGCAAAAAGGTCTGCGTCCCACCACCGGACGCACCTGTGCAACCCATGCGCTCGGCATCTACATCCGCCAGCGAGGCGAGGAAGTCCACCACTCGGATGCTGTTCCACAGTTGCAAGCTCAGCGCGCCGATCCCCCACAGGGCCTCGCGCCGCCCCCCAATCTCCCGATGCACGAATTGGTCGCTGTCGTTGTACCCGACCATGTCGTACGAAAAGGCCGCCATGCCCTGCCGCGCAAAGTTGATGCAGCGACCAGCAATCGACCCCAGCTCGGTGTTTTCGAGACGCCCGTGCTCCCAATGGCCGTGCGGACAAGCAAGCGCCGGAAAAGCCCCCTCCCCCAGCGGCCGATACAAATTGCCGCAGACGAAAAAGCCGGGCAAGCTCTCGAAAAAGACCTTTTCCACCGCATAGCCCTCCCGCTCAATCCGCCCAAAAACCTGCGCCTTGAGCGGCGTCTTCGTCGGCAGCGGCCACAAGCCCGCGCAGACGAGAATGTGCCGACGAATCGCCGCCGCCCGCTGCTCCCACTCCGCCAGCGTCCGATAGCGGAGCAAGGCCCACGGCGTACTAACGTGTTTGGCCGCGCCTAGCCGTGTATCACTTGTAACAGTCATCCTAGGTCCTCCTTTAGGAATCGTCCCAAATACCATCCGACCCTACCGCCTAACAGGGTCGATCTTGACATGCCCCTAGGACAGAGACACATTAGAATTAATCAATCTCAATCAAGACTCATCACAGGAGCAAAAACAACATGGGCAAACAGGCGCAGTCTTGCAAACCTGTAGTACACCATATCCCCATCACCAAAGCACGCATCAACCTAGGTCAAGTCGTGCGCCGCACTTACCTCAACCGCGAGTGCTTTGTCCTAGAGAAGGACGGCATCCCCGTGGCTGGCATCATAAACGTGGACGACATGGCAGATTGGCTTGAGCAGCAGGACCCTAGTATGCGCACACAGATTGCCGAGGGCTATGCAGAATACCAAAAAGGCGATACTACTTCGCTGGATGAGTTCATCACGGATGTACGCAAGAAAAGCCCCGGCAAGCGAGAAAGCAAGTAATCCATGCCGCAGCGGTTCCACGTTCTGATTACCTCCCGCTTCCGGCGGGAGGCGCAAAAGCTCCTCAAGCAGCACCCGGAGCTTGTGGACGTGCTCGAACAGCTACAAGAAATGCTGGCGACAGATCCCTACAATCGCTCGCACGAACACGACGTCAAGAAGCTCAGCGGTTTGGGCAAGGGTGAGGGGCAATGGCGCGTACGCATGGGGGACTACCGCGTTCGCTACGACATCGCAGGTAACGACGTAGTGCTCTACTCATTCCGGCACCGACGAGAAGTGTACTGATGGAGGTGTAGTGTCCCAAATTGGACAGGTGGTTAAGGTGCGATATTTGAGCAACCCGCTAACTAGGGACACTCAGTGTTTTCGAGACGGCCGTGCTCCCAGTGACCGTGCGGACAAGCAAGCCGCGGAAAAGGCTCCTCACCCAGCGGCCGGTTGGGCCGTTTTCACACCCAGTAGAGCCCGTGCCCCTGTTCGCCCGTGATCAGGTCGACGATCAGCCAAAAAGCGATAACGGCGAATTGACCGAGGATAAGCCCGAGAAAAAAAGGCCGCACGGCCTTGAGCACCCGGGGGCCACCGTAGCGCGTCAGCACGGCCTTGAACAGCCACACCAAAAAGACACTGAACCAGATGTGGCGGGTCAGCATCATCTGCGAGACGGCAAAGCCCATGGGGTGGATGGGGAAGGTCAGCAGATGACTGCGGATCCAGTAGAGGGCGGTCATGACCGCCCCGCCCAAAGCCATCAGGCCCAAGCCGCTGTAATCTGGTCCGGCCGGATCGCGCAGATAACTGGCCGCAAAGTCAACGGTGTAGCGGGGGCCGTTGAGAAAAAACCAAGTATTGGCGTTGTTGGCACCGCTCTCGTAGGCGTAGTACAGGGTCGTCCATACCGATACGCCCAGACTCAGGACCACGGCCAGTATCATGCTGCCGAGGACCAAGCCTTTGTTGCGGATCGATTCGGTCAGCTTGAGGCCGTTGGCCGCCGCCGCCATGACAAAGGTGCGCACATCGCTCATCCACACCTGGCCGAAGGAAAGCACGCCGATGGTGCCGGGAGCACCCAGCACCTGGGTGCCGAAAAGACTGCGGACCACCGTGGGGGTAATCAATTGAGCCCGGGTGGCGGCCAAGCCCGATTCGCAGAGAATGCGGGTGATGCCCAGAAAAGTCAGCGAAGCCATCAGCACAAAAGTAAGGGCGGCCCACCAAGGCACCCCGATGGCAATAAACCATCCGGTCATCAGCGCCAAGCCCAGCAACAGTTGCAGATAAACGGCCCGGGCCGAAAAGTCGGCGCTAGAGGCGGTTTTCGGACGTAGGGCCGCCTGCCAGCTCTGCCGCAGGTGCCGACGGGCGATCCACAGGGTGTGGCCCACCAAGGCCATGAGGGCACCGAACTGGACGAAGGCCATGATTGAGCCGCCATCGCTCTGCGTGTAGATATCAACGTCGAGGGTGCGGGTGAGGCCGATAACGCTGAAATAGCCTTTGATTGCGTAGCCCAGCAAATAGAAAAACCAGACGCTGAGCGCCACTTCCTGATGAATGAGGTAGGCAAAGCCCATCATGGGGAAACTGAGATTGATGGTCAGGTTCTCCATGCCGTGGAAAACGGGTACGCTGGTGTTGAGGACGATGCGGGGGAAGAAGTGGAAGTAGGCGTTGAGGCCGTTGAGCGAGGTGACGATGAAGGGGATGGCAAAGCCGCTCCACATCACCGGATTGCGAAAAAAGGAATTGAGGGCGCGACCGGGCTGCTGGGTGCCCATCACCAAGGGCAGTTGGGCTAAGGGATAGGCCAAGCGCTCGTATTCGATCCACTGGCGGCGGAAGAGAACGGCCAGCGCAATCATGACCATGTACAGGCCCAACAAGACTGGCAGCCAGTTCAGCAGGGGGCGGATCCAGGCCATCCAAGGAATGGGCTGGTCGCGGGCAATGCCCTCGTAAAAGCCGCGGATGACGTCTTCGCCTTGGGGCACCAGCCAGTGCGGCACAAAGGGATGAATGAGTTCGGCCCATTGGTTTTCGGGGGAGGCCAGATAGGAAATCGCCGGCAGGATGGGAATCAGGTACAGGGTCAGCCCCATGGTACATATAGAACAGGAAATGGCCGCCATCACATAGGCAATGGACAGTTCCCCCGAAGACAGGGCTAGGTAGGGGAGGAAACGGCGCAGCAGACCATTGACGAACAGGGCGAGGAAAAACAGCAGGAAAACGGCGGCCGCGGTGGTAAAGTCAATAGTCAGGTAGGAGCCGCGCACCACCAAACTATTATAAGGCCCCCAAAAAGCGACTAGAACGCTCAAGACCGTCCCCGCGGACAAGGCCCAGAGCGGACGGACGGGGGCTGGGGTCAATGGATGGGCGTTGGCGACCACGGCCCTACCAATTTCTGCCACTGTAGGATAGGCACTGATTTGAACGTCTCGCGCATACCATAGATATATCTAAGCAGAGAGAAGGTAGCAAAAGAGGAGCTAAAGCACAGCCTTCACGCCTTAACCGCACCCGCCATCAAACCATCCGTCAGTCGCTTTCTCACCAGCAGGAACAGCAAGATCGTGGGTACCGTCGCCACCACGGCAGTGGCCATCAAATAATTCCACTCCACCACGTTGTTTTTCTCCCAAGCATAGAGCGCCATGGTAATCGGCTGCATGGTCCGTTTGGAAACCAGCACCAGCGCAAAGATGAATTCGTTCCAAGCGCTGACAAAGGTGAAAATAGCCGTAGTCGTCAGCCCAGGGGCCGTCAGCGGTAGAGCAATTCTGAAGATCATCCCCGTTCGCGAGAGGCCGTCGATCATGGCGGCATCTTCCAATTCCTCGGGGATATTCTTGAAAAACCCGCGCAACATCCAGATGGAAAACGGCAGGGTTATCGCCGTATTCACCAAGATCAAGGCCGTGTACGTATCCAGTAGCTGTAAAGCTTTCATCATCTCGAACAAGGGGATGAGGACAATCACCGGCGAAAACATCTGCACCACTAGGATGCCCATGCCGAATAGACCCCGGCCGCGAAATTTGATGCGCGCCATTGCATAGGCCGCCGGGGTCGCCACAATGATGTTGAAAAACACCGCGGCCAAGGCGATGAACAGACTGTTCAACAGGTGCCGCGCCATTGGAATGCGGACAAAAATATCCACGTAGTTGTGCCATACAAACGCGCGCGGGACCAGCGTCGCCGGCGATTGAAACACCTCCCCCATGGTCTTTAACGAAGTCCCGGCGACGACCAACAGCGGAAAGAGCGTAAAGACCGCAAGCCCCGCCATAAGTGTGGTGCGCAATAGCGCGCTGGGCAGTGTCACGACTCAGCCTCTTCCCTGTAGAAGAGACGCCACTGGAGGAAGCTGATGGCGACCAGCAACAAGAAGGCCAAAAAGGCCATGCTACTGGCCTGGCCAAAGTTGAAGTAGCCAAAGGCGCGGCGAAAAATCTCCGTGACCATGATCTGGGTCTGGTTGGCCGGCCCACCCCCGGTGATTACGTAGATGAAGACAAAGCTGTTGAAGGACCAGATGAAACTAATCAGCAAAACCGCCAGCGCGACCGGACGGAGCAGGGGTACGGTGATATACCAAAACTTCTGCCACGCCGTAGTCCCGTCTATAATGGCGGCCTCGTATAGATGGACGGGAATCGACTGCAAGGCCGAGAGGAATGCAAAAGTAGTGAACGGCAACGCCGTCCACAGCCGAGCGAACAGGGCACCGCCAAACGCCGTAGAAGCACTCGTCAACCACTGCACGGGATGATCGACGATATGCAGCGACAGCAACAGCGCGTTGAGGTGTCCGTACTCGCCGTTGTACATCCACTTCCAGGCGATGGCCGCCACTACCAGCGGCGTGGCCCAGGCCAAGATCAACGAACTGCGGAGCAACTCGCAGATAATCGTACTGCGGCTCAACAATAGAGCAGCGGCCAAGCCCGCTCCCACATTCATCAGTACGGCAAGCACCGTCCACACGGCCGTGTTTTTAAGCACCAGCAGAAAGATGTCGTCCCCGACCAGACCCGTATAGTTCTGCGCTCCCACAAAGACCTCCCCTTTGTAGGAGGTGTGGTAGAGACTGGTCTTGAGGATTTCGACTATGGGAAATCCCATGAACAGCAACAGCCAGAGGGCCGCTGGCGCAATGTAAAAATAGGCCAGCCGGCGTTTCTCTCTTTCCACGATAACTCCCCTACATTCCCCGTGCGAAAATGCGGCCTCAAGGCGTGGGTAGCGCCGGGTTTTCCAACTCTTTCAGCAAGCGATCGTACACGGTATTGAGCGCCTCGGCCGGTGTCGCCGTACCCGCCAAAACCATCTGAATCGCCTCGCCCCATCCATCCTGAATCTTGGTCCATTCTGGATGTTTGGGCGTCAATTGCAGCAACTCCCTTTGCGCCTGATAATTCTGCATTGGGATCGACCGGTAGTAGGGATCGTCGGCCACGTTCTTCGTCATGGGCACGCCCCCTACTTCCATATCGATCAACCGGCGATTTTCCAAGCGCTGGATAAAACGCATGAATTCGTACCCTAGCTCTTTGTGCTGCGAAGTAGAAAACATGCCAAAGACATCGACGATGAGCAGCATCTTGCGATCCTCGCCGTCTGGAATCATCAAAGGCTCGCATTCAACGCCCGCATCCCGGCACAACTGGTCCTGCCACGGGCCGCTGAACAACATCCCCACCTTGCCCGCGGCCATCTCGGCATAACATTCGTTGGCGTTCAAATTCAGAATGCCCGGAGGCATGACTTGGTCCAAAAGGTGCATGTTGGTCAAGAACTCGACGTAGGCAATGGCTTGGGGGCTGTTGATCGCCAGCTTGCCCTCTTGGTCGAAGAAGTGGGCCCCAAACCCCCACATCATGGCGAGCTGATCCTGCATCAGGTGTTTCTGCCGACCAGCGCCGATACAGAACCCATAGCGCTCGGGCGGCTGGCTGAGCGCATCCGCCAACGCGCGGACCCCCTCCCACGTCGCCGGATCATCTGGCGCTCCCACCTTCTGCATCCAATTCCTACGCACGTAGAGCGTCCGGTTGGCTCCCACCAGCGGCACCCCATAGGTTTTTCCCTTGTACTCGCCCGCGCTTAGGGCAACGTCGATCCACTCTGCGCGTTCGGCAGCAGTCATAAAAGCATCGAGCGGCTCCAGCACGCCCCGCTCGGCATATTCGGGTATCATGCCCATGAAGAGAAACCCGAGATCGGGCAGGTTGTCGCCCTGGATCATGGTATTGTAAAACGTCGGCCCTTGGTCATAGGAGACGTATTGCTGTTCAATAGTCACGCCGGGATGTTCCGCCTCAAACCCCTCTTTCCATATCCCGTAGGTCTCAAGTTCGGGACCCATCCAGACGATCTTCAAGACCACGTCCCCGTCATCGGGAACGTCCGCGCAGCCGGACCAGACCGCGCCGAGGAACAGCAATATCCACGTGGAGAGGCGACGAGTCGCGCCGTTAGGGATCGTCATAAAAGCACTTTCTCGCTTGAGTGGGTTGCGAACATTGGATAACGTGCAATTTTTCGCCAGCAGTCAAAATAGGTAGAATACGGAGCACACGACAGCAAACGGCGCGCCGCGTCAAAGTGCGGCAAGTCGTGGTGCGCTAGCGACTTAAATGTACCCAGTCGATCCATCTGGCCGCACCGGACAGGTGCGCTGCCAGTGGACGTATTTGCCTTCGCTGATGGCGTCTTCGTTTACATCAATACCCAAGCCCGGTCGGTCGCGCAGTTCGAGGTAGCCGTCCTTGGGCAGGTAGGGATCATCCACCCAGTCCTTCCACTCGTTGCTCAAGGGCGAGATGTACTCCAGAATTTTGAAGTTGGGCGTGGCCGCAGCAAAGTGCACGTTGACCGCAGTCGCCACCGGCCCCATGGGGTTGTGCGGCGCTATAGTGACGTAGTGGGCCTCGGCAATCGCGGCGATTTTGCGCATTTCGAGCAGGCCGCCGCACACGCACACATCCGGCTGAATGATGTCCACGGCTTGGGCCGCCATTAGATCGAGAAATTCCCAGCGGGTGTAGAGACACTCGCCAGTGGCCAAGGGAATCTGCATCTGCTGGCGCAGCCGCGCCCAAGCGGCCGTATGCTCGGGACGCAGCGGCTCCTCGTAGAAATAGGGGTCGTAGGGTGCCAGTGCATTGGCCAACTGCAAGGCGCGGACGGGCTCGAAGATCTTGGCGTGCGGATCAAAGGCAAATTCAAAGTCCGCGGGCGCGTGCTGGCGAATCTCCTCAAAGTATTTCGCCGCCTCCGCGCAAATGCGCCCCCAGCGGGCGACGTCCGGGCTAAGCCGGAACGGACTGAGCTTAAAGGCCGTAAAACCCCACTCTTCGTTGAGGCGCAGAGCGCTGTTGGCCGTCTCCTCGCCATCGCGCCCCCCCGCCCCCTGGTACACGCGCACCCGATCGCGGCAGGATCCGCCCAGCAGCATGTACACCGGCAGACCAGCGGCCTTGCCGGAAATATCCCACAGAGCGTGGTCAACGGCCGAACTCACCGCTAGGCCGACGCCACCGGGGGGAAAGCGGAATTGCTGGGTGAGTTTGAGCATGATGTATTCGATGCGGCGCGGGTCTTCGCCCTTGATCATTTCGAAGATGTAGTCGGCAATGGGTTCTATCGACAGGTCGGGGCCAATGGAATACGCCTCGCCCCAGCCATGGATACCTTCGTCGGTTTCGACCTTGATCAGCCCGCGATTGCGGCCGCTGAATAGCCCCATGAAGGTTTTAATCGCCGTGATTTTCATCTTGATGTCCTCCTCTTGAGGAAAAGTTGGTGGGCGGGTAATTACGCCCTATTTTTTCGGCGAACAGGATGCCGATGATCTAACCATAGATTCAACTCGGGGGAACAATGCAATTCGTCCAATTGACCCGCGACCAGCGCCGCGCTTTTGCAGCCGACGGCTTTCTCATTGTCCCACAAGCCATCGATGCCGCCGCCGTGGCCGGCCTGACCAAAGCAAGCGATCGCTTGATGAAATCGTTCCTCGACGATCCAGCAGAGATCCAGATGCAATTGCGCCAAGGCGTCGTCCAAGAAGAAGCGTTCGACCAACTCGTCTCCAACTCGGCCACCATTCCCCTAGTCGTGCAGTTGCTCTCGCCCAATATCCATCTCCACTCGGCCTCGGTGATCTACAAAAAGCCCCAAGATCCACATACCACAGAGGCGCGGCGCGGCTGGCACCGCGATATTGGCATTGCCGAAGATCTGGGACAAGCTGGCTTACCTCGTCTCGGCGTAAAAGTGTGCTATTGCCTGACCGACTTTGCCGAACCCAACTCCGGCATGACCATGATGGCCCGAGGCACCCACCTCAATGAGACGCCCCTAGCCATTCCCACAGGCGCAGTCGATCCGCCAACAGTGGTCGATCCACTATTGCGCGTCGGCGACGCCATCCTCTTTGAAAACCGCACGTTCCACACGGCTGCACCCAATTTGAGCCAGCGCACCTCCAAGGTGATAATCTACGGCTACGCGTACCGCTGGATGAAGACGGATCAATACCTCAATCCACCAGACCAACGGGTATTACAGCGGACGACCAACGACATCGACTGGCAGCTCTTGGGCGGCTATTACAACGTCGATGAAATACCCCAGGCATTGATCGACTGGGCCAAACAATACGGCGTCAATCCACCCTCTGTAACCTGGACTACGGACGCCCTGTAGCTGATCGGTAATGGGTGCGGAGAAAAGCAGGGGAAAAACCTATGCTCAGACAACCCTTCTGCCATTAGTGCTGGAACGGTCTGTCGCCAGTATTGGCGACACAATGTTGCCGGCGCTTCAAGAGGAGACATAACATGACGGACGAAAAATCGGCCTTTTTGTTCATCGACGATGCGGTTATCGAAAGTCTCGACAACGTCGTAAAAGGAGTCGTACCCGCCAAGAAGGTTTCGCCACAACCGCTGATCGAGAAGGATCAGGCCTGGGAAGAGGAGTGGCTGATCGGCAGCTATATCAACGTCATGTACGACGACGAAGAGAACATCTTCAAGATGTGGTACGGCGTGGGCCGCAAATTGAGCGATGCACGCGGCGACCAAGCAGACGGACTGGCCTACGCCGTCTCCCAAGACGGGCTCCACTGGGAAAAACCCATTCTCAACCTCTTCGAGGACGGCGGCAGCAAAGAGAATAACTTGGTCTTTCCGTTTTTCAGGTGGGGGGCTGGGACCGGCGTCATGAAAGACCCCATTGAAACCGATCCGGCCAAGCGCTACAAGATGCTCTTCATGTTCCAAAGCGGCGACATGATATTCGCCGGCATTGTCCAGCCGGTCTGCGTGGCGTATTCTGCCGACGGAATCCATTGGGACATTCCCCGACACTGGCTCAATCCGGTCATTCCCGAGGGGTCAGACACCCATCTGGTCGCCTATTGGGATGCCAAAATCCACCGCTACGTCGTCTATCTGCGAGGCCGGCCCAACGTGCGCATCATTTGCATGGCCGAGAGTAGTGATTTTGCAAACTGGACCCCGCGCCAGATCATCGTCGCCCCCGACGAACTCGATCCCCCTCAGGACCACGAGTTTTACGGCATGAGTTCGCTGGCGTATCGCGACTTTCGCATCGGCTTCCTGTCCGTGTTTCACACGCTCTACGAGGGGTGGATCGCCCAGAACCAGATCGAGGATTGGATGCCGGAATGGATGAACCAGATGGACGTTCAGTTGACCTATTCAAAGGACGGCCGCACCTATCATCGAGCGGGCAACCGCGAACCCATTCTGCTCTGCGGCCCCCCGGGCAGCTATGATTGTGGATCTGTCTATCCCCCACATGCCCCTTTTGTCCTAGGTGAGGAGATATGGGTCTATCACGGCGGCTCGAACGATCTGCACGGCGAGCCTCCGCGCGGCGGCGAGGAAACCCAGCGGGGAATCAATCTGGCGAAGATCGAAAAGGATCGACTGGTCTGTCTGAAAACGGACGCTCAGGGAATCGCGACCACGGTTCCCCTGAACATTGATCCCCACGCCTTGTGGATCAACGCCGACGCGAGCGACGGCTCACTGCAAGTGGAACTGGTCGATCCCTTTGACCGGGTCGTGCCGGGTTTTGGCCGCGACGACTGCATACCCTTCTCGGGCAATGAGACAGAATACCAGATACAATGGAAAGGTGATCCGCAAGACGCGGACGGGAGCAAAGCGGGTGGTCTCGAACAGAAGATGGTCTCACAGATGCGAGGCGGGCTCAAGGTCAAAGTGTATCTGGACCGCGCCAAACTATTCGCGCTCTATGCTTCTTAGGAACTGATGTTACGCAGCGTTTGTCCTGCCGGCGCACGTAGGGGGCGGTTTGCAAACCGCCCCTACAGGGTGTCGCACCCAATCCGCCTCGGGTGCAAGGCTGGATTCCCGTTTGCGCGGGAGTATCTGTGTTGTGTGTCAAGCCTTTTTTAGCCTGCTTTGGCTTGGTGTTGCACCCAAGGGGTTCGTCGATGGGCAATGGCGTTGAGCAGCAGGAGCAGCTTGCGCATCACCGCGACCACCGCGACCTTGCCGG
>JAJEFJ010000052.1 GCA_022820485.1 Candidatus Latescibacterota bacterium
GAGTTGGTCCAGGCGGGGAGCCACATGGAAGTCGGCGAAGAGCTTGATGGCCAGTTGGATGTATCGGCTGGGTCCGGGCGACAACAGCAGCATGCCGTCCTGCCAGGCGTCAGCCGGCTGGTCGGGATTGCGCAGGCCGGCGGCAAAATCGTAGGGCGACGACCAGAAGCTCCAGTTATCGGCGTCGTAGATGGGCAGCAGTTGAGCGGCTCGGTCGATTTTGTCGTATTGGGCGCGAGTGATGGGTATGAGTTCGTCGTTGATATTGGGCGCGAAGTACAGCAGCGGATCGGGGGTGTGGCCGGTGCGGGTGCGAATTTCGATGCGGGTGCCTGCGGGCATGTCGCCTTGCCAGCGTATTTTGCCCCAGGTGACGGCTTGGCCGAAGTCGAGGATGGGCGTCAGGTAGGTCGTCTCGTGGACGTAGCCGTCACCGTAGATTTCGAATTCGGCGATTTCGTAGTCGCGCAGGGGAAAGGTGCGCAGGGTGAGCCAGCGGACTGAGCGCGTGGGAAAGCGCATATCGACGATGGGGTCGAGGTTTTCGCGAGTGGATTCGAGCACGGTTAGCAGCGGGTCGCTATTGCGCACCCAGCGCAAGTCGCCCAAGACCGTGCGCCGCTTGCTCGTCGCTACATTGCTGGAAATCCCCGCTTTACACACGCTACAAGTGAGACTACCACTACCGCTGCAGGGATCTGGGGCAAAGACGACCGAGTTATCGCCGGTGCGGAGCTCATACCAAGCGAGGAAGTTGGCCAAGAAGCTGTCTTCGCCAAAGGTTTCCACCTCCGGCGCGGGTGTCTCCATAGTCTCGATCAACTGGTGATCCTCCCGTCGGCTCAGGCGGGGGAAGAAGCGAATGCGGTTGATGGGCACACCAGCGCCAAAGTCGAATACCACGGAATTGGTCCAGGTGTAGCCCACCCCCGGCGGCGACCCGACTCGTTGGACAAAGGTGCGAAAGGCGGCCGTGGTCGGGTCGCCATCCAGCATCAGCTTGATCGAAGGTTGAAAATTGCCCCAAGCAATACAGTGATCCGTGCTGAGGACCCTGGAGCCGGGGATATAGGGCAAAGGAATGGATGTTCTGCCGGCATTGACATCAGCTCGGGCGATATTGACGGATGGGTCAATAAGCCGAGGTTGGATCGAGGTGCCGGAAAAGTCGATCAGCGTATCGGCCCCCGCGCCAAACGGCGAAACCCCCACCGATACCTGACGCTCGACTTGGCCGTCAGCAGCAAAGGCTTGGTAGATGCTTTCTCCGGTTAGGATGGCCTGCCAAGGGTTGCCATCGGTCCCACCTAAGCGGTATTCCGTCCCTCCCAACACGGGCGCAGCACTCAGCAAGACGCCGCAAAAACAGAGCAACATTATGTTTGTCATAACTCGCTCCTTGTTGGTTTGGAGTAGACAATTAATAGGTAAGACCGACGATCAAGATCTTGGGTTGTTTTGATTGCGGAGCGATTAGTAGGCCACTCCGACAATGTGGGCCTTTTCCTCGACCTTGGCGTCTCCCTCGGCTCTGATGTGCACGACATAAAGTCCCGGCGGCACTAGCTGCCCATGCTCATTGCGGCCGTCCCAGGTCTTGTCCGTGTACTGCCCATTGGCCTCGGGTCCGTCGTGGATGACCCGGATCTGTCGTCCGCTTAGATCGTATACCCCAATTGCTACGGGTCGGACGATACTCAGGGATAGCAGATTGTAGCGCATTCCCATCACATCATTAAATCCGTCTCCGTTGGGGCTGAAGATATTGGGCTCGATAAGTATCTGGTCGAGCAGTTGGGTCTTTTCGAGTACCGAGGGACTCAGCACGGTGGTACCGGATAAGTCGGCTTCGTCCCCTGCACCCAACAAAACGGCATCGCCCGAAATAATGGCCTGCGAGGCCCCTGGTTCAGTGGAGAGCTGGACCGAACCAGTGAAGTTTGTGCTGTAGGTCAAGACTCCGGTCTGGAAGCGGAGGAGAATCACAATGTTATCTTCTGTCACCGGCGGCAGACGCACCGAAAAACTGGCAGGGGATACCGAGACGATCTGGAACCCATCCTCAGTAGAAGAATCATCTAGACCAGAAAAAGCCCGCTCGGCGATAACTTGGCCACTGGAATCCCTCATTTCTATCTTGTCGATGCTTTCCACTTGGCCGGCGGTGGAAATCTCCACTGTGTCAAAACCGAGCAAGCCGTCGGATTGAGCCACGGTGCGCAGGGCATAGGTGAAGGACGTACTCTGGGAAACCGGTACATCCCGGGGAAAAATTTCGCCGATAACGGCATCGGCTAGTGGGGGTGCCAGCACGTCAAAACTCAAATTCTTGAGCACCCGCCCTGCATCCAGATCGCTGCTGTTGAAAAGTACTCGGAACTGAAAATAGCGCCGCGGTCCGGGTGAGGTAATGGGTGAGCCCGCCGTATCGTTGGCTGCACTGGCGGGAAACGGCGTGCTGAACGGACTCCAGTTGACTAGATCGTCCCGAACCGGTCCGTGCTCCCATCGGCGGCCCAACTCGTCGTCGAGCGGCAGTGATTTGTACTCTGCCAAATCCATTTCCTGTTCCGGGTCATTTACCGAGAGCGAAATTTCTGTGGGATTGCGCTGGCCGTAGAGCAGACGAGTAAAGACAAATGGGTTGGTATCCCTACCTGTGCGAGTGCGAATTTGGATATTGGAAAAGGCAGGATCGCCAATTGCTTCTTCCTGCCAGCGGAGTACGTTCCACACCGCAGGTTGGCCCGCATCGAAAATAGGTGAAATATACTCGGCGTGGGACAAAAAGCCCGTACCGAACACCTCAAACTCGTCGATCTCGTAGTTGACCGTGGTCGTCGCCCGCAAGCGCAGGGATCTGACAGGGCGCGGTGGATCTATGATTACATCAACAACTGGATTCACGTTATCAGGTTCTAGGA
Source organism: Candidatus Latescibacterota bacterium (assembly GCA_022820485.1). Taxonomy (GTDB): domain Bacteria; phylum Latescibacterota; class UBA2968; order UBA8231; family UBA8231. The sequence goes on from JAJEFJ010000052.1 coordinate 2,925, forward strand.
GCAGTGGCTCCCAGATGCGATTGCCTCCTTCGGTCTGGCTGCCGTCGTTGGTAAACAGTTCAAAGGCCCGCAAAAAATCGTTTTGGAATGGGGTGGTAGGCGAGGGGAAAATCGTATTGCGGGGATAGAAGCGAACGCGATTTACCCCAAAAAGTCCCCCCAACTCGACAAATATTAGGGTTCCCAAGGCATTGTAATTCTTGCGTTCGAAGGCTTTTATTTCGCCGCCGTCCTTCGTTTCGATGAGTTCCTCCAAGGTGATCCGCAGGTCGTTGGCGTCAAAAATGCCGGCGGCGAAGCCGCCCAAGTCAAAGACATTGGGTGCGGTTATACCACCTCCGCGTTTCAGGGCGGTATTGGCGATATTCTCGCCATCTGGAATGCGCAGAGGATGAATACTATCGGGGAATTGGTCGCTCTCGAACTCGATCAAGTTGCCGGGCGAGTTTCCCACATCCAGTTCCACTCCCGGCAAGCTTTTGTCTTGGAAAAGAGATCGGTACTGAGGCTCGATAGTCTCCACCGAGGACGAACCTTCACCGCGCCAGTTGAGGGAGCCGTTCTCGCCAAGACTCACCGTCTCCAGCGCCACCGCCCAACGGCAGAGGGACAGGACTCCAATCCCAATTAAGATGACCTGTCTTGAGGATACTGTATTCTTAAGCATGGCATCTCCTCAGCAACGGTTGGAACTGAGTGGCCT
>JAJEFJ010000046.1 GCA_022820485.1 Candidatus Latescibacterota bacterium
GAACATAGCGTACATTGGATGGCAGACGAGTCAGAGCCAGCATCGGAGTTGCTCCCGCTTAGAGGGTGCTTTGGTCGGTACGACGCTAAGCAATATAGAGCAACTCCGGTGCTTTTTCTATCCATACCTGTCGAGTTTAAGGACAGTAGCAACGCCGATAGATTCCAGCGCATCGTAGAATCGGGAATTGATGCGGAAGATCAGGCACTGATCTTGGACTTTGAGCGCGTATTCTTCATCAGCAGCGCAGGGCTGCGAATTAGTCTAGTACTTTCCAGAAAATTCAGCGACTCGGGCAAGAAATTTGGCCTTTGCACCCTCTCAGATCCGATCCGCAATGTTCTCGCAATCAGCGGCTTTGATCGGGTCATCCCGATTTATGAGTCTCGGGCTGCGGCAATTGACGCATTTGAAAACAGCTAAGCAGCCCCCTACTTCACACAAGAGTCACAACTTCAGCCGCTTAAAAATGCGCTCGGGGATGCCCTTGATCACGAGCATGATCCAGCGCCAAAAAAACGGCGTGTAGAGCACGTCCTTCTTTTGCCGATACGCGCGCACAATATCGGCGGCCACTCGCTCCGGCGGCGCGACTAAAAAAAGCCCCTCTAATCCCTCCGTCATCGGCGTATCGACGAACCCAGGCTTGACGGTCAAGACGTGTACGGAGGTCGCAGCCAGCCGATTGCGCAGCCCTTGCAAGAAAATCGACAGTCCCCCCTTAGCCGACCCATACGCGTAGTTGCCCTGACGGCCCCGGTCGCCGGCCACAGACGAAATGGCGATGATACCAGTCGGCGTGTCCCTTTCCTGCAGATAATTGGCCAAATGCGCCAGTGCAATGGCCGCGCCGGTAAAGTTGGCATTGAGGATGCGAGCCAGCGCATCCGTATCGCGCTGCGCGGCGCGCTCGTCGCCGAGATAGCCGAAGGCGAGGACGACCAAGTCGAAAGGGCCGCCGCGCTCGTGTACCTGCTGCGGCAAGCGCGCCAACGCCCCAAAGTCCAAAGCGTCGAACTCAAACAGTTCCACCTCGCACGAATGCCTGAGCCGCAAGTCCGCAGCAAAAGGCTCCAGCTCACTACACCCGCGAGCGGCCAGCGCAAAGTCGTAGCCGTCGAGGCGCTCGACAATGGCTTGGGCAATCGCCGACTTCGCCCCCAAAACCAAGGCCCTCACGTAATCCCCAAGCGGTCGGACAGACAGGAGCGAAAGCGGCATTCGGGGTCGTACTTGCGCTTGACCGCTTTGAATTGTCTTAGTTGCGGATACATGGCGGCAAAATCCTCCCTTTCCAAAATGGCGTCCTTGGCCAGATAGACGCGGCCTTTAGCCTCGACAATGGTCTTGTTCAGTTCACGCAAGAAGGCAATCGTCCCAGCGTCGCGCAAGGGAATGTCCAGCGCGAGGGTATAACCCGCAATGGGAAAAGAAAGCAAGCCCTCGCTCGGCGGCCCAAACGTCTTGAGCACTGCCAAGGGCGAAGCCACACCCTCGCGGGCAATGCGCCCGAGCAAATCGGCGATCACCTCCGCGCCATCGGCATAGGGCACGGCGATCTGGTACTGCAAAAAGCCCCGGCGGCCGTACAGGCGGTTCCAGCCGCGAATGGCGTCGAGCGGATAGAAGTACGGGTCGTAATGGACGAGCGCGTCGGTCTCACGGCGCACTTGGCGATGGTAGTAGAGCGCGTTAAACACCTTCAGCGACTGGGCATTGAGCACGCCGCCGGGCAAGAAAAACGGCACGGCCCAGCGGCCATTGCCGTGGATGGGAAAGGGCGGCTTGCCCTTGAGCTCGCGCGCGTCGGCGTGTTCCCCCAGCAGCACGTGACCGCGCCCTAGCTTCCGGCCCGTTTGTAGCCCGTCAATCCACGCGACCGAATAGGTGTACTCATGCTGCGTCTCCGTGCAGACGCGGCACGTCTCGGCCCAGTTAGCCGTCTTGATCGCGCGCTGCCGAATGTACGCCGACGGCACCTTTTTCAGCCGCAGCGTCGCCGCATAGATAAATCCCGTCAAGCCCATGCCGCCGAGCGTAGCCCAAAACAGATCCGCGTACTCGTTGCGCGAGCAGCGCACTAGCGAGCCATCGGCCAACACCATGTCCAGCGATTCGACAAAGGCGGCGATGGAACCTTCAGCATGGTGGTTTTTGCCATGCACATCTGCGGCAATGCAGCCACCGAGCGTGGGGAACTTGGTCCCCGGCGTAACAGGCGGGAAAAAACCCTTGGGCAGGGCAAAGCGGATGATCTCCGCGAAGGTAATGCCAGCTTGCGCCCGCAATAGCCCGCGCTGCGGATCAAAATCGAGCAGGTGCTTGAGCGGCAGGGTGGAGACGACGCGCTCGTACAGGCAGGCGTCGCCGTACGAGCGGCAATTGCCCTGGGGCAAAATCGGAGTCGCGGCGCGACCGAGGTCGCTTAGGTAGCGCGCGCGCTGAACCGAGGCGGCAACGAGCGGGTACAGCCCCCAGCCGCTAGTGGCGATTTTTTTGTCCAATAGCCGAAGTAGGTCGGGTGATTTTTCTCGGTAAAAAATAATACAACAGACGGTACGCAGCGCTCTGTCTGTTGCGTAACAGTAATATAACCTAACTGCAAACTAAGTGAGGACAGCGCGGCTGCCGCTTGGCCCGCGCCCTGTTGACGGGGTTTATTATATTATATTATTCGTCGATGGGAATTTCGTACAACGCGCATCAAACGACGAGAGAGGATGGTTGCCATGCTCAGCCCCAACCCAGCCGTCAAGTTCACATATCAAGATTACCTGCACACCCCAGACGATCAGCGCTATGAACTGTTGGACGGAGAATTGATTATGGCCCCCGCGCCCAACTTAGGACACCAGCGAATTGACACCCGGCTAGGCTCACTGCTTCACACATTCGCACAGGAGAAAGGCTTGGGCGAGGTCTTTCACGCCCCCTGCGACGTGGTGCTATCGAACACAGACGTGGTGCAGCCAGACCTACTGTTCATCTCCAACGAGCGAGCACACCTGCTGCTCGGCGGCGATAATGTCCTCGGTGCGCCGGATTTAGTCGTCGAAATCCTGTCTCCCTCTACCGCTGGACGAGACCGGACGCTCAAACGAGTTCTGTACGCCAAGCACGGCGTGAAGGAGTACTGGCTGGTCGATCCTGACGCCCGGACGGTGACGGTGCTGCAGCTCGCAGAGGGAGCCTTCGAGGTGGAGGCCATCTACGGCGAGGGACAGGCGATGACTTCGCCCATGCTCGTTGGCTTCACCGCTAACCTGAACGAAATTTTCGGCCCGCGCTGAAACCGAGGCGGAGACGAGCTACAGAGCTTCAGCCCCACAAAGGCGGACGCCTTCTACCCAAGGGAAGATAGCTGCATTTCCTCGGCGTCTTCATCTTCTTTGGATACGATGTCAATCTGCACCACAGCGTCCAATGCTTCGGCGACCTTCTTCAGGGTCCTGATCGAACAATTCCCTTGGTTTTCCAACCGGCTAATCACCGGAGTACTAGTGTCTAGCCTCGCGGCCAATTGCGCTTGCGTCAGGCCTCGGTGCTTCCGCAGTTGGGCAATTTTGACCGCCAGCCGCAGTTCATCAAGCCCTTGGTTGAACGATTCTGCAACCTCTGGATCATTCAACTGTTCTTCGAGAAATACCTGAACACTGGTCTTTTGGTGCGCCATTAGATTAGCCCTCTTTTCTTTTCCGATCCGCATTCATTCGTTCCATCGCAATCCGAATTTCTCTTTGCGGAAGTTTCTGGCTTCGTTTTTCAACCTTTCCTCTCGGCTTGGGTCGAAGCGAAAGTAGAAAGTCCCTGACCGGCTTTTGTTCGTTTTGGTTTTGATAAAATTCAACAGAATACATACGAGAAGACTTATAATAGCTGTCTCACTTTAGCAAGACAAGAGAAACAGAGGGGTGCCCGCGCACAGACGCCGTATTAGGCTTGCTTGTAGTTCCCCCAAATTGACCTATCTTCTCAAGGATGTTCAACGCTGAAATCCGAGTGTGTTTATGCAGGTAACGCTTGAACCGCAGACCATAGAAGCCCTTGTCCACGGCGAATGCGCCGATGTGTTCGCGGCCTTGGGTATGCACCCTTTAGACAAAGGATGGGTCGTGCGCGCGTTCTTGCCCGATGCAGCTAGCGTACGAGTCGTCGAGCGCGAGGGGCAAAACGCGAGCTTTCCAGCGGTCAAAATCCATGCCGACGGGCTGTTTGAGGCGCGGATCACGGGCCGCAGCACACCTTTTGCGTACCATCTACAGGTAACAGACGCGCGGGGCGAGGTCCGCTACTGCCGCGACCCGTACTCGTTCTGGCCGCAGTTCGCACCCCAAGACCAATACCTCTTCAACGAAGGAACGCTCTACCGCGCCTACGAGATGCTGGGGGCGCATCCGCGCTGCATCGACGGGACCGAGGGCACGTATTTCGCAGTGTGGGCACCGAGTGCCCGCCGGGTCAGCGTGGTCGGCGATTTCAACGGCTGGGACGGCCGGCGGCACTGCATGCGCTCGCTGGGCGCGTCCGGTGTCTGGGAACTGTTCATCCCGGAAGTGGGCGCGGGCGCGCTCTACAAGTACGAAATCCTCAGCCGCGCCAGCGACGTCCTGCTCAAAAGCGATCCCTTTGCCTTTGCGGCCGAGCCGCCGCCCCGCACTGCTTCCGCAGTCTGCCGAGACGATGCGTTCGCTTGGAGCGACGACGCGTGGATGGCTGCGCGACGGGAGCGCAACTATCTGGAAGCGCCCCTCGCCATCTACGAAGTGCATCTCGGCTCGTGGCGTCGCAACGGCAGTGCCTATCTCGACTACCGCACGTTGGCTCACCAATTGGTTCCCCACGTGGCCGAGTTGGGCTTTACCCACATCGAGCTAATGCCGGTGGCCGAGCACCCCTTCGACGGCTCGTGGGGGTATCAAGGAACGGGGTATTTCGCCCCGAGCGCGCGCTTTGGCACGCCCGAGGATTTCGCCTATTTCATCGACTACTGCCACCGCCACGCCATCGGCGTGATTCTCGACTGGGTGCCCGCGCACTTCCCCGGCGACGCCCACGGCTTGGCCCAGTTTGACGGCACCAGCCTCTACGAGCACCGCGACCCGCGCCAAGGACGGCATCCCGATTGGCATACCTACATATTCAACTACGGCCGCGCCGAAGTCCGCTCCTTTCTCATTTCCAACGCCCTTTTTTGGCTCGAACGCTTTCACCTCGACGGCCTGCGGGTCGATGCCGTGGCCTCCATGCTCTACCTCGACTACTCGCGCTTAGAAGGGGAATGGGTGCCCAACGCCTATGGCGGGCGCGAAAACCTCGAAGCCATCGACTTCCTCAGACAGCTCAATACGACTATCGGCGAGCACTATCCCGGCGCCTTGATGATCGCCGAGGAATCGACTGCTTGGCCGGATGTTTCCCGCCCCGCCGACACTGGCGGCCTCGGCTTTGGCTTCAAGTGGAACATGGGCTGGATGAACGATGTGCTGCGCTACATGCAGCGCGATCCGCTCCACCGCCGCCACCACCAAGACGACCTGACCTTTGGCATGCTCTACGCCTATGCCGAAAACTTCGTATTGCCGCTGTCGCACGACGAGGTCGTCCACGGCAAGCGCTCGCTGTTGAGCAAGATGCCCGGCGACGCTTGGCAGCAACTGGCCAACTTGCGCTTGCTCTACGGTTTTATGTACGGACACCCAGGCAAGAAGCTACTGTTTATGGGGGCCGAGCTGGCACAGTGGGACGAATGGAATCACCAACGCGAACTGCACTGGCACCTGCTCGACGACGAGGCCCATCGCGGCGTCTATCGCTGGCTCTGCGATCTCAACCAGCTCTATCGCCGCTGCGCGGCCTTGCACCGCACCGATGCGTCTCCCGCTGGTTTTGAGTGGATTGACTGTGCTGACGCGGCACAGAGCATCGCAGCTTTTGTGCGCCGCGCCAAAGGCGAAAAACCCCTGATCTTCGCGTGCAATTTCACCCCAGTTCCCCGAGAGGATTACCAACTCGGGCTGCCAGCCGCCGGACCGTACCGCGAGGTGCTCAACAGCGACGCCGAAATCTACGGCGGCAGCGGCGTGGGCCACGGCGGCTGGGTGCATACCGAGAAAGTCGCCTGCCACGGCCGGCCGCATTCGGCGCGGTTGCGCCTGCCGCCACTGGGCGTGTTAGTTCTAGAGCCGAAGTAGAGCAATGCTAATTTGCCATGCTTGAGATACTTTCACACGTCGCCAGCGAACTACGACGGCTCGGCAAACAGCGCCTCGCACTGATCGGCGGCGGAGTCTTGGCGAGTGCGTTTCTAGTCGCCCTGCTGGCACCGCTGCTGGCACCGTACGATCCACTGGCGCAAAACCTCTACGCGCGCTTGCAGCCGCCGTCGGTGAGCCATTGGCTGGGAACGGACGACTTTGGCCGCGACATCTTCAGCCGCATCGTGTACGGCGCCCGCATCTCGCTGCGGATCGGATTGGTCGCCATCGCGCTCGCCGCTTCCACCGGCACCTTGCTCGGCCTCGTGGCCGGGTATCGCGGCGGGGTCGCCGACATGCTCATCATGCGGCTGATGGACCTGATGCTGGCCTTCCCCAGCATCCTATTGGCCATTGCCATCGTCGCCGTCATCGGGCCGGGCATCGACAATGCCATTCTCGCCGTCAGCATCGTGTTGGTGCCGCAGTTTGCCCGCCTCATGCGCTCCTCGGTGTTGACCGTGCGCGAGGCCACGTACGTCGAGGCCGCACGCGCGCTGGGAGCGAGCGAATCGCGGCTGCTGTTCTACAGCATCTTGCCCAACTGCACGGTTCCCCTCATCGTGCAAGCCACGCTTAGCTTGGGCACGGCTATCCTCGACGCGGCCGGGTTGAGCTTTTTGGGATTGGGAGCCCAGCCGCCAACTCCTGAGTGGGGAGCCATGCTATCCGGCGGGCGCGAACTGCTCTTGCAAGCGCCGTGGGTCATGGCCTTTCCCGGACTGGCCATCTTCGTGGTCGTCCTCGCACTAAACCTCTTTGGCGACGGGCTTAGAGACGCCTTGGATCCAAAAATTACCTAATGGGGAGTTGAAAACTATGAAAAATACCCTCCCCCTGCTCTGCGCCTTCGCACTATCAGTGGGCGGCTGCGCGGGTCTGCGAGGCCATAAAGCACCCGCCGAGCCGCCGGGGCCCGACCAAGCCATGCAGTACTTCGTCAAGGCCAAGGTCTTTGAAGCTCAACACAACTACCTCGGCGCAATAGTCGCCCTGCGCAACGCGGCCGATCTCGACTCGACTTCGCCTACCATCTACGCCCGCCTCGCTTATAATTACCAGCGCATCGACGACCCCCACATGGCCGTCCATTTTGCCCTCAAGGGCTTGGCATTGGACGGAAGTCAGGTGGGGTTGCGCCGCCTGCTGATTCGCATCTTGGAGAGCGAAGGCGAGCGCGAGGATGCCATCGACCACATTGAAGAGTTGCTGCGCTACGAGCCAGACAATTGGCCGCTCTACCGCCACTTGGCCTACCTCTACTTTGAAACGGGCCAACCCGAGCGCGTCGCTCCGCTCTTCAAGGAGGTGCTCGCCCAAGAGCACATACCACCAGAGGTCAAGGTAGATATAGCTGGCATTTTTTCGCGCATCAACCAGCAAAAAGAGGCCGAGCGCATCTATCGCCGCGTGCTCGCGGCCGACCCTATGGTCGAGGACGCTTGGCTGGGTCTGGCTGAGCTCAAGCTGTCACAGGGACATCGCCACGAGGCCATTGCCATCTACCGCGAGGCCGCCGGCCACCTGCCCGATAGTAGCATCCCCTACCACTTGGCGCGGCTGATGGTCACCGAGCACGACCTAGAGGACATCCTCGCCGAAGAGGGTGCCGAAGTGCTCTATCACTTGGGAGTAGCCCTGTCCGAGGCCGGCGAGTACGACCAAGCGACGTTGGTCTTTAAGCGCATCGTCGAGATGCAGCCCCAAACGGTCGAGCAGTGGACCGACCTAGCGCGCTATTACATCTACTTGGAGGACTACGACTCAGCCACCGCCGTCCTCAGCCAAGCGGCAGAGGCCATGCCCGACAGCAGCGAGATCTACCTGTACTGGGGGACGGCCCTCGAAAGCACCGAGCGCTATGACGAGGCCATCGCCGTGTACCAGCGCGGCCTTGAGCGCCTGCCCGACGCGGTTGAGATATATCTGTACTGGGGACTGGCGCTAGAGCAACAAGACGCTTGGGCAGAGGCGATAGAAGTCTATAGCCAAGCCCTTGCAGCATCCCCAGGCCACGCCGCACTGTACGTGCGGTGGGGCATCAGCCTCGGGCGGCAGGGACGGTGGGAAGACGCGCTGGCCCAATACGAAACAGCGGCCTCACTCGACCCTGCGTATAGCCCAACCTTTTTGCACTGGGGCATCGCGTTAGAGGAACTAGAGCACTGGGAAGCGGCCCTTGAGAAGCTGAATCAGGCCGTTGCCCTCGCCAACGACAAGAGCCGCGTGCTCTTTTACCTCGGAGCCTGCTACGAACAGGCTTCGCGCAAACTGGGCCGCGACGAGTACTTCGACCGCGCCATAGAGACCTTCCAACGCCTGTTGGAGATCGAGCCAAACGATGCATACGCCCTCAACTACCTCGGCTATATGTATGCGGACAAGGGCGTGCGGCTGACAGAAGCAGTCGCGCTCTTGGAGAAGGCGATCGCGCTCGAACCGGACAACAGCGCGTTCCTCGACAGCATCGGCTGGGCCTATTTCCGCCTCGGCGAGCTAGTACAGGCCGAACAATACCTGCAACAAGCCTTGGAGCAAATGGACGAGGGCGATCCCGAGGAGCAGGCCGTGATCTTCGACCACGCCGGCGACATTGCCAACGCCCTCGGTAAAATGGACGAGGCGCGCGTGCATTGGCAAAAGGTGCTGGAACTCGCGCCGGACAACGAAGAGGTCCAGCGCAAGCTGCTGCCGTGATGCATACTCCGCGCTCGGGGCATCCCCGAAATTTCCAGACAGCTTACAAATGGGTTGCGCTCTGCGCCCTAACGCTAGCTTGCGCACCGCCGCTGGTGGTGCGAGAGGGTTGGGATGCAAACCAAGGACCGGCTGCCCTGCTCGCCGCTTCGACGTCCCTCGCCCAGTTCGCAGATCTGACGGCAGAAGCGGCCATTGAACTGCGGCGCGGCGAGATGCGCGATCGGGGGACGGCCCTCGTGCAGCTAGTCAATCCAGATCTCTTCCGCGTCGAGGTGCGCGGCCCTTTCTTTACGCACATCTTTACCGCTCTCCTCGAAGGCGACAGCCTAACCGTGTACGGCCGGGGTATGGACCACCCCTTAAAGGGATCAGTGCATGGCCGACTGCTAACCACGTTGACCGGACTAGATTTGGGATCCTGCGACCTGCGCTACGCCTTGCTCGGCTTCGTCGAGCCAGATTCCATCGTCAAGCCGATCGAATATCCGCAGGCCGACCACGCGGTGGTTGCGTTCGCGGGAGGACGGCAGGCGTGGCTAGACCTGCGCCGGGGCTTGGTGGTGCGCGAGAGCATCCCCCTGCCCGAGGGCGAAGTCCTACTCCGCGAGCTAAAAGAATACCGGCGGGAGCAAGCGCTCTATCTGCCGCGCCGGGTAGAAATTCGTCAGCGCGATATCCTGCTGGCGTTGTCCTATAAAAACTACGCCTTCAACCGCGGCCTAGATGCCGAACAGTTGCGACGGGGTATGCCTTGAAACGGGGTGTGGTGACATAAGGGGATAGAGGAGGCCTCCCTCTTAGCAGCCAAACGGAGCAAAAGACAAGTGGACCTTAGCTTGAGACATTTGCTGGTTGCTTGCTGCATTGCCCTCTGTGCAGTCTCCACGCTCGGAGCTCAAGCATTTCTCTGCGGCGGACACGCGGCGGACGAGCCGCTGTCCGCCGCCAAAATCGCCAGCGATGTGCGGCTACCCGTGCTGTCTGCGAGAGGTTCAATCTACGTCCTGGCAGTCTTCGCCCGTTTCGCCGATGAAGAACCTACACCCGTGCCCGCGTGGGCTGACCAGCTCTTTGACCCCGAGCGCGAGGGGAGTTTTGCCCACTTCTATCACGCGATGTCCTTCGGTCAACTCGCAATCGCCGGCGAGGTTCTGCCGCAACGCTTGGCCGCCGCACAAGCGGCATCCGCCTATTTGGCCGACGCCCCGGGCCAGCGCGGTCGCTACGGAGATTTCGCGAGAGAGATCCTCGCCCAAGTCGATGCCCAAATCGACTTGGCGCGCTTTGACAACGACGGCCCCGACGGCGTTCCTAACTCCGGCGACGACGATGGCTGGGTCGATTATATCTTCATCAACATGCAGTCGGTGCCCAACGGCTTTTTGTTTGGCTCGGCGACCGGGTTGGTGGGCTTGGGCTTGGCAGAAAAACCTTTTGTATCCCGGGCGCTTGGCCCCGACGGCAGCCCTATTCGCGTCAGCGGTTTGCCGCCGCAGGGAGCGATTCAGGAAACGGGTAACTTCGCCCAGACCGTGGGGGTGATGGCCCATGAGTTTGGGCACAGCCTAGGACTACCCGATTTTTTCGATACCTCCTTTCTCAAAGACCCCACCCAAGATCCAGCCGAAGACAGCGCCGGTATTGGCCGCTGGGGCTTGATGGGTTGGGGAGCGCATGGCTGGGACGGCCTGAGCGGTCCAGTGGCCTTCAGCGCCCGCAGTCTAGAGCAATTGGGTTGGATCGGCGCTAAAAACGAGCGACTGATCTTGGTCGAGCGCGACCGTTGGGATCTGCGGGTGCGCGATTTGTACTCCGGCGGCGCGATATACAAAATTCCGTTGCGCAGTGAGACGCCGAATAACAACACCCTGTGGACGGAATATCTGCTGCTGGAATATCGCGGTCGGGAAAACTACTACCACCGAGGCGGGCCTGCCTCTGGGCTGCTGGTCTGGCACGTCCGGCCCCAAGTCTTCGACAACGACGACGAACGACTCAAGCATCTCGACCTAGTTGCAGCCGACGGTCAATACGCCGACGCCGGCTTCCCCCTAGGCCAGACGGCCGACCGCTTCGCCGGCCGCGACAATCTCGACTTCTGGGCACACGACGCTTCGTACGCCCGTGCCCGGGGCGGCAACCTCGGCGACGCCAGCGATCTATTCGATGGAGTGCGCTATCGCCGTCTCGCCGTCGAGACCAATCCCTCGACGCTGGCCACGCCGACGCTCAGCCAAGCAACCACGGGCCTAGCCCTGCAAAATATGCGGCCAGACGGCGACGGATTGGCGCTAGATGTGGTGATGCCGCGCTGGGGCGGGGTATTGCGCGAGGAAGTACATTGGGCGGGTGAGGTGCTTATTGATGGCGACCTGACGGTTGCGCCCGCCGGCCGACTCGTGGTTTTCCGCAATACCCAGATCAGGGTGGCTGGATCGGACCGCTTGCAGACAGGGTTGGATCCTGAACGGACCGAACTCCACATACGCGGCGACTTCGTCATCCGCTCGGCTGCCATCTCGCAGATTGCCAATACCCTGCACATCCACCCCGATACCACGCGCTTTCTAGCCGCAGTCCCGGGCGAGCAATGGGCCGGGATTTTTATCGCGCCAAGTCCGACGAGCGAACTGACCTTTCCCATTGGCAGCTACGAGATTGTTGACGCCGTGCGCGGCCTAGTGGTCGAAGGAGTGCCTGCGGCAGAAAACTTGGTCATTCACGGCTTTCTCTCCGCCAAAGCCGAAGGAGCCACCTTTGCGCCAGGGGCGCGCATCCCGCTAGCCTTGAAGGTCGAAAATCACTCGCCGCTCACCTTTCTCGCCAATGTGCGCGCTTTTATCGAGTGGAATAACCCGCTACTGCATCCGTCCAGCGGTGCTGCCCGTTCGCGCACTGTTTCCTTTCCGCCGGGCGAAAAGAACGTCTTCTTCTTCGGCCCAGACCCGACCCTGATTGAAGAGGCCACGCCCGGAACGGAAGTGGAATTTGCCATGCGCGTCGAAAAAGACGGCGTCCCGATATGGTGGGATACCTTTGCGATCGTTGTGGCGGACGCACCGACCGCCTTGCCGGACGACTTCGCGCTGTTGCACAATTTCCCGAACCCCTTCAACGCAGAGACGCAAATTGCCTACCGCTTGCCGCGAGAGGCGCGGGTGCGGCTGACTGTATTCAACGCCATCGGCCAGCCGGTGCGCCAACTGGTCCATGCTAGGCAGGCGGCGGGGACGCACTGGGTGACTTGGGATGGCCAAGACGACCGGGGTGGCCCGGTGGCGACGGGTATTTATTTTTATCGGTTCGCGGCTGGTCCCTTCTATCAAGTGCGGCCGATGGTTCTACTCAAATAACACTGAATCGTTTGACAGTTTTAGGTCCTCATGCGTACTTAGAAGAGGGTATTTCAATCATATTGGGGAGGAAATTTCATGAGCAAACTCAGAGTAGGCATGATCGGCGGTGGCGGCCCGGATTCCTTTTTCGGCATGGTCCACAACCGCGCCATCGCGCTCGATGCCAGCCGCGAATTGGTCGCTGGTGCGCTGCGCTCCAACCCAGAGGCGGCCATGCGCGCAGCCGACGACTACGGTATCGAGGGCTATCCCACCTATCAGGCGCTGTTAGAGGCGGTGCAAAACGGCGAGCAAGCCCTCGATTACGTCACCATCGTCACGCCCAACTTCGCCCACTACGAGCCGGCCAAAGCCTTTTTGCAGGCCGGCATCCCAGTGCTCTGCGAAAAGCCCATCACCATGACAGTGGCCGAAGCCTGCGACTTGGCCCAGATCGTCGAGCGCCAGCAGGTGCCCTTTGTGCTGGCCCATACCTACACGGGCCATCCCATGATGATGTTGGCCAAGGAAATGATCCACCGCGGCGAGATCGGCCAAGTCCGCAAGGTGGTTTCTTGGTACAATCAGGGCTGGCTGGCCACGGCCCTTGAACAGACCGGCCAGCAGCAGGCGTCTTGGCGCACCGACCCCGCGCGCACGGGCATTTCCAACTGCGGCGGCGACATTGGCACGCACGCTTTTATCGCCGCGACTTGGGTGACCGGGCTGGCCGTCGAGCGGCTCTCGGCGCGGCTCAACACCTTTGTCGAAGGCCGCGTACTCGACGACGACTTCAACGTGATCGGCGAACTGGAAAACGGCGGCACCGCGCTAATCACGGCCACGCAAATCGCGGTTGGCTACCGCAACGACAACGGCTTCCGCGTCTTCGGTACCAAAGGCTCCATCGAATGGCATCAGGAGCGGGCCGAATGCCTGCTAGTGCGCCACGGCGATGGCCGCGACATTACCTACTGGATTGGCGCTGAATTCGACCTCCCCGCGTCGGTCGCCTCGTATTTGCGGGTCCCCTCGGGACACCACGAGGACTTCTTCCCAGCCTTGGCCAATCTCCACACCACCATTGAGCGGCTCATCCGCGCGCGCCGTGGCGAACAGGACGTGCCCGCGGCCTTTCCGCATCCGGGCGTGCAGGAGGGCGCAGCAGGTATGAGATTCGTCGCCGCCGCCGTAGAATCGTCCAACAACAGCGGCGCGTGGACGCAGGTTTAGCGCGGCGCACCGCTTTTTAAAACTATGTAGGCTCCATTAGGAGTTCTAATAGCTAGAGCTTCATAAACCCTTTTCAGGAGAATTTTCCATGAAACTGTTTTACGCTGTCTGCATTGGGGCCGTCTTGTTCGCCGCCTGTGCCGACAAAGATCCCCTGTCCTCGACCGCGGACAGAGCAGGTAAGCCAACGGTCTCTTCAGAGACGGTCGCTGGCTTGCCTGAACCTCGCAATCCAGCGGACTTCACAGTGCGGATCGAAAACATCGGTACGCTCCTCGCTCCCGGTGCATGGGTCGTGCAGCGCGGGGGGGCCCCCATCTTCCGAGCCGGCCAGCCCGACCGCGGCGCGGGTCTCGAAGCCCTCGCCGAGGACGGCAATCCAACGATGTTGGCCGCGAACTTTCCCAGGAACAGCGGGATTTTCGACACGCCAGTGGGAGCCGAAAGCCCTGGTCTGCTGACGCCTCTTATGGATACGGCTATGGACGTGGGCAACGCCTATGAGTTCAGCTTCACGGCCCGGCCAGGCGACCGGCTGTCTTTTGCCACCATGTACGTGCAGTCCAACGACCTATTCTTAGCACCGGGCGAAATCGGCATTCCACTGTTCACCAAAGACGGCCAGCCGATAAGCGACGACGTCACTACTCTGATCGGGCTGTGGGACGCTGGTACGGAAGTCAACGAGGAGCCGGGCGTGGGTGAAAACCAAGCGCCGCGGCAAGCTGGTCCCAACACCGGCGCAGATGAAGGCGGTGCGGTGCGCTTAGTCGATGACGGATACACCTATCCGGCCGTAGCTGAGATGGTAATTGTCACCATCACCTCCGAAGGCGGCGTACCCCTCAGCGACATGGACGACGGAGACATGGACGGTGAGACCGACAACGATGGTGAAACCGACGGCGATGGTGATGCCGACGGCGATGGCGACGGAGGCATGGACGATGGAGTCGATGGTGTGATAACCCCCGATATCCTTATCCTGACCAATGCACTGATAGGCTACTTTCAGGACGCCCTCTTGGTCGCGCTCATCTCGGATGAGACGACGATTGACGGAGCCAGCGGTGGCACGTTGGCCATCGCGGGCAACGAGTGGGTGCTAACGGATTATTCGCCAGACGGAACGCTGGTGCTCAACGGCACTCTGAACGTGGGCGAAGATCAGCTCCCGAGCATTCCCGTGACTGGAGAGATAACCGCTTCTGGTGTGTTCAATGGTACGGTATCGTTAGACCTTCTGGTCGATGTGTCTGGATCTGAGCCATCTGTGACCGGCACCATTACCGTTGGGGTACCGTACGACATCGTTGATATTATCGCCGCGGCTGAGGCCGGCGGCATGGACGGCGATGGTGATGCCGATGCCGATGCGGACGGCGACATGGACAGCGATGGCGACATGGACGGCGACACCGACATGGACGGCGAAGACGGCGATATGGATCACGCCATAACAGCCGCCGATGTGGTCGATCGGGAGACGTTAAAGGCATTTGTCTTGCGCGCTAAGGAGATGTTGGAAGCACTCACCGCGGAAGAGATCTTGGCGGCTCTTGAGACCTTCCGCTCTGAGGGCGAGTGGAAAAGCGGCTCGATCTATCTATTCGTCTCCGACTTGCAAGGCAACATGATTTTTCACGGGGAAGATCAAAGCCTCGAAGGCCAAAACCTGATCGATCTCGAAGACCTCAATGGGGTCAAGATCACCCAAGAGCTCCTCGCGCAGGTAGCCAATGGCGGCGGTTTTGTCGAGTACTTGTGGGATGATCCACTCATAGAAGGCGACGAAGACCGCAGCTCGCCGAAGGTGGGCTACGCCGCTCCGCTCAGTATCTTGGGGCAGGAGTTCGGCATTGCATCGGGCTTTTATCCGAACACGGTCGGCATGGACGGCGATGGTGATGCAGACGAAGAAGAGGGCTTTGAGGGTACTATCACTTCCCCCCGGACCTTCTCTGACGATCCGGCGGCTGGCTTGGCCGAACGGCGCACTCCAGCGCAATTCACCGTGCGGATTGAAAACATCGGCACCGTCCTCGCGCCCGGCGCGTGGGTCGCCCAGCGCGGCGGAACGCCCCTGTTCACCGCTGGCCGGCCCGACCGCGGTCACGGACTTGAAGCACTCGCCGAAGATGGCAATCCCGCGGGACTGGCCGCGAATCTACCTAGAAACAGCGGCACGTTCACCACGCCGGTGGGGGCCGGCGGCCCCGGTCCGCTGACCCCGGGCAACGCCTATGAGTTCACCTTCGTGGCTCGTCCCGGCGACCGGCTGTCTTTCGCCACCATGTACGTACAATCCAACGACCTGTTCTTGGCACCCGGCGACACCGGCATTGCCCTGTTCACCGATGACCAGCCCATAAGCGGCGACATCACCGATCAGATCGGACTATGGGATGCGGGTACGGAAGTCAACGAGGAGCCGGGCGTGGGCGCGAATCAAGCACCGCGTCAGGCCGCTGCCAACACGGGAGCGGACGAAGGCGGTACGGTGCGCTTAGTCGATGATGGCTTCACCTATCCAGCCGTAAGCGACATCGTAAGCATCACCATCTCCTCCTCTGGCGGCTGAGAGGGCGCAGTGCCAGCGACATAGGCACTGTTAAACATGCCAAGCGGCGGTAATGGGCAAGCCCATTACCGCCGCTTTTTTCGTAGGGGCGACCGACCGGTCGCCCCTACTCTGCAACAGACTGAACCTATTCCTCGTCGTAGCGTATCCGTGGATCCAGCCAAGCGTAGAGTATGTCGGCGATGAGATTGGCCAGCACGAAGACCGTGGCCAGCAGCAAAACCCCGCCCTGCACAGCGCGGAAGTCGCGCGCCTGCACGGCCAAAAAGAGCCAGCGTCCGACCCCGGGCCAAGCGAATATGGTCTCCGTTATAACTGCGCCCCCGAGCAGGTAGCCGAATTGGAGGGCAATGACCGTAAGCGTGGGGATGAAGGCGTTCTTCAGAGCGTGGCGCACAATCACCACCCGCTGCCGCAGGCCCTTGGCCCACGCCGTACGGATGTAGTCTTCGCCGAGAACGTCGAGCAAACTGGCGCGGGTCATGCGCGCAATCACGGCCATGGGAATGGTCCCCAAAGTTAGGGCCGGCAGGAAGAGATGCCATAGCACGTCGCCACAGGCCGCAAAATCGCCCTGCGCGAGGGTGTCGATTACGTAGAAATAGGTAATCGGCTCAAAGTAGATATGCGTGCTCAAGCGGCCGGACACCGGAAAGAGCGGCACGTAAAAGGCCAACAGCAACACCAGCATCAGGGCCAGCCAAAATACGGGAATGGAAATGCCGGCCGTGGCCAAAATCATGCTGAGCAGATCGGCGCTCTTGCCCCGCCGCACCGCAGCCCACAATCCGGCCGAGATGCCGACCGTCATGGCCAGCAGCATACTGGCCAAGGTTAGCTCGCAAGTGGCCGGGAAGCGCTGGAACAGTTCAGTGGTAATTTTCTCGTGGGTGCGAATCGAACGGCCGAGGTCGCCGCTCAACAGGCCGGTGAAGAAGCGGTAAAACTGCACGTGGAAGGGCTGGTCGAGGCCCATAGTCGCGCGCAACTCGGCCAAGCTCTCGGCATTGGCGCGCTCCCCGAGCATGACCTGGGCCGGGTCGCCCGGCACCAAGTAGAGCATCAGAAAAACTAAAAGCGAAATTCCCGCCAGCGTCGGCAAGAGCGCGATGAGCCGCCGGAGGACGAAGCGGTGCATGGCTCAAGGGGCCAGCGCGGTGCTGTGGAACCACTTGCTGCCCGTGGGATGCAGCTTGAAGCCAGTGACGCGGCGCTGGAAAACCACCGTCTGCGTCGCGTGTACTAGCGGCACCCAAGGCGCGTCGCGGTGGACGATCTCCTGCGCCTGGGCATACAGCCGCGTGCGCACGTCGCGGTCGGTGGAGCGACGGGCTGCGACGAGCGCGTCGTGCAGCTCGCCACTGCGGTAGAAGGAGATATTCTGGGCAGGTTTGATGGCCGCGGTGGAGTCGAGGAGCACGTAGAGGAAGTTGTCCGGGTCGCCATTGTCGCCGGTCCAGCCCAACAAAGCCATCTGGTGCTGGCCATCGAACACCTTGTCCAAGTACGTCCCCCACTCCCAAGACACAATGCGAGCGCGGATGCCCACCTTTTCCAAGTCGGCCTGAATCGCCTCGGCGATCTTGCTAGGCTGTGGCATATAGGGGCGCGGCACCGGCATGGCCCACAGCTCGGTCTCAAAGCCGTCGGCATAACCGGCTTCCGCCAGCAAAGCCCGCGCTTTGGCTGGATCATAGCCATAGCCCGCAATCGTGTCGTTGTAGCTCCACAAAGTCGGCGGGATGGGGTTTTTGGCTGGCATGGCCAAGCCCTCGTAGAAATTATCCACCAGAGCCTGCTTATCCACGGCGTGGTTTATGGCGCGGCGCACCCGCACATCGTCGAAAGGCTCCTTGTCCATATTCATGGCCAAGTAGCCGGTATTCATGCCCGCCTGCGTCAAGAGCTGGAGATTGGGGTCGGCGCGGATCGGCTCAATGTACTCAGGACTGAGGTTGTCGAAGCCGTGAATCGTGCCCTGCGAAAGCTCCAAAAAGCGCACCGAGGATTCCTGAATAGGCTTGAAAATTAGGCGGTCGAGCTGCGGCTGTGGCCCCCAGTAATCGGGATTGCGCTCCAAGACGATGCGCTCGTCCTTGCGCCATTCGACCAAGCGAAAAGGGCCGGTGCCGACCGGGTTTTTGAAGTAATCGCGGCCGTAACGGGCCACCGCGGTGGGGCTGACGGCCGCGCAGAAGTTCATCGCCAAGTTCGCCAGGAAGGGGGCGTGAGGCTCCTTGAGGCGAATGACAAAGGTCGAGTCGTCCGGGGCTTCTAACGCGGCGACAATGTCGTCCATGCCCATGGCCTGCCAGTACTTGAACGCGCCGGCGACCTTGTGGAAGGGATGGTCTTTGTCAAACTGCCGCCCGAGCGAAAACAGCATGGCCTCGGCGTTAAAGGGAGTGCCGTCGTGAAAGCGGACCCCCGTGCGCAAGTGGAAGGTCCACGTGAGCTGATCGTCCGCGATGTCCCAAGAATGCGCCAGTTGCGGTACCACGGCCGTGCTCTCGCTGTCGTAGGTCACCAAGGTCTCGTAGATGTTGTCGCAGACCTTGAACGATTCGCCGTCGTTTTCAATCCCCGGATCTAGCCCGATCGAATCCGAGCCACGGCCAAAGACCAACGTCTGCTGAGTAGATTCCTCTTGGCCGCAGGCGACGAGTACGGCAACAACTACAGCAATCCTGAACGATCGAACAATTCGAATTGCGGATCGCCTTGTTTCTACTATTCTGCGTCCATCTGCGTCCATCTGCGGATCGTCTTGAAAACGCTGCAACGCTAGTCCTCAAACGCCGCGTCAAAGGCAATGTCCGAAGGCGGGAAATCGACCTGTTTGACAAAGGCGGCCGCTTCCGTCGCCCCGTGGACGCGATCCATGCCGCTGTCTTCCCATTCGACCGACAGCGGCCCTTGGTAGTTGATGCGATTGAGAGCGCGGATGATTTCCTCGAAGTCGATATTGCCGCGGCCCAACGAGCGGAAGTCCCAATAGCGCTGGCGGTCGCCGAACTCAGTGTGCCCGCCGAAGACCCCGGCCTCGGTCGGCGTTGCGGACCAGCCTACGTCCTTCATGTGGACGTGAAAAATGCGGTCGCTAAATCGGTAGATAAACTCGACGTAGTCCACGCCCTGGTAGCCGAGGTGGCTGGGATCGTAGTTGAAACCAAAGGCCGGATGGCCGTCGAGTGCTTGAATGGCGTGCTCGGCCGAGGCGATATCAAAGGCGATTTCAGTGGGATGCACCTCTAGCGCAAACTTGACTCCGAGTGCTTGGTATTGGTCGAGTATGGGTTTCCAGCGCGCGGCAAAATCCGCGTACCCAGCCTCGATCATGTCCGGGGATACCGGCGGGAATGAATAGAGCAGGTGCCAGATCGAAGAACCGGTAAAGCCGTTGACCACGTCAACCCCGAGCCGGGCAGCCGCTTGCCCTGTGGCAATCATCTCTGCGGCCGCGCGCTGGCGCACGCCCTCTGGGTCGCCATCGCCGAAGATGCGCGGGGGCAGGATAGCCTCGTGGCGGCTGTCGATGGCGTCGCACACGGCTTGGCCGACGAGGTGATTGGAAATAGAAAACAGCGCTAGATCGTATTTTGCGAGCAGTTCGCGCTTGGCCTGGCAATAGTCATCGGTGGCTTGGTCAACCTCAAAGTGATCTCCCCAGCAGGCCAGTTCCAAGCCGTCGTAGCCAAACTCAACGGCCTGTTGGCAGAGGGTCTCAATAGGCAGGTCGGCCCACTGGCCAGTGAAGAGGGTGACGGGTCGCATTGCAATCGCTCCTTGTTGGTGTTGGTATGAGAGGGAGTATATACGCCGGTCGCCGCCGAGATGTCAAGACCGGGCCACTAGCGGCCGAGCGACTTTTCCCGCCGGAGATCGATGTCAAAGATGCGCAGGTAGCGGCCCTGAAATTCGCCGATAACCTCGGGAATCTGGTCCTCGTCGAGATCGAGCAGGCCCATGCGCTCGCCAAAAGGCTCGGACGACTGCCACTCCAAGTCGAAAAAGCGGGCGTCGAACACGTACCCGTCGTTGAGCACAATTTCGTCTTCGTCGTCCCCATCAACGTCGCCGATGAGAATCTGATGGGCCGTCAAGTCGGTCTGATCGCTGCGCCACTGCTCGTACTGGTCGCGGCCATCGTACACGACTAAGCGGCCATCGGCGCAGAACACGAGCTCGGGCTGGGGGTCGTCGTCAATGTCGCCGATGGTCAGGCTGGTAATGCGTTCGTATTCATTGGGCGAGTTGCTCCACAGCAGCGTGTAGTCCTGAGAGTCGAAGTAATATACACGGCCGTGGTCGGTATAGGCGACGATCTCGTCGAGTTGGTCGTCGTTGATGTCGAGGACGAATACGCCGGCCACCGCCCCTTCGAGATAGTCGCTGTCCCACACCTCGGTATAGGTGTGGTCGCGCTCCTCATAGACGTGGAGTCGGCCATCGTTGTCGCCGAGCACGAGGCGGTCTGGGCCTTCGCCCGCAGGCAGGCGCTGGATATTGTCAAATTCGTCTAGGTCTCCCCTATAAGCCGGCCATTCCGCCGCTTGCCCCGTGCTGGACACGGGGGAAACCAGCCATAACGCGCATAAAATCAATCGCAACATGATGGTCATTACTCCTTGATGGCGGCCGCCCGAGCGGCCTCATATACGGCGAGCAAGGGCACTTGGTGCTTTTGGGCTAGCCGCGCGCAGTCCTCGTATTCAGGGGCGGCGCGGCGACGTCCGTCTAGATAGCTAAACTTGACATTGACCTCCCCGTACGGCGTGGCAACGGCGCGGATTTGGCGTTCCAAGACGCGGCGTTCCACTCCGTAGTAGCGCAGGCCGATGGTCGTAGTTTCTTGCAGCACGATCGCAGCTAGCTCGTCCAAGCGGCCCGCCGGCGCGAGGACGCTGAGGACGTTGCCTGGGCGGCCCTTCTTCATAAGGACCGGCGTGGCGTACACGTCACTTGCGCCCTGTTCTAGCAGCCGATCGAAGAGATAGCCGTACACTTCTGGATTCATGTCGTCGATATTGGCTTCGATCAGCAGGACGCGCTCGCTGGCCGGAACGCGCTCGCCCAAGCGCAGGCGCAATAGATTGGGGATGGCCTCTAAGTCGCGGCGGCCCGCGCCATAGCCGACGGCCTGTTGGCAAAAGGGTGGCTGCGGACCAAAGGAATGGGCCAAGGTGGTGATGATCGCCGCCCCGGTCGGGGTGACGAGTTCGGCGCGGATATCGGTCTGTTCAGTCGGCACGTCGCGGCAGAGAGCCAAGACCCCAGGCACCGGCACCGGGTAGCGCCCGTGCGCGCAGCGCACAAAACCCGTGCCAAAGCGCAGAGGCGAAGCGCAAACCTCTTCTACCTCCAAGAGTTGCAGACCGGCCACGGCTCCCACTACGTCTATCAGGGCGTCGAGAGCCCCCACTTCGTGCAGTCCTACTTCCGCGGGCGCGGCGTTGTGCACCTCGGCTTCGGCTGCACATAGGCGCTCGAAAACGCGGATGGAGCGCTCCTTGACGACGACGTCTAAGCGGCTGTCGGCAATGCGGCTGGTTATATCTTTGAGGTGGGCGTGCGGATGATCGTGCGTAGGCTCGCCAGACAGGTCGAGATGGTGCTCAGCGTCGGCCAACGGCGCACCGGCCATGCAGACCTTGGCGCGGGTGGCAGCAATGGCGTGCCGGGCGGTGGATTCGCGCTCAATGGAGACGTTTTTTACGCCCAGCTTGGCAATTTCTCGATTGAGATCCTCTAGCGCGAGGCCTGCGTCGAGCAGGGCACCCAAGATCATGTCGCCGCTGATACCAGAGAAGCAGTCGAAGTAGGCGATCTTCATCTTCGCCTCCCGCGCTCAGGGCAGGCGCTTGAGATCGGCCTTGCGCTTCTTCCAGTCAAACTCCTCGGCAAAATCGTACACATCGACGAAGTCTTCAATCCGATCCTCGGCTGTTTTGCGCAGCAAATTCGCATCGACCAAGTTGAAGACAATCTCGCCAAAATCGTGCGTTTGCTCAATGCCCCAGTGGGCAAAGACCGAGCGGGTGAGCGGCCCAAATTGATCGGCGCTGTACTCGCTGATGCCAAAGAGCAGATCCCGACCGGAAATGTGTCGCTTCTCTTCGCTCAAGGTATCGTTGTTCTTGCCGAGCTTTCGCACCGTGTATCCTAGCGCATCGTACACAAAAAGATACGCATCGCTCTTATAGCGCCCGTCGCGCTCGGCCAGATTTTCGATTTCTTGCAGCGCTTTTGGTTCCATCAAAGAAGGTCGATACGGCCAATAAAACTAGAGCGGTGCGGATGTCAAGCTCGAGGCATAACGCCAAGGGCGCGGGCCGAGCGCGAGGACGTGCAAGAGCGCGTCGCGCTGGTGGACAAAGTCGGGCAACAGATCGTCAGCTAGGGTGGGGACGGCATGGCCTTCGTTGATGAGTTCGGGATTGATGTGGTGGCCATTTTTGATGATTTCATAGTGCAGGTGGGAGGCGGTCGCGAGTCCGGTGGCACCGACCTTGCCGATAATCTCTTTTTGCTCTACGAGCTGACCCTCGCGAACCAATATCTTGCTCAGGTGCGCGTAGCGGGTGCGATAGCCATTGGCATGGACGATTTCGACCAATTTGCCGTAATCGCCTTTCCAGCCAGCGAACGCGACCTGTCCGCGGGCGGTAGTCCACACCAAAGTGCCCGTCGGCGCACCGTAGTCCGTCCCTAGGTGGGGACGCTGCTTTTTGAGAATGGGATGGAAGCGTTGGCGGCTGAAGTGCGAGGTGATGCTATTGACGCCGAGGGGCTTGAGTACGAACATCCGGCCGAGGGAGCGGCCGCTGGCGTTGTAATAGGCATCCTCCCCCTCGATGGCAGCATAGCGGACCGCCAACTCGGTCCCTTGTTCGCCTTCGTAGCGTGCCAACAGGACATCGCCGTAGCGGACGAAGTGCTCGTCGATGTAGAGCTTTTCAAAGACAACTCCTAGCCGATCTCCGCGCCGCGGGTCCCGCTGGAAGTCGATGACGGCACCAAATATGTCATCGGCGAGCACTTCGCTGAGTGCAATGCTTTCTCCGGCTGCGCTGATGGCATTGGAGAGGTTGTCCTCAATGCGCACTTCGAGCCGCTCGACTCGCCGCTCCAGCGGTAGCTGCAATTGGCGAGCAACAAACTGACCGTCGTGTAATTTCACTTCGATCGGGCGATCAGGGGTGCGGTGAGGCGTGTAGCGGAAGTGACGAATGGCGTCGCTGGTGTCGATTGCGACCTCGTAGTAATCGCCCGGCTTGATTTGCCTAAGATCAAAGACCGTATCTAGCGCTTCGTACAGCCGTTCCAATTGGCTGCTGGGGACGCGGCACTGCTTGAGCGAGCGGTCAAGGGAATCCCCGGAGCGCAGTTCGGCGGTAATCGTCCGCGTGGGATCGGCGGGCGGTGGAATCGGCGGTCCGACAAAGGGCGGCTCCCATACGGCGGCCACCGCAGCCGGAACAAAGACCATTTCCTCGAAGTGGACGGCTGTGGTCGTCGAGTGCTGAGCGGACATCCCCAAGCGCAGTGCCATAAGCGCAAGGCAGCCCAATAAGACACCCCAGAACCTAATGGGAAATCCGAATCGCATATTCAGAATCCACATGTATGGGGAGCAAAACAAAGGAACTGACAACGGGGGGAAACCGTTGACCAGTCTCAACAAACTTTTAACATATAATAACTTTGACATTTAATAGTCAAGGATTTTTACGGTGACCAGTCAACCCTACGACCTAAAAGCCATGCTGCCCGACGAACTCGATCGGCTCGTCGGCGAGCTCAAAGAACCGACGTACCGCACTCGTCAAATTTTCGATTGGCTCTACGCCAAGGGCGTGCGCGACGTCCGGGAGATGACCAATATCTCCAAAATGTTGCGGCAAAAGCTCGCCGAGCAGACGCGCATTACTTGCCTGAACCTCGTCATGCGTCAAGAGTCGGCCACGGGCGAGGCCGTCAAATTCCTCTTTGAACTGCCTTCCGGACAGCGAATCGAATCCGTGCTGATCGTCGATGGCACCCGGCGCACGGCCTGCTTGTCGTCGCAAGTAGGCTGCCCGCTCGACTGCAAATTCTGCGCCACCGGTCGGATGGGGATGATAGCCAACCTCGAAGCCGGGCAGATCGTCGATCAGCTCTTGCAGGTCAACCAGTTCGCCCGCGAGCAGGGCGAGCAGGTGACCAATGTGGTGATGATGGGAATGGGCGAGCCGCTGCTCAACTACTCGGCAGTCGTGCGCACCCTAAAGCTAATGCGCCTAAAAGAGGGCATTGGCCTAGGAGGGCGGAAAATCACGATTTCTACCGCGGGCTACATCCCGGGCATCCGCCGGCTTATGGCCGAAGATCTCAACGTGGGGTTGGCCATTTCGCTCAACGCCACGACCGACGAGGTGCGCGAACAACTCATGCCAATCAACCGCAAGTACAAAATCGCCGACCTCTTGGCGGTCGCGCGCGAGTTTTTCGCCTGTCGCGGCTATGGCGTTACCTTTGAGTACGTGCTCATGGCCGGCTTGACCGATGCGGACGCCGACGCACAGCGGCTAGCCGAACTGACCCGCGACATTCCCTGCAAGATCAACCTCATACCCTACAACGAAACAACAGACCTCCGTTTCCGCCGACCAGCCCGTCAGCGTCTAGCGCAGTTCTACCAAGTGCTCAAAGGCTGCAACGTCGAGTTTACCGTGCGCCACAGCCGCGGGCGGGACATCGACGCAGCCTGCGGCCAGCTCTATCATCAGCAAAAAAAATGAGCTTGGAATCGTGAACTTCAAAGGACATGTCTTGGGAGGAGTCGTCACGGGAACCGGAGTCGCGATAGGCGCGGTTTCCACCGGCTATGTCGCGCCCGACGACCTGACGACCCAAGCTGCTGTCGTCGGCACCGCGCTGTTTTTCTCCCTCTTTCCCGACTTGGACACGGCTTCAGTGGCGCAGCGGTGGTTTTTCCGCGGCGTCTTCTGCGTCTTGCTCTATCTGGGCTGGACCGAACACTACGAGTTGGCGACTATCGTGGGCCTCTTGTGCGTCCTACCGCTCTTGGACCACCACCGCGGCTGGACGCACTGGAAGATCAGCCCGTTCATCACCGTAGGGGTGCTGGGCACGAGTTACGAATACTGGCGGGCGCGGCAGGCGTTTCTGGGAGAATTCACCTGGGATAACGTACACGCCCTGCTGGAAGGGCACGTGGTGTTCTTTATTGCCTGCATCGTCGGTTGGTACACCCACCTGTTGCTAGACGGGTGCTTCAAGGTATTCCCCACCAGCCAAGACCACCACTGAGGCGACTTAGTCGCTCTCGGCCTCGGCCTTGGCGTCTTTCTCTTTGTTCTTGCTGACGAACTTCTTGATCTTGCCAATGGCCTCGGGCACCAGCGCGATGATCTGATTCCAACCGGCCTCCTGATCGCCGATGGACGCCACCTGCACCCTGCCGTCGGCATCGACGATGAGGAAGGCGATGGGTTCGATGTTCGCGCCGCCGCCCGTCCCGCTCTGCCCCTTGCCCTCCAGCCCGCCACCGGCCCCAAAGCCAAACGATATTTTCGATACCGGAATAATGGTCAAGTCGCCGGCCTGAAACGGCTGCCCGATGACGGTTTCGGTTTGCACGATGCGGTGCAACTCGCCCAAGACGCGCTCGACTAGGGATTCTACGGACGATGCCATTGAAAAGCTCCTCGACTTAGTTCGGGGTGCGGAAGCGCGCGGCCAACAAGCGGTATGCCACCTGCAAGCCAAAGCGCCCTAAAAGCAAAATTAACAAGCCCAAGTGCAAATGAGCGACCAAATCCAAGCGGCCAAAAGCCCCTGCACGCACGAAATCCGGGCTGACGTTTATTTGCACCTTTCCCTTGTGCGCGGCAACCGCCTGTAAATAGCCATAGACTCGCCCAGTTTGGGCCGGGTCGGCCAATCCCAAACGGCCTTGGGCCCGCAGCTTTTTCAGCCGAATGATGCGCGGCAGGCTCGCCAATAGCTTAAGACTGGGCTTGATCAGCAGGCGCACGAGCGGGCGCAGGTTCCGTTCACTGGCTTTAGGCGCGGCCTCTCGCTTGGCTTTTCGCCGTGCTCTTCGCCTGCGCTTTGCTTGGGTCCGCAGCGGCAGGTAGGGGTACGGCAGGAGTTGCCCCAAGAGCACGGGCGCGATGCGCAGGCCCTTGGGGCCCCATCGCAGCCCAAGCCCTAGCCCTCCCCAGAAAAAGGACAGCCGCACTCCCCATTCCCAAGACTCTGGAAGCCCCTCGCGCTGACAGCGCAAGGCAAGGGCCATAGGGGCGCACAACGCACCAAGGCCGAGCACACCCAACGCACCCAATGCGGGTAATAGCCAGTCTAGCATAAAGAGGGACCCGGCTTTTTCTGCCACGCCGCGTTCCAATCCGTGCGTCTGGGAAGCTGCATAGCGGCGACCAAGGCGACAATCACAACAAAGGGATAGTTAAGCTAGCTTACAACCTAGCGGCGCGCACTGGTCCAGTCAAGCCTTTCTACGGATGCAGGCAGGGGATCCTGTCTTGACAGCACCCCCCTCGTACGTTAGGCTTAAATAAGACGTAAGTTACAGTTAAAAAGTGAGTTAGGCTTTTTTGGTTAAAGGGCTAATAAGCGGCAATAGCGACAAAGGGCGAACCGAATGGCAACCCGAGGGACAGTAGGAAGGCGCGTCCTTCAAGGCAAAGATTATGGCATTTATTGGCGCGGGCTAGGGGTAGTCATCGCGCTGTGGGCGGCCGTGGTGCCGGCGAGCGCCCGCTCGACGCTCAGTGCGCGCCTAGACCAACCGGCGATTGCTGGACCAGCGTTGGACCAGCAGTCCATTCTCTATCTGCACTACTTTCCCGGCGATGGCGAAGCCATAGTCAGCGCGGGCCTACGGTGCCTCGGCAACGCGCAGTTGCACAGCGTCCGCTCGGCATTAGGCAAGGCGCGGCTAGAGGCAGCATCAATCAGTATAGACTATGCAGCGCGGCCTTTGGCCGGAGAACACATCGACACCCTCTACATCGACCTAGCCGCCGCTGAGCTGGGAACAATCGGCTGGACCGCGACAATTCACTCCTCGCTCGACCCACAGGGCGCTCCGGCCCACCAGACCGAATTCGACCTAGCGGTGCGCCCGCCGCCAGCCATTTCGTGGTCCATTGAGCCACAGCGGGTCTATCAGGGCGAGCGCTTTGACTTGCGCGCGATTGTGCGCTTTGACGAGGCCGCTGGGCCACCCTTAGAAGAACTGAATTGGAACTGGCCGCCGGAACTGAACTGGCCGGAGGGCGACACCCCACAGCGCTGGGAGGGTAGCTTGGCCCCTGGGCAGGCCGATACGCTCTCTTGGATAGTACAAGTAGCTCCAACTCACCTCGGCCCCCTACCCTTGGCGGTCACTGCGCGAGTCTCCGGCCAGAGTCCAGTGGACTTGGCGACCCAGCACTTGCAGGTGGACCCGCTGCCCGCGATGGCCTTGGAGCCTGGATTTATGATGGCGTTGGAAGCTGGATTTATGGAGGTGGGCAAGCGCGGGCCAATCACCTGTATATGGCGCAACGAAAGCGCCAGCCCCATCGGCCTTGCGGCCCTGCGCCTGCAAGTTGCGCCAGCGTTCTCGGATGTCTCCTTGGTGGAAGGGCCACCGGGCGCGGCTCTCGTCCGCAGCGACGAGGAAGCCGCACCGAGCCTACTGGTCAGCGGCTTGGATAGCTTGGACGCGGGCGCAGCGATTCGGGTGACGCTCGAAGCTGTACCCCAGCGCCCAGGGCCTTTTACTTGGCAGAGTGCCTGTAAGCCCGTGGGGCGGGATCACTTTATTCCCCTGCACGGCGCGAACACGGTGCGCGTGGTATGGCCAGGAACGGCCCAAGCCCGAGGCGGCGCACAGCAAACGCCCACGGACTTGCAGTTGATCAATCAAGCCTTTGTCCGTGCCCTAGACCACCAAATGGATGCCCTCCCTCTATCCCCGGGTACGCGACTTTTCCTCCAAGCCGAAGACGAAAAGAACGAGGCCAATTGGGTCGTTGAGGACGCCCTGATCGAGACCTTGCAGCAGCGAGGCTATCAGGTGCTAGTGCGCCAGCCGGAAGAAGCGCTAGCCGACGTGGTGTACTATCGGCTGGTCAGGGCGCGCGTGGTGTACTCGCCAGCACCCCGGCGGCTACTTTTCTGGGGCAACGAACAACGGCGCGAGGCGTATGGCGACCTCTTTCTCAGAATAGAAACAGCCACCGACCACATCGTGCGCTGGGACCGCCGCGTCCAAGCCTATAGCGGGGATTTGGTATCGAAGGGATTAAGTGGGGTCTTAGGTGGGGATGACATGGTCGAACAAACGGTACTCAAACCAGAAAACAAAGCCATCGTGCGCGGCCTATCGGCCGGCATTCTCGGCGGGCTATTCTACATCTTTTTCGTTTTGTAGTCTTCAAAACCTCTGGATGCGCCTAGGGGCCTGTTCTTGGGGCCGCCCATGTAGAGGGCACGTGCCCGGCAGGACTTCGCCAGCGATGAAGAGCTCCACTCGCTGATCGGGACAAAAGCGAGTGGCGACCTTGTTGGATTCATTGCAGACTGCGCGGCGCACGACGAGGTCCGCTGGGTACTCAAACCCGCGGTTTCTCAGGCTGCGATAAGGCTCCACGCTCGCATACACCTCCTTCATAAACTCCGCCCACAACGGCAGGGCCGCCGCCGAGCCGGCCTGCCTCGGCCAGAGACGCAGGCTGGGGTCGTCTATCCCGACCCAGACTCCGGCTACAAGATGGGGCGTAAAGCCGATAAACCACGCATCCGTGTAGTCATTGGTCGTGCCGGTTTTACCGGCTGCTTGGGGCCGAAAATCGTACTTTGTGCGGATGCCGTATCCAGTGCCGCCAGCTTCATCGACGACCGAGCGCAGCATGTCCGCGACAATTACGGCCACGGCCGGCCGCAGTACCTCCTGCTTGCGCCCGCTTTCCTTCGTAAAAAAGACATCGCCGTCCTTGCGTTCCAAGCCGCTGATCGCCATCGGCTCGACATGGATGCCTTTGTTGGGAAAGACCGCGTATGCCGCCACCAAGTCGAGAAGTAACACCTCGCTGGTGCCGACGCCAATAGAGGGAATGGCTTGGATGGGCGTGGATATGCCCATATTGCGGGCATAACTCCCAATCAGGGCCGGGCCGAGTTCGTCGGCCAACTTAATGGAGATGAGGTTGCGCGACTGTTTCAGCCCTTCGCGCAGCGTCATCGTCCCCTTGAATTTCTTGTCGTAGTTCTCGGGGTCCCAAAACCGCTCGCGTCTGTGGTCCCACAGAGTAAAGGCATTGTCGTCGAGCACATCTACCACAAAGCGATTGTTGTCAATAGCAGCCGTGTACACGAAGGGTTTGAACGCGGACCCAGGCTGCCGTTTGGCTTGGGTGGCGCGGTTGAATTTGCTGTGGCTGAAGTCGCGGCCCCCAATCATGGCCAAGATGTGCCCAGTAGCCGGATCCATAGCCACGAAGGCGGCTTGGACTACGGCTGAGTCGCGCACACTCCGGGCCGCGCCTACGGCTTTTAGGTACTTATCCACCTTTTCCTGCACCTTGCTTATTTCAGTATCAAAGTGCTTTTCGGCGATCTGCTGCAAGCGCGAGTCGAGCGTAGTGTGGACCACAAAGCCCTCGCGATAGGTTGCCATGCCAAACTCGCGCTGCATCTGCTGGCGGACATATTCGACAAAGTACGGGGCTATGCCATAGGTCTCCTCGTGGCTGCCCCGGCGAGTGGTGATAGGTTCGTTGCGCAGGGAATCGCGCTCGGCGGAAGTAATCGCGCCATTGTCGGCCATGCTGTACAGCACCAGATTGCGTTGCCTGCGGGCGCGTTCAGGATGGCGCAGAGGAGTAAAACTATTTGGCCTCGGAAGCAACCCGACGAGCAAGGCACTCTCTTCGAGCGCGAGCTGATTGACTTCGCAGTCAAAGTACAGGCGCGCCGCAGACTTAAGCCCGTAGGCACCGTGGCCGAAATAGACTGTGTTGAGATACATCGTCATTATCTCGGGCTTGGTGTACAGGCGCTCGATTAAGACGGCGGTGATCTGTTCGCGGATTTTACGTGCGTATGTGGCCGCCACATCCGCAAAGGAAGCGCTGCTGCGCTGCGTGCCAACTTCGGCGAAGATATTGCGGGCGAGCTGTTGGGTAAGCGTGCTGGCCCCTTGGCCGACGAGGCGCCGGTCTTTGAGATTGGCCAGCAGCGATCCGGGGATGCGGTATATATCGATACCCCAATGAGAGAAGAAGCGCCGGTCCTCAGCCGCGAGGAGGGCGGCCTGCATAGACGCCGGGATTTCCTCATAAGTGACGATTTCGCGGTTTTCCTCAAGAAAGTCCTGCAAGTGGCGGCCATCGGCCGAATATACGTTGGTGACTCGCTTGGGTTGAAAGCTCCATGCGTCGAAGTCGGGCAAGTTGTCGTTGAAAATCAGATAGCCACTCACGCCGGCAATGGAGTACAAGACGAGGAAGCAAGCGGTGTAGAGTAGCAGCCTCTTGAGCAGTGAGAGCGTAATCGCACCTTTTACCCCTTCTATCACCCTGCCTAGACGCTCTTTATTAAAATAGAGCAGTAGGAGACGAATCGCGCGTTTCGCCTCTTCTATTGCCCTGCCCAGAAGCTCTCTATTCATAGTAGCCCTTGACCCAGCGCGTGTTGTATTCCTGCAAATACTCTAAGTGCGCGCTGGTTTGCGGATAGTGTTCGTGCGCCGGGTACGGGTAGCCGGACATGCCGTGAAAGGGCAGCGGCCCGACCGTTAGCGAGTGCGCCGAGTGTAGGTCCATGTCCTTGCCGAAGCCATCGGCGTATAGCAAAAACGAGCGCACCAGACCAGCCGCGGGCGGCGGCAAGGCGGCGAATTCAACGGTCAACTCGTCGCCGTGGAACATGATGACAAAGCGGTCGTCAATGTCCTCGACCAACTCCTCCACCGAACCGAAGCGGGTGAAGGCTCCGGCGTGGGTGCCCCAAGGCGCTTCTAATTCCAATTGATCGTAGTGGTAGCGAAAGGCAAAAGTGCCCTTGATGGACGTATGGGCTGGGTAGCCGCGCCAGTGGAGGTCGCTTTGCGCCGGTTGCAGGCGGTGGACCACAAGCGGAACGTCCGCAGCGTCGCCCACCAGCAGTTGGTCCCAATAGAGTGCGGTATTGGTCTCGATCCGCAGCCGGTAGTCGTCGGACGGAAACAGGCCCGCCAAGTCGAAGAGCGCGTGTTTGGGCAGGCCCGCCGGGCACCCCATATCCGCGCTGACTTCGATCCAACCCCCCTCGCCGTCGGCTACGGACAAACGCGGCGGATACAGCGACAAGCCGCGCTGCGCCGCGCTCCAATTCGAGGTCGAATGCGCGTAATCGACCCACCCGTAGCCAAGCAATACCGGATGGGCAAATTCGGACAGGTCGCCCAAATTCAGCTCTAGCGCATAGTCTTCGGCATAGCCGTGTATGTCAAGCTGGTCAAACCCGTCGTACCACTCGTCGTCGATCTCTTTCAGGGTAGCCAACACGTCCAGCCCCCGGTGATCGCTGGCGGCTACCGGCGGACGCAGACCCCGTAGGGGATACAACTTGAATTCTGGATAGGGCGGCGCAGAGAGCAGACGTTCGTTGGGATATACGTCGAATTCAGGCGGATGATCGACGGCCACTAGTTCAAGGGCATCGACGTAAATGATTTCCTCTAGCTGGTTAGTCAATTGCAAGACGTAGTGGCCGTCCTTGGGAGCCAGCGGCCCCAACCGAACGTACTCGTCAGTGTCGGGCTGATAGTACTGACCCGGGGCGGTCAAATAGCCAATAATAGCCCCCCCTAAAATGTCGGTAACAAAGCGATAGCGCTCGCCGTCCCAAGCGTAGAGGATCGGGCACGAGGTCCCCTTGCGGTCGAGTTCCGTCAACTCCAGCCGCTGTCCAGCCCCAGTCGCCAACTCGGTCTGGCGCACGCCCCCAGGCCAGAGGATGCGGATGAATTCGACCGAGTCGCTCTGCGCCAAGCCGAAGTGGAGCACGCCCGCGTACCCTTCGCTGCGAATCTCGCGCTTCTGGAGGCGGTGGGTGGTTTTCACCTCCACCTTGGCCCCGACGCCGTCGCGATTGCTGTTAAGCCCCTGAGCGGCGATCTCGATCCAGTGCCCCCCCTCGCTTTGATTGTGCAGCACCCGGCCACCCGCCCAAATATCCACGCGGCCATCGCCGTTGAAATCGGCCACGAGCACAGCCCCACCCGGCTCGTCAATCGGGGATTGCGGCTGGAACTGACCGTCGTTATAAGCGAGCGGTTGCAGCCGCTCGTCCTCGCAGGCGAGCAAGTCAAGGTCGCCGTCGTTGTCGAGGTCAGCGGGAAGCAGCGCCCGCCCGCCGGACGCAGCCGACGCTTCAGCCCGGACGAAGGCGCGGCCGGCTTGGTTGATATGCGTTTCCACGGTACCGTTGGCCACGACCGCCAAATCCATATAGCCGTCTTGGTTGAAATCCTCGACGGCCAAGCCCGCGCCCTGCACGGCACCCAAGCCCAAAGCTTCAGCGATTTCCGCAAACGTGCCGTCGCGATTGTTGGTTTGCACTTGCAGGCCCTCGGCCGAGAGCAGGACTATATCCACGTCGCGGTCGTTGTCGAGGTCGGAGAATGCCGCGCGGTCAGCCGCAACCGGATCGACTGGCTGTCCCGTAGCGGCAAAGCGGGCCTCCCCATCGTTGGCCAGCAGCGAGACGCGCGAACCGAGCACTAGCACATCGAGGTCGCCGTCGTGATCGGCATCACCCAGTGCCACACGGGTCGAAGCCACATACAAGTCTTCGCCAGCAGCCCATTCGCCGTTAGCCGCTCGATAGAGTAAGGTTCCACCCGCACCGCTGAACACCAAGTCAGCAGTCCCGTCGTTGTCGAGATCGCCGGAGATCGCTCCAGTCGCCCCAAAGCCATCGGGAAGCGTCGGAGCAGTGAGCATTTCCCCTGTGCCGCCAGCGTACAAGTGCAAGCCCTCGCCCCCGGCCAAGACATCCGACCGACCATCCGCGTCAAAGTCGCCCAAGGCGGCAAAGTGCACCGGGCCAGCCGCCGGGCCAGCCGCGGCAAATGCAAAAGGTCCAGCCACATCGTCCTGACTCGGATCGCCGCCACCAGCGTCGGCCACGGCCTCGGCGTATTTGCCCTGTCCCTGATAGGACGAAGAGACGCCTTGGTGGCCAGCTTGGCTGAGCTGGTTGAAGTGCTCCAAGGTGCTTTTCCACTCTTCCTCGCGCCCAAGCCGCCGGTAGAGATTGGCCAGTCCATAGTACGCCGACACGTTGTAGGGATCGAGGCGGATGGCCTCCTTGAAGTCGGCGATGGCGGCCTCGCCCTCGTTTAGCTTGGCCCGCATTTGCCCCATGTAGTAGCGCACGTGGGGGTCGTCGCGGTCGGCAGCCGCGACCTTTTGCAGAGCGGCGAGCGCCTTGTCGTGCTCCCGGCCTTGGGCATTGTAAATCAGGCCCAGCGCGTAGTTGGCGTGGAGGAGGGCGGGGTCGATGGCGAGCGCGGTTTGCAGGGCCGTGGAGGCGCTGTCGTACTTGCCGAGGGCGTAGTACGCAATGCCTAAATTGGCCTGTGCACTAGCGTAGTCTGGGGCCAAGGCGAGGGCGCGAGTAAACTCCTCCCGACCGCGCGTGTAGTTGTGTTGATCCATATAGACCACGCCCTGATTGTTGTGCCAGCGCGCCTTGGGAGGCCAAGCCGGCGACTCCTCGGGCGGCCCCTGTTCACAGGCCACTCCCAAGAGGGCCGCGACGAGAGATAGCAGAGCTTGGCGCATCTTGACGCTTATACGGGGCATAGTTATATTTTTTCCTTCCATAGCGATCCATTTCGCGTGATTTTCGAGCGAGAGTAGCTCAGTTGGTAGAGCTCCACGTTGCCAACGTGGTTGTCGCGGGTTCGAGTCCCGTCTCTCGCTCCATTTTTTTGCCTCAACCTTCATTTCAATATAGCCAAAACCCCCATTGAGAAAAGGCAGGCCCGGTCTTGCGTCGGGTCGAGTTATAGGGAGTCCACGCTCAATTTCCAGAGGGATTCGCGGGGTCGGCAAAGCAGTTGAGTTCCAAAGCGGCGGCCAAGCCAAAAATCCCCGCCCCTACAATGCCGACGCGCATGGCGGCCAAAGTTAGAGCTTCTCAGCGCGGCGCTCGCGGATTTGCAGCAGGGCCGGCAGCAGCGTGACGGACGTGATAAAACAGGATCCCAAGCCCACCAGCGAGAGCACTCCAATCGACGTGAGCGCCGGGTGGATGGCCGGCACCAATCCCGAGAAGCCAACCATCGTCGTCAGCGACGTACCCAACAGCGCGAGCCCGGTCGTGCGCAACACCAAGCGCAGCGAGCCGCGACCGACTTCTTGGTAGCGGTGGAAGATGTGGACGCTGTTGTCAACGCCCATGCCGATAATCGTCGGAAAGGCGACCATGTTGTAGAGGTTGAGCTTGATGTCAAACGCGTACATGAAGCCCACAACCCACACCAAGGCGTTCACAAGCGGCGTGAGCACCAGCAGGGTATCGACGAAACTCCGCAGGTCGATGAGCAACACCACCGCGACAACCGCTAGCGTGAGAATCACGGCGAGAGAACTATCTTCGAGCATGACCTTGAGCATCTCGGCGACGATGATGTGCGAGCTAGAGGCTATGTAGGTCTTGCC
The DNA here is from genome assembly GCA_022820485.1 of Candidatus Latescibacterota bacterium. GTDB lineage: Bacteria > Latescibacterota > UBA2968 > UBA8231 > UBA8231. The sequence goes on from JAJEFJ010000046.1 coordinate 34,829, forward strand.
CGTCGGCGTTTCAATGTGGCTGATTTCCTCGGCAAAGCGGATGGCGTCTTTGCCGTCCTTGAGCTCGACTGCGGCATTGATCGCCACGAAGTTGAGGATGTTGCCCTCCTTGTCCTTGAACGCATTGGTCAAGTCTGAGGGCAGGTCGTAGAGCGTGAGCTTTTTCACGTCGAGGTACGGGCGCAGCGAATCCAGTTTAGCCCGCTCGCTCTCGCTGAACAGGCCCTCCTCCCGGTCGAGCAAGGCGCGGATATCGGCGATGAGCGCCAGCTTGGCGTCTTGGTCTTGCGGCAGCGCGGAGTACACGCTCTTGACGCTGAGGACCGTGGAGGAGTCGCCGTTAGTAGCCTTAATAGCCTCGACCGTGCGAACCACCTCCATGGCCTCGTCGTAGCTTTCGGTCAAGACGATGGCCGGCGAGCGGCCTTCCTTCAGGCTCTGGGGCAGGCTGCCCTTGTTGATGTTGGGCGGCGGCGCGGGCTTGAGCTTGCTGAAGTCGTACTCAAATTCCAAATCGCCGAGGTGGTACAGCGAGTACCCGGTGATCACTGTGCCTATCAGCAAGGTGGCCCAAGGCTTGGGATAGCGACCGGTGCGCCACAGGACGCTTCTTTTGCGGATCGGGATGACCAACCGCAGGCGCTCGGCGAGGACGATAAAGGCCGGGCATATCGCAACCATAGCCACCAGCGAAAAAAGAATGCCGGTGCCGACGATAAAGCCGAACTCCGAAAAGCCCTTAAAATCCGTCAACAGCAGTGAATAGAAGGCAATCGAGGTAGTGACCGCCGTCGTCGCCAGGGCCTTACCCGTGTACCGAACGGTCACGGTCAGGGCCTGTTCGATGTCCATGCCTCGGCGGTGGGCTTCGCGGTAGCGGGCGAAGATGTGGATGCCAAAATCGATGCCCAGCCCAAAGAGGATGGCGAACAGCCCCACGGTGATCATGTTGAGGCTGCCGATGACCAAGTAGGTGACGCCAAACGTCCAAGTCAGGCTCATCAGCAGCGGCAAGGTAATGAAGAGCGAGCCAACTACTTGGCGAAAGAACAGGGTGATGAGCAGCAGCACGCCAACGATACTGTACAGGGCCGTTGACTTGAGATCTTGGATAATGATCGTGAATTGGTTGGCGCTATTTTGAAAACTACCCTTGTACACGCATTCGATACTGGGGTGGAAGCGCCCCGGGCCGATGGCGGCAATGGTCTGGTCGAGATGATCGATTAGAGCGTGTGAAAAGGAGACATCCGTGGTAAGCCCAGCCGGGTAGAGCCGGAGGATGACGCCATTGCCCTCCTGCGTGATGAAGTATTGGCGATATTGCTCTGGAACCTCCGCGCCATCCTGCTGGTACTTGGCCTCGATATCCGCAAAATCGAGCACCTGCTCTTCCTCGTCGTCAAAGGCGAAGTAGAGCGGCGACTGCTTGAGCTTTTGCAGCTCTACGTGCTCATCGAGACGACGATTGACTTCTCGCAGGTCCGCTAAGTCCATATAGAGGAGCCGGTTTTTTTCGAGCAGATCCTTTTTGCTGTCGAGGAGGCTCACCGAACTAATCAGCGGGCTGTGTTCGAGCGAATCGGCCAAGACCTGCATGAAGGAAACGGCCGCGTCCAAATCGTCGCTGGTAATGACGACCATCAGCGGACCGATGCCGCCGATGCGGTCCTTGATGCGGTTGAGTTCGCGGACGCTGACGTAGTCGTCGGACAGCAGGTCGGCGAAGTCGGTCTTGATGTTTTGGGCCAGCTTGGCAGCGAAGAACCCGGCAAATACCGACAACACCGTAGCCAGCGCAATTATGCCGATGTAGTGGTGGTAGATGTAGCGAACCAAGCGCTGGTGGCTGATGGGCATGGCGGAGGATTAATCCTCGGTTGCACCGCCTGCAGGCGGCGAGAGCACCGTTTCCCGCAAACGGGCCAACTGCTTATCGAGCTGGACGATCAGCTTCGCGTAGCCATTTTTCTCGATGTAGCGGGCATAGCGCCGCCTGTTGCCCTCAGCCGTGCTGACGCCGTCGATGACTAAGTCGTATATCCGCCACACGCCCTCCACCCGATGGAGCTTGTACTCGATCTCTATTTCCTCATCCCGCACAGGTGCCAGCGCTTGGACGACAGCCGCGTCTCCTTGCACCTCAGCCGACTCGTAGCGGATCTCGCCCTCGCGGTAATAGCGGGAGAAGCTGTCGAAATTCTGCTCGCGGATGATGCTGCTGAAGGTCTCGGCGAAGTGGTCGCGCTCGGCCGGGGAGCGTTCTTCCCAGTGATCTCCCAAGGCGAGGCGGCTCAATTCCCGGAAATCAAAGGCCGCGTTGATGTGCTTCTTAATCTCTTCCCGCACGGTCGGAGGCAGCGAATCGGTCGGAGCCTCGGCGAGGATGGCCTGCACCTCGGCGTCGTGGCTTTTGAGAAAGGCAATGGGGTCGTCATCCTCTGCGGCTGCGCCGACCGCGGTGGCGCAGAGGGCGGCCCACACACCGCGCCATACCATTTTCATTGTAAATTCTCCTCTGCGTACGCGCCGTTGGGGGTGGGGAGTCCGCCGCAGTAGTTGACAACGCGCCCGCCGTCAAAAGCCTCGCGCGTCCACACGCGCAAATCTGCGTAGTACGCCTCAGCGTACGAACGAGTCGAGTTGGCGTCTGTCAGCAGACCCAAGCCGATGGTGCGCTTGGCCGGTCGGCCACCTAGCTTTTCCCGATGGTGCTTTTCCAAGTCAACGACCTCAAAGGTCCATTTGTCTAAGTTGGTCGCGCCGCTTTCGACGACGAAAAACCAAGGCCGGAATATCTTGTCGCGCCGGCCCACCGTGCCTTCGAGCAAGGTCGTGCTCCACACGTATTTGAGCTGTTTGGGAACCCCCAACCAATTCTTGGAGAATATAACGTACAAACCAGCCGCGCTGTCGTTGGCGTCGTCGAGAAACTCGTTGCCGCCCAGCGGCAAGGCCGCGGCCCGCCAGCACCAAGTCATAATCGGGTACTGGCGCGGATTCCACTGGATGAATTTTCCCACGATGACCGAATGGCTCGAATCGCGCGCCGCCATATAGCGCCGCGAGCGACCCTCTACGCGGTAGAGCACCGGTTTGTGCCGATCCTGTTTCTTCCACGGCCCCCATTCCATCGGCTGCGACCCATCCCAAGTAGCGGTGAAGTCTTCGAGAACGACGTACTCGCGCTCGGCGAGTTGGGCCTCCAGCACCGGCGGCGAATGTTCTCTATCGATCAGCGACTGGTAGCGACGCCTGTAGTGGCTGGAGACGGGCCTACCGTCGATCTTTAACTCGGCAATTTTCCAAGTTCCGTCTGCGAGAATCAAGTCGGCCTCCACACCGAGCGAGCGCGTAGCCAATAACGCACGAAGCTGCGCCCGGCCCCGCTGACCATTCACTTCGAGGCTGTCCAAGCGCAAGCCGCGCCAATCCGGGGAAGCAAGCTGGACGGCCAAGTCGGCGCTGAGGCGATGCTGATAGGCTCTAACCAGTCGGCTGCGATAGTGCTCGACGAGGTGTGCAAAACGCAGATCGGATAGCAAGTCCCGGTATGCGTCCAGCGACTTTTCGAGATAGTCGCCAAAGGTCGTCGCAGTAAACTCGTCCACAGCCAAGTGCTCGCGCACTAAGCGGTCGGCTCCGTCGGCGCGCTCGCGGTTGGGAGCCTCTAGCAGCGCGTTCAGCCGCGCCACGGTTGCCGTCGCCCAAGCCGCGTCGGCCCAGCCGTCGCTTGGGCTAGCCAACGCCAACAGCAAGACCGTGCTAAGGAGTCGCATCGCGTGGGATCAGTTCGAGACCGCCCGTGGCTTTTTCGAGGCGGGCGACGCTGAGGTTGAAGTCGTACAGGGCTTCGCCGTAGGCTTGTTCGCGGCGGGCCCAAGTCTCAAAGGCGGCGATCAAGTCGCCGATGGTCTGCGGGTCAAACTCAAAATCGTCGCGGGCCTCCCGCAGCCACTGCCGGGCCAATCGCCGACTCTTACGCATGTCTTGTAAATCGCGGTCGGCGCGGCCATAGTCCAAATAGGCGCGGCGGACATCTAAGCGGATCCCCTCCTGCGCACTCGGTACGCGCACTTCGAGTGCGCGATATTCAGCGCGTGCCCTATCCACATCCGCTGCCAGCAAGTGCCACTCCAAGGATTGACGCACTCCGATGAAGACGCCGCCGTTGAAAAAGTTAAACTCGTCTTTGACAAATGGGTTCCGCTGGTCGGTGCGCCCAGGAGCCACAGCATAGCGCAAGCCACCGCCGATGAACACTTGGGGCTGATACGCCGCGCGGGCCGCTTGCGCGAGGGCTTGTTTGGCGGCGAGACCCGCTTGCAGCTTGCGCCATTCCGGTCGCAGATCGAGAGCCTGTGCGATTAGATCGTCTAGGGACGGAACTGAGGCCGCCACCGGCGCGAGCCGCTCGGCCCGGAGCAGGAGCGGCCCATCGCTGGGCAGGCCCGTGCGCCAAGCCAGCGCCGACCGCGCCAAGGCCAATTGATCGCCCACCTCGCGCTGCTGCACGGCCAAGTCGAGCTGGGCCAGCCGCAGTTTGTAGCGGTCGGACGACGAGAGCGCGGGATCGTCGTCCAACTCTCCGGCCCTGCTAGCTAGCTCATCGCTCACGCGCCGCGCCAAGTCGTCTAAGTCCTGGGCCAACAGCAGCCCGTAGTACAGCTCCTTGACGGCAAAAGCCACATCCAACCGAGTCTGCGACAAATCGGACTGCTCCACATCGACCCCTCGCGTGGCAGCCTCGCCTAAGTGGCGACCGAGGCTAATGGGATAGAGCGGCTGCACAAATTGCAACTCGGCGCGCGCAAAAGGCCCCAAGGATCGGAACCCCGTGGTATCGGCGGGCGGGTTGAACACACTGCCCATAGCGTCTGGAACTAGGCCGCTTCTGCTGTCGATGCGCAGGCGGGGAAGGATTTTAGCGGCCGCAGCTTGGCGGCGGCGAGCGTCAGCCGACTCGACCTTCCAGCGGCTGCTCGCAACCTCGCCATCGCGGTCCAAGGCGCGGTCGATAAGCTCAGTCAGCGTCCAGCGCTTGTCGGGCATTTGGGCGCGGGCTGGGAGGGTGGGCAAGCATATAGCAAGGCCCCAAATCCCTAGCCATAAGGGAGCGCAAATTTGCATGCCAGTGGGAAATCTCAGCGTCGGAAGAGGCGGAATTCGCGGTGATAGCGCGAGTCCGTCATTTTTATAAGTTGTTAAAAATAGTTAAGTTAATATACAGACTAAGCGATTTATCGTCAATGTAAACGCCCGTCTGCTTCTTGGATTGTACAACACCCGAACCCTATGTTTTATGCACCTATGTTTTCCGTAAAATGCGCGAATAGGCGGGCACCATGCAGCCGACTTTAGTCGTCCGGGAGACCGCGTCCTCTTGCAATAGCGACCCCCTACCACCGCCTCACGCCCGTTCCACCTCGAAGGCGACCACGTTGCGCTTCTCCCGACTGAATTCCACCCCAATCAGGTGAATCGCCGCGCCCCGACCGCGATACTTAGCCGCGTAGTCCCGCTCCTGCAACTGCCGCAGCGCCGCCCCCTCCGCCGCCCGTTCCACCACCTTGAACTCGAACAGGTACACCTGCCCATTGAACTCTACTGCCATGTCCAAGCGCCCGGCACTGCTACTGTCCTCTACTGTGATCGACAGCCCCAGCGACGCGAAGTACGAGTAGAACACGCTGGCGTAATACCCCTCGTAGTCGGCAATCTCGTTGTTGGTGTGCCACTGATACGGAATGCTGGCAAAGAACGACGCGAACAGTGTTTCTAAGCCATCGAAGTCATTGACCAGCAGCAGGTCGTACAGCCGAGCGCTGTGCTCGACCCGACGTGCGGGGTTGCCCGTCAGGTGGTTCAGCAGGCTCTCGTTCAGGCTCTGCCGCACCTCTTGGTTGGGGTAGCTCAGCCGGTAGTACATCCGCCCGCCGCGCGGCTCAGTGCGGCGAATGGTCAAGTAGCCGGTCTGGAACAGCAGCGCCTCAGTCGCAATGTGATCCACGTCAAACGCCGATAGCAACTCCTCACTGCCGAGCATGTCGTCCAAGGCAAGAGAATTGACTCCGCGCTCCAACAACATATCGAGCAGAAACGTCGGCGTACCCGTCTCAAACCAGTAAGCCCCGAACTGGCGACGGTCAAAGAGCAGAAGGACATCGAAGGGGTTGTACACCTGTTCCTCACCCAGCCAGTTGTACCCGTTGTACCAGCGCCGGATTTCCTCTCGGTCTAAGCCGGGCAGTTCCGGGGTGAACACCGCGTCCAGGTCGGCCTCGGTATAGCCGCAGAGGGCCGAGTAGCGCGGGTCTAAGGTAATGTCCTTGAGGTTGTTGAGGCCGGAGAACAGGCTGACTTTGGAGAACTTGCTCACGCCGGTGAGGAAAGTAAACGCAATGTGTGCGTCGCCAAACTTGATCGTCGAATACAGCCCGCGCAGCAAGTCGCGATTGGCTCGCGCCACCTCCGGCACCTCCAGCGCGTCTAAAATCGGTTTGTCGTACTCGTCAATTAGCACCGCTACCCGCTGGCCGCTGCGCTCGTGCAACGCTTCCATCAGATGGCTAAAGCGCGCTGGCGCACCAGCGTAGTCCGAACCGACACCCTCCCGCCTTTCTATGGCGTCTAGTTGCGCCATTACGTCCTCTTGTAGCTGGCCCGGCTCCTTGAAGTTGCCCCTGCTAAAGTCGAGCCGCAGCACCGGATAGCGCACCGACCAGTCCCATCGCTCGTGGATGGCCAACCCCTCGAACAACGGCTCGTTGCCCTCGAATAGCTCCTTCAGGGTATCGAGAGACAGGCTCTTGCCAAACCGACGGGGGCGCGACAGGAAGTAGTGGGTGCCCTCGTCAACCAACCGCGCTATGTAGGGGGTCTTATCGACGTAGTAGCAGTTCTCCTCGCGGATTTTGCGGAAGGTCTGAATGCCGATGGGTAGCTTGCGCTTGGCTGTCCGTGACGAATCGGGTTCCATCTGTATCATGGGCTTGCTCCACAGTCTGGCCGCCGTCAACGTGGGCCGGGGCAAGGATGAGACTTACAATAGACAAGATAGACTACAGGGCAACCCATGCAAAGAAAAACGCCCCTAGGATTGGGGCATAGAGGGACCTTGGCCTTGTAGGGTCAAAAGTGCAGTGTAGCAGAGGCGGAGAGGCCGCCGTTGAGAGCGGGGGCTAAACCGAAGAAGACCCGGCGGGCTTGAGGCTTCGGCTTGAACTCAGCCGAAAGGGGGTTGCGTGATTTTTCCGACCCGTATATTGAACCAACAACAGGACCTAGATATGTAGCTGCGAAAAAGCCTATCGTGCCTAGTGGTTCAGGTATTCCAGCGAAGACCACCCCAACCCCTAGTCCTCCTAATCCCCCTATCTGTGCCCACCTTAGTGTCTCGTCCCTTTCCCTAAGTTGACAGAAAAATTTCTCCTTTTCTTCCTCAAAAGTCGGCGGTCCCCCCGGTCTCATATAGTGCTTCTTCACGTCCTCCGTCTTCGTTTTCTCCGAAAGGCTATCACTCCCGGCTTGAGCCGGGGTCTGGGCTTGGACTGGCCGCGCCAGCATTCCGCATAGGACGAGAATCAGCAGTAAACACAGTGGCCATAATGAGGCTTTCTCGCGTGGAATGGTCAAAAGCGCAGTGTGGCAGAGGCGGAGAGGCCGCCGTTGAGGATGGGTGATAAACCGAAGGAGACCCGGCGGAATTCAGGAGGCTTGCGCGACCTTTCAGACCAAGCGGTCGCCATGGCGACAGGTCCGACAAAAAGGGATGGCCAAAGCGTACCTTTACTGGCAGCCGTCAACCAGATGCCCCCGAGTAATCCCACTACGCTACCTCCTAGGGACGCGATGAATCTATCGTGTGGATCAACCCGGCTCACGCCAACCGCCGTTCCGGCTGGATAGCTAATTAACCCTGCTAATATCCCGTACACTGCGCTTTTGAAACCACAACAAGAAGAGTAATATAGCAACCCTAAATCATTCAAGACTGGATTCCCGCTTTTGCGGTAGTATCTGTGTTGTGTGTCAAGCCTTTTTTAGCCTGCTTTGGCTTGGTGTTGCACCCAAGGGGTTCGTCGATGGGCAATGGCGTTGAGCAGCAGGAGCAGCTTGCGCA
>JAJEFJ010000048.1 GCA_022820485.1 Candidatus Latescibacterota bacterium
CCAAAAGGCAATAGATGGCAATGACGAATTCTTCTACATTATACATGATGGTGATCCCTCCGTGATAAGCCCTATCTGTTTGCGTGCACAAATAAGATAGGCGAGGGATCGCCATCAACGAAAAAAAGTCACACATCACGTCTATATGTATTGTTTTACCGTGCAAAGCCTATCTTTGCAATAGTCCAAACCGCATCTCAGCATTTGCTATAGGAGGTTCCTCATGCCCAAGCTCTTCGGCCGCAACTTCACCCGCCGCCAACTGCTCAACCGCGTCGGCGACATCAGCCAGCTCATGTACGCCCGCCGCGCCGAGCGCCGCGAAGGATTCGAGCGCGGCGCCGACCTCATCGATGTGTTCAACGCTTCGGGCTTGGGGTTTTCCGTCCTGCCCGGCCGCGCCCTCGACATTGCCTCGGCCCACTACAAGGGCCAGTCGCTGTGTTTTCGCTCTGGCCCCGGTGACGTCGGGCCGGCCTTCTACGAGCCTGAGGGCTTCAAATGGGGGCGCGGCTGGTTCGGCGGGCTGGTCACCTCTTGCGGCCTCGACTTTGTCGGCCACCCAGAAGTCGATCCCGAAGAGGAAAACGCCGAAATGCCCCTACACGGCCGCCTCTCGTACATACCGGCTAAAAACGTCGGCATTGAGGCCGGCTGGGAAGGCGCGGATTACGTCGTCCGCATCCGCGGCCAAATGCGCCAAGCCGAGGTCTTTGCCGAAAATTTAGAACTGTCGCGCGAGATCTCGACCGTACTCGGCGAGCGCAGCATCCACATCCGCGACCGCATTGAAAACCTCGCCGCCGACCGCTCGCCGCTCATGTTCGTGTATCACTGCAACCCCGGCTTCCCCTTGCTCGACGAAGGAACCCGCCTCGTCCTCCACAGCCGCAAAAGCACCGAGTGGACCGCGGACCGCCCCGTCGTCCCCGAGGACTACACCGTGGCCAAAGGGCCGCAACCGCGCGCCCACGACGATGTGTACGTGCATCGGCCCCGTACCGACCGCCAGGGGCGCGTCCACATCGGCCTGCTCAACGACAAGTTAGGCTTGGGATTGTATTGGCAGTTCAAGCACAGCGAGATCCCCATCGTCAACCACTGGCAGCACTTCCACAAGGGCACGTACGTCACCGGCATTGAGCCGGGCAACTGCTCAGTGCTCGGCCGCGCTTGGAACCGCCAGCACGGGACTTTGCAGTACATCGAGCCGGGCGAGGTGCGCGAGTTCAACATGGAAATCGGCGTGTTAGACGGGACGGATGAGATGCGCGAATTTGAGCGGAAGGTCAAGCGGGGATTAGCCAAGTAAGGCGAGCGACCATGACAGTCTCCCTAGAGGCGCGCGAATCGGCCCAGACACCACCGCAGTGGGCCCTGCTTCAGCGCCAACTCTTCGACGCAATCGAGGACGCCGCTCCACAGGCGCTCGAAAGGTACACCCATCCAGATGGACGCCTGCTCTGGCCCCCCAGTCCCGACTTCGAGAGCATCGACGCGCTGGATGACTGCTACGAGAGCTTCCACAACTGGCCGCTCTTCTACCTGCTCGGCGGCAGCGACCGGTTCCTAGCCGACGCCCAGCGGGAATTCGACGTCATCAATGAGCAGATGAGCCAGCACGGCACGGGACACGGCTACCCCATGGTGGTGCGGGAGTACCAGCCGGGCTACGACTGGTTCCATCAGGGCGAGGGCAACTACCTGTTCTACATGCTCTGCATGGCCGATCCGACCAACGGAGCCAACATCGAGCGGGCCTGTCGCTTCGCCGGGCTGTTCCTCGGCGAGGATCCGGAGGCACCCAACTACGACCCCGAACACCGGATCATCCGGTGCGCGAGAAACGGCAGTAAGGGGCCGGCCTACTGGGCCTTCGAGGAAGGTCCGCATTGGCCCTATGAGGGGTACAACCTGCCCTTCTACGACGTGCCGGGATGCACCAATCACGAGGTGGTGCGAGGTAGTCCCGAGTTGGCCGCTCGGCTGGGCCAAGCCATGCGCGATCGCATGGGCCGCGGCGACGCCGTGGTCAACCTCCTAGCGACCACCCTAGGGACAAACGCCTACCTGCTGACGGCGGACGGGAAGTACCGCGCCTGGGTCCTCGAATACACCGAGGCCTGGATGGAGCGCGCCGACGCCAACGGCGGCATCGTGCCCGACAACGTCGGCCTCTCTGGTGTCGTGGGCGAACACACCAACGGCAAGTGGTATGGGTCGAGCTACGGCTGGGCCTGGCCCCACGGTTGGCACAGCGTGGGGCAGGCCGTGGGGGTCGCAGCCCAGAACTGCGCCCTGCTGACGCGCCGACTGGAATACATGGACTTTCCGCGGTCGCAGATCGACGTCCTCATTTCCCGCGGAATCGAGCGCGACGATCAGCTCTACGTGCCCCACAAGTACGATGATCCCGGACTGGTCAACTACGAACTGGGCGAGTGGATGTGGTACCCGATCCGCAAGGAAGACGGCACCACTTTGCAGCAGGACGGCTGGTTCGAGTTCATGCCCATGTACCCGTCCGACATCGCCCATCTGTGGTGCATGTCGATGGCCCGGTCCGATTCGCGGCGATTCGAGCGGACCCGCAAGCGGTCGGGCGATCCGTTCGCCGTCAACTCGTGGCACCACACCAAGGATCAGGGCGGGCACGACTGGGGCTGGATGGCCTACCTACACGGCGAGTTCCCCGAGTATCCAGAGCGGATCCTCGAACACAATCTGAGCCAGGTGCAGGCGCGTCTCGACTTCATGGCGCAGGACGAGCAGGACCCGGCCACCTACGGCGACGCCTATTTCCAGCAGCGAAATCCCGTTACCTGTGAAGGCTTGGTGCAACTCACCATGGGTGCCCCTCTCCCCCACTACAACGGGGGCCTGCTAGTCACGAGACTGCGCCACTTCGACGCCCAGCGCCATCGTCCGGGGCTTCCGCCCGACGTGGCCGCGCTGGTCTCGGGGCTGAGCGACGACCGGGCCGAACTGACCGTGGTGAACGTAAGCTCGACGGAGCGCCGGGAGGTGCTGATCCAAGCGGGGGGCATGGGAGAGCACGAATTCACCGAGGTCGAGGTCGGCGGGACATCCCAGCGCGTTCCAGTGAGCGGCAAGACGTTCGCGCTGGCTCTGCCGCCGCGCACCCAGGCCCGACTCGTGTTGGGCATGAAGCGCTTCGTCCACGAGCCGAGTCTGGCCCCGCCGTGGTGAAAATCGAAGCGCTATAATTCGGTCGCCCACTCCTCATACGCCAGCCGCACCGCTTCCCGATCGACGAACGGCCGGTATAGGAGCCGCGCCCGGTAGCGATAGGTCCGACCGATCTCCGGGTCGCGGATGACGTACTGCCAGTCCCAGGCCGGGCTGTGCGGGTCCGGCCGGCCGCGCTCGTCCTGGATGAAGTTCCACAGGGCGAAGCGGATGGACGCCTCCTGATCGAACATCATCGCATAGACCATCCGGTCGTCCGCGCTCGACAGGTCGCCGTCGCCGTCCGCTATACCGTAGTAGAACGGCAGGAGGAAGCGCTTGCGGGAATCTTCGACGATGTTGAGGGTTTCGGCCCCCTCTTCGTACGGGAGGGGATTGACCGAGGCGTGGGCGACGGTGCCGGTCTCGAAGCGGCCGTCCGGCAGGTCTTCGCCGAAGCGAATCCAGCCTTCCTCCCCTTCGCAGGTCCCGTAGAAATGGATCGCCCGGCCGCAGGTGCGGTTCATGTAGGAAGCCCACATGAAGGCGACGTACCCGAGCGGGGCGCATCGTTCGTCGGTCAGGCGGGCGGTGAACTCCATATCGACGCAGTCCGGCCCGAAGCAATAGCGCATCGCGCTCTCGATCCCCCAAGAGGAGTCCGCGGCCGGATGGCAGACCGATGCTTCGCCGGGAGCGTGGGAGAGGAGGAGACAGCGGTCCTTCCGGGGGGTAAACATCGAGCGGGCGGCGTCGGCCGCCGCGCCGTTCATGATGTGCTCAAAGTTGAGGCCGACGGCGTCGTCCCGATAGAGGTTCTGGTCCGGGTAGCTCAGATGGCACAGGGGGGTAAAGCCGCTCCCCTGGCGGGCGGCGTTCGCCTCGTTGTCGAGGAGGAGGCCCTTGAAGGAGCCGCCGTTCAGTCTGATTGTCGATACCATGCCGCTTCAGATCCGCCTGCTGCTCGTTTCTGCCAAGTCACGCTCTGCTCCATCTCGGGGTGTCGCCGCTGTCCGGCCTGCTGGGGTTGTCTTAGGAGTCGTCCCTGCCCCGCGCGGGTGCCTATCTGCCATACTATAGATCGGCACCAGACGCGTCAATCGCGTCAATCGCCTAAACTGGCGAGGCCAGATTGACCGAGCCAGCGGGTGCCTTGGTCAACAAGGCCGACGAAACGGCCCTGCTGACACCAGCACTCAAGTTGTTGGGGCTGGTGCCGATGGCTTATATTCGGTCGGCGACGCGAAGACGTCCACGGGTGGCAATTCTCTTCCCTCGACTCCAGCCCTCCTCACGCCACGTCGCCCCCGGTCAACCCCGTGATCCAACGGAAAACTGCGCGATGCATCTGACGTACGCAGTTGTGTTTCGCCGCACCGCCGCTGCCCTGTTGGCAATCTGGCTGGGCGCGTGTCAGGCACCCGAATCACCAGCACCGAACCCAGAGAGAAACCGGCTCCACACGCTCGGGCACACCTACTTCCGCCAAGCCCGGTACCGCGACGCACTCGCCGCGTATCAGCAGGCAGTGGCTCTAGACTCCCTCTCCGCTGAAGCCCACTGCCATCTGGCCACGGCCTACATGAAACTGGGCCGCAGGGATTCGGCTGAGACCGCGTATCTGGCCGCCATTCGCCTAAATTCGAGCCTTGTTCTGGCTTACCACAATCTGGCCGTGGCCTACGGAGAAATGAAACGCCACCGGGAGGCAATCGCTCTGCTGGAAGAGGCCGTGCGGATCGATCCGGGCACAGCTCCCTCGTACCGTCTTCTGGCCGGTCTGCATCAAGAGCAGGGGGCGTATGGCCGGGCCGAGGAGGCCCTGGTACGGGCCGTGGCGACCGATTCGACCGATGCTGAGGCACTGTGTGCCTTGGGCCGACTCCTCCGGCTGCAGGGACGCCGAACAGAATCCGCGGAACTGTTGACGCGCGCTGTCAGGTTCGATCCCGACAACAAGGAGGCTCACCGAGAACTCGGGATGCTCTACACCTACGCGGAGCGCTACGAGGAGGCCGAAGGAATGCTGCGTCGGGCTATTGAGATCGACCCGGCCTATCCCGAGGCATACTACAGTCTGGCCAATCTCTACTCTGCCCAAGGGCGCGAGGAGCAAGCCCAGATACTGCTCGACCGCTTTGCCGAACTGAATCAGCGGGCCGACCAAGTGCGAGCCATAGAAAAACAGATGAATCAGACCGGCGACCTAGACTCCTATCTGGCGGCGGGACGGTCCTACGGCGAGCTCGGCCGATGGGAGCGGGCCATCGGCATGTACCGGGCGGTCCTAAAGCGCCAGCCCGAGCATGTCAGAGCCCTCGCGGGATTAAGCCATGCCCACCTGAATCAGGGCAACCTAGACGAAGCGGTAGCGCTGGCCCGTCAGGTGATCACCCAAGCCCCGAATCAGCGCGAGGCCTGCGAGGCCCACTTCACCATCGGCTACGTCGCCGTCCGGAACGGGCACCTCGACCAGTCCCGTCGATCCTTCGAGCAGGCCCTACAAGTAGACACGACGTTTGCTAAGGCGCACCACGCCCTAGGCAACGTGGGGCTGCTTCAGGGTCGCCTAGATCAGGCCGAGCAGTCCTACAAGGCAGCGATCCGCCACCGACCGGATTGGGTCGAGCCCCGCCTGAGCCTCGGACAGCACTACCTCCGCCAGCAAGCCTACGACCGAGCGATCGCGGCGTTCGAGGCCGTGGAAAGGTTGGACGCCACCAACGCGAAGGCCCACTACGCGCTCGGCAAGGCATACGAACAGACGGGCCAAGTGGATGCGGCACTGCGGGCATACCGGCTGGCGGTCGCCCACTGGCGGGGCGATGCCCGTCAGCTTGCAGCGTTAGAGGCACGCATAGCACAGCTTGCCCCCTAAGCGAGTTTGATCGGTCTCGTTTTTTTATTGCACAGACCTAAGACCAGTCTATACATTACCACAAACGTGCATACAACCCGATTCCTGCGGCCCTAGAACGCCTAGGGTCGGAGAATCACCATCGTGGAGGTTCCACACAATGAAGAAAGCTACGCTTATCGCTCTGTGCCTGACTGTGGGCTTTGCCTTTTCCGCCTATAGTCATGTGCCAGAGGACCAAGTTCTGCTCGCGTTCCAGTTTCCCGCGGGTGCCGAGCCGACCCTAGACGGGGATCTGTCCGAGTGGGCCGTGGTTCCCGAGGACTATTGGATCGGGCCAGAGCTCTATACATCCACAACCGGCGAGAAGTGGACCGACCTGTCCAGTCTGAACAGCAAGGTCATCGTCGGTTATAGCGCCAGCCAGGACCGTCTCTATATGCACCACGAGTTGTTCGACAACTTCCGCAAGCGAGACGTCTCCGGTATCGAAAGTAGCCCTCCTCCCTTGCCCGACACCTTCGAGATGAGCGTTGACGGGGACCACGGCGGCGAACGCAGTTGGGCGGACGAAGCCGAGGACCGCGGGCGCTTCGCCCAAAACATCCACTTCCGCCTCCCGGACATCGATCCGGCGTCGACGAACAACGAGGAGACAGCGTGGTACTGGTTCTGGCATAGCCAAGCTACCTGGGCCGGCAACCCGCCGTACGCCGCCCAAGGGTACTCGTCGGATTCCGTCGTGCTCAACGCCGCCGACGTCACCGGCAAGGCAGAGTGGATGATGACATTGTGGGACAACCTACAGTGGGATGACCCGGACGGCAGTGTGGTACACGACATGGAAGAAGGTCAGATCATCGGTCTGAACTGGATGATCGGCGACTATGACAATATGGACAACAACGAGGCCATACAGTATGTCCTGAATGGCGAGGGAACCTACTGGGAAACCGCCGCGGTAGCCACCGACTTTCTGCTGGCTCCATTGGAGGAAGTCGATTTTGGCACGGCAGTCGAAGCCGAAAGTTGGGGCCGCATCAAGTCTGCGTTCGGGCAGTAGCGGACGGCGAGTAGGTTCGCTGCTAGCGGTTCAAGCTCCATAACACGAAGGAAGGGGGGATGTGGTCTCACATCCCCCCTTCCCTAATAATCAGCCCAACGGTGTACGCGGGTTGGGCCCACACACCACAAGAGGGTGACATCTTGGCAAGAGCGCGATTGGCAAGCTTGCTCTTGTGCCTGGTGGCGAGCGCGGGGATGTGGCGTCCGGCAGAAGCAGTAAAGATCTATCGCTTGGGCGGCGAGGACTACGCTAGCTTTCCCCTGCTGCCCGAGGTAGCAGACGGCAGCGTCGAGTTCGAGCAGTTGAGTTGGGCCGATGTGGATCCCGCCCAAGCCGGCGACTTCGACAGCGTCAACCTAGAGGGAGTGCTGGCTCCCTACTACTACGGCAGCGACGAGAGCATCCTATCCACGGTGGAAGAACGGGGCGGCTTTCTGATGACCGAGCGCTACTCGGGCTATGGCCGCAATTCGACTCTGGACGTGGTCGCCGATGGCGACTTCACCACCTTCTTCCTAGAGCACAATGCGTCGCTGTCGGATTACAGTCCAGGCGGCGGTATCAGCGGCTTCACCCTGTACTTCGACTTGGGCGGCCTGTTCCCGGTGAACCGGGTGCGGGTGTCGCCGCGTCCCGGCTCCCCCAACTACATCGAGCACATGGCTATCGCCACCGGCAGTGGCGAACCCCACGGGGGAACGCCGAACCGGTCTCACCTGAGATTCCAGCACAAACTCGTCAGCGACACGAAACTCGACTTCAATCTGGTGGTGGAGATCACGGAGAACAAGAGCCCGGTGGTGGAGATTCCTCTAGACCGGACGCCGGTGCGACAGCTCACCCTGTGGGTCAACCCGTTTCAGCGGCAGGCGTGGGAGATTGCGGAGCTGGAGGTCTTCGCCGAGGGGTATGTGCCGTTCGCCAGCTATACCTCGAACACCATTCCGCTGGGTGCCCCCTCCAGCCTAGGTTGGGTGCGCTGGTCGGGCCGCCAAGACGAGTCGGCCCGGGTATCGATCCGCAGCCATGGCGGCGACGACCCCGAGCCATCCCGGTACTGGCGGCGGACCTTCCGCGCCGACGAGGAGGTGCCGTATGGGTCGGACGGCTCGCCACTGACCCGAGCGCAGTACGACAAGCTGAAGGTGAAAGAGAAAGGCCGCATCACCCACGACGCGGCAAACTGGGACCTGTGGTCGGCACCGTATTCATTTGGCGACAGTCTGGGGGTGCCGATGGTGGCACCGCGGCCGCGCAACTACGTGCAGTTTTCGCTTGACTTCGCCAGTGATTTTCTAGATGGGGGCCAGGTGAATTTCCTCGAATTTGCAGTCTCGTCGCCGCCGGCGGCGACGGATCTGGTGGGAGAGGTGGACCCGTGGCAGGCCGAGGCTTCGCAGCTAACCGAGTTCACGTACGCGGTGCGGCCCACCTTGTCGCTGCAGGATCGGGGTTTCGACAGCCTAGAGTTGCGCTTTCAGGGGGGCCGAGTGGTGGAGGTGGTCGAAGTCGAACTGGCGGGAGCGGCGGTGGCCTTCACGGAGATAGACGGCCTGCGCACCGAGGACCGGGTGGTGGTGAGCTTTCCACGGCTGGCGGTGGACCAGAGTGGTGAGTTGCTGCAGGTTCGGCTGCGGGGCGAGGTGTATCGGTATGCGGCGACCTTCCAAGGCCGCATTTTCGACAGCGAGGCGCCAGAGGAGGTCTGGCAACCGGTGCGGGGCGGCGATGCGACCAACAGGCTGGACGGCAACCGGCTGTCGGTCAAGACGCTGTCGCTGGGCGCGTCGATTGTGGCCGGGTTACAGGTCGAGCCGGCCGCGTTTACGCCCAATGGAGACGGCATCAACGACGCGGTGGCGATCCAGTACGACCTGCTGAAGTTGACCGAGGACCGGCTAGTGGAGGTGGGGGTGTGGGATCTGTCGGGCCGGCTAGTGCGGGAGGTCTATGTGGGCCGCGACCATTCGGGTCAGTACATCCAGCCTTGGGACGGACGCGACAGCGACGGCCAGCTAGTGCCGCCGGGGCTCTACGTGTGCCGAGTCGCGGTCGATCGCGAAGGGGGTCGCGACAGCGGAACGCGCCTGATCGCGGTGGCGTATTGAGGCTCCCAGATGCTAAAGAGGCGTGGCAACATGAACGGCAAGATCAGCACGGCGCTGGCTCTCTGGATCCTGTGTGGTAGTGCGGTCTGGGGCCAAGGGTACATCATCCGCGGCAACCAGATCGTGGTAGAGGGCCGCCACCTGAAAACCTGGGGGTTCCCCGTCGGCACGGTCGAGTTCTTTGCCCCAGCGAACGCAGCCCGCCCGCACTTTGTGGCCAAAGATATCGACGCGACCCAAGACATTGTCGAGCACCTGAAACGGAACCCGCCCAAAGGAGTCAAGGCCGAAGACGTCGCCTTGCTGGATGCAGTGCGGGCTGGCACTAATGCGGCCGGGGCAGCCAACCTTCTCGACGGCGATTTGACCTCGTACTGGCAGCCCGACCCGGACCAGCCACTGCGCGACTGGTGGTTCGAACTGGATCTAGGGCGGATCGTGACCGCGACTCGCATCCTCCTGACCTTTGTGGATGCGGATCTTGGCGATCCCTTTCTCCAATATACCCTGCTGACCTCGGATGGCGAGCGTCCCGAGCAGGGTCTGAGGGACGTCAAGGGCTACGTCCTCGTTTACGCGAGTCCGGGCGCGAACAAAAACCAACGGGTCTTCGACATCGAGCTGGAGCCGTCGGGAGACGCCCGCGATCTGCACTGGCGGGGAGACCAGATCCGCTACGTCCAACTCGTGGTGACGGAAAGTGACTCGGTGCGAGGCGCCGAAGTATCCCGCGAAGCCTACGACGCCTTGGAGCCCGCCCGCCGCGGGACGGTGGACTACTACAAGAAAGTGGCTGATGGGAGCATCCGGGTCGAGCCGGAGATCTACGAGGCGATCGACGCGAGATCGCGTGGCGAGGTCCGGTACTTCCGCCGCGAGCGTCCTCGACTGGCCGCGATGGAAGTGCGGACGATAGGCGAAAACATCGCCCTGGGGTTGGCCGCCCGCCGGGGGGTGGCGCAAAAGATAGGGATTGATACCACCGTAGTCACCAGCTTGGTGGACGGCCTGTACGAAACAACGGTCGGAACCACTGTCCGCACGCACGCCCTGCGCTTCTTCTTCTTCGATTTGGGTGCCTTCTTCTGGGTGGATCGAGTGCAGATGTTCTTCCTGAACGCGGGGTACTGGGGGCCCATCACCCAGTACGAAATCCAGACCTCGGACGGCAGTCTGACACCCGAGGGCACCCTAGCCTGGACCAGCCAGGCGCTCGGCGGCGACGGCGGCATGGATTACCACGCCAACGTGTTCGAACCCACGGTCGCCCGCTACATCAGCATTCCCTATTCCGGCGGCCTAGCGGGAGGCAACGCAGACACGCGGGAAATCCAATTCTATGGCGAGGGATACCAGCCTCGCGTCTCACTCACGTCGCCCCTGATCACGCTGGACGGTGCCCGGACGCTGAGTTCGATCGAGTGGGAGGGGGACACGCCCTTGGGAACCTCCATCGCGCTGCGCAGCCGGACCGGCAACCAACTCGCCGACGTCCTCCGCTATTTCAAGAAGGACGGTAGCGAGATAACGGAAGAGCAGTACAACAAGCTGAACAAATTCGCCAAGAAGGATATCGAGATCGTGACCGAGCAGGTGGCCGGGGGCGACTGGAGCGACTGGAGCGAGGAATACGACTTCTCGGGGTCCCCCATCACGTCGCCAAGCCCGCGAGCGTACCTCATGCTCCAAGCCTGGCTGAAGACCAGCGATCCACAACAGGCGGCTTCCCTGCGGTCGATTCGGCTGAACTTCCTCGATCCCCTGGCTCAGCAGGCCCTCGGCGAGCTCGAGCCGGGCCTAGTATCCGAGTTGGGTGCCACCGACACCCTGTCCCTGTTCGTCAAAGCCCGGTTCCTGCGGAACGGTCCAGGAATGGACCAGATTCGCCTGTACGCTCCCGGAGTGGACCTCGATCTGCAACTCCTCCGCATGGGCCGGGAGTCACAGTGGGACGCCGGCCCGGTAGCCGAGTTGGGACCAGCCGATCTGGAGCAGGTCCCGACCGGATCGGATTCGCTGTGGGTGCGCCTAGATTCGGCGGTGGGTCCCGAGGTCGATCTGATCGAAGTGCGGTTCACCACCACCCTGTTCCGCCCCGGCGCTGTCCTGCAGGCGGAACTGGGCACTTCGTCCGAGGCCAATCGGTGGCAGCGGGTCGATCCCGGCGATGCGACCGCCCTGGCCTCGAGTCAGGGGATGCTGTTGCGCGGGCCGTTGGCAGACAAACGGGTGATGGGCCCGTTGACGATCACTGCGCCGATCCTGACCCCGAACGGCGATGGGATCAACGACGAAGCGCGATTCGAGTTCTCGGTGCTCCGACTCACCGGGCAGCGCACAGTGCAGACCCGCCTCTACGATCTGGGCGGCGGTCTGGTGCGGACGTGGGAGGAACGGCGTCCCCTCGTGAGCGGATCCTACGCGGTCCGCTGGTCCGGCCACGACCAGAGCGGCCGGCTGGTGCCCCCTGGGATCTACCTGTTGGAAATCGAGGTGGACACAGACGTATCGAGCCGCAAAGTGCACCGCGTGGTCCACGTAGCGTATTGACGCCAGGGTCTATCGAGTGAGAATGCAGCGGATCAGAACCAGCTTGGTCATGCTTGGGACATTCTGCCTAGTGGCCCAAGATCTGGCTGCTGAAAGCCGGGTGCTGGGTGGCACCAGCGGCCAACCCTATAACAGCGGCGGGGGAGAGATCCCGGCCGCGGCGCAAATCAGCGTTGACGAGGCCGCGCTCACCAACACCCCAGGCGATGTGGTGGACTTCGACTTTCCCGGCAAACCGGGCTGGATCTTCCCCCAGCGAGCCGACTCCACCAGCAATATCGCGGCCGGAGCCACGCTGACCTCGCCGAATCTCTTGACGCTCGGCCTCGCCGAAGAGCTGCTCCTGATGGTGGACGGCGATCTCGAGACGGCTTTCACCCGCAAGAGCGAGGCCGAGGGGCCACAGGTCCTCGCCTTCGGGGCCATGCTCGACTTTGACTTGGGCGCGCGCTTCGGGGTGAACCGAATCCAGTTCTTTCCGCGCAACGCCCCAGGTTTCGCAGCGCCCGACTTTCCTTTCCAAAACGACTATCTGCGCGCGTACGAGCTTCTGGTCAACAACGGCAGCGAGAATGACAGAGACGAGTCCGGCAGGCCGGTGATGACCAGCTTCAAGCTGGAGTTGCAAAACGACCAGCCCGTGGTCGACTTGCGGATTCCTCCCCAGTACCTGCGCTTCCTGCGCCTGCGGTCGCAGACGTCTATCGGCTTTGAAATCGCCGAATTTCGGGTGTTCGGGACCGGGTTCGTGCCCGAGGCCCAATACATCTCCAATGTCTATGATCTGGGGGACAACTGGGGCGTGTGGGGCAAGATCCGCTGGATCGAGGAGAGCCTCGGTTTCGCCGGGATGGCGCAGGCCCGCATTTCGACGCGCGCCGGGCACGACGATACGCCGCTGGAATTCACCCGCCCCGGTCCCGGCGGTTCGGTGAATCTCCCCTATAAGGAGGGCGCGGTCGTCACCACGGCCGATGGAGAGCAGATTGCCTTAGACGATTTGGAGCCGCTCGATGCGCTGCGAATCTACCGGGCACTGCCATTGGCAGAGAAGAACCAAGTAGCACTGAGCCTAGAGGACTATCGCGGCCTGAGCCCACGGGGCGAGATCCGGGACGATCCAGACGCCTGGACGCCGTGGTCGGCTCCCTATGGGCAAGAGGGCACCAGCGGCATCACAGTCGAGAACATCCATGACGAGCAGCTTGGGGCGGTCATCAGCACTCCGGCCCCACGGCGCTATTTTCAGGTCCGGGTCGAACTGGCGAGCCGGGACCTCGAGGCAGCGACCGGGGTTGGGCAGTTGGCCTTCACAGTGTTCCCGCCAGCGGCCGAGCGAATCGTCGGCGAGATCTACCCTCGTCAGGTCGAACTGGGCGTTCCGGCAACCTTCACCTACGCGGTCATGCCGACCCGGATACGACCGGGCCAAGACAGCGGCTTCGACACCTTTGAGATCGCCACGCCGGTCCGGGTCGAAGCGATCGACTCGATCCAAGTCCTTTTCCACGACGGCCGCATCGAGGCGGCGGATTTCTCCGCTTGGGATCTGAGCCCGTCGGCACTGCCCACCGATCCGGCCGCCGACTTCGGTATCGAGGCAGTGGAAGAACGGCGATTCCGGGTGCGCTTCCCAGCCATAACGGCTAGCGACCTAGAGGCCGACCAAGCCACCGTCCTGAGGATCCGGTTTCGCTGCCGCGTTCTCAGATACGGGACGGCCTTCCCCGGTTGGGCCGGCAACACCGGGACCGGGACCACCGGTCAGAAGATCCTCGCCGGCAACGCAGCCCACCTCGGCCCCGGGGACGCCACCTTTCCTCCGGTGGGAACCGCGGATGCGCGGGTGTTGTCGGTGGACGTGCCCCTTGCGGGCGGCGACATCCTGATCAATACCCGGGCCGTACCGCGGCCCTTCAGTCCCAACGGCGACGGGGTCAACGACCGGACCCACATCTCCTACGACCTGTCGCGGGTAATCGGTCCGGTGCCCGTTGAGGTGAGCGTGTTCGATCTCGCCGGCCACTTGGTTCGCCGCCTCTTCTCCGGCGAGCAGGGAGACGGTCACTGGTCGATCCCATGGGATGGGACCAATGGCAGTGGCGAGCTCGTGCCACCCGGGATCTATCTGGCTCACGTAGATGTGCACAGCGTCGCCAGCGCTGCGACGACCACCACCGCGGTCCAAGTGGTGTACTAAAACTGATATGGCGATTTCACCGAGAGAGGGTCTCTCCATGTTGACGACCGGCAAGGCCGCGGGAGCACTGAGCGCGTTCGTGCTCATCGCCATTATGCAGGCATCTGAGGTATTCGGTCAGTCCTCCGACCGGCTTCTCGGACAGCGGCGAGGGGAAGAGATAACCTATGAACCGAGGGGTCCTGGGGTCCTCTACGACGCCCTAGATCCGGCCCTCAAGAAATGGTACGTGCCACAGGAGCTGTACGAGCTGTACGGCTGGCAGCAGTGGGCGTATTCCAACTATGCCCGCGAACAGTACCAGCGCTACGTAAACACCGACCGCGAGGGCGACCCCTTCTACGATCTCTACGGCAACTACCTGACCCGGGGGTGGCTAGTCTACGACTGGAATCAGAGTCAGCCCGGACAGTTTGGTTCCTCGCTCTACAAGGATCCGAGGTTCGCTAGCTGGTTTAGCAGCGTCCTAGTCAGCTCGGATTCCAAGGGCCAGTTTCACTATGCCATAACGGCTGGGAATCAGATCAGAACGGCGTTGACGCCGCTCACCTTTTCCAAACCCAACTTCAACGGCATCCAGATGGACTTCGCCGCGGACAAGTACCGCGGCACGATGCTGTTTTCCCGGATCAGCTTGCCGATCGCCAGTACCACGGCCAAGAACGCGCCCGCGACAGTGACCAATGGCACCAACCTGATGGGAGGGCGAGTCGTCGCCCAAGTTGGGGACTTCGTGGAAGTGGGGGCGACTATGGTCAACGCCCACAACTCCACGACCTTCGAGGACGCCTTCGAGCGGAATCCGCTCAAAGGCACACTCGCTGCCAACCAAGGGGCGGTCCCGGTGCGCGGCCTAGCCCTTGTTTTGAGCGATGATTCACCGGACGACGGCGTGGCCGGCGCGGCCCTGTTCTCGCACGAGATCATCATAACCACGGAGGATCCGGCCACCGGGAGGCGGGAGGAGATCCGCCAGCGGGCGATGGTGACCGATCCGGCCGCGTGGCCCGTGGTCAGCGGCGGCTTCCACCACGAGGGCTTCCAGAGCGCGGACGGGGAGGAAAAGATCGTAATCAGTTACGACTTCACCGACATCGCCTACACCGGGCCGCGTCCGAACACCATCGCGAAGATCACCTTCGATCTAGTGGTGGCCAACGACTACCGCATCCAGATATGGTCCGACCGCCAGACCGGATTGCGTCCCACGCCCAACCTGCCGCTCAGCGGCGAGGATATCGACGAGCTGGCACCAGCGCTCTTTGAAGTGGCCCGGGCCGAAGGCAATGTGCCGGACAACTCCAACCAGACCCGACTCGTCTTCGAATACGGCTTGCCCACGGCAAATATGGTTTACGGATTCACCGTAGACGTCAAGGAGGTAATGGGGTTTGATGCCTACGCCGAACTGGCCATCAGTCGCTCCTACCACCAGTTCCCCAGCCCCAGCCTAGCCCAAACAGGCCGCGATCTGTCCAGCTATTCCAAGGAGGCAGAGGCGTGGATGGTCAACGTGTCGAAGGTGGCCTATCCGTTCTTCGCCTTCGGCGAGGCCTTCCGCCTAGACCCCAACTACTCCACCACAGCGTACCTCGTAAACAGCGAAGGGGACATCCTCTACGACCATTCGACCCGGCACCTCTACGAATTCGTCGAGGACAATGACGACCAAGACCGGATTTCCGACTGGGCCCGATTCGAGCAGGGCTCCGGCGATGCCAACGTGTTCCCGGGCTGGGACGAGAACAACGACTTTGTGTCGGACTTCAATCAGAACGACAGCGCCATTCTAGCGAATCGCATCCCCGACTATGAGGAGCCCTTCTTCCGCTACTATTCAGACCGGCCCGAGTTCCTCTTCGGCATCGACCTGAACAACAACAACTGGGTGGACCGCTTCGAGAACGACGATCTGGCCGACTACCCCTACAAGACAGACCAGCAGGGGTACAACGTGTACGGTGGCGCTTTTGTAACGCCCGACATCAGGGCCACACTGGGGCTTCTGCGGGTCAACTCGTTGTCTTCCGCTCGCAAGAACCACACGACCTACGGGCTGATCACCTTTGCGCACGACTATCCCCGATTCGGCGCGGTTCGGATCTACAATATGCTCAAGCGGACTAGGGACACCATACCCGACGACCGCCGGGAAATGACTCCTTACCTCGGTCTGGCCACCGGCAACCTAGCCAACATCGAGGACCTGCTCCCGGCCCGCGACACTTGGGTGAACTCGACCTACCTCGAGTTGGATTATCGCCCGGTGAGCGAGTTGAAGACCCGGACCAAGATCAAGTACGACCTGTATGCTCAGCAGGGAGACGCCTACAAGCGGGGCGTCGGCCCTATCCTCGAGGAGCGCACCCACTTCTTCGGACTCATCAACAAAGCGGATTACACCTACCGCGTCAGAGGTCTTGAGATCCAACCCAAGATCAAGAGCGAGTACCTGAACCAAGCGCCTTTCATCCTAGAGGGCGATGAGCGCGAGGAGTGGACGGGAACGGGCACCCTGCTGCTGCGGCATCCCATGTTGAGCGCATCGTCTCTTGAGACCGGGCTAGAATACCATCGAGTTGTGGATCTGATGCTAGACGAGAAGAAGGCCCTCGTCGCCAACCGGGTGGGGGCCACAGGTGATTCCCGCAGCCTAGTGCTAGCCGCCCAGTGGTCCAACGTCCGGGAATACCAAGGCTATACCCTGACCACCCAGTTCGGCATCATTTACACCCGGGTCTGGGACGAGTTCATTGCCGCCGGTAACGAGGGAAGATCCGTGAAGGAAGACCGGGGCCGCGAATTGAGCACCACCTTCATAACCGTATATGCTGGACTGTGATGAACAAGTCCTCCCAAGTGCGCACCGTGCGGCCCAGGTCCCGAATCCTCATCCTCGTCGGGCTCGCAGTCGCGTTGGACGTCGCGCCCGGCGCATCCCAGTCGGACTACGGGAATCGCCTCGGAATCCGCGAGAGCGGCCGGGCGATCTACTACTCGACAGCTCCCAGCCTGCGCACGGACGCCTTCGTTCCGTCCCTCAAGAAATGGTACATGCCTCAAGAGGTCGCCAACCACTACCGCTGGCGATGGGAGGCGGGAACCAACTACGCCCACGAGCGCTACCTGCGCTACCTATCCACCGATCAGGAGGGCGACAATCACTACGATCTCTACGGCCGGCTCCTGACCCGAGGTTGGCTGATCTACGACTGGCAGCAGAGCCAGCCCCGGACCTCTGAGGGGAACCTGCTCCACAAGACCGACCGCTACAAAGACCTTTTCAGCTCCCTCGTGATCTCTGCGGACGCCAAGGGACAGCACCACTTCCGCGTGAGCATCGGCGACGAGATCGGCACGACCCTGACGCCCATGACCTTTCGCAAGACGGCTTTCAACGGGGTCCAATTCGACTATATGTCGGATCGCGTCGCGGCCACAGCCCTCCTATCCAGAATCAATGTCCCGCTGTTCCTGCCAGCGCGCAGTTTCATCGACGAGTTCACCAATTTCATCGGTCTGCGAGCCGTCGGGAATTTGGCCGACTTTGTGCGCATCGGCGGCACCTTCGTGAACGCGCACAACGGGCGGAGCTCGACCGTGCCCTTCGACGGGAGTCCATTGACCGGCAGGCTGAGCTCTCACCAGTCGGGCGCACGCATCAACCGGATCACCGTGCGGATTACCGACGATTCCCCGGCCGACGGCGAGGGCGGTCCCGCCCTCTTCGCCCACGATATCGAGATTACAACCCGGATAGGAGAGCTGGACACGGTGCTAGTGGGCAGCCAAATCGGCTTCCATCCGAGGGTTTCGGGCGGCATTCCCCGGGATGGCTCCCTAATAGCCGAAGGTGCCGGCGAACTGGGGCGGATCCGGCTGGACTACGTGCTGGCGGATCCAGACCCGGCAGTCCTCGATGACTTGGAAACGGTGGTGTCCCTGACCGATGTGGTCAACAACATCAGCAAAGTCCGGTTCCGGATGGTCCTGAGCAACGACTACAAGGTGGAAGTCACTTCCGACCAGCACACCGACAACGCCATCTTCGAACCGCGCCCGGTGTTCAGGACCATGGTGCGGGCACCGGGGAATGTGCAGGACCATTCCAATCTAGGTGCCGTGGTCTTTGACTACGGACTGCCCACCGCCACCCAGGTCCTCGGCTTTACGGTGGAGGCCGACGATCTGGCCGGGTTCAGGCTCTACGGCGAGTTCAACGTGAACCACCAGTACCGCAAGTACCCCGATGTAAGCCGGACCACTCACACCACCTCATCGGGCATTCGGGGCAATCCCGCCGCCGAAGCGTGGATGGTCAACGTGGCCAAGGATTTCTATCCCTATTACCTCTTCGGCGAGGCCTTCGGCATGGACGCCGAATACTCGACCACCATGCGGTTTTTGGATTCGGCGGGTCGGGTCAATTACGCGGACACGCCGCCGGCCCATTCCAGCTACCTCTACGACTTCGTCGACGACAACGACGACAACGATCGCAAGAATGACCAGCAGCGCAGATTCGACGACGGCCGGACACCCGACGAACGGAACAGCATTCGCGTGTTCGAGGGGTACGCGGACGAGGCTGTTTTTCCCGGTCTCGACGAGAACCACGATTTCATCTCCGATTTCAACCAGAACAACACCCGAGTGCGGCCCAACAATGTGCCCGACTACGCCGAGCCCTTCCTGCGCTACAGCGTGGATCGGCCCGAGTATCTCTTCGGCATCGACATGAACAACAACGGCTGGGGAGACCGTTTTGAAAACGACAACGAACCCGATTACCCGTACAAGCGCGACCGCCGCGGATTTAACGTGTACGGCGGTGCGTGGATCGTGCCGGGTGCCAAGCTCACCGCGGGCCACCAGCGCGTGCGCCGTCCCTCAACCGGCGATACCAATGTGAGCAGCTATGCCCTTTTCGCGTTCGAGCGCAGCTATCCCAACGTGGGCAAGTTGACAGTTTACAACATGTTGAAGCGGGTCGAAGACGACATCGCCGACGACCTCTTCCAATGGTTGCACGGAAGGTTCAGGGACGAGGGCATGACGCCGATCCCGGATCCGCTGGGCCTGCCCAATACTTGGGTCAACAAACTGTCGCTGGCCTTCGAGCGTCGGGGCAATGTCGGCGTCAACTTCGGGAATAAGCTGATCTACGAGGTGCTGCGGCAACGGGAGCAACTCACCGTGGACCGGAAGGGCCGGAAAATCTCGCAGCACACCCGGCGGCTCGGCTTGATCAACAAGCTAAGTTGGCTTTATCCCCTAAGCAGTGGAATTCAACTCCGTCCGCACGTCAAACACGAACTGTTCCTAGACGACACGCCGTTCAACACGGAGTGGCTCCTAAACGACCGGGTATTCGAGCGCAAGGAGTGGGCCGGTATGGCCTCCCTGCGGCTGGACATCCCGGTACTGAGCCACAGCACGGTGATCGTCGGCCTAGAGCAGGTCATCTTCCGCGATTTCGCGCAGCAAGAAGTGGCGTTCGCAGACGATCCAACGGCCGGCCTGAACCGGGGCGATCCCACCGGCGATTTCAATGAGCTGTCCCTCGCCCTACAACTGACCAATTCCACCAGCTATGTGGGATACCGGCTCATGTCGACGATTGGAGTGCGGGTGGACCGCCGGAAGATCGACTCGTTCGACCAGAAAAACCGGACGGAGACGAGCGGCCTGTCCTATCTCACTGTATATGCTGGATTGAGAGAATGATGAAACTAAAACCTGCGGCAGCGCCACTGGCCTTGGCTCTGGGCATCGTCCTGTCGGGCTGCGAGCAAGACGCCCAAGGCCCGGTGCTAGCCGAGGTAGGAGACACCCGCATCCACGCCGCGCAGCTACGCCACTTTGAGGAGCGCCTAGTCGAAAGCCTGCGGTCCAAGGAGGCGGGCATCGAAGGACGACGGCAGCATCTGCAGGCCCTGATCGACAAGGAGATCCTCATTCGGGAAGCGGCAGCGCGGGGATGGGATCGCGACCCCGACCTGCGCCGCAAGCTGAACCGCGAATGGACCGAGCGGCTGGTGAACGAGTTCTTTGCCCGGGAAGTGGACGCGAAGATCGCGCTCGAAGAGCAGGAAATCCACGACCACTACCTGAAGACTGGACGGAATCGCGCGGTCATGGGTGGCAAGATCGAGGTCGAGAGCAAGGAGGAGGCCGAGGAGATCGTGCGCCTGTTGCAGGGCGGTGCCGACTTCGGGGAGTTGGCGCGGCAGCGCTCGACCCACCGCGCGACGGCCGAGCAGGGCGGTCGGTTCATGGGGTACGCCACCAAGGACCAGATGCCCCTGCCCATCATGCAGGAAAAGGTCTTTCCGCTCAAGAAGGGTCAGACTTCCGAACCCATACCCCTGCCGGGCGGCACCTACGGCGTGTTCCAGGTCATGGACGAGGCACCTGTTTCCCTCGAACGGGTGCGGAGTATAGTGGAGACCGAGCTCCACCGGGAGAAGGCCGGCCTTCGATCCGTGGAGCTTGGCCGGGAATTGCGGGATGCGCTGAACCTGCGTCTCCGAGAAGACGGTTTCGAGCTTCTCGCCGCGCGGCTGGAGAGCGAGGGATACCCTTTCTCCGAGGCAGAGCGCGGCACGGTACTCTACGAGTTCGACGGCGGCACCATTACAGTGGGAGCGTTCATCGACGCGGCCGAGGAGAACTACCGGGAGTTCGCGGGAGATGTGCTGGCGCAGGTGCGCTGGTTTGCCGAGTCTGTGCTAGTCCCCCGCACACTGGCCGCGCAGGCTGCTCGCAATGCCGGAATCAACCGCGAGCAGGAGATGGTCGCCTGGTACCAGGCCAGGCAAGAGGAACGCCTGCTGGCGGTCATCCGAAAGCAGGCGACGAGCGACATCCAAGTAGATGAGGACGAGGCGCGGCGCTTCTATGCCCAGAATCTGCGGTCTTTCATCCCAAAAGAGGCCCTGACGCTGGACGAAATCCTGGTCGCCACACGCGAAGAAGCGGTCGCGCTTCGGGACCGGATTGAGCGCGGTGAGAATCTTCGGATCCTGGCCCAGCAGCACACCCTGCGGCGCATGGCCATACCGGACAGCGGGCGATTCCACCTCCATTGGTATCAGAGAAAAGCGCACGAAGCTCTGTTCGCAGCCGCCCAGGGAGCCGCGCCGGGCGACCTGCTGGGTCCCATCGAAGTGGAGGTGCCGGCCCACCAAGTCGCGACCCCCGGTGCGGCATCAGCAGACCGCTACTATTCCGTGTTCAGGCTCGTCGAATCGACCTTCGGAGCCGGCCCCCAGCCCTTCGCCGAGGTCGCGACTCGGGCTTGGGCCATAGTCCTGCGCCAGAAGCGCGATGCGGCCTTCTTACAATTCCTAGGCGAACTGCGGCAACAGTACGAGCCTCAAGTCAAGATCCACGAAGAGAACCTGAGAACCCTGGTACGAGAAGAACAGTGATGCGATCACCCGAGGTGGATCGCAAGCGCACCGCCATCATCGCTCCAACCTCGGGTCCGTTCGGGCGGGATGCCGATCTCCGCCCTCACCCACTGACGCGCCTCCCGTGAAACAGAAAATCCCCCCACTCTACCGCCAGTACCTGCGGTCGCGCTCCGAGCCCCTCCTCGAATCGCGCCACCGCCTGACGTGGCGGGGGTTCTTCGTGGGGGGCTGCCTGAGCTTCTTCCTCGCCATCAGCGCCCCCTACAGCAACATGGTCATCAAGGGTGCCTACGTGGCCGCGGACATCAGCACCCCGGGGGCCATCTTCGTCTTCGTCGTGCTGATCGGCGTACTCAACCTAGCCTTCAAGCTGGCCGCACGCAGCAGGGGCACAGCCCTCGCTTTCGCCATCGCCTTGGGGTCTGCTTGGCTCTACGCCTACTGGCCCTTGACCAATATCGATGTGCATTCGCCCGGACTGATCTTCTCCACCTTTGCGCTGATCTGCGCCCTCGGCAACGTGCCGCTGGCGTGGTCCGGCCGCAGCCTAGCCCTCAACCGCGCCGAACTGATCATGGTGTACGCCATGCTGGCAATGGTCTCGGCCGTGTGCACAATGGGCCTGACCGAGCTGATCCTGCCCACTCTCACCGCTATCTTCTACTACGCTTCGCCGGAGAATCAATGGCGGGAGAAGCTCTTCCCCCACTTTCCCGAACACAACATCCTAGTCGACGACGGGGCCGAGAACACCCTGTTTTACGAGGGCATTTCCGAGCTCGGCCAGAGCATCCCCTACGGCGCTTGGGTCGAGCCGTTGATGTGGTGGGCCGTCTTCCTGCTGGCGCTGTACGTCTGCATGATCTCGATCGCCGTGATCCTGCGGCGTCAGTGGATGGAGCGGGAGCGGCTGACCTATCCAATCGCTCAAGTCGGTCTGGCCATGATCCGCGGCGAGGACGAGAACAGGCTGGTGAACGGTTTCTTCAAGCGTCCGTCCGTGTGGATTGGCATGGCCATCCCATTCCTCGTCGGCAGTCTGAGGGGCATGTCGAGCTATTACCCCTCCATTCCCATGGTGTCCATGCGCCTGCCGATACCGTACCTCGAAGGCAAGGTCAACTTCGCCCTGACCGGCTTCACCTACCTCATCGACACGAGGATATCGGGCAGCGTGTGGGTGTTCTACCTGCTCGGCAGGCTCCAGAAGAGCGCGCTGGCGATCGCCGGGATCAAATCGGAGCAGGTCCACTTCCACGGCGTCCCCGACGCACCCCTAGTCGGCTACGAGGGGCTGGGTGCCCTGCTGGTGCTGGTCGCGGGGGTGCTGTGGACGGCCCGCGAGCATCTGAAGGCGGTCTGGCTCAAGGCCCTCGGCCGAGCGCCCCACGTCGACGACCGGGACGAAATCCTCTCCTACCGCAGCGCCGTGATCGGCACCCTCGGGGGGATCGCGGTCATGACCCTGTGGCTGTGGATCATGGGCACACCGCTGTGGGTCTCCTTTTTCTTCATCGTCCTGGCCATGATGATCTTCATCGGCATCACCCGGATCATCGCCGAAGCCGGGCTGGCAACGCTGCGGACGCCCGTCAACGCTCCCGACTTCGTCGTCATGGGTCTCGGTTCATCGCTCGTCGGTCCCACCGGCGTGTTCAACCTGTCCATGACCTACATCTGGGCCGACGAGGTCCGGTCGTTCGCCATGGCGACCTGTACCAACGCCCTCAAGCTGATTGAGGATATGGATGCGCGCAGCCGGCGGCTGGTCTTCCTCGCTCTCATCCTCGCCCTGCTGATCGGGACGCTGGGTTCGTTCTGGATGATCTTCCACGCCGCCTACCGCTACGGCGGCATCAACCTCGATTATTGGTTCTTCAAGGCGGGCCCGGCGATCGCCTACGACAACGCTGTGCGCAACCTGGAGCCCGCCGGCATCTACTGGCCGGGCATCGGCTTCCTGTTCGGCGGCGGCGGCATCATGGCCCTGCTGTACTGGGCTCGCCACCGCCTGTCCTGGTGGCCCCTCCACCCAATCGGCTTCCCAGTCGCAGCCGTGGACCTGATGCCTCACATCATTACCAGCGTGTTCGTCGCTTGGTTCATCAAGGTAATCATCCTCCGCTACGGCGGCGTCAACTTCTACCAACGTACTCAGGGGTTTTTCCTCGGGATGATCGCCGGTCAGATGCTGACCCTCGGGCTCTGGCTCATCATCGACTACTTCACAGGGCACACCGGCAACTTCCTGTTCTCTTGGTAGTGAGAGGTCTGTTAGATGGGTCGCTTTGTTTTACTCATCGCTTTTGTCGCGTGTGCCAATCGCGCGAACACCACGCAGGGCAATGCGGCCGACTGTACCACCGAGACAATCGCCGCCTTGGCCACCCGTGCAGCAGCAAGCGCCTATCAAGACATCAAGGAAGCCGGAGTCGTTGCCGATACCCTCGCCGATTCCATTGCTATGGCCGTCGTCGATTCGGTCGCCTATGCTGCCTATGACTCGCTCTTTGCCTCTTTGCACACCATCTTCGGTCCCGAGGCAGTGGCGGCTTTCGATCAATATATGGATGCCAAACAGGCTTTCTACACTGTAGGCACTCCCATTGACGAAACCGCATTGAGCGGCGCTTTTGCAGTCGGTAAATACCTTTTCAACGCCGCTGGCGTTATGCACCGTCTAACCGCAGCGGAAATAATCATCTGGGGCAACGAGTATTACCCAGCTTGGGATCAATTTAACGCGGTGGGAAAAGAGATAACCGAGCAAGCCGTCGCGGCCGCACATAAGGCTGACTGCGCTTTCTACAACGACGCCATTTTGTCTGTGGATGCACCAGATGCTTCCGTTGGATACCGGGCTGCTATCTTGGCCTTCTCTGATGCGTATCTCGAAATGTGTGCCCCAATGCCGCCCGCGCAATTTTTCGGCTTCGCGTACGGGCTAGCTGGCCGCTTAGATCAGGCGGCTCGCTATAATGTGTTGCGGACCGCATTGAATACAAGCTACTACACGAGCAATCTGTATTGGGGCTTGGCGGCCGTCTCAGAAACAGCCGAACAAGCTGCCCTGATTGCCTTGACCTTGGATTGTAGTCAGTAAGACGGTGGGGTGTCAGTCTGAAAATAATTTATTGGAGCCGCCTCCCGGACTCGAACCGAGGACCGTCTGATTACAAATCAGATGCTCTACCAACTGAGCTAAGGCGGCTCTCTCTCAAATCTACGCCATCGGATTATCCTTTACAAATGCTGGGCCATCCGGCACGCCAAGTCCCCGCGCGTTATAGGATCGCGGCCCGCAAGGTCCGACGACAGACCCGCAGCCCGCAGGCGCTCAACTGGCGCGTCGGCCAAGGCATCCGGTTCAAAGCGCAAATGATCGGCGCACCCCTGCCATATCCCCTCCACGGCCAGCGTCTGCACAGCCGCAAAGGCCGGATGCCCAAGCGGCACGTCCTCGTACCAATACAGCGGCACGCCAGCCGCCAGCAAGGTCTGCTGGTACTGGCGACGCAATGCCGCGCTGCTGCACACATCCGCTGGGGTCCGTTGCTGACCCAAGCAAAAAGCAGCCAACGCACCAGCGGCCTCGCCGATATTCCATTCCACGGGATGCAGGCGGTAGCAGCCATTGGTGATGTGCGTGGTGCCGATGTTCTTGCAAGCCGCCAGCAAGTTGTCCAAGTGCCGCGACACGAGCGCACCCAACGGGATCTGGAAAGGCTTGGTCGGCGCAGTGTACACCACGTCAGTAGCTTGGCCGTGGATGTCGATGGCGTACCAACCTATGCCGACGCTGTCATTAAAAGGAGCGGCGCGAGCATGGGGCTGGTGCGGAGCAGCGACCTCTTGCTCGACAATGGTCTTGCGCGCTTCGATGCGCCGGGACTCGCGGATGTAGGGGTACTGGGAGAAGCCGTCAGCAGTCCCCATGATGTCGGGGCGCAACCTCAACTCGGGATAACCGCGACCGCCGTCATCGCGCAGCACCTCAGTCTGTAGCCAGTACAACAACCCCAAACTCAGTTCCTTAGCCGCCGCTATCTGCCGCGCCTGCTCGTCGGGCGGCACATCGATGAGGGTGCCGCCGGTGTAGTCATTACCCTGCCAGTTAATCAACGCCACGTCCCTCGGCACCTGTCCCTCGGCGAATTGATCGGCGCACAACAAGCGACGGTACGCCCAAAAGGAGCCGGGCAAGTCACCGGCGGTCTCAAAGAATCGGTACGTGCGCAGGCCGCGGGCGTACTCCAAAGTCAAGGTGTAGGGCTGCTCGTCGCGATGGCGCTCGTAGTTCGGCGGGCGGGGTATGGTATGGTCTTGACCGGGGCAAAAATCAACCGCAAACGGACATGTAAAAGACTGAGTAAGATGCGGGACTGGGCCGTCGGTGCGGGCGTGCGGCTCGCCGGTCTGGTCGCGGCTTTCAGCGCCGGAGACGTAGGGAACGGGCAACAGAGGCAGCAGGTCGCCCAACTCCGTGGCGTCGAGCACATACGCCGGAGCAAAACGCAAGACATGCGTGCCACCATCTTGGACGACATCGACGGTGCGGATGGACTGGCCTTGGACGTGGGCAGCAGACGCATGGGCGCGATAAAACAGCATCAGGCGACCGGCTTCGACTTGGGGTACGACTAAGGACAGCAGGGACGTTAGGCCAGCGCGCGGCTCAAAGCACAGCGCAGAGACCCAACCGGCCCCGGGATTGAAGTGCGGGTCGTCGGGATTTTTCAGTTTGTATTTGCGGCGATAGAACGCGCGGATGCCAGCGCGGAATTCGCCGTAGAGTTCCGTGCCGCCAAAGTGCTCTATGTGCGGATGTTCGTCTAAAGCGGAGACGCCCTGGCTAGTGGCTTGGCCGCCGATCCACGGGTTTTCTTCGGTCAGGCAAACTCGATAGCCCAAGCGAGCGGCGCGCACGGCCGCGGCCACGCCGCCCAAGCCACCGCCCAAGACCAAAATGTCGCATTCAACGGTGCGGGTTTCCACGTTACGAGAGTCCGGCTTGTTCCCACACGCGGCCCAACGCGGCAGCCGTAGCCGCCACAGCCTCTTCCCGCTCCATGGCGCGCACGCGCTCGCTAAACGGCTCGACCATGACCGGCCCATCGTAGCCAATATGCTGCAAAGCGCTGAGAAATGTCGCAATGTCGATTACGCCAGTTGCCCCAGGCAAGTCGCGCACATTGTCGAGCTGGTCGTCAATTTCTACGCCAGCCGGTGCGTCGTTGACGTGTACATCCACCACCTGCTCGGGGCGCAAGCGGCGCACATCCTCAGCCGTCTCGTGGGCCGTGTACCAATGCCAGCTATCGAGCAAAAAGCCCACATTCTCGCCCACGGCTTGGCACAATTCCTCCATTTGCTCCATAGTGTGGACAAACTCGTACTTTTTGCTCGACCACAGCGTTTTCGGCGCGACGTATTCCAAACCCAACCGCACTCCTTCGTCCGCCAGCACCGCCGCGGCCGGCCGCAGCCGCTCGACGTGAAAGGCAAAGTTCTCTCGGTACGTCAGCTCGTCCGAGGTCGGCATAAGCCAAGTCGCCGTCCGCCGCACCCCCAAGGCCGCCGCCACCTTTGCCAACTCCGGCAACTGCGCCAAGCTCGCTTGATATGCGGCCTCCTCCCCGCGAAAATCAACGGGAAATCCCCACGCCGACAGACGCACACCCTTACGCTCGGCCAACGCGAGGGCCTCTTCCGCGCCCATGGCCGCGACTTCGCCAATGCTAAAGTGATATCCAGCAAACCCGTGCCGTGCGGCCAGATCAAGCCCGTCGGCGAGGTTTTCTACACTTGCGCCGATAGCCCCCGGTGATAGCGAGCGAAACATAGCTTCTCCTTTTTTGATTGATTGTGGCGTTGTTGCACGAAAGACGGTAACTCGTTAGAAAACAATAGTTTACAAATTTGACATCAAAACGATAACTTATTGTAAAACAACGACTTATAGATATTCATGCAACAACGCCGTTGATTGTTGTAGTTCCTACGCCTCGGCCGTCTGTAAAATGAGCCTGCCAGCGTTCTTCATTTGCTTTAGCATGACGAACCAGAGCACAAACCCGACAACAAATCCAATAGAGACTATCCAAGCCTGATCCTCTCGTGCTCCCATTATCGCCCATAGGAGGGGCACCACAAATGAGCAGCAATAGATAAAACTAGCCACCTCACTGACAGATCGGCGACAGGTTTCGGTATTGAGAGCTTTGGCGAGACCGTAAATTGCAATGAAACTCCAGAAGAAATTGAACAGCGGTATCAAGAGAAATCCAATGGCTTTTCCCGGCGTCGTCTTTGCTTTGTGAGCGGGGATGAGAGACCACAGTTTATGCAGAATGCACAACCCAGACACAAGAGCAATCAACCCGAAGATAGCCGCAACAATCGCGACTATGGTACCAAGCACTGCGAATACAACACTCGACAACTCTAACCCCAGCTTCTCAAACTCACGGACCAGTTCTTCGATCATACGCCCGTCTTTTGTGGCGACCAATACCACCGCGGCACCAACAAATAGTGCTGTCGATACCGGTATAATAGCTGCAAGGCAAATGCAATGGAGCTTAAACCACCTGTTCAACCCCTTCGCTTGGTCCACTTTAGGGGCTGCTTGGGAAGAGCGCGACTCTCTTGCTATCTCCCTTCTCGCGTCGTGCTCCTCTCGCGCTCTAGTTCTAGTCCACCACCCCTGGACTCGTTTCCGCAAAGATGCCTGCTTCCTACGTATCTCTCCATCCCTTGCATCCCCTACCATCGCCACCCGCCACGCCGCAACGCTCTGCGGACGATCTCGATCATCCACCGCCAACGCCCAATCTATCGCCGACAAAAACGCACCACTTGCCCGACCCGCATACCGCTGCGCCAACGGAATCAGCGGATCATTTCGTATCCGGTCCGTCGCACCGCAGGGCACCTGACCCGTCAACGCCCGATAGCACACCCCACCCAACGCATAAATGTCCGTCCAAGGCCCCTGGCGGATCTGACTCGAATACTGCTCTATCGGCGCATACCCCGGCGTTACTATCGACGTAATTGGACGACTTTTCGCCTCGATGGCCTGCCGCGCCGAACCAAAGTCCAGCAACACCGGCGAACCATCCGTATCTCGAATGACGATGTTGCCCGGCTTGATATCCCGATGCAAAAAGTCCGCTCGATGGATCACTTCCAAAGCATCCAACAGCGGATACAGAATGCCCTTAAGCTCATCTTCACTCAGCGTCCCCTTGCGCACCAGATACGTCGATAAGTCTTCTCCTTCCACATAGTCCATTACTATATAAGCCGTCCCATGCGCTTCAAAGTATTGATGGACGCGGACGATGTTAGGGTGCTGAAAACGCGCCAGAGTACGAGCTTCGTCCAAGAACCGCTCCAAGCCCCACTGAAAGTCGGACGCCACCTGCGACGACTGCGGCACGACGGATAGATCCTGTTCGCGGGTAGCCAAATCCGCCGGCAAATACTCCTTGATCGCCACCGGAATATCCAAGGTGATGTTCCAGCCCAGATAGGTAATGCCAAACCCGCCGTAGCCGAGGACGCGGTGAAACTCAAAGTCCCGTATGCGCGTTCCCTGCGGTAACGCTAGGCGATGCTGTTGTTCCTCACTCATAGCCCCTCCAATCAGAAACCATGCCTCCCGATCCTTCAGGCCAGAGTGGCATATTCATAAACCGGGGTCTCAATAGTGCGAACGGGGCGGCATTGCTCCCACACTGTTTGCTGCAGGCGCTCAACGGTCTCCGGTGAGAAGTGCCTCTCACCCGTCTCGACGTTGACGCGCGCCGGAACATTCTCGATGAGGAAGAGCCGCCCATCGAACTCAATGTGGTACGTCACGTTTTTTTTGATTAGCGTCTCGTTCCATGCTCTGTCGTTAGGCATCGTCCTGTCTCCTTACCTTGAAGTCGATCCATCTTGAGGGCTCTGGTTCATACAGAGTGATGATTTTGATTATGGGTCTCATCGGGTAGCTGCAATGAATATGCAACGGTCTGTGCGATAACGTAAAGCCGAGAATCAAGCAACTGGGACCATATTTGTCGTGCGGATAGTCTTCAATGACTTCACTCCGTTCCATAGCATCTCGAAAATCCTGCATGCTGATTCCGCGAATAATGCTCTGATCGGTGGCATGTTGCGAGAATTCGACCTGCCCATTCCTGATTTTCCTACGTATTACATTGAGAATTTCCATTTTGTCATTCGCCCCTCATCAAGAAGGGAACATTGTATCGCAGCGCCGACGCCCTACGCTCTCATCCCTCTCCTGCCTCGCCCCCAACACTCTCTTCTTGAGGCTCGTCAAGCTCGGCTTCCCCTACCCCCGCACGGGTGCTGTCCCCTGTCTCCTCCTGTGAAGCCGGTACGCTCTCTTCGGCGTCGGATGCCGTTGGCACTTGAACATCAGAGCCTTCAGCGAATTCAACATCTGTAGCCGCTGGCGTCTCAATAGCTACATTTTCGCCCGGCCTAAGCCAATAAAGCACCCCCCATAAGACAGCAACGCATAGCAACATCCCCAATAGTCTGCCCCAAGGTTTTCGTTTTAATCGCGGCTTGTCCTGAACAGGTTCTCTCTCGCCAACATCAGCCGCAGCCAATTCCGCGTCCTCAGCCGGTGCGTACAACAAGACAGTCGCGTTGTCTTGATGGGGACTTTCGGCATTTTCCACTGCTTGGATAAGAGCCTCGGCGCTATCCGCCAACGGCGCATCTTGCGTTTTCTTGAGGATAGCTGCGATCTCTTGATCGCTGAGGGTCATCAACCCATCGCTCGCCAATAGCAGCCGGTCGCCTTGCTGCACAGCAACCGGCTGCGATGACACATCAATCAGATGTATGTCGTCGCCCATGACCGCCGACCGCAGCGAATACCGCCTTGAGTCCCGCGCCGCTTCCTCGGCGGTCATGCGCCCCGTTGCCACGAGATCCGCCAGAACCGGAGCCATAGAATGATCGGCATTCAAACGCTCCAATGCACCCTCGCGGAACAACCACAACGGGGAATCACCCACACTGATCCAGTTCAGCCCCTCGCTTGCAACAACAGCCGCTACCAAGGTCGAACCCATGCTGTCGAGTTCGGGATTTTCGACAATGGCATCGGCCATAGCTTTATTGGCCGCTTCGAGACAGTCCCGGAGCCGATCGACGATTGGCCCAGACACCTGTGGATACGCCTCGACAAAGGTCTTGCTCAAAAGGCCACTAGCCGTTGCGCCGCCAACATGGCCGCCCATGCCATCGGCGACCAACAACATGGTGTGCTCGCTGCCGTCTAGGCCGAGGTCACGCCCATCCAGCAGGCCGTAATCATCTTCTTGATACTCCCGTTTGCCGGGAATTTGCCGTGCGGCAAAGCGCCGATCGAATGCGTTCATTCTTCCATTTTACTCCGCTGCCACGTGTAGCGGCGTCCTGCCATCCTCTTTTTAGGAGCTCAGAAGCTTTGTGCCACTAGCCTCGCCTGCTCAAGCGCGTTCCACGTCAAACGCCGCGACATTGCGCTCATCCTTGCTAAACTCCACGCCAATCAGGTATATCGGCTGCCCCAAGGCGCGATACTTGTCTGCGTAGCGTCGTTCTTTCAACTGCGCCAGCGCCGCCCCCTCAGACGCCATCTCGACCACCTTGAACTCGAACAAATAGACGGTCCCGTTGAACAAAACCGCCATGTCCAGCCGACCGTGGCTGCTGCTGTCCTCCACGATGATGTTCAGCCCCAACGCCGCAAAGTACGAATAGAACACACTCGCGTAGTAACCCTCGTACCGGGCAATGTCGTTGTTGTTATACCACTCGTAGGGAATGCTGGCGAAGAAAGCGTGGAACAGCGTCTCCAGTCCGGCGAAGTCGTTGGCCTCCAGCAGCCGATAGAGCTGGACACTGTTGGCCATCTGCCGCGATGGGTCCTGCACCAAGTAGCCCAGCAAGCTCTCGTTGAGGCTCTGGCGCACCTCGCGGTTGGGATAGCCCAAGCGATAGAGCCGCTTGCCGCCCAAATCCTCGACGTCGATTATCGTCAGGTAGCCGGTCTGGAACAGCAGCGCCTCGGTCGCTATAGCATCCACGTCAAAGGTCGAGAGCAACTCGTCGCTGCCGACCATCCCACCTAACTCCAACGAACTGATGTGGCGCTTGCCCAGCGTTTCGACCAGAAACGTCGGCGTCCCGGTCTCAAACCAATGCGCTTTGAACTCGCGGCTGTCGAACAGCAGCAGGATGTCGAACGGGTTGTACACCTTCTCGTCACCTCGCCAGCTATAGCCGTTGTACCAATCGCGGATCTGCTCCCGGTCCAAGCCCGGCAGTTCCGGCGCGAACACCGTATCCAAGTCCGCCTCGGTGTAGCCGCAGAGAGCCGAATAGCGCCCATCTAAGGTGATGTCCTTCAGATTGTTGAGACCAGAAAACAGGCTGACCTTGGAAAATTTGCTCACCCCAGTGATAAACGTGAAGCGGATGTGGGCATCGGCAAACTTCACGGTCGAATACAAACCGCGCAGCAAGTCGCGATTGGCGCGAGCGACCTCCGGCACTTCCAAGGCATCCAAAATCGGCTTGTCGTACTCATCGACCAGCACCACAACGCGCTGACCGCTGCGCTCGTGCAGCACCTTCATCAAACGGCGGAAGCGAGCCGAAGCGGTCTCCTCATCGCGCGGGACGATCTCCGCTTCCTCTTCCATCGCGTTCAATTGCGCCGCCACTTCCTTTTGCAAGTCGTCCGGCCCTTGGTAGGTGCCACTGCTGAAGTCGAGCCGCAGCACTGGGTGGCGCACCGACCAATCCCAATGGTCGTGGATGGCCAGCCCCGCAAACAACGGCTCGTTGCCCTCGAACAATTCCTTGAGCGTGTCCAAAAACAGGCTCTTGCCAAAACGCCGCGGACGCGACAGAAAGTAGTGCGTCCCCTCGTCGAGCAGCCGCTGGATATAGGCGGTTTTATCGACGTAGTAGCAGTCCTCCTCCCGAATTTTGCGGAAGGTCTGAATGCCGATGGGTAGTCTGCGTTTACTCATGGACGCACCTCCTTCGGTTTCATTCCCCACCCCCATAATGGCGCAACAACCGCACCATCCTCGTCTCCAGCCCAAAGAAACGGCAGACCGAGCTAACCATATCTTTTTTGCGTATGGCGAGCGACAACGACGTCCAGCCATCGCTGGTCTTGGCGTTGACATCTGCGCCGTTATGGAGCAAAAGCTCGGCGATCCGAAACATATTCCGCATCGTCGCAACATGCAGCGGCGTCAGGCTGTCGTAGTAGTTCTTGGCGTCGATATCTGCCCCGTTATGGAGCAAAAACTCCGCCGCCGCTACCTTATTCCGCATCGTTGCAAGATGCAGCGGCGTCAGGCCGTGGTAGTAGTTCTTGGCGTTGATATCCGCCCCGTTATGGAGCAAAAACTCCGCCGCCACCACATTATCCCGCGCCACCGCAATATGCAGCGGCGTCAGGCCGTCTTTATCTTTGGCGTTGATATCCCCGCCGTGCGCTAGCAAAAGCTGCGCTACCGCAATCTCGTTGCCCATCGCAGCACTATGCAGCGGCGTCATTTTTTCCCGGTCCTCGGCGTTGACTTCGGCCCCGCGATGCAGCAGGGAGTCAGCCAAGCAGGGCAAGTGCAGGGTCGCAGCGTGGTGGAGGTCCGTATGCCCTTTATCGTCCACTGTTTCCAAGGACGGCTCGTGCCCGATTGCCGCGGCAAATTTCTTTTCTTCTTTTGCTAGCTGTTTTTTGTCGTCCATAGTTTCTCCTCGCACTCGGATCACACCGCCACATTATTTCGCGGCCGTCCCTGCAAAAACGAAATCACATTATCCACCGCGCCCTCGTTCAACAAATCCACCCCCTCGGGCGTCTGATCCGCCGCATGAGGCGTCAGCACCACCTGATCGCAATCGAGGATGGGATCGTCGCTCGGCAACGGCTCCTCGGGGAACACGTCCAGCCCGGCCCCGCCCACATGCCCAGACAACAGAGCATCGCGCAAGGCGTTCATGTCCAGCACGTCGCCGCGCGCCCCGTTCAACACCAGCGCCCCCTCTTTCATCAGGCCAAACTCACGCGCCCCGAGAAAATGCCGGGTATCCTCGGTCAACTTCACGTGCAGACTGACCACATCCGCAGTCTGCAATAGCTCGTCGAGTTCCACAAAGCGCACCCCGTATTCGGCCGCGCGCTCCGGCGACGGATTGAAAGTCCACGCAATAACCTCCATGCCGATG
This sequence comes from Candidatus Latescibacterota bacterium, assembly GCA_022820485.1. Lineage (GTDB taxonomy): Bacteria > Latescibacterota > UBA2968 > UBA8231 > UBA8231. Next base: position 33,650 of record JAJEFJ010000048.1, read on the forward strand.
GCCCGCCCCAACCGCGCCATCTCCGCGCCAATCGGCCCCGTGCCGACCACGCCCAACACCTTGCCTTGCAGCATGGTATTCATCTCGCGCGTCCAGCGGCCAGCCTTCAGCTCGGCGGTCTGGAAATAGGCACGCTTAGATAAGGCGAACATCAGCCCGAACATGTGCTCGGCCACCACCGGCGCGGTGCGGCCAGGCTGGTTCGACACCACGATCCCGAGTTCCTTGGCAATCGCCAAGTCGATCATGTCCGTGCCGATGGAGCAAGTGGCAATCATCTTGAGGGCAGGCAAGCGGCGCATTTCCTCGCGCCAAGTGACGACTCCGCGCGTGTTGATAATGATTTGCGCGCCCTCGGCCCGGGCGATTTTCTCGTCCGCGCTTTGCGGCGTATCCTCAAAGAGCGTGACATCCCCATAGGGAGCGAGCCGCTGCAAATGCGGCGAACCGGCGATCTGGATTGGATTGTCGCCGGGCACTACGACCTGTACGCGTTCTGACATGGCATATCCTCGCTGAGAAGTGTATATTTTGGCCCGCTATAAACCCAAAAAACGCGCCCAACGTCAAGCGAGTAGCCCCATGCCCCGAGCACTCATCGCCCCGGCCGCCGAGCAAGTGGCCTTTCAGGAATGTGAATCGCCACCACTATCAGCAGGCCAAGTCCGCGTCAAAAGCCTGTACGCAGCCGCCAAGCACGGCACTGAAATGTCGATGTTTAAGGGATACGCCAGCCCGCGCGGCCACTTCGACTCCGAGCTGCGCATCTTCGACCATCAAGGCGAGGGCGTCCAATACCCCGTGCCGCTGGGCAACATGGGCGTCGGCGAAGTCGTCGAGCTGGGTCCGGGCGTTACACAACTCAAAGAAGGCGACCGCATCTTTGCCTACGGACCATTCCGCGAGGAACACGTCTGGCCCGAAACCGCGCGCCGCTTGCCCGCAGACGTACCTTGGCAAGCTGCCGTCTGCCTCGACCCGGCGGATTTTGCCCTCGGTGCCGTGCGCGACGGACACGTCCGCATCGGCGACGCCGTAGCCGTCTCGGGCCTCGGAGCCATCAGCCTGATGGCCGTGCAATTCTGCCGCTTGGCCGGTGCCCATCCCATCATCGCCCTCGACCCATTGGCCAACCGGCGCGAAGCAGCCCGCGCCTGCGGAGCCGATCTCGTCCTCGACCCCACCCAATGCGACGCTGGCGCAGAGATAAAGAAGGCCACGGCCAACCGAGGCGCGGACGTGATCATTGATTACAGCGGGCATCCCGCAGCCATGCAGCAAGCGCTGCGCGGAGTCGCCTACCGGGGCACTATCGTGGCCGGCGCGTATCCCGGAGCGTGGACGACGGGAATAGACTTAGGCGCCGAAGCCCACATGAACCGGCCGCACATCATATTCTCGCGTGCCAACAGCGAGCCAAACCCCGACCACCCCAATTGGAACAACGACCGCATCTACGACGTCTGCTGGCGCATGCTCGCTGAAGGCCAAGTCGATTGCCTGCCCATCGTGCAGCCCATCGTATCCTTTGACGACCTGCTCGACGCGTATCCCAAAATCGCTACCCAACCCGAAACAAACATCAAGCTCGGCGTCCAGTTTTAACGCTGGACTGCCAGAAGAAAGGACGCCATGAAAATCGCCTTACAGGAAGGGCTGCTGCCCGGAGAAAGCCTCGCGGAAAAGCTCGACTTCGCCGAATCGCTGAACATCGAAGGCCTAGAGGTCGGCGGCCGCTCGCGCCTGTACGACCACGTCGAACAGTACGAACAGGCCCTCGCCGGCCGCTCCATCAAGATCGCTTCCATCTGCGGCCAAGAAACCTTTGACTGGCTCGACCCAGACCCAGGCAAGCGCGCCAACAGCCTCGCCGAGACCCGCCGCCAGCTAGAAGCCTGCGGACATTTCCAAGCCGTCGGTCAGATCGTCCCCCCCATCTTTGGGGGGCCGCGCATTCCCGACCTGTCGCCGCTGCAAGACGCCATTTCCCTAGAGAAGGCCCTGCTCGTCGAACTGGTCAAAGACCTCGCCGCCCATGCCGCTAGCCACGGCACCTTGCTCCTGCTCGAACCCCTCAACCGCTACGAGCAACACCTCTTGCGCCGCCAAGCCGACGGCGTCGAAATCATCGAGCGCACCGGCAGCCCCCAAGGCGTGGCCCTGCTCAGCGACTTCTTCCACATGCACATCGAAGAAACCGACACCCCGGCTGCCTTCCGCCAAGCCGGTAAACACGTCGCCCACGTCCACATGGCCGACAACACGCGCATGCAGCCGGGCACCGGCGACATCGATTGGCGCGCCGGCTTACAGGCCCTCAAAGACATCGGCTTTAGCGGCTATCTGGCCTACGAGTGCGGCATCGAAGGCGAACCCAAAGACGCACTCACCAAGTCGGTGCAATTCGTGCGCGAAACCATCGCCCAACTCGACTGATATAGCAATGCGGCATAATTTGAACGATTCGTTGTGCATCCTATTCTGCGTCCATCTGCGGATCACCTTAGAAGTGATGTAGGACTGCTATATGAGCGAAACCGTCCCCCCACCCACATTCGAGCGTCCCGAGCTCTACATCAACCGCGAACTCTCTTGGCTCGACTTCAACGCCCGCGTGCTCGAAGAAGCCCAAGACGAGCGCAATCCCCTGCTAGAGCGCGTCAAGTTCATGGCCATTGTCGCCAGCAATCTCGACGAGTTCTACGAAATCCGGGTAGCCGGTCTGCTGCAGTTGCACGAGTCAGGGGCCAATCCCAGCCGTCCCGACGGCCTAACTCCCGCCGAACAACTCGAGCGCATCGCCCAACAAGCCCACGAGCAAGTCGCCGAACAGTATCGCTGTTGGAATGAGGACCTCGTCCCGGCCCTAGCCGCCGAGGGCATCTACTTCTGGGAGGTGCGCCAACTCAAAGACGAGCACCTCGACTTCGTGCGCCAGTACTGGCGGGAAGAACTCGAACCGATCCTCACGCCCATTGTCGTCGACCCGGCCCATCCCTTCCCCCGCGTCCTCAACAAAGCCCTGTGCATCGGTGCCCTCCTCGAAGGACAGGGGCAAGCCATGATGGGCGTGGCGACCGTGCCTCGGGTATTGCCGCGCATCCTGCGCATGCCGAGTCAAGACGACGAACTGCACTTTGTGACGCTGGCCGGGATTATGGATTTGCAGGCCAGCGAGCTATTTCGCGGCTATCAGGTGCTCGGGTCGGCTCCCTTCCGCGTCACGCGCAACAGCGAGCTGTACATCAACGAAGAAGACGCCGACAATTTGCTGGAAGAAATCGAGGAGCAGGTGAGCAAGCAGAGCCAAGCCGACGCCGTGCGGCTGGAGATTGCCGCGGGCGCGCCCGATCAGCTAGTATGGCTTTTGCAACAGCAGTTTGGCCTCGACGACAGTTTAGTTTTTCGAGCCAATGGGCCGGTCAATCTCCACCGCGTCATGACCCTGTACGGCCTCGTCCCGCGCCCCGCGCTCAAAGACGCTCCCTTTACGCCGGTCGAGCGCGACCTACCTCAGGAGCCGGAGACCTTCTTTGCGTCCATCCGCGCTGGCGACATCCTCCTGCATCACCCGTACGAATCATTTTCTACAGTCACAGATTTCATCCGCATGGCGGCCAACGACCCCAAAGTGCTGGCCATCAAACAAACCATCTACCGCACGGGCGACGATTCAGAGGTGGGACAGGCGCTCATCGACGCGGCCGAGCGCCGCAAGGAAGTGACCGTGCTCGTCGAGCTAAAGGCCCGCGGCGACGAAGCGGCCAACATCGAATGGGCCAAGCGCCTCGAAGACAGCGGCATCCACGTGATCTATGGCATTATGGGCCTGAAAACCCATTGCAAGCTCTCCATGCTGGTGCGCCGCGATCAAGATCGCCTGCGCCGCTACGCCCACTTGGGCACCGGCAATTACAATCACACCACTGCGCGGCTCTACACGGATCTGGGGCTGATTACCGCCGAGCCAACGATCACCGCGGAGGTGGCCGAGGTTTTCAACATGCTCACCGCCCACAGCCGCATTAGTCAATTTGAAAAACTGCTAGTCGCCCCCTCCGGACTGATGCAGGGTATGCTCGACCGCATCGAGCGCGAAAGCGAACACGCCCGCGCCGGTCGGCCAGCCGCTATTATTGCCAAGATGAACGGCCTCATGGACCCGGCGATCATCAAGGCCCTGTACGCAGCCTCACAGGCCGGCGTTGAAATCGATCTGATCGTGCGCGGCATCTGCTGCTTGCGCGCCGACCTCGACGGCACCAGCGAGAACATCCGCGTGTACAGCATCATTGGCCGCTTCTTAGAGCACAGCCGCGTCTTTTACTTTGCCAACGGCGGCGACGAGGAAATCTGGCTCGGTAGCGCAGACTGGATGAATCGCAACCTACGCGACCGGGTCGAGGTCGTCTTCCCCATCTTGGACCAGGGCCTGAAGCAGCGCGTCTATCGCGAGCTGCTCGCCTTCGCGCTCGCCGACCGCGCCAAATCTCGGCAGATGCGCCCAGACGGCACGTACATCCGCCGCCAACCCGAGTGCGATTCTCCCGGCCACAGTATGCAGGAATTGCTCATGCGCACGGCCCTCGGCGAGGATCTCGACATCTTAGACGCATCTATGTCGAACCGGTAGGGGCGGTTTGCAAACCGCCCCCTACATGAACAGGAACCCGCCGCCCGACCATTGCGTTCTGTAAGGATGATCGGCCCCCTACAACTAGAGAAAGAGACTCAATGCACGACCTGCTCGCAGAAATCAACTCGCCAATTTTAGACGACATCCACCGCATCGGCATTGTTTTGGCGGCTGGCCACGGCATGCGCATCCGCTCGGAGACCTCCAAGATGCTGCACGAAATTTGGGGCCAGCCAACGGCCGTGCGCGTGGCCCGCGCCGTGCAAGAGGGCCTCGACAGCCCCAATCAGGTCATCGTCGTGGGCATCAAGGGCCTAGACGTCGCCCGCGCAGCCGGCCCCCAACCGGGGCGTCTTTTCGCGTACCAAGAAAACCCAGTCCTCGGCCGGCCGGCCGGAACCGGCGACGCCGTGCGCGTCGGCCTCCAAGCCTTTCCCGCCGCGGCTGCCGACCGCGACGTGTACATCTTTTTAGGGGACATGGGGCTATTGACCGGGCAGGTCGTCGCCCAATTCCGCGCCAGCTTTGAAAACGCCGACTGCGACATGATGGTGCTCACCGGCCTGTACAGCGGCTCGACCGAGACCAACTCCTATGGCCGCATCGTGCGCGTGCCAGCCACCGACGCCTCCGGGCAGCCAGCGGGTGCCGACCACGACAAGGTCATTGAAATCAGGGAACACAAGGACATCCTCAGCCTCGACGCGGCAACGCCCTACGAAGCCGACTTCAACGGCCGCACCTACGCCTTCACGCGCCAAGAGCTGTTGGAAACGCGCGAGATCAACACCGGCGTCGTCGCCTTCAGAGAAAGCACACTGCGCACGTACATCCAGCATCTCGACACCGACAATGCCCAAGGTGAATTGCTGCTGACCGACCTAGTGCAAATTTTCAATCAGCACCAACTCGTAGTGCGGGCGGCCACGGCCGACAGCGAAGAGGAACTCCTCGCCTTCAACGTCAAAAGCGTCTGGCGTCAGATGGAGGCCATAGCCCGCCGCTGGGCCTACGACAAACTCAAGGACACCATCACCATCGCCGACGAGGAGGACTTCTTCATCGCCGACGAGGTCATCGAGCAGATCCTCAACATGGACGCCGAGTGCGGCCCCTTGGACATCGTCATCGGCAAGGGCACCTACATCGGCCCTCAAGTCCAGCTCAACCGTCGAGTCACCATCGGCGACCGCAGCCATCTGAGCGGCCACATAGTACTAGGCGAGGGGGTGCAAATTGGCGTTGGCGTCGAATTGAGCACATATCCAGATCAAACCCTCGCGCTCGACGACGAGGTCGAAGTGCTCAGTCGCAATATCCTCAAGGGCAACCTGCGGATTGGCGCACACAGCCGCATCGAGTCGGGCGTACTCATGACCGGCAGCGACAAACACCCCATGCGCGTGGGCGAGCGCGTAACCATCAAGGGCACCAGCTACCTCTACGGCTGCCAAATCGACGACGACCTATTCATCGAGCACTCCGTCATCAAGGGCAAGCGAGTCGAACAGGTGCGCCGCCGCGACGGCACCATCCAGCCCGTCCGCTACGTCCTGCCGCAGCCCGAGGGCCTCGACTCCATCGCCGATTTGTGAGAAATCAGAGGCTGGCTGAGAATTCCAAATCGGCCCCTCAAGGCAGCTTGGTCGTCTTCTTGGCTGCTACCTGTCCATCCACCGTGACCTGATAGACATACACCCCAGCCGCCACCGCCTTGCCCGCCTCATCGCGGCCATCCCACACAAACCGATGCCCACCCGCCCCCAGCGGTCCTTCCCACAATCGACGAACCCGACGACCCAACACATCATACATCCGCAGTGACACCTGCGCCGCGTCTGTCGCCAAGTCGAGGGGAATCACCACAGCCGGGTTGAACGGATTGGGATAGCTGTTGCCCAGCCGATGCTGCGCCGGGCGTGCTGCCGCCGTTGTCTGCACCGCAGTCGGCTGTTCGGCGACCAAACTCTTGAGCACATGGACGCCGTCAAAAAGATGATCCAACACCACCAAGTCCAAATCGCCGTCGCCATCGACATCCCCGGGCAGCACCTCAACCCCATCGCCGGCCAAGCGGTGAGTCTCCACTTGATGCGGGATACCCGCAGCGCCCCCCCAAGCGACGAACACGCCCACACCCGAAGCGCGATCCCCGCCGACAAACACCCAATCATCCACCCCATCGACGTCCAAGTCGTGCACTAACACCGACGAGCGCACAAACAGCCGGTCGTCATACAGCACTTCGGCTTCCACGCCGCCAGATCGCGGACTGCGCCGCAGCACAAGCCCTTTTCGCCCCTCCGAAGTCAGGCGCAGCGACGTAATCAAGTCCGCCTGCCCATCGCCATCGAAATCGCCCGCTACAACGTTGTCGAAGAGTTGATACCGAGCTAGCGGAACAAAGTAATCGAATTCAAACAAGGTGCTTCCCTGCAAATCCGGCACGGTGCCTACGGGAGCCACAATACATGGGTTCAACCCGCCAATGGATAGGGGAGTCCACAGCACATCCAGCATCCCATCACTGGTAAAGTCGCCCACCTGAGAGGGCCAATAGTTTTCGGGCAGAGCCGACTGGGAGGCGGTCCACACCCCGTGCTCTATATCCCAAACCTCTAAAAAGAAGCCGGTTTCAGTATAGTCTATTGCAAAGAGTTCGCCATCGCGGTCGCCATCAACATCCGCTATATCTACCAGCGAGCGATCACCCACCTGCATGAGTTCCTCGATCTGGAAGTCCGACCCGATGGACCAAACCGCCACCGCTACGCCGCCATCTACCATATACAGGGCGATCTCGTCTTGGCCATCTCCCGTCACATCGCCGACGAGCACCCCCCAAATGTCTTGTTCGATCGTCTCGGAGCGCACCGTTTCAAAGGCTCCTCTACCGTCGTTGAGAACCATGACCCAGCTAGCACTACGGTCAAAACCTCTCTGCCAGATAGAGAACAGGTCAAGGTCGCCATCCCCATCTAAGTCCGTCAAGACGCCGGAGCTGTGACGGCCATCGGCGGTACCCCAACTCCCTAACCCCGGGGTAATCGGATAGAAGACCGGCGGCGCAAAAAGACCGGCCCTATCAAAGCGAAAATAGTCCACATAAGGCGGCGGTAATTCCCCCTGTAAGCGCTCTTCCACGCCGGTCAACTCGATCCAGTCAATCTCAAAAAACTCGACCCCATCGGCGTAATCGACACTAAACTGCAACCGGATATCCTGTAGCATACCCTCCCATATAACCTCGTCTGCTGCTAGATCCGCTATCCCATCTGATGCAGGTAGGGTGATCTCCACTTCTTGCCATTCGGTGGTGTAAACGAAGCCGCGTGGTCCGAACAGGTAAAACCGGGTGGAACCGCCGCCTGCTGGATCATTTCCCGGCGTGGTGAGGTTGTGCTCGTTGGTCCAAGAAAGCCAAAAGCTACCTTCCGTCGGGTTGTGGTGAACGGTGCGGAAACGGACCCGCACTTGGTCGAACAAGTGCGAATCGTAGCCGATGGAAGAGGAAATCACTTCGACCGTCGAGTTGGACGAGACATCGATCTTCCACACGCCGTCTGCCACTTCCCCAGAGTACAGCTTAAAGTCCGCGCTCGGCCCCCAACTCATACCAGATTTGGCCGCCCATCCCTGCGTTGTCCCGTCGTCGAAATCCCACCGGATTGCCTCGGCAGGGACGCTCCACAGCACGACGCATACAATAGCCAATGGTAACATGATATAGATCCTCCACTCGGTAAAAGAGTCAGAGGCTGGCTGAGAATTCCAAATTCGGCTCCTCAAGGCAGCTTGGTCGTCTTCTTGGCTGCTACCTGTCCATCCACCATCACCTGATAGACATACACGCCAGCCGCCACCGCCTTGCCCGCCTCATCGCGGCCATCCCACACAAACCGATGCCCACCCGGCCCCAGCGGTCCTTCCCACAATCGACGCACCCGACGCCCCAACACATCATACACCGTCAGCGACACCTCGGCCGCGTCGGTCGCCAAGTCGAGAGGCAGCACCACTGCCGGATTGAATGGATTGGGATAGCTGTTGCCCAGCCGATGCTGCACTGGAAGTGCTACCGCCGTTGTCTGCACCGCAGTCGGCTGTGCATCAACCAAACTCTTGAGCACGTGGACGCCGTCATACAGATGATCCAACACCACCAAGTCTATATCGCCGTCGCCATCGACGTCCCCGGGCAGCACTTCAACCCCATCACCGGCCAAGCGGTGAGTCTCCACTTCATGCGGGATACCCGCAGCACCCCCCCAAGCGACGAACACGCCCACCCCCGAGGCGCGGTCCCCGCCGACAAACACCCAATCATCCACCCCATCGACGTCCAAGTCATGCACTAACACCTGCGAGCGCACAAACAGCCGGTCGTCATACAGCACTTCGGCTTCTCGCTGGCTGCGCCGCAATACAAGCCCTCTGCGTCCCTCCAAAGTCAGGCGCAGCGACGTAATCAAGTCCGCCTGCCCATCGCCGTCGAAATCGCCCGCTATGACATTATTGTCGTAGAGATCAGACTGGGGGAGCCGCACCCAATAGTCGAATGCAAATACGGCGTCCCGCTGCAAATCCGGTGCGTCGCCTAGAGGGGCCACAAGCAGCGTATTCTCCCCCCCGCTGATTCTGGGGGTCCACAGTGCGTCCAGCGTCCCATCGCCGGTAAAGTCGCCCACCTGAGAGGACCAATGATGCTCGTTACTAGCCTTCACCTGCGAGGCGGTCCACACGCCGTTTTCTACATCCCAGACCTCCAGAAAAATCTCGTCGTCCGCAGAGCGTCTGCCGGCAAAGAGTTCGACATCGCCGTCATCATCCGAATCGGCCATGCCGATTAACGTGCCCCTGCGCTGCGTATGTTCCTCGATCTCAAAGTCCGACCCAATGGACCAAACCGCGAAGCTGATATCCATCGACAGGGCGATCTCGTCTTGGCCATCGCCGGTCATATCGCCGGCGAACATCCCCCACAGGCCGGGTTCAAGCTCCTCGGAACGCACGGTTTTGAAGGCTCCCGTACCATCGTTGAGCGCCATAACCCAACTCACGCTGGGGTTGAAAATGCCCTTTATCCAGCTAGAAAAAAGGTCGAGGTCGCCATCGGCATCCAAGTCCGTCAAGACACCGAATCGCCTGTCGTAAAATCCCACCCAATCCCCTAACCCCGGGGTAATCGGATGGAAGACCGGCGGCGCAAAACGCCCGGTTCCCTCAAAGCGAAAATAGTCCACATAGGGCGGGGGTAATTCCCCCTGTAAGCGCTCTTCCACGCCAGTCAACTCGATCCAGTCAATCTCAAAAAACTCAACTCCATCGGTGGGACCGCCGACGAAAAATCGTACGCGGATATCCTGTAGCATACCCTCCCAAATTTTCTCGGTTTCATCGTCTGATGTGGGCAGGACAATCTCTTCTTCTTGCCACTCAGTAGTGTAAACGAAGCCGCTTTGTCCTGATGCAAGAAACCGGGCTTTATAACTCCCTTCAGGGTCCGTCCCGGGCGTCGTGCTATTGCGCTCATTGGTCCAGGTGAGCAAAAAGCCTCCTACGGTTGGGCTGTGATGGACGGAGCGGAAGCGGACCCGCACCCGGTCGAACAGGAGAGAATCATAGCCAATGAAAGAGGAAATCACTTCGACCGTTCCGGAGGACGAAATGTCGATCCTCCACACGCCGTCTGCCACCTCTCCGGGGTATAGCTTAAAGTCCATGGTAAGCCCTCTCCCAATACCAGTTTTGGCGGCCCATCCTTGCGTCGTCCCGTCGTCGAAATCCCACCGAATCGCTTCGGCGAAACTGCTCGACAATACAAGGCATACAACAACCAACGGTAACATATACAGCTCCTTCACTCGATAAAAGGATCACTTGTACAAGCCAATGGTTCGGCGCAGGACTCGCGCCGAACCATTACAAACAGATAGCTATACTCCTAATATCTGTATATGGACATCAAGGCATGCAGAACGAATATAAGAAGGTTCTGGTGCCGCACTCTACTTCGTAGACATCTACATTAGTCGGTTTCGGAGCCTCGCAGTCCGGATGGTGATGAGTGATCACATGATCAATCGTCGACGGCTCGTCGCAGGGCTCTGGAGCGGCTTCAGCGTCGCCTGTTCCCAGCAGGGCGACCATAACCAGCAGCACCAACATGCCGGCGATCAACCTCAGCGTAAGCCGCTGCCGAGTTGGGACCGAGCCGTTGGTGGCTCCGATAAACCTCCTCATAGTCTTCATTCTTCTTCCCTCCTAAATGGCCCAGTGCTCCCGAAGCCCGGTGCTGCGTTGGCACTGGAAGTGAGTTAAAATAACGATTACGAGTTACAACATACATGCTGATGCCCGCCAATACAAACGTCAGTCCGCATTGACCAATTGCCGGGCCAAGGACCCCTCGCGCGTCAACGCATACACCACCATATTCACCCCCAAATTATAGACCAACTCTTCCTCCGCACCCACGCGAAACGGACTATTGACCACATTAAGCGCCGTAGCCCAATCCCGCTCCTGCCCGGCAATTCCCGCCCAGAAATCAGCATAGCCCCGCAGCGAATACACGCCCACCAACTGCTCCTCAACCACAATGCCCTCCAAATAGTCCGGAGTTAGCGGTGCGGCTTCGCCTGTTATAAAGTGCATATCGCGCATCCCCCGTGGGAGGCTGTCCACATCGTAGAAGCAATGATAGAGAGGATGGCTCATCGCTAATCGAGTAAACCGCCAGTCCTTCCCTTCTTGATAGCCAACCGACTCAAAGCTAGCTCGAATCAGGGAACGCACCGCCGGAATATCCAAATCCGCGTCGCTGTAATCGGGCCGCAAAAAGCGCACAACCTCGGCAAACAAGAAGCCGCCCGAAGTCAAATACGCCCCTAAATTGGCCGCTTCCACCTCGGTAAACTCAAAAGGTGCGTTCGCCGTAAACAGCACAAAGGGCACCTGCAAAAGCTGCGGATCGTCCAGCGCCACCGCGTCGAGCACTTCGACGTGGACTTGCGTCCGGGCGACCATCTTATCGGCCAACCCGTGCAGCATCCTTTTTTCAACCATTTGGCGCGTCTGATCCAATTGGCGCGTCTGATACTGTCGGCGTCCGCCGGTGTCGATATTTTCCTGTTCAGCCTGTTCGATGGACGGGCTGTGGACATTGGACAAATAGAGAAAGCCTTTGAGCTTGCGCCGATCGTTTGGATTGACGACTACCATCGCCCGGTGCCGCCCGGTGTCGAGCGCCTGCACATCCATCAGTTCCAAGGCTAAGTCGATCTCGTCCGTGCCCTGACGCGACCCTTCTAACGCTCCGGTACGCAACTGCGGGCCAATCTGCCGAGCCGGGAAATCCGGGCTAGGCAACACCGGCCAGTCCGGCAGCGACGCCGTCGGCAGTCGGGGCGCCAATGTCTGGAATACAGGCAACGGACGCATCGCCGCAGGAGCCGGCCGCATGGCAGCGACCGGGGCGGTTTGGAAGGCCGGGCGGCGCACTAAGGGACGCTGGCGGAGCCGTTGGCGGCGGGTGAGGGTGCGCGGCGGGGGCGGCTGTTTGGCAAACTTCACCACGACCGGCGATTGGACGGGAAATTGCGTAACCCGCTCGCGGTGCGTTACTCCGAAGATCACCAGCAGATGCAAGGCCAGCGACAACGCCAAGCAGCTTTGGAGTATTCTATTTTTGCGGAATGGGATTTTCATCTGCTCGCGTCTCTTTGCAAAGGGCGGCTTTAACAATCGAGACAGTTGCTTTCCCCACTCCGGTGGTGCTCACTGGTCACTGACCACTGCCGCAAGCAGCGACTTGGCAACCTTGCAGACCATCGTATAGGCCGGGTCGTACACATTCCCCATATCGTATTCTACACACTGTCCCAACAGCGCGTGGGCACTCAGCTCAGAGAGTCCGTAGTCCTCGGTAAGCCAATTCACCAACTCGGTAGTGGCGTGCTGCACGCATTGGTCCAAAGGACGCGCATTGCCGACCGCGAGAATGTGCGTGTCGTTTTCAGCGCGGGGCCAGCCGATCTGCTTGCCCTTGATCACATCTACGCTAAACGTCGTGTCAAAGGAGATTTCCACGCCCGTGCCGACGATCTCGCCGTCGCCCTGAACGGCGTGCCCGTCTCCCAGATGGAAGAGCGCCCCCGGAGCCTCGACCGGCAAATAGACGGTCACGCCGGTGACAAAGCCTCGGTAATCCATGTTGCCGCCGTGGGTCGCAGAGGTCGCCGTGGAAATGGCCTGACCGCGCGGCGGAGCCACCCCGAAACAGCCTACCATCGGATCGAGGGGCAGCACCACGCCCGGCAGGACATCCGGTTGCGTTGTCGTACCGGCCGCGAGGTCAATCGGCCACCGCAGCGGCTGTTCTTCGCGCTTAATCCCAGTTGTAAAACCCGGGTCCAGCACATTGGGCGCGATTGCCCAGCTCGTCCAGCCCCAGTCGCGGTTGGGATAGAGCTTGTCGAAGTGAACCACCAAAGTGTCGCTTGGTTCAGCGTCCTTGATATAGAACGGACCCGTCATGGGGTTCCCGCGCTCGGCGACTCGCTCGCCGCGCTGGTCCCAGCCGCGAGCATCCACCGTGGTCGTCGAGACGGTATCCCCAGACTCGATCTCCAGCACGGGATCGTGCCAGCCAATGGTATTGTGGTAGTGGGTGGGAGTGAATTCGTGATGAGCCATAGGACCTCGCAGAAGATGTGGAGTGCATGGAAAAACTGCTAGCTAAGAGCTTGCAAAGCTACTCAAATTTCCAAGGCGGAAAAAGGTGACAGAAAGAACGCGGCTAGGTCGCCCCGGGCCGCGGCCTGTTCTAGTACCCCAATTTCCGCACCCAACTCGTCCGCAATCCGCACCCGCACGTCCGCATCCGCCACGGCATTATCCAAGTGCCCGACGAGCTGGTCCAACACCTGCCGCCGCACGTGAGAGTGCATTCGACCCGTGTCAAAACACTCGGCGCAAAAGCGCGACACGTGCTCCTTTTTGGCCACTAGCTCGGTGCGTCCCAACGCCAACGCCAAAATGACGCGATGCAGCACGCCAGCGAAATCCACCTCAACCTGCTCAAGCAAAGCGGCCACCGATGGCTGCGGCAACGAGCGCACAAAGGCCACCTTGCCGGTTAGCTCTTGCAACATTCGACCATCGGCGCGTAGGTCGATGGCGCTGGGACCGGCCCACGTCTCGGGCACGAGCTTTGCCAAAGCTGCGACTTTGGGCTGCCGATCGGGCCAAAAGCCCAGCTCGGAACAGCCGACCAAGGCGCGGGCCTGCTCGCGCATCTCTTCCAAACGCCGGAAAGCGCGCTCCCAACCCTGCTTGTAGAGCGCGTCAAACGGGTCGCTAACCAGCTTGGCGACGGCCGCGTTGAGATCACCACCACTTGCCTCCTCCAGCGCCAAGTCCATGCACGCCAAGCCCTGCTCCATACCTTGGCGCAACTGGTCGCGGCCAAGGGCAATGCCTGTGCGATTGCGCTGGGCAAAGCCCAACCCGCGGATCCGCAGATAAGCCCGCAGCGAATCCATAAAGCGCGGCGGCAACTGCTCGTATTCGAGACCCGCGGCGACCACTTGGCCGATGAAACTATTGTGGTCGAGCGGGACTTGGTTGAGATCGACGCGCGCTAGCCGGCTCACGAGGTCCCTCCACCGGCCCGTTCCCACGCGGCGCGCAGTACCTTTGCCAGCAACTCAGGCGCGGCTTGGTGCAAGGCGTAGATGACTTCGCGAATCTCTGGGTCGTTGATCGGCGGCAACATCACGGCCTGACCTGATTCCGACAGCAGGCTGAAAGCCGACACTGTACCCACATCATCTAGGGCGCTGACTTGGGCGTGCATGTCGATGCTATCGACCTTGTCGAGAAAAGCGTCCTCTAGCAGACTCTGGTCCACCTTGTACAAGAGCGCGGCGCGCTTGCTGTGGTCGTCCAACGCCGCGACCGCTTCGAGCCATTCCCACGACACCTTGGTGCGGTTGCCGTGGTAGTAAACCGGATCGAGCGTGTCCTCTACCGCGCGCGCAAACGACTCCGCCGACATAGTCTGCAACAGCGCGGTGTTAAACCTCGCCAGCTTGTACTCGCCGGGAGCGACCAACTCGGCGATAACCTCTGACGGCAGCTTATCGACGACAGCGGGCAAGTACCCCGGGCGGCCTCGGGCGTCCATGCCGGTCAGCGACAGCACCTCCTCGGGGTTTTCGTCTATAGCCACCAGCGCGGCTTGTTCCTCCACGGCCTGCGCCTTGAGCAGCGCGCGGGCCTCGTCGGCGCGCCCTTCGCGCAGCATCTGGCGCAATTCGACATTCTTGGCGATCAATTCTTCCAGATCGCCCGACCACTCCCCTAGCACCACCCGGTCGCCCTGCACTTGCAGAGCATCGTTCTCGTGCTGGGACATCGGTCCTCCTGTGTGGAATGAAGTAGAGATTGGGGGCGGTTTTAAGGTAGGTTAAGCGGCGAATCATGTCAATATAAAATTTGTTATAACTTGTTATTTATACTCTACTTAAATCATTTTACTGGACATGTTCTCTCTTTTTTTGTATATTATATGCCACGATGAGCGCGGGGCTTGTGGCCTAGCGCTAATTTTTTTATAGGCAAGCGATTTGACGAGAATTGCGTTGATTAGTAGCGCAGTACCAGCTTCTACCCTATATTGTCCCTTGCGTTCCCCCAGCCTCCTTAGGGCTGGGTTTCTTTATCCTATTTTCTGTCAGAGAGCGCGCCCATGAATTACGATATCGGCGACTTGCTCAACGGTTGGGAATTCAAGCCCGACGAATTCCTCGCCCGGCGCATCCGCACCAGCAAGGGTGAGGAAAAACTTCAGATCCGCATCGACATGGGGCTCCTGCAGCTCGAATTGGACGGCCGTCCCGATGGCCAACAACCGCACGGCTGCCCCTCACTGCTCGACTACTACCAAGACCTCATCGAATCGCGCGACACCTCGGAAGGCTTCGTGCTAGGAGAAGACGAGTGCGAAGAACTCTTCCAAGAGGCCTGGCAGTACTACCACCGCTATTTAAGTCTGTTCAACCTAGAGGACTACGAAGGGGTCGTCGCCGATACCGAGCACACTCTACAGATTTTTGAATTGGTCGATCAGTGCGCGCCCAACGACGAGATCCGCTGGTACTTTGAGCAGTACTACCCCCACGCGATTATGATGCAGACCCGGGCGCACGCCATGCTAGCCCTCCGCAGCGACGACTATCCAACGGCCATGCGCGCCGTGCAAGAAGGCATTGCCCACATTGAGAGCTTTGTCGAAGAATGGGAATCCGAGCTAGAAGAGGATTTGCCCGAGATTTCCTTTTTGCGCGAATGGTACGAGGAATTGGAGCAGGAGCGCCCGCTGTCCGAGCGCGAACAATTAGAGCGCGACTTAAAGGTGGCGGTAGAAGCGGAAAACTTTGAGGAAGCCGCACGGCTGCGCGACAAGCTCCAGACCCTGTGGCCGACGCCGCAGCACCTCCTCCGCCCCAAGCGCTGAGCGATCAACCCAGCCCCAACACATCTCCCATCGAATACATCCCTGGCTCGGCCTGCGCTGCAAAGCGAGCGGCACGCAACGCACCCAAAGCAAAGGAATCGCGGCTCGTGGCGCGATGCTGCAGTTCAAGACACTCACCTAAAGCCGCATAGAGCACCGTGTGCTCGCCCGCCAAGTCGCCGCCGCGGATCGCGTGCATGCCAATCTCTTGGCGCGAGCGCTCGCCGACCACGCCCTCCCGCCCGTGTACAGCTACCTCGCGCAAGTTGCGGCCCAATCCAGCCGCAGCCCGCTCGGCCAGCGTCAGTGCCGACCCAGAGGGCGCATCGACCTTGTGCCGGTGATGCGCCTCAATGACCTCCACATCGTAGTCGTCGCCCAAAATCCGCGCCGCTTCTTCGACCAGCTTGAAGAGCACGTTCATGGCCGTGCTGAAGTTCGACGCAAACACGCAGGTAATGTCCGCTACCGTCCGCTTAAATTCCGCAAGTTGCTCCGGGGTAAAACCCGTAGTCCCCACCACCATGGGCACCCCGCGCACCGCGCAGAGGGCCGCGTCTTCAAGGGTCGCCTCCGGGGTCGTAAAACATACTACTACTTGGTCAGGTTCGACGATACCCGACAGCGTGTCGCTGACCGTTAAGCCAAGATGCCGCGCGCCAACGACTTCGCCGATGTCGCGCCCCACAGCCTCGTGGTCCGGGCGCTCCTTACCGCCGCACAGCTCCAAATCAGCAGCCGTCAAAATCAAGTGGGCCAGACGCTGTCCCATGCGCCCGGCCACTCCACAGATTACGATTTTAGTCATCGCTCTAGCCTCGATTAATACGATGGATACACTGCGCGCTCGACCAGCGAGTCGTCGTGCAGACGCGCTTCCACATCCACCCCGAAAAACTCGGCGACCGGCGCAAAAGCCGTTGGGTCGTTGGCTGCTACTTGGCGCGCGGCGTCCAGCACTACTTGCGCGCCCGCGTGCGTCATCTTGCCCAGCGGTTGCCGCACTGGCCCGGCCGGCATGCCGAGGATATTCATCAGCGTCTTAACCGGCACCGGGTTGCGCGCCTTGCACTCAACCGGGCCATAAGCACTCTGCTCAGTGGTCGCAACGCCGACGATGCCAAAAAGCGGCGCTAGCTTCTCCGCTAAACTATCGGCTTCGTCCTCTTGGCCAGCGTTGAGCAGTTCGGTGAGCCGCTGGATGGGACCCGGAATGACGTTGGACATCACCGAGATCACGCCAGCGGCCCGGATATCCTCGCTCTTCATCATCGGCACAGTCTTGTCGTCATCGCCCGAGAGGATGGTAAAATCGTCGCCGCAGAGTCGGCGCGTCTTGGCCATGTTGTCCAAGTCGCCGGTCGCCTCTTTGACTTGGGCCACGTTGGGATACTGGTGGGCGAGGATGGCCAAATCCTCCACCTGCATCATGCAGCCAGTGCGCCCAGGGATGATGTAGGGAATGACCTGCACCTCGGGAAAGGCCCGCGCCACCGGCTCGACGTATTCGCGGCGAATCTCCAAGGAGCTAGGCCCGTTGTAATAGGGATCGACCAGCAGCACGGCGTCCGCGCCGATGTGGGCGGCATGCTCGCTGCCCGCCATGGTCTCCTTGGTGGAGTTGCTGCCCGTGCCAGCAATCGATAGGGTGCGTCCCTTGGCCAGCGCGACCGTGCGATCGATGACTTCGTTGTGCTCTTCCCATAGCAGGGTTGGGCTTTCGCCGGTCGTGCCGACCGCGAGCACCGCTTGGATATTGTTGGCAATTTGGAATTCTACGAGTTGCTCCAAGCCGCCGTAGTCAATGCTGCCGTCTGCGCTCATGGGCGTCGCTAGGGCTGTACTACAACCTTTGAACATGGTCGATTTACCTCGCCTTGGCTTGTCAAAAATGGGTTGATTGGCGATTGTCTTTTTACCGCGATTGCCGAACATAATACGCCGCCCCAACTTTTGCAAATAGTCTCATCGAGGAGGAGCTATGCCCGCTACAATTGACATGCGCTACGGCTGCAATCCCCACCAAGCAGGAGCCCGCTGCTTTATGGCCGATGGCCGCGACCTACCCATCGAGCCGCTCAACGACGCCCCTAGCTATATCAACCTCATGGACGCGCTCAACGCTTGGCAGCTCGTCCGCGATCTCAAAAGCGCCCTCAACCTGCCGGCTGCCGCTTCGTTCAAACACGTCTCTCCGGCCGGTGCCGCCATCGCCGCACCCCTCGACGAGACCCTGAGCGCGTCCTACTTCGTCGCCGACCGCGACCTCAGCCCACTGGCCACGGCTTATGCTCGCGCGCGCGGTGCCGACCGCCTCGCTTCCTTCGGCGACTGGATCGCCCTAAGCGACGTGGTCGATCTCCCCACAGCCGATCTCATCCGCGTCGAGGTCTCCGACGGAATCATCGCCCCCGGCTACGAGCCAGAGGCTTTAGAGATCTTAAAAAAGAAAAAGGGCGGCCAGTACCGCATTCTGCAAGTCGACCCCGATTACGCGCCTGCCGCGACCGAGCAACGCCAGATATTCGGCGTCCAACTCGCGCAGCAACGCAATGACTTTATCCCCGACGACGCCTTTTTCCACAACATCGTCACGGCCCGCAAGGACTTGACGGCTAGTGCCCGCCGTGACCTAACAGTGGCGACCATCGCCCTAAAGTACACCCAATCCAACTCCGTGTGCTTAGCCTGCGACGGTCAAGTCATCGGCACTGGTGCCGGCCAGCAGTCGCGCGTCCACTGCGTGCGCTTGGCCTGCGCCAAGGCCGACAACTGGTATCTGCGCCTGCACCCCAAAGTCTTGGGCATGAAATTCGCCAAGGGCCTCAAGCGCCCGGAAAAAATCAACGCCATCGACATCTATCTGCAAGACGACGTCACCCCGGCCGAACTCCGGGCTTGGGAAGCTAACTTCCGCGAGGTTCCAGAACGGCTCAGCGCCGAGGAGAAGCGGGCATGGCTGGACCATCTCAAGGGCGTGGCGCTGAGTTCAGACGCCTTCTTCCCTTTCCGCGACAACATCGACCGGGCGCAGCGTTCAGGCGTGGAGTACTTAGTCCAAGCTGGCGGGTCAACGCGGGATGATCTGGTAATTGAGGCGGCAGACGAATACGGAATGTTGATGATTAATTCGGGGGTGCGGCTTTTTCACCATTGAGGGAATATGTCTATCTTTAAAAGGGAGATCGACCATCTATTTGAGACTTCTCTAGGGGATTACCATGCTAAAGCGAATTCACGTTGACAACTATAAGTGCCTCACCAACTTCGATCTGTGTTTCGGAGAGCTGACGCTGCTACTTGGAGTAAATGGATGCGGTAAGTCAGCCGTATTTGAGGTTGTGGGGAAACTGCGCGACTTTATTCGCGGTGATGCACGGGTCGATGAATTGTTTCCCGCGGCTGACATCACGCACTGGAGTACAAAGCTTGAGCAACACTTTGAATTGGAAGTCGCCCTACCCGGTGAAGTATGTCTTTACCGGCTTGTAATTGAACACAACTTGGAAAGACGATCCGCACGAGTAATACGCGAAGAGCTCCTATCCGATGACAAGCCGCTTTTTACTTTTGCAAACGGCGACGTACAACTCTACCGCGATGATCACAGCGAGGGGCCAAAATACTCTTTCGATTGGACGCAATCGGGTCTTGCACCAGTGGCCGAACGGCACGACAATACCCGCTTGTGTGCATTCCGAGATCAAGTCCGCCGTTTTGTGACGCTTTTTTTGGAGACGAAACGCATGAGGAGTGGTTCGGATTCCGACACCGATAGGCTCAGCGATAGCGGTGAGAATTTTGCGTCGTGGTATCAGGGACGCTTACAGGAGCATCCGCGTCGAATTTTTGAGGCAATGGATCACCTGCGCGATGTTCTGCCCGGTTTCGTGGACTTGAGACTTGTGCAAAAAGGCAGTGATTACAGGGAACTGCAGGCTGAGTTTTCCGCGAATGATGGAGAAACAGGCAATATCTATCGGTTTGACCAACTTTCAGATGGTCAGCGGGCATTAATCGTGATTCATTTGCTGCTCTTTGCCGATGATGCTGAGCGCACTTTGTTTTTGGATGAGCCGGACAACTATATAACCCTCCCGGAATTGCAACCTTGGCTCGCCGAGTTGGAAGATGGCTGTGGCGACACTCTGCCACAGACTATATTGATTTCGCATCATCCAGAAGCGATTGATTTTCTCAGTGACAAGGCGATCTGGTTGGGGCGGGAGCCAGAGAGTCATACGCGCATTCTGGATGTCAAAAACGACACGATGTTAAAAATATCCGAACTCTACGCCCAGGAGCTCGTACCATGACACAAGCAAGCGAAAGCCTGTCCATCGCAACCAAAGACAGTGTTATTCACAGCCGCAAGGACACTATGAGCGGTATGCCTGTTTTCAAGGGAACCCGCGTAGTTGTAAAGAATCTCTTTGATTACCTAGCATCTGGGTACAGCCTAGACGTTTTCCTAGAGGACTTTCCTTCGGTAAGCCGCGAGCAGGCGGTGAGGGCACTTGAAATGGCAAAAGAAGCTCTGGAGAGTTACGCTTATGAGAGTGCTTCTCGATGAGTCGGTTCCATGGGCATTGAGACACTATTTGCCTGGACGCGAAGTGCGGACGGTCAAATATATGGGATGGGACGGCAAGACCAACGGCGAACTCTTAGATATGGCGAGGAATGAGTTCGATGTTCTCATTACCGTTGACCAGAGTATCCAATACCAGCAGAACATAAGCGAAGAGGATGTTGCGATCATAGTTCTTGCTGCAAGAACTAATGGTATCGACGATTTAAGAGGGCTGGTTCCTGAACTGCTAAACCACTTGGACTTCCCAAAACGCGGGCGAGTCGTCCGCATCGAAGCACCGTAAAACGAATGAAAGATCCTATTGTCGAAGAGATTCGAGAGATAAGAGATGCCCACGCGGCCAAGTTCCAGTTTGATTTACACGCGATCTGCGAAGATTTTCGTAAGCAAGAGAAAACCTGTGGGCACCCCGTCGTGTCTCTCCCGCCCAAACGCATCCTCAAGAAGCCGTCTGAGTAGACTTCCAAGCAAACAGACCACAATAAGAATCCATTATGCCCATACTCCACAGTATCTCGATCAAAGGCTTTAAGAGCATTAGCCATATTGAGAATTTGACGCTTGGTCCAGTCAATGTACTGATAGGTCCGAATGGCTCAGGCAAGTCGAACTTCATCGGCGTGTTCTCCTTCCTCAATGCCATTAACTCACAGCATCTTCAACAATACGTTATCCGAGCCGGCGGGGCTGATAAGGTTCTACACTACGGCTCTAAGGTAACAGAGGAGTTAATCGTTCGGCTCTCTTTTGAAGAGAAGAGCTACAAGTATGAGATCAGGCTGAAGGCAACGGATGCGGATGCGCTCTATGTGGACGCGCTCCGTATGGAATTAGAAGGTACCCAGTCGGAGCATCCTAGATATCAATCTGGACAATCTTTTGATAGTACATCTAGCGATGAAGTCGAACTTCCTTCATTGCCGGAAGCACCACAACTTGAGAATGACATAAAAAATCCTCTCGACAGTTGGCGTCTCTACCATTTCCACGACACGAGTTCTGGCTCGTCAATGAAGAAGACTGCCGACTTGAACGACAACCGCTTTTTTCGTCCTGACGGTGCCAACTTGGCCCCGTTTCTGTACTACTTGCGCGAGAAGCATGAGTCTTCGTACAGCCTGATCCGTCGTACCGTGCAGAGAGTTGCGCCGTTTTTTGACGATTTTGCCCTTGCGCCTCAACGGCTCAACGAGGACAAAATTCGCCTCGAATGGCTGCACAAAGGAACCGACGCCCACTTTGATGCCGCTTCGCTCTCTGATGGCTCGCTGCGGTTTATTGCACTAGTGACCTTGCTCCTCCAGCCGGAATCGCTTCGGCCCTCGGTCATTCTCTTAGACGAACCAGAGCTTGGCTTGCATCCCTATGCGATCACAATGTTGGCTTCCCTTCTCAAGCAGGCGGCGACCCAAACGCAGATCATTCTGGCGACCCAGTCGTCGTTTCTGCTTGATCACTTCGAGCCAGAAGACGTGCTCGTGGCCGACCGCGTAAACGGACAAACACAACTCACGCGATTGGATACTGCTAGCTTAGAAACGTGGTTGCAAGACTACAGCCTCGGCCAGTTGTGGGAGAAGAACGAGATCGGTGGTCGCCCGGCCCCAGAAGAATTGAGGTGAGCCGATTACTCGTACATGTCGAGGGTGAAACCGAAGAGGACTTCGTAAAAGAAGTGCTCAGGCCCTATTTGTGTGATCGTGGCTACTCCGAGGTGAGTGCTCGCTTGATGGGGAACGCTCGTCAGCGCAGTCGCCGGGGCGGGATCAAGGGATGGGCGGAGGTGAGGAAGGATATATTGGGGTCATCTCAAGGAAGATACTGGACGCTTTGTCACTACCATGGTGGATTACTACGGGCTACCACAATCTGGCAACAGAACTTGGCCGGGAAGAGAGACCGCAAGCGGGGTTGCGTTCGCGCAGAAAGCAAGGACTGTTGAGGATGCGCTTTCGGCAGACATCAGCCAAGGGATGGGCGGTGCCTTCAACGCGGAACGCTTTATTCCATACGTGATGATGCACGAGTTCGAGGCCATGCTTTTCAGCGATTGTAAGGAATTCGGTCGCGGAATTGGCCGCGAGGATCTCGTCCCGCGCTTGCAGGCCATTCGCGACCAATTCGCCAGCCCGGAAGAGATCGACGATTCACCTGATACCGCACCCTCCAAGCGCATTGGACACCTAGTGCCTGACTACCAGAAGCCGTTTATGGGAAACTTAGCTGCATTGGAAATCGGTATCCATGCAATACGCCGCGAGTGTCTACATTTTGAGGAGTGGTTAGAACGATTGGAACACTCGCTGACGATTTCCGGCTAAACGGAAAAGCTGAGAATGACTTCCTGAGAATCCACGATGAAATTCTTTTCTAAAATCAAAGAAAATCTTTTTTCGATCTTTCAGACCGCTCTCATCGTCCTGCTCGTCGTCTTGCCAATAATTTTTCTGGCCGTCATGTTCGACGACTGTCCCAAATGGATTTTCAACCTTTTAGGTATAGCTGGGACAGAGGAACCAAAATACGAAGCTCTGAAATTTCTGGGCATTGGCATGGGCGGCGTGTTAGTCGCCTTGCAAGCCCTGATGTCCTACAGGCGCGCCAAGGCGATGGAAGGTACTGCAGAATCGCAGGCCAAGGCCACTAAGGAGCAGGCAAAAGCCAACCTCCACACCGAGCAGGGACAGCGGCAGGATCGCCTGAAAAACGCTATTGAACACCTAGGACATGAATCGGACTCTGTGCGCCTAGGTGGTGCCTACGAACTCTTCCATCTAGCAAAAGACACTCTGGAGGAAGACCCGAAAGAAAAGTTGAGCCAGACAGTACTCGACATTCTCTGCGCTCATATCCGCCGGACGACGAGCAAAAACAAATATAGGGAAAAGTACAAGTCGAAACCTTCGGAGGAAATTCAAAGCCTGTTGACCTTGCTGTTCGTGCAGAAGCACGAGGTTTTCAAAGATTGCCATATCAACTTGCAGGGAAGTTGGCTGAACGGAGCTAGTCTCTCTAGAGCACGTTTAGTAAAAGCCACGCTTTCTGAGGCACGGCTGCAAGGAACTCGTCTTGATGAGGCACGACTACAAGGAGCTTTCCTTTTTGAGACACAACTGCAAGGAGCCATTCTTTTTAAAGCACAACTGCAAGGAGCTAATCTTGATAAGACACAACTGCAAGGAGCTTTCCTTTTTGAGACACAACTGCAAGGAGCCATTCTTTTTGAGACACAACTGCAAGGGGTCGTGAGCAGCCTGTCTGGATTTTCTTTTATCTCTTTTGAAGATCTTATTAGGGAGCAGATTGGCAAGAAAACCGATTTATCCACGATAATCTTCGCAGGCAGCTTGAGTCAAGAAGACATGGACTCTCTCGTAAAAGATTTATCTGATGAGAAAGCAAATAAGTTGAGAGAAAAACTGACACCCCATATTGGCCAACCGGAAAGCAATCAACTACCGGAAGACAGCGGCGCTATTACCGGGTCTTACACCAAAGAAGAAGCCGAACGATGGATCGCCGAATACGGGCAAGCCGTGGGGGACGATAGCTGATGCCAACCCTACACAGGCTGACACGAGACGCCGAAATCCACACTGCTGTATGATTCTCGATAATAGCAAGGACGCCGAGGCCCAAACAACGCAAAAGCGGTCAGTGCCCACCTACGAGGACTCAATCGACGAAAGGAACGACGAATCCGTATCCCCTATCTGCCGAATTCTCACATCAATTAGGCAACGCTACGATTAACAATTCTTTTCTATCAATCCTGAAAATCTAAAGTCTTAGCTTTTCTATAAGATTCTTTATTTCTTGGATCAAGAACATTTAAATTAATCCCGTTTTTTTCAAAAGCTAGATGTGGGTCTAATCCCATGTGTCTCAGGAGTTCGCCTTGTTTTAAAGCCTTAGCCACTTGAGTCGAATCAATTTTTTGTCCGTTTGTTTCTAGCCAAAAGGTAAAAATAGCAACAGAACTTTCTATTTCAGGTTTTACTTTTTGAACATTTTTTATAATCGTAACTGCTGATTCTGGAGAGAATCCACTATTGTAAAACTGAATAGCTGGAACTATTCTCTTAAAAGCAATATCTGCTTTTTCTTTATCAACACCTATTGTTTCATACATAAGATCAAGCTCTTCAATTCCCACAGAACTGCTATCGTTTTCATGCTGCTCCAAGAATAGCAACGTTTTACGAAAAGTTTCATATCCACCGATCTCTTTATAAATTTCTCCAACAATATATAGAATTACTGTATTCGGAGTTGGCTTATGAGAAGCCCATTGTTGGGCAGGGAAAAGCAAGGAAAGGGCAAATAGAGCTACGAGTATGCACAGCATATGCCACCTCCGTCAAGCAGGTGAGAAGATAGACAATAAACTATTCGGGCCTTGTATCCACCACGCAGCAATTGCGGGATAGCCCTACCTATTCGCCTTTTGGCTTGGTTGCGGTCCATGCCTTTACAGCAGGCTCTTTTATTCGGTAGAAAACCCGACTAATCGGTGCTGCTATGGTGGAGACGGAAATCAAGAACGGGGATTAGGTAGGTAAGGTCAAGAGAAAACTCGTTTTACTGGATTGAACTAGATAAATTTTAGGTGGTATTACCAAGGCCCGGCTGGATTCCCCTTGAGGAGTTGAGCCGGGCCGCTCGATTCCGAGCGTTTGTCGAGAACGCGACGGAATTGAAACATCACCCACAATCTAGATATTGGAACGAATTTTATCTGTTTCTTTCGCTGATTAGTGCCCGTGATTCTGGTCTGCAAGCGATCTGAAAAGAAGTCATCTTCATCGTTCTAGGCTCAGTAAAATGAAGCCTGAGTCGGGTTGGAACATCCTCGTCAAGAAGTACCCGCACCCTGTGCCCTCAAGCGATCTAGTCCATCGGGCGAAAGGTCAAGGTACGATTCGATCTGCCAGCGTTCGACGCTAGGGAAATCAATTAAAAACTCTTCAATTGAATGATCGGCTTTGAGGTAGTCCACAAGTGTGTCGACTGGAACTCGCGTACCAGAGAACACTAAATCGCCGCTGTGTACCTCTGGGGCCCGAGAAACTATTTTTCCGAGTTCAATAGAGTTGTGTCTCGCTTCTGCCATAGGATGCCCTCGCTTCGATGGCGATAGCTGCTCACCTGTCATTAGCAACTATCTCATAGCTATACAAGCAAGATAACGATACCCCTAAGATGAACAAGGTTAAAACGGCTTCTCCGCCTCCGACGACAGCCCCTCTCCCGCACCTTGAGATCTCCCCAAAAACCACTTGAGACATGTGCGGCAATGCCGCATATTGATAGCTATGCAGATATTTGCCACTCAGACCTACGAGAGGGCTGTCCGCAGGCTGCTTTCAGATGACAGCCGACGGGAGATGGAGAATGCCATAGTGGCCGATCCTACTGGAGCATCGGTTGTTCCGAGAACCGGAGGGATTCGCAAACTGCGTTGGTCCGGCTCGGGAAGGGGCAAGCGGGGTGGGATTCGAACAATCTACTTCCATCACACTGGATCGGAAGCCGTCTATATGCTGACAGCCTATGCGAAGGCCGACCGAGACGACCTGAGCCCAGCGGATAAGAAGGCGCTGACAAGGCTAGTGGCTGCGATTAAGGAAAAGGAGAAAACCAAATGACAACGGAACGAACCCCATTGGGTCGAGAAATCGAGACGGCATTGGGAGAGGTGCTCGCCCACGTGCGCGGTGAGATCGATCTTCCCTGCCGAATCGTGGATGATCCGACCGCAGAGCGGATTCGCGCACTTCGTGACGGCATGAAGCTGAGTCGCAAGAAATTTGCCGAGCGGTTCGGTCTCGACGTACGCGCAGTGCAGGATTGGGAACAAGGTCGTCGCGTTCCAGATCGCGCAGCCCGCGTTCTGCTGACTGTTATCGACCGTGAACCGGAAGCAGTTGTGCGTGCCCTTGGCACGTGAGTAGACCACCGACAGCCTAGCGGCAGTGAAGTACTGGATTCACAGACAACAACGGGAGTTTCAGATGGGTACTAGGACAATCCAACTCGACGACGATGCCGAAGCTACCTTGTCCGTTTTGTGCAACCAGACCGGCCTTTCCATCTCAGAGGTGATCAAGCGCGGCCTCCAAGCGTATGCGGCGTTAGCACCCAAGGTACCAACCGCCGAAACGCCATACGAGATCTTTAGCCGTCTCGATTTGGGACCGGGTGGCTATACCATTGCCCCGGCCAAGAGCGCCAAGAAGGCTTCTACCGAGGCCATCAAAAAGAAACGGTAGCCCTCTCCCGCGCCGTGAGAATGTGCCCGATAATCTCCTCCAGTCCCTCCCGATCCTTGATGCAAGCAAAGACCGTCGGCCCCTCGCCGCGCATCTTCTTAGCATCGCGATCCATCACCCCCAGATTCGCCCCCACCATCTCGGCCAGATCGGTTTTGTTAATTACCAACAAATCCGACTGCGTCGTCCCCGGGCCGCCCTTGCGCGGAATTTTGTCGCCGCCAGACACGTCGATGACGTACACCGAATAATCGACAAGTTCGCGGCTGAAATGAGCCGCCAAATTGTCGCCGCCGCTTTCAACCAGTAGTAAGTCGATACCCCCGGCGAAACGATCCATCAAATCTTCGAGCGCATTCAAATTCAGCGAAATGTCCTCGCGGATCGCCGCGTGCGGACAACCCCCGGTCTCGACGCCGACGATGCGCTCCTGTTCTAACGCCTCGTGCCGCAGCAGAAATTCGGCGTCCTCGCGGGTGAAGATGTCGTTGGTGACCACCCCCAAGCTATACTCGTCGCGCAGCCTCTCGCACAAAGCCTGCAACAGCGCCGTCTTGCCGCTGCCGACCGGCCCGCCAATCCCCACCGTAAAGGCGCGCTCGGCAAAATCGCGGTGCGAGTTCGGACCTTCGCGCTCGGCAAAGAGTCCGGGCGAGTCAAACGGTTCGTGTGTGTGATCGTGGTCGTGCCCCATATACCCCTCTCTGTCAACTTTGGAAAAGGCGCGAATAAAGATCGTCGTGTACGCTCTGGGCGATGTCGAGCTGCGGCGCGCAACGCGTCGCCTGTGAGTACGGTCGCCCGGCCACTTCCGCCAGCAATTCCTCGCAATGCACATACAGACCCAATTGCCGTCGCGTAGCCTCCATCGGCCCGACGATCCCGAGACGCACCGCAGCGCTCATCTGGTCCCTGAGTATTTGAAACATGTAAAGCTGTTGGGCGTCAGCTTGTGCAAAGCCCGTAGCCTTCAACGCCAGCCCAAAAACCACCGTGTAATGCGCATGTGTCCGACGCAAGTTTGCAAACTTGACCTCCGGATACAAACCAGCCATCAACCGCAACCAGTTCTTACCCAAAATCAAGCTCGCCCTGCGCATCGCCGGAGCCGCGATCATCGCGTCATAAAAATGCAACATTTCCACCACAGCACCTTCGTCAGATTCAGCATAACAAGAATGAATAAAGGGAATCTCGCCGTAAGCCGCGGCCATCAACGCCGAATGCACGAACTCTTCCAGCGCCCCAGGAGCATCCAACAAGCCCAACTGATAAGCCCCCTCCAAGCCATTAGAAAAGGCGTAGCCACCGGCAGGCAACGCACTGTCGGCTAGGTGCATTAACGGATAGAGGCGATTCATTTAGAACAGGTGATACAGTTGCGCCAACGGCAGTTTTTCCGCGGGTTCGCAGGTAATCTCCTCGCCGTCAACGTTCACCTTATAGGTCTCTGGATCAACCTCGATATTGGGCACCACGTCGTTGAGCCGCATATCGGCCTTGCCAATGTCGCGGCAATGCTCGACCGGCACGACCTCTTTCGCCAACCCGTACTCGCCGACCCGCTCGCGCGACGCCTGCGATACAAAAGCCAACGACGTCGGCCCAACCGCGTTGCCGTAGGCCCCGAACATGGGGCGCGGATACACGGGCTGCGGCGTAGGTATCGAAGCATTGGCGTCCCCCATTTGCGCGTAAGCAATCACCCCGCCTTTGATCACTATTTCGGGCTTGACGCCGAAAAAAGCCGGCTGCCACAACACCAAATCGGCCAGCTTGCCCGTCTCCACCGAGCCAATCTGAGCCGAGAGTCCGTGGGCAATAGCTGGATTGATGGTGTATTTGGCGACGTAGCGCCGCGCGCGAAAGTTGTCAGCACCGCCCGCGTCCTCGGGCAACAGGCCCCGCTGTTGGCGCATCTTATGAGCCGTCTGCCAAGTCCGGCACACCACCTCCCCCACTCGCCCCATCGCTTGGCTGTCCGAGGCAATGATCGACAGCGCGCCCAAATCGTGCAAAATATCCTCGGCAGCGATAGTCTCCTGGCGGATCCGACTCTCGGCAAACGCCACGTCCTCGGGAATATTCTTGTCGAGGTGGTGGCAGACCATCAGCATATCCAGATGTTCGTCTATGGTGTTGACCGTAAAGGGCCGCGTCGGGTTGGTCGAAGAGGGCAGCACATTGGCCTCGCCGCAAAGCCGCATAATATCGGGCGCGTGGCCGCCGCCCGCGCCTTCGGTGTGATAGGTGTGAATCGTCCGACCTTTGAAAGCCGCCCGCGACGCCTCGACAAAGCCCGACTCGTTGAGCGTGTCGGTATGGATGCAAACCTGTACGTCGAATTCTTCAGCGACCGCCAAACACGCATCAATAGCCGCTGGCGTCGTGCCCCAGTCCTCGTGCAGCTTGAGGCCGCAAGCCCCAGCCTCAACTTGCGCCGCCAACCCTACGCGCAACGACGAATTGCCCTTGCCCAAAAAGCCAAAATTGAGCGGCCAAGCATCGGCCGCCTGTAACATCGTGCGAATGTAAAAAGCTCCTGGAGTACAAGTGGTCGCGTTCGTCCCAGTCGCCGGTCCGGTGCCGCCCCCGAGCATCGTAGTAATCCCCGAGGCGATGGCCTCTTCAACTTGCTGCGGACAGATAAAATGCACGTGTACGTCTAAAGCCCCAGCCGTCAAAATCAGCTTCTCCCCGGCCACCACTTCAGTAGTCGCGCCGACGATCATCTGCTCGGCGACGCCCGGCATAATGTCCGGGTTGCCAGCCTTGCCAATCCCGGCGATGCGCCCGTCCTTGACGCCGATATCGGCCTTGTAAATGCCCGTGTAGTCAATCACCAACGCATTGGTAATCACCAAGTCCAGCGCTTCTTTTTGGCTCGCGCCGCTCTGCTGCCCCATACCGTCGCGCAGCACCTTGCCGCCGCCGAACTTGCATTCCTCGCCGTACACGGTGTGATCCTTTTCGACCTCGACGACCAAGTCCGTGTCGCCCAGCCGCACCCGGTCGCCCGTAGTGGGACCGTACATATCCGCATAAGCACGTCGATCAATAATCATAGTCTATCTAATTTCCTTTGATACGCGACACCAACCGTAGGGGCGTCCCTTGTGGACGCCCTTCGCGGCTAGGGCAACCACAAGGGGTGCCCCTACATGCCCGTCAATTCCGGCGAAAATTAGGTTCACCCCTCCGCTCCTAAAAAGCCGCGCTCTTGCGCTCGTGCCAGCGCCGCCTGCTTGTTGTCGTCACTCAAGGCCCCGCCAATCAAACCGCTGCCGCCTTGGACGACGCGCTCGCCAGCTACGGCGACCAGCGTCACCGTCTTGGTCTCCCCCGGCTCAAAACGCACTGCGGTCCCCGAGGGAATATCGAGGCGAAAGCCATAGGCCCGCGCGCGGTCAAAGCGCAATTCGGCGTTGGCCTCAAAAAAGGGAAAGTGCGACCCCACCTGCACGGGGCGGTCGCCCATGTTCGCCACTTCGAGCTCCACCTTCTCGCGGCCATCATTGAGCGCGAGTTCCTCATCCACCACCAGCGCTTCCCCGGGCGCGGCGCTGGACGCGTTGTCCGGCGACCACGTCTCTCCCACGCGCACCAGACCCGACCCATAAAGCGCTAACTCGGCGTTGCCACGCGCCCGGCAGATCGGCTGATGCACCGTCACCAGTTTGGTACCGTCGGGAAACGTGCCCTCCACCTGTACCTCGTGCACCATCTCCGGCACCCCCGGCAACACATCTTCAATCCCGAGCA
The DNA here is from genome assembly GCA_022820485.1 of Candidatus Latescibacterota bacterium. Classification (GTDB taxonomy): domain Bacteria; phylum Latescibacterota; class UBA2968; order UBA8231; family UBA8231. The sequence continues at coordinate 64,435 of JAJEFJ010000048.1, forward strand.
ACTGCTTGCCCTTGTCCATCAAGGTGGCTACCCGCTCGCCATCGCGGATAAATTCGAGCAACTGCGCCGCGATCAGCGCAGTCGCCTCTGGATAGTTCAGCCGCAGGCTCCGGGCATAGCGCTTCTGCGCCACAAACCCGGCGTTGTGCAATACTAGTTTGTCGATTTCCCTCGGTGAGAGCCGCATGAATCCTCGAATCAGTGATCAGTGGTCAGCGACCAGTGGGGACGGAGACTAACCACTGATCACCGGCCACTGTTTCTCAAAACGTCAGATGGGTCTTAATACTTTCATCCGACAACTCGTCGGCCGTCCCCTGCAACAGGATGCTGCCTCGGTCCATCAGAAAGAAGTGATCGGCGATCTGCCGCGCGAAGTCGAAGTACTGCTCGACCAAGACGATGGCGAACTCGCCCCGCTCCTTGAGTTGGAGCAACACCTTTTCTATCTCCAAAATGATCGACGGTTGGATCCCTTCGGTCGGCTCGTCCAGCATCAGGACCTTGGGTTCGCCGACCAGCGCCCGGGCAATGGCCAACTGCTGTTGCTGTCCACCGCTCAAATTGCCGCCCATCCGCTCCTGCATCTCCGCCAACACCGGAAACAGCGCGAACAGTTCCTCGGGCACCTCGCCACCGCCAGCGCGCGCCTGCAAGCCGATCTCCAAGTTTTCCCGCACTGTTAGCTGCGGAAAAATCTCGCGGCCCTGCGGCACGTACCCCAACCCCCGTCGAGTGCGCTTGTCAGCCGTCAGCGCAGTGACGTCCTCGCCGGCAAAAAACACCCTGCCTTTACTCGGCGTCAACAACCCCATGATCGCCTTGAGCAGCGTCGTCTTGCCAACGCCATTGCGCCCCATCACCGCCACAATCGAGCCGCCGGGAACCTGCAAGCTAATATCCCGCAAGATGCGGCTACCCCCGTAGTGGACATCCAACTCCTCCACCGCCAGCGTGGTCTCAGCCGACTGCACTGCGCTCCTCCCGTTCCATAGCCGTTCCCAGATAGCACTCAATGACGCGCGGGTCGTTCTGCACCGCTTCCATCGGCCCTTCGACTAAAATTCTGCCCTCGTGTAGCACCGTGACCTTGCGGGCGATTTGCCGCACGAATTCCATGTCGTGCTCAATGACAATCAGGGCGTGATCCTCGGCCAGTCCCTGGAGAATCTCCCCGGTGCGGAAAGTCTCCTCGTCGGTCATACCTGCCGCTGGCTCATCCACTAAGAAGAGCGTGGGATCCTGCAAGATGACCATGGCGATCTCCAACCACTGCTTCTGACCGTGTGACAGAGTACCGGCGACCTCGTCGAGCGCATCCTCCAGCCCCGTGCGCTCGGCCACCTCCTCAATCCGGCGGCGCTCGGCCGCTTGGAGCCGATAAAACAGCGAGGCAAAGACGCCGCGATTAGCCTTCACAGCCAGCATCAGATTGTCAGCGACGGTCAGCGAAGTAAAAACTGTCGGTGCCTGAAACTTGCGACCCACTCCGAGATCGACGATCTCGTCCTCGCTCAGCTTGGTCAGGTCTTGATCCTTGAAATAGGCGTGCCCAACGTCGGGCCGCGCCCGGCCACAGAGCACGTCGAGCAGGGTCGTCTTGCCCGCGCCATTGGGGCCGATGACCACCCGTAGCTCGTTTTGGGCGACCTCAAAAATGTCGATATCCAGCGCCTTGAAGCCGTCGAACGACACACTCAACTTTTGCACGTATAGATTGTCCATCGCCCAACTCTCGTTACGCGGTCACTAGTCTCCGACGCAAGCGCCCGACTATGCCAGCGACGCCCTCGGGAAAGAACAGCACCACCCCGACAAAGAGCGCACCGAGAAAGTAGAGCCAAGTGCCGGGGAACGCGCCGGTGAGAAAGCTGTAGAGCAAGTTGACTAGCACGGCCCCGACGATCGCGCCCACCAACGTCCCCCGACCGCCGACCGCGGTCCACACTACGATTTCAATCGAAGCCTGCACGTCCATGCGCCCCGGCGTGATAATGCCGGTCTGCGGCACGTAGAGCATCCCCCCCAAGCCCGCCAAGGCGCTAGCGACGACAAAGACGAAGAGCTTGTAGCGGGTGATGTGGTAGCCGATAAAGCGCAAGCGGTGCTCGCTGTCGCGGATGGCCACTAGCAATTTGCCCAATTTGGAGCCGACGATATAGCGGCAAAGATAATACGCCCCCACCAGCGCCGCACACGCCACCACGTAGAGCCCGCGCTTGGTCGCTGGCTCGGCCAATTCAAAGCCCAGCAGCGTCTTGAAATCCGTCAGCCCGTTGGTCCCTCCCAACATGGTCTCGTTGCGCAAGAAAAGTAGCCACATCGCCAGCGCCAGCGCCTGAGTGATAATGGCCAAATACACGCCCTTGATGCGGCTGCGAAAGGCGAGGAAACCAAAGACCAGCGCCGCCAATCCCGGCACCAGCAGCCCGAGGATTAAGGTCAGCGGCAGGCTGTGGAACGGCTCCCAAAAAAGCGGCAACTCCTCGACCCGATTCCAAACCATAAAGTCGGGCAACGTGCTGCCGTACACGCCCTTCGTCCCCGTCTTGAGCAGCATGTGCATGCCGATGGCATAGCCGCCCAAACAAAAGAAAAACGCCTGACACAGCGACAGAATGCCGGTAAATCCCCAAATCAGGTCCATCCCAAGGGCGACGATGGCGAAACAAAAATAGCGCCCCCACAGGTTCAGAGTCGTATCGGCAACTAAACCCAGATAGTTGAGCAGCGGGACTAGCACCCCAAAAAAGGCGAACAGCGAACCAGCGACGATGTGGTGCCTAGATGCGCTCACAGTTCCGCGCTCCGTCCTTTGGCAGGGAAGAGGCCGGTCGGACGCGATTGCAAGAAGACGATGATTAAGCCCAACAGAATTACCTTGCCGTACACGGCTTCAAAGAGCGGTTCGAGCATCTTGTTGAAAATGCCGATCCCCAGCCCGGCGCTGATCGTGCCTAGCAGCTTGCCGACCCCGCCGGTGACAACCACGAGAAATGAATCGACGATGTAGGTCTGGCCCATGTTGGGCACGACATTGCCCACCAAGGTCATCGCCCAACCGGCGACCCCGGCAATCCCCGTGCCCAGGGCAAAAGCCATAGAGTCAATGCGCCGCACGGGCACCCCAACGCAGGCGCTCATCTCCCGATTTTGGGTCGTGGCCCGAAGCTTGAGCCCAAAGCGCGTGCGAAAGAAAAGCGCCAACAGCATCCCGACGATCGCCGCAGCCAGCGCCATGATAAACATGCGGTTATAGGGCAACACCACCTGGGGAGCCATCTCCCAGCCACCGCTTAGAAGCTGCGGCAACTTCACTGCCGTCAAATCGCCAAAGATGCTGCGCGCCGCCTGAATCAGTACCAGACTGATGCCCCAAGTAGCCAGCAGGCTTTCGAGAGGGCGGCTGTATAGTCGGCATATAATCGACGCCTCCAACAGGAATCCAACGCCGCCAGCGACCAAGAAAGCAAGCGGAAAGGAGATAGCAAAAAACAGATCGCCGTACTCCGGCGGCAGCACGCCCAAGCACAGGTTTTGCACCACAAAAGTGGTGTAGGCGCCGATCATCATAAACTCGCCGTGCGCCATGTTAATCACCCCCATCTGGCCGTAGATGATCGCCAACCCCAGCGACATCAAGACCAGGATGGATCCCAGACTCAGACCGATAAAAATCGTCTGCACCGCCTGCATGGAGGAACTAAAACGCCGCAAGCTAGTCAGGGCCGCTGCCGCCTGCTCCCGTACCCGCGTGTCAGGTTCGGCGAAAACCCCGGACTCGTCCGTACTCAAAAGTCTCTCTAGCACAGGTATGGCCAACGGACTGCGCAGTTCCCCCAATGCAACCACCGCCTGCAAGCGCACCTCCGCCTCCGCGTCGGCCAACTGCAGCTTGGCCAACGACACCCGCTTCAACCGCCGTATCGACCCGTCCGTCTCTTCTTCAATGGAACGGCGCAACGCCGGGATTGCGGTTGCATTTCCTTTATTACCGATATTTTCAGCAGCAATCCGCCGTTTATCCGCATCCGAGTGGAAGAGTTCCATCTGCAGCAAATAGGGCTGGATCAGCGCCCTAATTTTCCGATTGCTCTCGACCTCCTCTATATCGTAGAGCGAGACCTTGACCTGCTCACCATCCTCGCCGAGGATAGGCACGCGCTCGGGATAGGCCGTAAAGAGCGGTACTATCGAATCGCCGTACTCGTCCATTTCCTCATCGCCAATAAGCACCAAGCCACTCTGTACTTCGCGTTCGCTCCAGCGATAGACTTCTCCGCTGAACAGCCCCCGCATCAATGCGTAATGCGCTTGGTCGTAGCGGGCAGCCAAGTCGGTCACGGCCTGTTGGATCTCCTCGTCATCACCGCTGACCAGCCGCGCAAACTGCTCCTCGTCCCATGTGTCAGCCCCCGCCGCTCCAGCCGCGAAGACCCACACCGCCAGTATCTTTAGAACCCGTTGTCTCATTGGCAAAATTGAACTCCGCCCCGTAAAACGGAGCGGAGACGGCCTAATTACCATGTACCTTTACCTTTTACCGTACCAATCGCTAAACTACTGAGCGGCCGTCTCCGCTCCACCCACCTAAAACGTTAGCAGCGACTCCAACGCAATTTGCGTCACCGCATCGGCGTCGCCCACTGTGAGCATTTTCACTTCAGCCACCAGACCCCAGTTATCCGAGATGGCGTAACTCGGGGCAATAGTGATCTCGCTCGTTTCGTCGTCCTCGCCGCCACCAATCGGAGTCCACGCGATAGCTGAGTACCGGGCCGTTACGCCGACCTGATCGCTCAGGCCGTAATTGACCATCCCGAGATACCCCAATCCCGACTCATACGCACCCCAATCGCTCATTGAGTTCACCTCGGCAGCGACCGTCAGCGGCCCCGTCCCCAACATGCCCCAAACGTTGATCAAGGTCTGTTCGTCTTCCCTGGCCAACGCGGCTTTGGCCGTTACCCCTTCCACGGGCATCAAAGCAACCTGAGCCTCAAACCCCACGTCGCTCCCATCCCCCGAGAAATCGGTCTCCGCGCCATCCCACACGCTGGAGACAACAGCCCCGTACAGGCCGAACATATCCGAGCCATAGGAGGCCGCGACCCCATTCTGATAGCCGCCATAGACCAGCGTAGCCGAGTACGAATACTGATACATACCGGTGGGTTCGGCCGCTTCAAAGCCGGTGCAGCTAAGAAACTTGCCCACAGTAAGCGCCAAGCCCTCGCCAGTATCGTACGTGATAAAGGCCTGCTCTAGCTCGACCGGAGCGGTAGGCCCCAAGGCATTGACATCCGCCCGCATGGAGATCCCCTCCCCGAGGTCCGTCGAGACATCTAGCTCAAACTGGTCCAGCGACATGCTCGCGTCCCCATCGTCGCTGAACACGCTCATATCGACAAACCCGGAGAATTCGACCTCAGCAGATACCGCTTGGGCGGCAAAAATCGCCAGTGCAAATGCTATAACTTTCTTGTTCATGTTTGCGTCCTTCTGCGCTAGGTTGGGGCGACCGACCGGTCGCCCTTACTATTCTAGGGTATAGGTGCCCATGTAATTGACGTGGTCGCAATCCTTGTCGGCGCTGGTGATATCGTCCCACGGATCAGGGGCCACTAGGCCATCCGACTCATAGACGATCTTGAACTGGCCGTTCTTTTTGATCTCGCCGATATAGACCGGCTTGTGCAGATGGTGATTGCGCTCGTCCATCATCACTTGGCCGCCCGGCGAGTCAAACGCCAGCCCATAGAGCGCCGGCCGCACCTTTTCCACGTCAAAGGAACCGGCCTTTTCGACCGCACCTTTCCACAGATAAACCCCGGTATAGGCCCAGAGAATCGGATCGTCGGTGACGCGCTTTAGGCCGCCGGGCAAGCCGTTGGCCTCGCAGTATTTCTTAAAGCTCTTGACGAAATCCCGGTTTTCTTTGGTGGCGACGGACTGGAAGTAGTTCCAAGCCGCTAGATGGCCGACCAGAAACTCGGTATCCATCGCCCGCAGTTCGTCTTCAGCCACTGAAAAGGCCATAATCGGGCACATCGCCGAAGTCAGCCCTTGGTTGGCGAATTCCTTGTAGAAGGGCACGTTGGAATCGCCGTTGATCGTACTCAAGACCGCGGCCGTACCATCGGCGGCGAAACTCTTGATCTTCTGCACGATGGTCTGGTAATCCTGGTGGTGGAAGGGCGTGTACTCCTCCATGATATTCTCCTCGGGCACTCCTTGGTCGAGGAGATAGGCCCGCAGGATTTTGTTGGCTGTGCGCGGGAATACGTAGTCCGTGCCGAGCAGATAGAACTTCTCGTACCCGCCGCCTTCCTCGCTCATCAGATACTGGGCGGCCGGAATCAACTGCTGGTTGGGAGTAGCCCCTGTATAAATGATATTGCGCGAACACTCCTCGCCCTCGTACTGGACCGGATAGAACAGCAGCCCGCTGTTTTCTTCAAAAACCGGCAACACCGACTTGCGCGACACCGAGGTCCAGCATCCGAAGACGGACGCCACCTCGTGCTCTAGCAACAGTTCTTTGGACTTTTCGGCGAACAGGTCCCAGTCGGACGCCGGATCGACGACCACCGGCTCAATTTTACGGCCCAGTACGCCGCCGTTGGAATTGATTTCCTCGACCGCCATCAGCACGGCGTCGCGTAGCGATACCTCCGAGATAGCCATCGTGCCGCTAAGCGAATGCAGGACGCCTATTTTGACCGACTCTTGCGCCTTCGCGCTCGAATGCGTTCCGACGACGCTCAGCCCTAAGGCGACAAATGCAATCCAGAACTTACTTAGTCTTCTCATTGAATCCCTCCAAAAATTGAATTGTAGTGTTAAATGGCCTGAACGCACCGTTCCGGTAGTCCGCTCTGACCGGTTCCGCTCTCCTATCGCAAAAAGGATACCACAACGGCAGCCGCGGCAGTCCCCAGCCGGAGCAAAAGGGAACATTTTTGGTAATATCTCTTTATGTCGCAAAGAGATACGCAATTTGTAATTTTATTTATTTTTCTTACGTAAATGGCATTTTTGGCGGTTTGGTCGTTTAGTTTTCCGAATCATATTACGACAAAAATGTATTTTCATAGATTTCAACACAGACATATATGTCGTTTTTAGGCACCTTGTGGTGGAACCAATTCACTCTTCGCAGCACTCTGCGGCTAGGGCGAACAGCGAAAAAGGACAATTATGTAATGTTTTGTGGATTTGGTACTGAAGAGATCAATACTTTCGGCGCAGTGGATTTTCGCCTAGGACTTGGGGCAGCGATACGGCCGTGGCGAGCGCGTGCAAGACTTCCGCTAGATCGCCATTGGTGCGCCCCAATGCGCGGAGCGCGAGCACTCCGGGACGAGGTTCGGCGAGCGAAACCAGAGCTGCCTTGCTAGTCCCGCGCGTCCGCTGACCAGTGAGCATCGGCACCAAATCACGACGCAGTACTTCCTCGACGGCGGAGCGCACGGGGTCGCCGACGATAAAGGCATTGGCGAATGCCATGTATTGACCAAAAGCCCCAACGCGGTCGGGGGTCTGCTGCTTGGGCTGCAAACGCAAGCGTTCGACCAACACCAGTTCGTTTTCCAAGTAGATGGAAATATTAGATGTATAAGAGCTGTAGTGAAACTGCTCGCCTCGTTCGCCGCGGCCGGCAGTGCCTCCATCGAGCAAGACTAGCGAGGCTCCCGCGTCTAGCTGCCAGACCTGCTCCTGCACAAAGACGCTGTCGGCATAGGGCACCACCGGGTCGGGCAGCGATACGACGCAAGCGCCTGCTTCGATGCGCCCGGCCAGTTCCTGCCGTGCGACCTGACCATCGGTAGCCTTGTACACTTTGGTAAAGGCCTGCGTGCCCAAAAAGAGCTTGGCTTCCCGACCGCAGCGCACGCGCAGCCGGGGGCAATCGCCAGCGACCAAACCGCCGCCATAGCTCGAAAGCACGGCCGTGCTGTAATCGGCCTTGACCTGGGGGCTGAGGATCTTCAACGGCGCAACGGCCAAGCAGGACGTCAACCGCGACCTTCCCCCGACGCGGTTCACTTCGACAATAGACCAACCCTCGTCCATACCTATAGCATCTTGTTCTATTCTGCGTCCATCTGCAGATCATCAAATTCCGGCCTATCGGCCACCACGACCTTGGCTCCTTCGCGGGCCAATTCGAGACAAACACCCCGCCCAATGCCCGAACTCCCTCCGGTAACAACGGCGATGCGATCCGGTAAACGCATGGATTTTTCCGCCTGTTTGGCGCTTCATCTATCGCAGTTGGAAAGGGGACAAATTTGATGCGGCAGCAAATTGACTTTAACAACGCGATGGGTAACTTTAATTACATCTGTACGAGTTGGTCAAAATCGAGTGGTTGTCTATTGATCCACGCTCCGAGATAAGCCCTATCTGTTTGGTCGTACAAATAAGATAGGCGAAGGGGCACCATTGCTTAAAAAAGTCACACATCACGTTAAAGGAGCACACCCCATGAAAATCCCTGTTCTTCGTTCCGTCTTTTGGGCGTTTATCGGTTTTTTGGTCCCACCGATGGCCGTAAGCCATGCGTCGCCCGCGCCCTCCGACCGCCTGCCGCTCGACTTCGAGCGGTGGGAGCGCGATACCTATGCAGCCGGCAAACGGCTGGCATACCTGAACGTCAGCGAGCCCCGGACCGTGCGGCTGATTTACTTTTTGCCCAACGACCGTCCGTATCGCGCTGAAGTGGCTCAGAAAATGAAAGACGAAATTCGCCAAGTTCAGACATTTTATGCCGAGCAGATGCAGGCGCATGGATACGGCGACATGACCTTCCGCGTTGAAACCGATGCCGAGGGCGAACCGCTAGTACATCGCGTAGATGGGGAACACCCCGATAGCTACTATTCAGACGAGGCATTTGGGGCTGTGTATATCGAGATTATGGAGGCGTTTGATCTCAAAGCTAACATTTGCCTTACCTTCATTGACAATAGTCGTAGTTCTACACCAATAGGAGTTAATTGGGGGAAAAATGGGGGTGGGGCGTCAATAAATGACCATTCTGACTGGGAAACAGCGGCCCATGAACTTGGACACGCCTTCGGCTTGGAGCACGATTTCCGCGATAATGCGTACCTCATGGGGCATACCGACGGATCGGAGTTATCGGCGTGTGCTACCGAATTCTTAGCCGTGCATCCCTACTTCAATCCCGAAGTCTCAATTGAATGGGGACAGCCGCCAACTGTCGAACTTATTTCGGCCCCTGAATATCCGGCAGGTGCAACCAGCTTTTCCGTTAAACTTCAGCTCGGCGATCCGGATGGGCTTCAGCAAGTTATCCTGCTTACTACTAGATTTGATGAAGTAAAGGCGTATCGTGGGTTGGAGGGCAAAAAAGATGCCGTCGTCGAGTTCGACTTTGACGACGATACTCCATCTCACCAAGTCCCCCCTCCCGTGCGTCCGGTTCATGTAAAAGTCGTTGATACAGATGGCAATGTTCGCTATGCGTCCTATGACCTTGTGGAAATTTCGCCGTACCAAATCGCCACCCTCCCTGGCCATGGGTATGGGGTTTCTTCGGTATCGTTTTCGCCCGACGGAGCAACACTGGCTTCCGGGGCAGGTGATGGTAAGGTCAAACTGTGGAATGCGGAGACGGCAACGAATATCGCCACCCTTGAAGGGCATACGGATCGGATCAGACATGTGTCGTTTTCGCCCGACGGGGCAACGCTGGCTTCCGGGGCGAGTGATGGTACGATCAAGCTGTGGAATGTGGCAACAGGACAAGCTATCGCCACCTTACTCGGCCATCAGAAGGCGGTTTCTTCGGTGTCGTTTTCGCCCGACGGAGCGATGCTGGCTTCCAGCTCTCACGATAAAACGATCAAACTGTGGGATGCTTTGACAAGAGAAAACATCGCCGATCTCGTCCATACGTTTCAGATTCTTGAGGTGTCGTTTTCGCCCGACGGAGCGATGCTGGCTTCCGGGGCGATTGATGGTACGATCAAGCTGTGGAACGTGGCAACAGGACAAGCTATCGCCACCTTACTCGGCCATCAGAAGGCGGTTTCTTCGGTATCGTTTTCGCCCAACGGGACCACGCTGGTTTCCGGCTCTCACGATAAAACGATCAAACTGTGGGATGCTTTGACAAAAGAAAACATCGCCGCCTTCGGCCATGCGTCTAAGGTTCGTTCGGTATCGTTTTCACCCGATGGAAAAACCCTCGCTGCCGCGTTATTTGATGACACGGTCAAGCTTTCACCCGATGGAAAAGCCCTCACTGCCGCGTTATTTTTTGATGGTACGGTCACGCTATGGGATGTATCTGAGTGGACGCACTTGCTCGATGGCGAGCTAGCCTTCGGTTTCGCCGCGGAGGTCAAAGACCAAGCGTACACCGCTGGTACGGCGATTAGTGCGCTGGTACTGCCGGAAGCCATAGTCGGCGAAGGCGCGATAACCTACCGCGTGTCAGGGCTTCCCATGGGCCTGACGTTTGACGCGGGCACGCGGACGATTTCGGGCTCACCCGAAGCCTCCACCGATGGGGCTGTTGAGGTCTCCTACACAGCGGAGGACAGCACAGGAGCCACCGCCACGTTGGTTTTCTCCATCACGGTCAACTCACCGCTGAGCTTCGGCGACTTGTTCGGCCAGTTGCGACGCTAGTGAAGAGGATGCCGGTAGAGGATGAAAGATTTGCCATGCCTGTAAGCCTGTGCAAAAGTCTGATCTGCGCCATCGTCTGCTATCTATGCCTATCCTTGGGGTCGGCCTCAGCCGACGAATCCATCCACGCCCAGATCGAAGCGCTCCGCGCCGCCAAGGATAGCCTGCTCAAAAGCGAGGATTCGCCGCTGTTGCCAGCACAGCGCATCCGCTTCGAGCAGCTTGCCTACTATCCCATCGACCTCCGCTATCGCCTGCGGGGCGAGCTGCACATCTATGGCCGCCAGCGCATCGTCGAAATCCCCAATACCGACGGCACCATTACCGAACTCGAGCGATTTGGGCGCTTTGTTGCGGCTTTTGGCGCACAAGACTTTTGGCTGGAGGTATATCGCAGCCCACAAACCGGCGAAACGGAAATCTTCTTCAAGGATCAGACCAACGGCCACACCACGTATGGAGGCGGGCGCTACGCGCGCCTGACGAGGGAAGACGATGGCATGTATGTCATTGACTTCAATAACGCTTATAACCCATACTGCGCGTACAATCCCATTTATATCTGCCCGCTGCCTCCGCGACAAAACTACCTCGAGTTCGCAATCGAGGCTGGCGAACTCATGGGCGATGCCGCCCCTCCCTGATGCGTGGCGCACGTTTTTTGCGTATAATTTTCGCCAATTGCAGCGAACCCTCGCCTTCTACTGACGCGCATGAAAGCATTCTTTGAACGCCTCGAACAAGCCGCTGATCTGCGCGAAGTCCAATCGCTCGTCGCTCACATCCTCGACGCAGCGCGATCCGGCGGCAAACCCGAGGAAAAGCGCCGCTTTCTCCGCGCTCTGTTCTTCAATCGGGCGCTTTTGTCCCGCCTAGAAACCCCCGCGGCCATCGACGCGCTCCTCGCGGCGACCAAGCCCGACGAATGGGATGCGCTCTTCGGCGATGAGGTCGCCCAAGAACTGCCGCAATTAACCGTCGATCTAGTCGATGGCTTGGTCGATCTCGACCACCGCCAATTGCTGCGCCTTTTGCTCCCCGAATCCCCCAAGGCGCTCTGGCAGGTGCTCAAACGCCTCAATGCTTACCTAGAAGAATGCAATGGCTCGGATCGCTATCTGCGCGGCATGCGCGTCGCCCGCATCATGGCCGACATCTACCGGACACTCGCCGCTGAGTCTCGGACTTGGCGGCGAGCGCTGCCGCCCTGTTGCATCGACGGACAAGACATCGCCCAGCTCAAAGAGGCCAAGCACATCGACAAACTGGCCGCAGCCTACGAGGCGCGGATCAACCAGCTACAGAGCATCGACCTCCAGCGCAGCTTGGCCGCCCTCGACACTGGCCGCGCCTCTGCGCCGCGCATGACCGAAGCGGCTTACGAGCAAGCCTTTTGCATCCAATCGCCCCTGCGCCTAGGGATTTCCAGCGCCAATGCCTCGGACAATCACCTGCGCAGCAAGGAACAGGGCGGCAAGACGCTCAACATCGCCGTCAACCTACAACAGGGCCGGGAAGAGAGCGCCCAACCGCCGTTGGAAGTCACCGCACGAAGGCTCCCCGAGCCCCAACTCATCCTCCGCTCTCGCTCCCGGGGCTTTAAGGCCGACTTTGAGGTGAACAAACACAGCTCGGCCGCGACCGTCAGCGAACTGTTCTTTGCCTACCGCCGCAGCGGCGACGAAGCCCTGCGGTTGGTCAAACAAGGGTTAGTACACGCGGGCATCGTCCGGCCGAATTCCACAGACGTCATCCAAGACATCGCCGCCTTTACCGGTGGCGGTGGCTTGGAAATCACCACCAGCAGTAAAGTTCTACAAGGGTCCGGCCTAGGAACCAGCGGCGTCTTGTCTGCCGCCATTCTCAAGATGCTCTACCACCTCTCCGGCCACCCCTATGCCGCGCCCGCGTGCGAATACCCCGGCCTCTACGACCAAAGCCTCATGCTCGAACAGAGCCTCGGCCTCAACAGCGGTTGGCAGGATGCGCGCGGCGCCAGCGGCGGCCCTTCAGCCATCAAGAACTTCTATGCGCCGCCGACCGACGGCCTGCCCGCGCCCGAGCGCACATTCCTCACCGAGGTAGATGAGCGCTTGTTTACCGAGCGAGTCGTGCTCTTCGACACGGGGATATCGCGCTCGGCCACCCGCGGCCTCAACGTCGTCCTCGACGCCTATCTGTCGCGCGATCACCTGCGCTATGGAGCCATCCGCGAGTCACTGGCCATTCACGACGACATGGTGGCCGCACTGCGCGCGGGCGCATACGCCGACCTCGGGCGGCTGGCCAATCGCTACTGGCAGTTGCGCTGCATCCTCGACCCCCAAGCCACCAACGACGCCTTACAACACCTTTTCGAAAATCCGCAGATTGCCGACCTGACCGAGGGCGGGCTTCTCACCGGGGCCGGCGGCGGCGGCTTTGCCCTCCTCATCGCTGCCGAGGGGCAAGCAGCCGCATTGCGCGCAAGGCTCGACAAGCTGCGCCAACACGCGGCCTTTGCCAACAGCAGCGTGGTCTCCTATCAACTCAATGCCCAAGGCATCCACCTTGCGTGAGGACGGCAGCCGTGGCTACCAAGAAAGAGCACCTGCTCATAGACGGCTACAACCTCATCAAAGCGAGCCAGCTTTTCCAAGGCCGCGGCGACTCGCTAAAACGAGCGCGCAACCGCTTGCAGCAGGCACTCGCCGCCTACGGCCGCCGCGCCGACAAGCACATTACCCTGTACTACGACGGCACCGGCGAATCGCCGAACACGACCAGCACCAGCGGCCCACACGTCGCCATAGAATTCTCGCGCTACCCTCAGCAGGCCGACGACCTAATCGCGCAGGCGGTCGCGCAAAAGCACGGGGCCAAGTGGCTGCGGGTCATCAGCTCGGACCGCGCCGTCCAGCGCAGTGCCGCACGCCACAAGATCCGCTCGACCTGTTCGGAGGATTTTCTCGACGAACTCACCGGGCCTGAGCAAGAGCAGAGCGAACCCACGCCTGCGACCGACCGCGACGGCACCGAAGCCGATCCGTCTCTCGACCCAGACGACCTAGATCGCTGGGAGGCCGTGTTCCGCAAAAAAGCCGACGAGGTTCCGAACACACCTGCGCCCACCCGCGACGGCACCGAATCTCACCCCCCACTCAGCCCCAGCGAACTCGATTACTGGGAAGCAGTATTCCGCAAAAAAGCCGACCGCTAACGCTAAGGCTGCGGCAGCACGAGATCGCGCAGTACGGCCAAGCTGTGCTGCCCTTGGGTACTGCCCGCCCGCGCCAAGGCTTCGAGATGTACCTTTAAAAATCCAGCCTCAACCGGCGTATCCACATCGTACCAAGGCGGCAGCAGGCCGAGCGTCTGCGTCCCCAAGCGCGCTAGCGTTTGCTCCAGTACCATCTCGGTACTCCAAGCCACGTCTTGGAATATCCGGCTTTCCCCTTTTTGTCGGCCCACCAAGTAATAGCCGCCGTCCGTGCTCGGGCCCAAGACCACTTCCTTCTCGCGCAAGAGCGCCAGCCCCTCGTCAATGTACGCGGCCGGCAGAGAAGGGCTGTCCGAGCCTACGAGGACCACCCGCTCGGCCCCCCGCGCAAAAGCCCACTGCATCAGGCCCTCCATCCGCTGTCCTAAATCGCCTTCGGGCTGCGGCACGTACTCGAAGGTGCCAATCGGAGTCAGCAAGGTGCGCAGGGCTTCTTCGGCATCAGCCGGGGCAAAGGCCACGACCTTGGTGGCGGCCGTTGTCGCGTGCAGCACAGTAGCGCAGTCCAGCAGCAGGGCCTCGTACAGACGCGCGGCGTCATGGGCACTCAAATGGCTCTGGAGCCGGGTTTTGACCGCTCCGGGGGCTGGTTTCTTGGCAAAGAGCACGGCGCAGGTGGACATTCGCTCCTCCCTATTGTCTATCGTCGGCAGAGCGCGTACTTTTTGCAATATAATTCGCGGCAACCTTTCACAAAATCAATTGAGGAGCTCATGGCCCAAGTCAATATCGTCCGCCACAACCCCATCGCGATCTTTTCCAACCCCACCGAAGTAATCATCACCGACGACAATGGCCACGTCGTGCGCCTAGTCGAGCCTTCGGGCAACGTCGGCACCCAATACGCCAACGACGTTGGCTCGGAGTGGTTCGGCACCATCGAAAACCTCAACAAGGGCCTCGAAATCTGCGGCGTCCACTGGTCGGACGTGTACAAGACCGACGTCCTGTGGACCACCCCTTCTGCTGACCGCGACGAGTGCGACCAGCGCAAAAACGACTTCAACGCCTGCTACGGAGCCATGATTGCAGCCGTCACCGGCGGCCCCATGCGCTCCAACCGCATGGCCCGCTTCACCCACCCGGAAGGTTTCCCAGACCCAGCGGCCCTCTTTGAGATCCAGATCAAGGCCTGCGCTGGCGAAACCGTCTCCATCAGCGGTGGCACAATCGACTACGGCACTTGGGTCGATCACCAGCCCTCGGGCGCTTCCGTCATGCACCAGCGGGACGGCGAAATGATCACCACGCTCGGCTCCGACTTAGCCGAAGAAATGCGCTTCGTCCTCGAAGAGCAATACGCCAAGCCCTTTGCCGAACAAGGCGTTGACTTTAAAAAACAGACCGTATTCATGGAGATTCTCGTCGCCGTGGACGACGACCCAGACAAAACTTGGGAGCGCATCGAGACCACCCGCCAAGTCTTTGCAGACTACTACGGCGACGACCGCCCCGCTGGCCTGATTTACCCAGTGTCGCGGATCCCCAACCTCGACGGCATCGTCGAGCCGCAGCCGCGCGTGGTCTCCGGCGAAGTCGAAATCGTGCGCTCGGGGCAGATCGAGGACGGCTTCTCGACTTGGGCGGGCCTGCGCCACCACGGCGTGCGCGAAGTCCACGTCTCAGCCGTCGGCGGCAGCGACGCCGGTCAGCAGCTCGGCACGCTCGACGCCCGGATCAAGGAAGCCGGCGGCGCGGGTCTCAAAGAGGACGGCATCTTCAACAACGCGTACATTGTCGCCGGTGCCGACTCCGCGCAGAATCGCGCTGGCTTGGTCGCCTTCAACGAGTCCTTCAGCGCGTACTATGAAGGCACTGCTCCGGCGGGCCGCACCGCCCAGTTTATCGGCGGCATCCAGCAGCAAGGCCATCAGAGCGGCCTCGCCACCCGTGCGATCTTCGCCGAGTAGTCCCGTGATCAGCGCCGCCAAAATTATCGCTGCCCTCGAACGGCACGGCATTACGCATGTATTAGGAGTCCCAGACAACGGCTCGTGCGTCCTGTACGAGCGCCTGTGGGACCACGACACCATCGAAGTAATCCTCACCAGCCGCGAGGGCGAAGCGTACGGCTTGGCCTCCGGCCTATACTTGGGCGGTGCCCATCCGCTGGTGTTGATCCAAAACACGGGCTTTTTGGAGGCCGGCGACGCCTTGCGCGGCACGGCCTACAACATGGGCATTCCCCTCGTCATGCTCGTCGGCTATCGCGGCTACGCGACCATGGCCCCAGGTGCCCCCCGCATCGATACGGCCGCCACCTTCTTCGAGCCGACGCTCAAGGCTTGGAACATTCCCTACACCACCATGCACACAGACGACGACTGCGGCCAGATCGACGCTGCGTTCGCCAAGGCTCAAGAGACCTCGCTGCCAACCGCTGTGCTGCTGGTCGCGGAGACTGCATAAGATGCTCGACAAATACACCTGCCTCGCAAAACTGGCCGCCAAGCGCACGGACGAAGTCGTGGTCACCACCATGAGCGTGGCCATGCCTTGGGCCGCGCACTCCGACGGCCCCCTAGACTTTGCCCACGTCGAAAGCGCCATGGGCCACGCCGCCGACTTTGCACTGGGCTTGGCCATTGCCCAGCCCGAGCGCCGGGTCTTGTGCATCAACGGCGACGGCAGCACCCTGATGTCGCTGGGCGTCCTCGTCACCTTGGCCCAGCGCCCAGCCCCCAATCTAACCCTCGTCATCACTGAAAACGGCACGTACGAAGTCACTGGCAGCCAGCCCGTGCCCGGTGCCGCCTTTATCGATTATGAGCAAATCTGTCGTGGGGCCGGCCTCCAGCGCGTCTATACCATCGACACCGACGACGACTTCGACGCCAAGCTCGACCAGCACTTTGCGGAAGAAGGCCCGGTCGTCTTTATCTGGAAAATCGCCCCGGCTACCGAGCCGGTCCCTAAACCGGCCCTGCCGATCGGCGAACGCGCCCAGCGCCTGCGCACCGCCCTAGTCGGCGAAGTATAGAGGTACCTACCGTGCAACTACCGCAAATGGCCCCCGTCAAGCAGCACTTTGCCAGCGACTCGCTCGCCGATGTGGCCGTTGAGGTGCGTCTTCAGCTAGCAGACGCCGGTCTGGCCGACGCCATCGCCCCCGGCGCGCGAATCGCCGTTACGGGCGGTAGCCGTGGCATCGCCAATATCCCGCTCATCACCCGCACCGTCATCGACTACGTCAAAGAGGCCGGCGGCAAGCCCTTCCTGCTGCCAGCTATGGGCAGTCACGGCGGCGCTACTGCTGAAGGCCAAAAGCAAGTGCTAGCCAGCTATGGTCTCGACGCCGAGAGTATGGACTGTCCGGTCGAGGCAACTATGGACGTCGCCGAAGTCGCCCAACTCGACGACGGCACCCCCGTGCTGCTCAACCGGCTCGCCACCGAAGCCGATGGCGTGGTGCTCATCAACCGAGTCAAGCCACACACTTCCTTTCGCGGTACCTTTGAAAGCGGCCTGATGAAGATGATGACCATTGGCCTAGGCAGCCACAAAGGCGCGACCATTGCCCACGCCGGAGGTGCCGAGAGCCTCGCCCGTCTAATCCCGGCTTGGGGCCGCTGCATCCTCGACAAAGCGCCAATTCTTATGGGTGTGGCCCTCGTCGAAAACGCCTATGAAGAGACCCTCCGCGTCGAGGCCCTGCAACCCGGGCAGTTCCAAAGCCGCGAGCCACAGCTTTTGGAGGAAGCGCGGCGCTCTATGCCCCGCCTCTTCGTCCAAGGCATCGACCTGCTGATCATCGAGCAAATCGGCAAGAATATCTCGGGCACGGGCATGGACACCAACGTCGTCGGCCGCATGCTCCTGCCCGGAGTCAAAGAGCCGGAGTCCCCGGGCGTGGCCCGGATCGTAGTTCTTGACCTGACCGACGAAACCCACGGCAACGCCAACGGCGTCGGCCTCGCCGACATCATCACCCGCCGCCTGCACGAACGCATCGATTTTAAGTCCACGTACGCCAACGTCTTCACCACCACCTTCCTCAATCGCGCGTACATCCCCGTCGTCATGGCAACCGACCGCGAGGCCATTGAAGCCGCGCTCTCGGTGCAAAACCTTGCCCACCCCGAACAAGCGCGCGTCGTCCGCATCAAAAACACCCTCGACATCGGCCACATCCACCTATCCGCGAGCCTGCTGCGAGAGTTCGGCGACCATCCCGACCTAGAGCAAACCGGCGCGCTGGCTGAGATGGCGTTTGACGAGCACGGCCACCTGTATCGCTGATTTTCAGCGATTACAAGAAATCCCATACATGCCAGCAGTCCCGTAGGGAACCACCCCCCCTTGGGAGAGTCTGCACAAGGGCTAAAACCCACCGACGAGCAAACCTTCTTGGAAGTCGGCAAGCCAAGCGGGCGAGCCGGTGGAGGCCATCCTTACACGGTCATCACTCGTAAAAAGTGGGCGTTACCCGATGAGAAATTCCGTTTTTCCGCTCGTCTTTTTCGCGTCGCTCGGCCTTTTCCTCTCATCGGCGACCGTCAGCAATGCTTCTCCCTTGTCGGATGAGATGCCTTTCTGTTTGCCCTTCGATTACGAACGGGAGCGCGGCACTACCCACGCCGCTGGTAAGCCGACTGATCTGGACGTTGGCGAACCCCGCACAGTGCGGATGATCTATTTCCTGCCTAACAACCGCCCGTTTCGCGGGTCTGTGATCGATTCGATGAAAACGACGATTCGCCAAGTTCAGACCTTTTATGCCGAGCAGATGCAGGTGCATGGCCATGGGAACAAAACCTTCCGCTTTGAAACCGACGCCGAGGGCGAACCGCTGGTTCTCCGCGTGGATGGAGAGCATCCCGATAGCCACTATTTTGACTGCACAGTCGATACTGTGTTTAACGAGATTTCACAGGCGTTTAATGTCAGCGAGAACATTTACTTCATCGTCGTTGATATGAGCGATCTATATTCAGCGGGACAGAAGGTGGGCGGAGTGGGAATCCGGTGGGAAAATGGAGGATTCGCCTTCGTTGATAGCGAATTTCCTAGCGAATTTCGTTGGATTGCGGCTGCACATGAGCTTGGCCATGCCTTCGGATTGCAGCACGACTTCCGTGACGATGCGTACATCATGTCGTACGGTCGCGATCAAAGGCGCGCGCTATCTATATGCAACGCCGAATTTTTGGCCGTGCATCCCTATTTCAATCCCAATGCGGCAGAGACATTGACACCAACAATTGAACTTATTTCACCGCGGACCTATCCGACAGATGCAAAGAATATCCCTATCCAACTCAAAGTCAGTGATTCAGATGGGCTTCATCAAGTGTTCCTACTCGCTGAAACAATAGCACCGCATTTTTCTGCCGGATTTTTTGAAGTGAAGGCGTGTCGTGGACTTGTAGATCAAAAAGAAGCCGTCGTTGAATTCGATTACGACGGCGTCATTCCATCTTCTCCAAGTACGAATCTTTTCGATCCTATTGTGCATACTATTGCCGCACATATAGTTGATACTGGAGGGAATGTTACCGTTGAGCATTTTGCGCTATGGGGTGTCGGGGCGGAAAGCAGCAATATCGCCACACAATTGTATCAGAACGCGCCCAATCCATTCAACTGCCTGACAATATTCTCCTATTTTTTGAAGACACCTGGTCCGACGCGCTTAGAGGTGTTCGCGCTAACCGGGCAACGAGTCGCAGTCTTGAGCACAGGGCCGCGGCAAGCGGGTCGCCACCGGCTAGCTTGGGACGGCCGGGACAGCGAGGGCCGCCCGTTAGCTAGCGGCGTCTATCTGTATCGGCTGGTGACGATCGAGGGCGTTTTGACGCGCAAACTCATCCTGCTGAGATAAAGCGATGGATAAAGATCCGCACCAAGCGAATCGGACCTTTTGGAACGCTTCTACCGAGTGGTGGAAAGAACGGGAGGATCAGCGCGGCCTGTGGATGCGGGCGCACCAAGAGCCGCGTCTAGTGCTGAGCGAGGCCGAGATGCGCTATGTCGCAGACATCCAAGACGTCGAGGTATGCGTGTTGGGGAGCGGCGACAACGAGGTGGCCTTTGCATTAGCTGGCCTCGGCGGGCGCGTCACTTCCGTCGATATTTCCGAACGTCGCCTAGCCGTGGCCGCAGACCGGGCACGAATCCTCGATCTCTCCGTGCGATTTGTGCAAGCAGATGTGACGGACTTGTCCGTCCTCGCGGACGATTCCTTCGGCTTGGTGTACACCGGCGGCCACGTCTCCGTGTGGGTTGCAGACATCCAACAGTACTATGCGGAAGCCGGGCGCATCCTCGCACCGGGCGGCCTCTTCGTCGCGAACGAGTACCACCCCATGCGGAGGATGTGGGAGGATGCCGACAGCTACGAACCCCGCTATAGCTATCTCGATCGCGGCCCCCATCGTAGCTCTTCGGACGAGCTACCGACGTTTGAATACCACTGGACGGTTGCCGATCACGTGCAGGCCACTATCGACGGCGGCTGCCGTATCGTCGAAGTAGTTGAATACGGAGAGCAAATCAAGGACGAACCGTGGCTGAAGAAAATGCCCGCTCATTTGTTGATCGTCGGGCGAAAGGAAGGAAGCGCGTAGAAAGACGCGCCTACAACTCCCTCCGATACCGCTGCGCCGGAATTTTTAGCTGATCGCGGTATTTGGCTATGGTTCGCCGCGCAATTTTCAGCCCGCCCTTGCTCAGCTCCTCGACGATCTGTTGATCCGAAAGCGGCCGGGCCTTGTCCTCATCGGCGACGAGTTGCGAAATTTTCTCCTTCACCACGCGCACGGACACGTCTCCGCCTTCGTCCGTAATGAGCTTATTGCCGAAGAAGTACTTTAGTTCAAAAACCCCGTGTGGCGTCTGCATGTATTTGCCGTTGCTGACGCGGCTAATCGTCGATACGCTCATTCCTACAGCGTCGGCCACCTCCTGCAAGACCATGGGCCGCAGCCGCGACGGCCCTTGCTCGAAAAAAGGCAACTGCGCCTGCAACAGGTAATTACCCACCTTGAGTATGGTCGTGCGGCGCTGGTGGATGGCGTTGATGAGCCAGCGGGCGTCGTTGAGATTCTTGGCCACGTAGTCCTTGACCGCATCTTGGCCATCGCCACGGGAATTGTTGAGCAGATGCTGGTATTCAGAATTGATCTTTAAGGACGGCATGGACCCGTCGGCCAGCCACACCTGCCACACCTCGCCAATTTTTTCGACGACCAAGTCCGGCGTGATGTACGCGACTTCGTTATCCAGCGTCAAGAGATTGTCGTAGTCGCTGCTGGCCAACAGACCCGGATGCGGCTGTAGGCGCTCGATAACCTGCAAAACCTCTTTGAGCTTCTCGTTGGAAATGGCCAAGGCGTGGGTGATGTGCTGCAGACGCCGCCGCGTCAGGTCCTCTAAATGGTCGCGCACCACTTGCAAGGCTAGGGCGCTGAGTGGATCGTCGCGCTGGCTCAACTGGATCATCAGACACTCGCGCAAATCGCACGCGCCGACTCCAGGCGGGTCAAAAGACTGAATGACGCGCAGCACCTTTGCGACCGCAGCCACTTCCACTTGTAGATCATCGGCGATTTCGGCGAGCGAGCAACCGACATAACCGCGCTCGTCGATATTGCCGATGATGTACTCGGCGATGGCTCGCTCTTCCGGTGCCAAACCGCCAATCTCGCCTAGCTGACGGTACAGGTGCTCTAAGAGGGGCGGCATGGCGGTGATGCGGTTTTCCTGCGGCTCGCGGTCGATCTCCCAGTTGGGATCGTATTCCGTGCGCTCGCTATTGTACGCGCCCGCGTCGAACTGGTCGTCCAACAGCGCGTCCCAATCGACCTCTTCCATGTCCTCGGGCAGATCCTCTTCGGCCTTGAGCCCCTCCTCCTCGCGCAGTTCTTCCTCTTCCCCCTCCTCGCGCAGTTCGACGACCTCTTCGAGCAAGGGATTGAGTTCGAGTTGCTGCTTGACTTCCTGCGTCAAATCGAAGGTGGACATCTGCAACAGCCGCAGCGATTGGATGAGCTGCGGTGCCATCCTGTGCTGGAGGCGCAAGCTGGGATTTTGCTCGGGACGAAGCATTATAAATTATTGTAAATTAATTATTTAATAAAAATTACCTATCTTGCTATTAGCTGTAAAAACAAGCCCGTGGAATACGAAAAGTCAAGGTGCAAACGCGCCTACCTATCGACTTGCTAACTAAAGCGCTCGCCGAGGTAGATGCGCCGTACCTGCTCGTTGGCAATTAACTCTTCGGCTGTGCCCGCAGTTAAAATTTTGCCATCCACCAGGATATAGGCACGCCCGGCGATCTCCAAGGTCTCGCGCACGTTGTGGTCGGTAATCAATACGCCGAGACCTCGGTTCCTTAGTTCGGCGATGATGTTTTGGATGTCTTCGACCGTGCGCGGATCAATACCGGCAAAAGGCTCGTCGAGGAGCATGTAGTGCGGCTCGCAAGCCAAGGCCCGCGCGATCTCGACCCGGCGCGTCTCGCCGCCCGAAAGCGTGTCGGCGCGCTGATTGGCGCGTTCTAGCAAGTCCAACTCGGTTAGCAGTTGCCGTTGGCGCTCGGCGATGCGCACCTTGTTGATCCCTTGTGCCTCCAATACGGCGCGAATGTTGTCGGCCACGCTCAGCTTGCGAAAGATGGAGGTCTCCTGCGGCAGGTAGCCAATGCCCATCTGCGCGCGGCGATACATCGGCAGCCCAGTAATATCCGCATCGTTGAGCAAGATGCGGCCCCCGTCCGGCGCGGCAAAGCCGACGATGCTGTGAAAGGTCGTAGTCTTGCCCGCGCCATTGGGGCCCAACAAGCCGACGACCTCCCCTGGCTCGACGCGGATGCTGACCTCGTCAACGACCGACCGACCGCCGTAGCGCTTGCTCAATGCGCGCGTTTCCAGTGCCACCTTATGGCTCCTCTGCGGGCGGATAGTAACGGCCCTCGATCTCTGGCCCGACCCGCACCTCAGCCAGCGCCCCTTCAGCAAAGCGGATATCCAACTCTTCGCCGCTGACCTCGTTGACGGAAACCTCTTCGTCCTCTTGCAGCCGCGTGACCAACTCGGCCGCGCCCTTTACCAAGGCACGGTGCAACCCTGCCGCGTCAAAGTACAAGGTCATCTGCTGCCCGCGAAAGCGATTGATCTCTTCGTTTTCGGCCCGGCGGTGCGTCACGTCGGCTGCGGCACCCACTTCGACCCGCTCCAAGTCCCCGTCGGCCATAAAGACTTGCCCGCCCCGCCCCTCGATCCAGCTATGGCGGTCGCCCACCTCAATTTGGCCGCTCACTTGGCCGGGTATGGCGATCCATTCGACTCGGCTGTCTGCCAATGCGACGACCATGGAATCGGCCATCAGGCGGCTGTGGTAATCGCGCTCGTCGTCCCGTTCTTTTAGGACCACGCCCTCGGCGACCAGCACCCGCGTCGAATCCGCTTCGTATGCACCGCGCGCGGCCGCAACCTCTAGCCCTTCGGCGCGCAGGGCAAAACCACCGGTCCCGGCCAACCGGCCTCGCACGAGATCGAATTGCAGCACAGGGGCGGTAAGCACGATTTCGCGCTGACGCAGCGAAGGCGCGCCCCGCAGCCAGCCAGCCTCTTGCTCCAAGTCGAAAAAGAGCGAATCGCCGGCGAGCGAGCCGTCCAACTCGGGTGCCTTTAGCGCGATCGCGCCCTCGGCATGGACTTGGCCATCGCGCGTATAGCGGAGGGTTTGGGCCGTCAGTTTGCGCTCTCCAGCGCACAAGACCACCCCATCCTGCGCCGTCAGTTTCTGCTCGGAACGCAAATACGCCAACTGACGCGCCTCGATCTGCCGCTCACCCTGCACAAAGGTCGCCGGCTCCCCGAGGGCCTGCAATAGTGCTGAGCTGCGATCTTCCTCTACTTCGGCAGCCCGCAGCTCGGCCTCTTCTTCTTGATAGCGTACCTCGCCTCGTGCCACTAGCCGCTGCTTTTCCGCATCCACCGCAATTTCGTCGGCCGCAAACTGCGCCAGCGAGTCGGCTCCTTCGACCCCTCCGCTGAGGTCAAAGCGGCGGGCCTCGGGGAGAAAAGTGGCGCGCGGTCCGGTCAATCGCACGCCGTCGTAGCGGACCTCAACGCTGTCGTAGGCGATTTCTTGCACCCCTTCGACGCGGCGGCTTTCCTCGCGTTGGGCGCGCACCTCCACCATCACCCCATCCCGACCGCGCCAAAGCCCCTCGACGGCTTCCAAGGACCACGCATCCATGGCGAAATTGCTCGTGAGGTTGCGACCCCACTCTCGCCCCTCGCGAACCTCCACTCGCAGTGCACCCGGAATGCGCAACTGCTCGTGCGCACTTTCCCACAACAAGGTATCGGCCTGCACCTCTGGGCTGTCCCCAGCGTGCAAAACCACGCCGCCAGCTACGCCAAAGCGATCCCGCTTGTGCTCTAGCACCAAGCGCTCGGCCCTCAGCGTCGAAACGGCCTCATCCCCGCGGAACGCAACCTCTACGCCGCCGGTGGCGACGACCTGCTCTGACTTGGAAAATTCGCGCAAATAAGCGGCGCGGATCTCGATGCGGTAGCCGGGTCGTCCCAGCTCAATGTGTGCGTCCCATGCTTCCCCATCGACCTCGGGAATTTGCAACGGCTCTTCGGGCACTTCTCCCGCGCCACAGGCCCAAAGCACAGCCCCGCAGCACCCGGCGCGAAAAAGCCGCGCTCCCACGGGGAAAGCGCGGCTCATTGAGACGATTGTACCACCCACC
The DNA here is from genome assembly GCA_022820485.1 of Candidatus Latescibacterota bacterium. GTDB lineage: Bacteria > Latescibacterota > UBA2968 > UBA8231 > UBA8231. Next base: position 89,070 of record JAJEFJ010000048.1, read on the forward strand.
GAACTAGGAGGCCGCCGCCTGCCCCTCCTCATGGCTTGCGACCTCCTGTTGGTAGGCCAGCGCGGCCTCGACAAACCCGGCAAACAGGGGCGAAGGATTGTCCATCCGCGACTTGAACTCGGGATGGGCTTGGGTGGCGATGAAGAAGCGGTGGTCCGGCAACTCGATGAATTCCATCAAGCGAGTGCCATCCACGCGGCGGTGATACCCCGAAAAGACTAGCCCCTCCTCTTCGAGCAGTTCGACGAAGCGAGGCGAAACCTCGTAGCGATGGCGGTGGCGCTCTAGGGCAACTTTGTCGCGCTCCAGCATGACCAAGCCAACGCGGAACGCCTGATCGGGATTGGCCAGCAGTTGTTCGATGCGACGAGCATCTTCGTCGAGGCGGCCCGACGCTTCGTACATCTGAAGGACGCGGCTGTCGCTTTTGAACACCGCGGCGTATGCGCCCAAGCGCATGCTGCCACCGTAGCGGTTTTCCTCTAGTGCGCTCTTTTGCTCGGCGTCTTGGACGCAGATGACCTGCCACTCGGAATCCGCGTCGAACTCTTCGGAGGTAGCCTCGGCAATCCCGGCGACATGGCGGGCGTATTCAACCACGGCGAGCTGTAAGCCGTAGCACAAGCCCAAATAGGGGATGTTGTGTTCGCGGGCGTAGCCAATGGCCGCAATCACGCCTTCGGCCCCTCCAGCGCCAAAGGCCCCGGGGACGATAATGCCGTCGAATGCGTCGAGCGCGGCTAGCTCCATTTCGCCGCGCTCAAACTGGTGGCCGTCAATCCAAGTGATCTCGACCCGCGCATCCGACGCCACACCAGCGTGGATCAGCGATTGGTTAACCGAGATGTACGAGTCTGTGAGCTGAAAGTCGCCCGTGACCACGTATTTGCCCACCATGGCCACGCGGACACACTGGCGCGGATGCCGACTGCGCTTGACCAATTCCAGCCAAGGCCGCCAGTCTGGATTCTTCTTGGGCGCACAGCCAACCCGGCTGAGAATCTTCTCGCCAAGCCTCTCTTTTTCTAAAACCAGCGGGATATTGTAGATCGTCTCCGAGTCCGGGGCCGAAATGATGTGGTCGTAGGGCACATTGGCCCCGATCTGGATCTTTTTCTTGCGCACCTCGTCGGTGGCGGTCTCGGCGCGACAGACGATGAAATCGGGAAAAATGCCGTGCTCGCTGAGCATGCGAATGGCCTGCTGCGTGGGCTTGGTCTTCATTTCGCCGACGTGTGGAGGTATGGGCAGATAGGTGATTAGCAGGTGCGCAAAGTGCTCCTCACCCAAGTCGCGCTCCAAGGTCTTGACGGCGAAGAGGAACGGCTCGTTTTCGTAGTCGCCGACAATGCCGCCAATCTCGACCAGTACGATGTCGTAGCCCGCGCCCGCCTCCTGCAAGCGGCGGGTGATCTCATCCGTAATGTGGGGGATCGGCTGCACGGTCTCGCCGAGGTACTCGCCACGGCGCTCGCGCTCAATGACCGTGTGGTAAATCTGCCCGGTAGTCAGGTTGTTGGAGCGCGGCAGGTCCAACCCCAAGAAGCGCTCGTAATTGCCCAAATCCTGATCTATTTCGCCGCCGTCGTCCGTCACCCACACCTCGCCGTGCTCGGTGGGCCGCATGGTGCCGGCGTCGTAGTTGATATACGGATCGATCTTGACGGCTGTGGTGCTGTACCCGTATTGCTGCAGGATCTTGCCGATGGAAGCGGTGGTCAAGCCCTTGCCCACACCGCTTATCACGCCGCCAGTCACGACGACGTATTTGGGGCCTTTGTATTCTGTGGCCACGTTGTGCGCTCCTTCGAGCTGCCCAAACAAAGAATTAGGAATTGTGAATTAGGAATTACGAATTAAGGGCAATCAATACTCCCTCCTTTAATTCGTAATTCCTAATTCCTATTCAATCGATGATTCTCGGAACCTTGAAGTAATCCTCTTGGCGCTGCGGGGCCGCGGCGACGATTTCGGCCGCGGCGGGAAAGGACGCTGCCTCGTCGCGGCGAAACGCGTTGGCGAGAGGCAGCACGTGGGCCGTTGGCTCTACGCCGGTGGTGTCTAGCTCGTTGAGCGTGTCCATGTAGCGCAAAATGCGGTTGAGTTCGCCAGCTAGCCTTTCTTCCTCTGCGGGCGAAAAGCGCAACCGCGCTAATTCGGCGACCCCGTGGACCTCTCCTATAGTAACCGCCATAGGTGAACTTTAAACTTAAAATAAAAAAAACGGGGCAGGCTGCGCCGACCCCTTCCACGTCGCAAAACAATGTTAAATATCACGCATCGCCAAAAGCAGCGCAAGGGCTTGTAGCGGGGCATTTCAATGCCTATACTTTGCCGCATGACAAGCAAACAACGCTCATCCCGCAAAGTCCCATGACGCGCAAGGCATTTACCATTGAAGAGGCCAACGCCAAGCTGCCTCAGCTAGACGACGCGCTCCAGCGCATAGAGGTCAAGAAGGGAGCCGTCCGCTACCACGATCAGCAGTTGCAAATTCTCGACGCGCTCTGGGGTCAAGCGGTCACCCGCAGCACCAATCCCGACCGCGACGCCTTCGACCAGCACCGTCGCCGCGTCAACGATCTAATCATCGACATCAAGCGCATCGTCGCCGAAGAAATCATCGCCGAAGGCATCCGCTTCCCGGTCGGCGGCCTCGAACACGGCCTCCTCGACTTCCCCACCACCTACCAAGGTCGCTGGGTGCTGTTGTGCTGGCAGCGCGGCGAACCCCAAGTCGCCTACTGGCACGAACTGCACGCCGGGTACGCCGGTCGCCAGGAGATCACCGCCGAGCACGTCATTGCCATGGGCAAGGAAGACGATCCAGCCACGGTCGATGATTCGGCCCTAGACTTCTGAGCGCGGCAAGTGCCTTGACAGCGTTTCTCGTTTTTAAGTACTTAAAATGAATGGCTTTCCCCTGAGCCATTACCCGCTCCCCTAGCATCGCCCGCACCTCACCCTCTCCCCCAAGCGGAGCGCCCCTCCCCAGCGCCCGGCAGGAGCTAGACCGTGCGCCTCAATCAACTTGAGATTTTCGGTTTTAAGTCCTTCGCGCAAAAGATCGTCATTCCCTTTGAACCGGGCATCACCGCCATCGTCGGCCCCAACGGCTGTGGCAAGTCCAACGTAGTAGAAGCCATCCGCTGGGTCTTGGGCGAACAGCGCGCCGGCTCTTTCCGCAGCCAGCGCATGGAGGACGTGATCTTTGCTGGCACTCGCCAGCGCAAGGCCCTCGGCATGGCCGAAGTCGCGCTGGCGATTGAAAACCGCGATAACGCGCTGCCCGTCGAATTCGCCGAGGTCGTGCTGACCCGGCGTCTTTTCCGCTCCGGCGAAAGCGATTATCTCCTCAACAAAATCCCCTGCCGCCTATTGGACATCAACAACCTGCTCATGGACACCGGCCTCGGCCAAGGCGCTTATGCGGTGATGGAGCAGGGCATGGTCGATGAAATCATCAGCGATAAGACCGAAAACCGCCGCCGCATTCTCGAAGAGGCCGCCGGCATCACCAAATACAAGGTTCAGCGGCGCTCCACGCGGAACCGCATAGAGGCCGCCCAAGCCGATCTGCAGCGGATTGAAGACATCATCGTCGAAGTCAAACGCCAAGTCGATTCTCTCGGCCGCCAAGTGGGCCGGGCGCGCCGCTACCGCGAAATCAAAGGGGAACTGGACCAACTCGACGTGCGCTTGGGTCGCCAGCGCTTCTTCGCCCTCAGCAACCAAATCTCTCCATTGCAAGACGAATTCACTGCACTCAGCAAGGCGGCCGAAGAAGGCTATACCCGCTTCACCAGCCGCGAGGCCGAGCTCGAAAAGGCGCGCCTCGCCCTGACCGAAGCCGAGAAGGCCATGCAGGAAGCGGGCCTTGAACTCAATCGCCGCATCGAGGCCATCCACGAGCGCGAACAGCTCCTCGTAGCCGTGCGCGAGCGGCGCGAAGCCGCCGAACAAATCCGCGAACGCACGGCCCGCGAGCGCGCCGATTACAGCAGCCAGCTCGAAACCGTGCAGCAACAGCGCCGCGACAATACCGCGCACCTCGACCAAGCGCGTTCGACCTTTGTGCAAATAGAACGAGAACTGCAAGCCCACCAGCAGCACGCCGCCCAAGCCGAAGAGGAATACAACAGCTACCGAGCCGAGCTGGACCAACGCCAGCGCGGGCGCATGGAGCACCTGCGCCAAGGGGGCGAAATAAGCCGCGCACTTGAGCGCCAACAGGCCGAGCGCGACGCACTCGACGAACGCGCACTTGCCATGCGCGGCGAAGAAGACGCAGCCACAGCCGAGCGCGACCAAGCCCTACAAGCGGCCGGTGAGGCCGAAGCCGCCCTCGCCGAAACTCGGCAGCAGCTATCCACCTGCCAACAACAGCGCGACGCGACCCTCGCCGCTCGCGACCAGACCGAGCAGGACCTCCGCGAACTCGGCACACAACGCGATGCGGCCCGGCGCGCCGCTGAGGCCAACCAAGCGCGGCTGCAAGTCCTCGAAAAAGTCCGCGCCGGCTACCAAGGCTATCAAAGCGGAGTCCGCACCTTGATGCTTGAATCGCCCCACGCGGCCCTCTTTCGCGGCGTACTTGGCGATCTAGTCGAAGTCAAAGAACATGCGCGCGCGGTTGAGGTCGCTCTCGGCGAGGCGCTCCAAGCATTGATCGCCGATTCGGACAGCGGCTTGCTCAAAGGCATTGCCCATCTCCGAGAGCGTTCCGGGCGCGTCGGCATCCTCTCGCTAGAGGCTCCTCCTCGCACCCTCGGCCCGGTCTTGGACCCAGATCCCATACCCGGGCTACGCGGCCCGCTGCTGGATTACGTGCGGCCCGAAGCCTCCATCGCCCCCCTAATCGCCAGCCTCTTGCACAACACCTTTCTGGTCGAAGACCTACAAACCGCATTGGCCCTGACGCGCCGCTACCCAGATGCCTACGTGCGCTGCGTCACACCCGATGGCGACGCCGTCGATCTCTTTGGCCTCGCGTCAGGCGGCCAGAGTCAAGCCGAGGATTCAGGCGTCCTCGGCCGCGGGCGGGAAATCCGCACCTTGCGCTCGCTCGTCGCCCACCAAAAAGCTCGCTACGCAGCCCTCGGCCCCCGGCTCGACGCACTCGCCGAGCAACTAGGCGCACTCACTCAACGCCTAGAGCATCTAGCCGCCGAGAGCGAAACTTGGCGCACCAAGGAGCGCGAGCAGGTCCACCAGCACCAGCGCGCCGGCGCTGATGCCGAGCGGCTCGCCGCACGTCTCAAGCAACTCCACGGCGAAAGCACCAGCTTGGCCAAGCGCTGCCAAGCCCTCGACCAAAGCATCGCCGAGCAAGCTGAGCACCTGCGCCACAACGAAGCCGAGAGCACCCGCCTCAGCGAGGAAAGCAGTGCCTTGGAAGAGGACCTCAAACAGAGCGAAACCCATCGGCGCGAGCGGCGCGAGGCACTGAGCACCCTCCAAGTGGAGCACGCCCGCACCGCCGAAATGGTCCAAGGGCTAGACCGAGACGCCACTCGCCTGAAAAACATCGACGAGAACCTGCACAATAATATCGAACGCCTAGCGGCTGAGGCGACCGAGGCCGAGCGCCAACAGGCCGATTGCAGTGCGCGCAGCACAGCCTTAACAGACGAACTCAAAGGACTGCATCAAGGCCGCGAGACCTTGGCGGCCGAGCAAGATCAGCGCCGTCAGCACTGGGCTGCGGCCAATACCCAAAACCGCGAGTTGCAGGAAAACATCAGCCACTTGCAGCGGCAACTCAACGACCAGCGCGAGCACCGCACGAACCTCGAAGTGCGCATTTCCGAACTGAAGCTACAGACCCAGCACATTCGCGAGCGCTTGCAGGAGGAGTATCAGTGCGATGTCGCGGCCCTAGGGCCGCTCAACGAAGCCATCGACGAGGAAGCTTCTCAACAGCGCATTGACCAGTTGCGGCAGTCCCTACACCGCCTGGGTTCAGTCCACCTAGGCGTATTGGAAGAACACCAAGAACAAAAGGAGCGCTACGACTTTCTCCGCCAACAGCGCGACGATCTAGTGGTCGCCGCCGAGGATCTGAAGAAGACCCTCAGCCTGATCGACCGCACGGCGCGGCGGATGTTCCTCAAGTCTTTCGAGGAGATTCGCGAGACGTTCAAAGGGACCTTTGTCCGCTTCTTCCCCGGCGGCGAAGCCGACCTCTGCCTCGAGGAAAACGTCGATGCCCTAGAGGCCCACATCGACATCATCGCCCGTCCTCGTGGCAAACGCCTGCAAAACATTGCCCTGCTATCGGGTGGCGAGCGGGCGCTGACAGCCATCGCCCTGCTCTTTGCCATCTACCAAGTCAAGCCCAGCCCGTTTTGCATCCTCGATGAAGTCGATGCCCCGCTCGACGACGCCAACATCAACCGCTTCGTGCGCGTGCTCAAAGAATTTGCCCGCGAGACACAATTCATCGTCGTGACGCACAACAAGATCACCATGGCGGAAGCCGACGCCTTGCACGGCGTCACTATGCCCGAAGAAGGGGTTTCTCAGCTCGTTTCAGTGCGGGTTGAGGGCGAGGAATTGGAAGCCGCAGCAGCGGGCTAGCCAGGTGGGAGCGCACCGCCAAAAAAGGGGCCTCGGCCGAGGCTCCCCTTTTTTGGCCATGAACGGTTTCACTTCAGTTCGCTCATCCGAAATAAAGCGTGGAGTTCAATGCCTGCTCGGGCGAGGCTCTCGGTGCCACCGGATTCGCGGTCAATCACGCAGATGGCCTGTGAAACCTCTGCGCCGAGATTGCGCAGACCTTGGGCGGAAAGAGCAATTTGTCCACCGGACGTGACGACATCTTCAACAATCAGCAGATTTTTGCCAGCAATGTCGGGGCCTTCGGCGAGTTTGCACGTGCCGTATTCCTTGGCTTTTTTGCGCACGAAGCACGTGGGCAGTCCCGAAAGCTGAGCGAGCATGGTGGCGATGGGCACCCCACCGAGTTCAAGACCGGCGAGAATGTCTGTGCCGTCGGGGATTAAGGGCTGGAGGTGGGTAGCGAGTACGCGGAGGAGTTCGGGATGGGTTTCAAACTGATATTTGTCGAAATACTCTGTGGCCGTCGCGCCTGAGCGCAAAGTAAATTGCCCGCGCAGGTGAGCGGTCTGATAGATGCGGTGAGCAAGTTCAAGTCGGGTCATAGCACAGCCTATTTCAAAAGAAGTTTTGGTTTTGAGATAAGTACTAGTTGGGCAGATCCTCAGCGGGAATATCCCGCAACCGCGGGTTGTTTTGGTCTCGCGGCGAGAGAATCGGCACCCCCTCAATGCCCCAGTCCAACCCCACATCGGGATCGTCCCAAGCCACGCCCCACTCGTCCGTGCCATCGTAGTAGGAATCGACCAAATAGAAAAGCATCGCGTCGGTGACGGCGTAAAAGCCATGCGCTACCCCCGCCGGAATAAAGACACCCCGCAATAGCTCTTGGTCTAATTCGATGACCTGCCCCTGCCCGCGCGTCGGCGAACTGCGGCGCAGATCGAGCAGCCCGACGCGCAGCGCACCCAGGCCGCAGTGCCAGTAGTCAACTTGGCGGTGGTGATAGTGCAAGCCGCGCAGCACCCCCTGTTGCGACTCCGAGCGGCTCCACTGCAAGGCGTCCCAGCCGCGCTGGGGAAACCACTCCTTGCGGTACACCTCGGTAAAGCGACCCCGCTCGTCGCCGTGCGACTGTAGCTCGGCGATATAGACGCCTTCAATGGCCGGAGAGGGGCGAATCTGGGCCATCTCAAGCGGCCTTGCCGCAGCATCTTTTGAACTTTTTGCCGCTGCCGCAGGGACACGGATCGTTGCGGCCGACCTTGGGGGTTTCGCGGCGGAAGGTCTCCACCTTGTTGGGAAAGAGCCGACCTCCGTCCAGCGCATCGGCCGGTTTTTCGCCTTCTAGCGCGGGGCGCGGCGTCTGCAACCACTCCTCGTGCAATTCCCGCATGGCCTCGCTCATCTCCGCTTCGCCCAGCTCGCCATCGAACCCGCGCTCTTGGCAAAAGGCACTAAAATCGGCCAGCAAGGCTCCCTGGGGCGAGCGCAGCATTTGCTCGACCTGCTGCACGTCAACTCCGGGCGGCAGGGCTTGCTGGAGTTCAGCCAAGTCCAACTCCTCCACTGCGGCAGGTTCTTCATCGTCTGTATCCGCAGCGGGGGCGGGTGCCACCGCCGCGGCGATTTCGGCCAGTACTTGGCCCATTTCGCTGCGATCGGCCTCAGCCGCCGTCGGCAGCACTTGATCGAGGATCCAATCTACCTCTTCGCCGTCTTCCAACAGCTCGACTATTTCTTCAGCCGAGAATTTTTCTGCCCCCTTGACTTGGCACAAGGCCTCCAAGCGCGTGGCCAATTCTTGCACGAAAGCACTCCATTTTTAGCAATTACGCGGGTGAATTTACCGGTGCGAAATCTACCGCTTGCCCCTGTACCTGTCAAAATACGCGCCTCAGAAATCTGAGGATATTCAGATTTCTGAGTGCTGCATTCGGCTTTTTGGTGCCAATAACCCCTAAAAACGGGCAATAAGACGCGCATTTTCCCCTTAGTAAAGAATGGCACGATTTTTGCTATATCATAGCCAAGACGATAATCGCTTGAATTGTACCTGAAAGGAGCGCAACCATGGTAGCGACAAATGAACTCACGGATAGGGAAATTTTGCTGCGGGCCGCCAAAGACCAAGGCCATCTCGGCGTACTGGTCAAACGCTACCGCACTCCCCTATACAACTTTGTCTATCGCTTTGTCGGCGACAAGGAAACGGCCGAGGACATCGTCCAAGAGACCTTTCTCCGCTGCCTGCGCCACAGCCACCAGTACCCAGCCATCGAACAGGTTTCCACTTGGCTCTACACCATTGCCGGCAACCTAGCCAAGACCGAATTGCGCCGCCGCAAGCGCTGGCATTGGATTCCCATCAGCCCCAGCGACGACGAACAGACCACAGCCTTTTACGAACCGGCCGCCAAAGATCCCCTCCCCGGCGAACAGGCCGACGGCAACCGCGTCAAATCCCTCGTCGTCGATGCCATCGAGGATCTGCCCACAGAATTTCGCGCCGCCGTGCTCCTCCGCGATATGAACGGGCTCTCGTACGAGGAAATCGCCAAGATCATCAACTGTCCCGTAGGCACGGTCAAGTCGCGCGTCAACCGAGGCCGCCTGCGGTTGCAAAAGACCTTGCGCGGGCTGGCCGAAGAAGTGATTGGATCGCTCGCCGCTCCAGCCTAACCTCTTTGCCAGCTTTCCGTAGCGGCATTGTCATTGCCCCGCGGCGTGCTCCTAATTATTTTCGCTCATCTGCAATTAGGAGCACGCCATGACCATTGATACCCAACGCCTCTACGGCTTTGTCGAGCAACTGCTCGCCGCGCACGCACCCTCGGGAGTGGAATCCGCTATGGACGTCCTCGTCAACGAGATCGCCGCCCCCATCGGCGACGCCGTCTGGCAGGACGCGGCCGACAACATCATCATCCACATCAAGGGCCAAAGCCACGACCAGCCCGTAGCCGCCGTCGCCCACAAGGACGAGATCGCCCTCATCGTCAAGCGTATTGACTCCGACGGCAAAATCAGGGTTCAGCCCTTGGGCGGCTTGCACCCTTGGGCATTAGGTGAAAGCCCGGTAGAGATCATGGCGCAAGACAGCCTCTGCCCGGGCGTGCTCTCCACCGGTGCCAAACACGTCTCCACAGAAAGTCCAGCGGGACGGCTCAAAGACGGCCAACCACTCAAGTGGGAACAGATGTGGATTGAAACGAGGCTCGCAGCCGAAGAGCTAGCCCAACGCGGGATCCGCGCCGGCACCCGGGTCGTCATCGCCGGCAAACACAAGACACTGTGGCGTCTGGGCGATTGCGTCTGCGGTTACAATCTCGATTGCCGCGCCGGCTTGGCGGCCATGCTCGAAGTGGGCCTGCACTTGCGGGAGAACCGACCGGCCCAAGACGTGTATCTCGTGGCCAGTTCCAGCGAGGAAATCGGCGGTCACGGCGCAATCTACGCGCTCGGGCGGCTGCCAGTTGACGCGGCCGTTGCCGTTGACATCGCGCCCGCAGCAGCCGAATACGGCACGGCCAACAGCGGCGACCCCATCATCGGCGTCCGGGACACTCGCGGCCTGTACGACGCGCGCATCATCGAGCGCTTTGACTCCTTGGCCACTGCCTGCGGGTTCAGCATCCAAACGGCCGTCCTCACTTCGTACTCCAGCGATTCGTCAATTGCCAAAACATCCGGTGCCATTGCACGCGCTGCGCTTATTGGCTACCCTGGCGACAACACGCACGGGTACGAAATCTGCGCGTGGGACGGCATCGTCAACACGGCGCAGTTGCTTTTGGCTTATTTGGAAAATCCAGTAGTGGACTAAGGCCCCGAACAACATCTGCGTCTATCTGCGTCCATCTGCGGATACTCTACGCCGTGCGACCGTTGCATAGGGTTTTCGCGAACGCTCTAAAACGCGCGCTGGACCAAAAAGTCCAGCATTTCTCCCAGCATATCGCGCGAGGGATTGGCCGGAAGTTTCTCAAGGTGCGTCAAGCTCTCTGCGACCTTCTGCTGGCACACGCTCTCGACATAGCGGTCGCATTCGTAGTGCTCGACTAAGGCGATGACCCGCTCGATTTCGGCAGTCGTGTTGAGGTGCCGCTCTTGGTGTAAGATCGCCAGCACTTCTTCGCGTTCCTCAGCCGTGCATTTGCCCAATAGGTCGATGATAATCAAGGTCCGCTTTCCCTCGGCGATATCCCCACCCCGTTCCTTGCCGTAGGCCCCGGAAGTAACCCCGGGCGCAGAGCCAGCGTCCTGTTCGGAAGAGCTCAGGTTCAACAGGTCGTCGCGGAGTTGGAACGCAATGGCCATGGACTCGCCAAAGTCGCCGATACGAGTTCGCAACTCCATCTCGGCCCCCGCGATAATCGCCCCAGCCGTACACGGCCCCCGGCCCGTGTACCACCCAGTCTTCTTGCGCAACATGATCATAAACTCGTCCTCACTGGGAATATAGCGCTGGCGAATCCAACCCACGTCGTATGCCTGCCCCTCAAACGTCTCGCACGAGCCGCGGATCATCTCGTCGATCAAATCGAGCGTGACATCCGCCCCCAACACCTCGCGGTTCGCGTTGAGGATCTCAAAAACCTTGGCGTATAAGGCATCGCCGACGTTGATGGTCAATGGGATCCCGTGCAGTTTGTGCAAACAGGGCTTGCCGCGCCGCATCTCCGAATCGTCCTCAATATCGTCGTGGACTACGGCAAACGACTGGAACATCTCAAAGGCCACCGCAGTCCGCATGGCTTTCTTCACGTCGCCGCCGCAGGCTTGGCAAGCCAGCAGCACCAACACCGGGCGGAATCGCTTGCCGCCGCGCTCCGGGTAGTCGCGCATCAGCCGATATAGGAACTCCTCGGGTTCGCGCACCCCGAGGAACGAAAACATCTCCTCTTCTAGGGCTGGAATGTAGCGGTGCAAAAACTGGCGCAGGTCTCGGGGGACCGCAGACATGTTCAACCTTTCGTTGCCGAGGCAAGCGCATCTACCATTTAGTGCGTTCCACTTGTACCTCGGGATGCGAGACAATTAAGTGCCAGATAACGGCTTGGAAGGATTCCGTCAGCGGCGTGACTACATCCGGCGCGACCGTCGGCACAATCGCGCAGGCATCGGCGACTTGAGCCGTAAAGCCGCCATCCCGCCCCACGATGCCGCAGATTTTGGCTCCGACCTCTTTGGCGTACTCCAGTGCGACAACCAAATTGACGCTTGTATTCAGCGGGCGATTGCCGCCGCCGACGGACAAGACCAAGATCAGATCCTTTTCGTTTAAGCGGCTACCCTCCAGCCATTTGGCAAAGGCCGTGTCCCAGCCCTCGTCATTGATGCGCGCCGTCAGTTCCGAGACGTTGTCCGTAGGTGCGTAGGACTCAATACCAGCGATCTTGCGAAAGTCGTTGACCGCGTGGCTCGCATTGCCCGCGCTGCCTCCCACGCCGAGAATAAAAAGCCGCCCGCCGCGCTGACGAGTCTCGACGACGAGCCGAACTATCGCGTCAATCGCATTGCGATCTAGCTGCTCGACGACGTGAGCCGCCGCCGCCAAGTACTCCTGGGTGTAACTCATCCGCCGCGCTTACAGGCTGTAGCCGGCATCCGTGGCATCCGCGTAAAAGATCTGGACGGTCTCTAGCGAGAACTGCCCCATTTCCTTGCCCAAGGTCGGCAGCTTCTTGATGATGTCGCTAGTGCAGGTGATGATGTGGCAGCCGATGTTGTCGGCTTGGACGACATTGTACACCTCGCGGGGGCTAGCCCAGATGAGTTCGGCTTGAGGGTTGGACGCAAGCAGCTCGACCGACTCGGCCATGACCGGCATGTAGTCTAGCCCGGCGTCGGCAATGCGACCGGCGAAAACCGACACGCAGCACGGTGCCCCGCCCTCGACCGCGGCCGCCACTTCTCGCACTTGGTCGAGCAGAAAGATCGCCGTGACGTTCACCTTGACCCCGTCTTGCGATAGCCGATGGACCAAGTCGTAGCTTACTTCGCCCTTGGTGTTGCTGACGGGGATTTTGGCGTACACGTTTTCGCCCCAAGTTGAAATCTCGTGAGCTTGGCGCTCCATGTCGTCAAATTCGTCTGAAAAGACCTCAAAAGAAATGTGGCGATCGGGAATGGCTGCGACGATATCGTGGGCAAAGGCTCGATAGTCGCTGACGCCCGCTTGATGCATCAAGGTGGGATTGGTCGTAAATCCGGAAACTAGCGGGTTGGCATAACTCGTCAGCATGCTCTCGCGGTCGGCCCCGTCGGCAAAGATTTTGACCGCGAGGTCGGCAGCGGTTTTTTCGTATGCCAGCACTTGTGCAGTGAGGGTGGTCATGGCATTGCTCCTTTAGATTTGTGATAGGCTTAAGTTCAAGGAATTAAACATAAAACCCGCCGCGAAAAATTGCCACAACCGCGGCGCGGTGCGGTTGGCGATAGTAAAACGCGTATCGTATAATTACAGGTAGCCGCTGCCTCCCGCTCGCCAGCCAATAAGAAGGGACTCTGTGATGAAACACCAATGGGCACTCGTCGGTTTGCTAATCGCCACCACCTGCTCGACAGCCGAGGTTCTCTCGCTGCAAGAGTGCATCGACTTGGCCATGCAAAACAACCTGCAACACCAAATGGATCAACAGACCCTAGCCAACAGCCGCGCCCAACTAACGATGGCACGTGCGCCCTTTGCCTTCGGCATGAACGCCGACGTCACCTCCCCTAGCTTTACCGGGCTGAGCGATACCCAAGAAAATATCGCCCTTGAAACCCGAGTTCGCGAAGAGAGTTCCGATGTCTTTTACAGGGGCAGCCTGCGCATGACCCAGCGCCTGCGCCACCTCGGCCAATTCACGCTGAACACTACGGCCCTACGCCGCGATTTCTCATCCAATCGCCGCGCCGACTTCCTCGACTATTCGGGTTCGACGCGCCTTTTTTACGAGCGCGATCTGCTTGGCCGGCCCAGCGAGGAAGTCTCGCTCAAGCGCGCCGAGCACGGCCTGCAAAGCGCACGTCTCAACTTCGACCGCCAGCGGCTCCAGCTAGAGGGACAAGTCATCGACGATTACTACGGTCTAGTGCAAAGCGTCCGCGAACTCGAAATTGAGGAACAGCGCCTAGCGCAGTCGCGCGCCAATCTGGAGCTAGCTCAGCGAAAATTTGAGGTCGGCCTCATCGCCGAAGTAGAAGCTCTGCGCTTGCAGGTAGAGATGCTGCAAGCCGAGGCCACGTACGACCAAGCCCAAACCAATATCGAATCGCGCCGCGACATTCTCCGCGAAACCCTCGGACTCGATGTGTGGGCACCGCTCGAAATCAACACTGATGTCCAGTACGAGATTCACCCCATCGACGCTCAACGCGCCCTTGAAATCGGCTTGGCGCACCGCACCGACATGAAACGAGCCGAGATTTTCGAGGAAATCCGCGCGTTGGAATTAGAAGACACCCGCCGCCGCACCGGCATTAACGCGACTTTCGGAGCCAATGTTAGCATGCGGGGGCACGGCAGTGAGATCGGCGACGTTAGCGATAATTTCGAGCGCAATCAATGGGGAGTTGACCTGCAAATAACCCTGCCGCTGATCGACAGCGGCCAGCGGCAAGCCAACATCAGCCAAGCGCGCATCGCCTTGGAGCAAAGCCGCCTCAGCCGCGAGCAGCAGCGCCGCCAAATCATCCAGCAGATCCGCGACGCCACGCGCCGGGTCCACGAGGCCGAGCGCCAGATCGACCTGCGCCAGGCCGCCCTCGAATTTGCCCAGCGCACCTATGACGTCGAGCAGAGCCGCTTTGAACTCGGCTTAGCCGACAGCCAGCAATTGCTCCAAGCCCAGGGCAACCTAACCCAAGCCCAGATCAACGCCTTAGCCGCGGTCATAGGCTACCAGCGCCAGCTCAAAAACGTGCGGCTCGCCACTATGGCCGAGCTAAAAGAACTGGCTCCTTAGCCTCCCAATCCCAATCCTCATACAAAAGTAGGGGCGACCGACCGGTCGCCCCTACTTAAATAACGCACGAATCAAGCGCCTATTTGTCGTCTTCTGAGTCCATCAGCGGATGCGTGAATTCTTCTATGTCCTCGCCAAACATCCGCCGTGGGCGCAGCCGGGTATAGGACGGAATCTGGTTTTGCTCCTCGGCCTCCTGACAGGACACGCACAGCCGCGCCGTGGGCAGAGCCTCCAAGCGCGGTTTGGGAATAAACGGACAGGTCGCACACAGGTTTAAGGGCTTCTCAAGACAGGCTTCGCACTTGCCATACGTCGTGCTTTCTAGCTTTTCGAGCGCCAGCGTGACCTCCTCTAACTCGCGGCGCTCAGTATCCCCCAGCGCCACCAAAAGCTCCATGGCTCCGGCCTCGACTGCGCGGTCGAGATCGTCGGCCTTGGGGTCTTGCAGTTCGTCGATCTCGTGCTCGGTGCCGTCCAAGTCGCTGAGCAACTCAGCGCGGCGCACTAAGAGCCTCTTCTTCATTCGCTCTCGATCTCGCTTGTTGAGGGCCACCTTTTTGGCCATAGTCTTCTCCCCTTTAACCGGCTCTCAAGCCAGTGGATTACCTGTTTAAATACCCGCTGTCTGCAAGCGAAAAACCGCCGTGCCCAGCGGCCCTAACTCCGCGGCGAGTCGCCCGTTGGCCAGCGTCGGGACCGCCTGTCCGCGGAGCACTTCGGCCCGCCCCATCGGCGGCAAACCCTCCAGCCGCAAGTCGAGCGGTCGCGGATCTTCGGCGACATTGACGGCAAATGCGTAAAAATCGCCTTTGTATTCTTTGATCGCCACTGCGACCTCGCCACTGGTCGGTGGAGACTCCAAGCGGTGCTCCTCCTGCAAGAGCACCGGGCCTAATTCGGCAAGCTCGGCCGCGAGGTGCTGCACTTCTCGCCACAGGGCGAGGGGCTGGATGTGGCGTTCGTTCTCTTGGCAATAGCGGTAAAACAACACGCCCTTGGCCCCTCCAACCAAGCCTTGATAGATCATGTTCCGCAACTCGTCCGCTGTCGGCGAGCGCGCCCAATGCTCCACGCCGCCAAAGGCCTGGGCGATCAACCAGACCGGCTTTCGCTCCAGCGAGGTCCAGCGCGCCCACTCCATATAGTCGCCCACCTGAGTAATGGGATAATTTGGAATCGGATAGACGTCTATGGCCAGAATATCGCTGGCGTCCGAATACGCGGCGTATGTGTGCGGCCGGTTGTTGACTAAATAGACCGGATGATATGGATCGAGTTCCCGGATTAGCTCGTATATCGCCAAGGCCGACGCCGGAGCCATTTTGGTCTCGGCTGGCTCGTCAACCAGATACCACGCCAAGAGCGCCGGATGCTGGCGATAGCGTTTGACGAGGGCGGCAATGGCCCGATAATCCGGCTCGGGCTCGCGCCGGGCGTACTCGGTCAGTTCTAGGAGTATCTGCATCCCCTCTACGGCGGCCGCGTCCATCAACGCGGCAACCTCTTCGCCGCGCAGCTTGTAGTAGTAATCCCCGGAATTGAAATGTAGCTGGCGCATTGGGCCCAGATCCTCGGCCCGCAGCCAATACAGCCCAATGGGGAAAAAAGGCTCGCCATCGACGAGCAAGGACTGGCTGAACAGGTCGATTTTCACTTCTCGGGCGGCTGGCGCAAACTTCTCGCAGGCCACGACCAGCGAATCGGCCCCGCCGACCGGATCCAGCCACCGCGCCACCAACTCATAACGCCCTGCGAGCAAGGCGTCTGCGGCAAAGGCCCCAGCGACCTCCGGCCCTATCATGTTCGCCTCTAAGCGATCCAAGACCTCGCCACCGCGCCGCAACTCGACCGTTACGGGAATGGTCGTATCAGCGCGGCGATTGCGCCGCAGCCGGAAGCGGATCTCATCCTCTACGGTATAATACGAGCGATCGCCCGAGAGATCCCAAGCGGGCCGGGCAAACAGGCGCAACGCTTCGACCGCGTGGATAGTCGTGTCGCGTTGCGGATCGTACAGCCGTAGGGACGCGCGGTGTATGCCGGCCTCTGCCAGCCGATACGGCAGCGCATAACGCACTAGACGCCCCTGCGGTACCTGCAACCGGTGCTCGACCTTGTGCTGCTTGCCCGAAGGAGTTTCCCACTCCAGCAGCGCTAACAGGAGGCGCGAACCAGTACCCGGCCTGAACAACTGCAAGTCGAGCAAGTTGTCGCCTACTATGGGTAGCTGTTCTTGGATGATCTGGACCGTCGGCCCATCAGGCTTCGTCTTGGGAGCCATTTGCCCGCAAGCACTTAATAATGCCAACAAGGCAAAGTAAAAGGGCCGAGAGACAGCGCCCCTCGGCCCACTCCTCGGCAGCAAGCGTTCCTTCAAGACGACCTGCCAGCTCGCTCAGTCTCGAGCGAATGCAAGCGATCCCTGAGCGAAGCGGCCAGCTCAAATCGCTCCGCTTCGACTGCGGCCTGTAGATCAGCCGTCAGCCGCTCGCGCAACGTGCGCGGTCGAGTGCTTTCCACCTCGCTCTCCCACTCGTGCAAAAAGAGCAGTTCAGGGCATTCGTCGAGCTGGTCCAATTGACCAATTTTGGCGAGAAACTCCTCAATTTCGACGATGCCTCGGCGAATCTCAGTTAGGGCCTCAGCATAGTTCTCTGCCTCTAGACAGGCCAGCGCCCGCGCCTGCACTCGATGCGCTGTGACAAAAACGCGGTATTGTTCGGCTAACTGACGATCCTCGTCCTCTTCGGCGTATTCGTAGCACAGGTCGAGGATGGCGAGGTTGTGCTCGGCGTCTTCTTCGGCTCGCTCGTATTCCTTCAGTTCGAAAAAACCGATCCGCCGCCAGTAGTATTTCATGGCTTCTTGGGCCAACTCGGAACAATCCTCGTGCGAGAGACGAAAAGTGCCCGGACCGTGTGCTTTTTCCCACTCGCGTCGCTTTTGGCAGTAGTAATCCAACAGCGACACATAGCCGTGCGGACGGAGCGCGTCGGGACGGCCCCGCCACTCTAACTGCATCAAGCCCATATCCATGCGGATTTGGAGCTTGGCTCTGCCATTGCCGCCTCGTATCTTGCGCACGCTCAACTCGCCTGGGGCGTATTTCCAATCGCCGAGGATCGGGCCGATATCGCGTTCCATAATGAGTGATAACCTCGAATTATACTTGGCCTTTCGGCCGGGGGAAAACAGGCAAACCAAGCGTCCGCGTGTCCCGCTTCAACGAGGCGGGCCTAACGCACATTTCGGTGATTTTTCGGATAGAATCGTCCTATTATATGCGCTCGCCGTACCCTTGTCAACTTACAGATCGGAGACTGTGGAATCGGCTTCTATCGCCGGCGGCACACCACTGATTTCGCTTATTATGACCAGTAGCTCTTTGCGCAAGGTCGGGCGGCTTACGCGCAGGCTGTCTAGATGATTTTCAATCACTGGAATGGCGTCCGCCCCCACGGCTGTAATCGCCTGATGGGTTAGGGTGCGCTCCTCGGGCGTGGGGTCGTATTCCATCTGCGTAGGCTCGATAGGTGTGCCGAACATACTCACCCGAGGCTGGCCCCCCTCCCCAAAGGGGTCCAATCCCACATTTGGATAGCGTCGCGGGCCGTCCGTGGAGTCGGGATGCATCCGTCCGTAGGGATAGGGCGATATCTCCTCGCCGGTGAACACCCCCCGGGGGGTTCGCTGCTCAGAGCGCAGGGTAAGCATGTCGTAGTAGTCGAGGGCATTGACCAAAATCTCAGCCGCCTTGGCCCCTCCCATCTGCCCGAGCGCTTCAATGGCGGCCATCCGCAGTTCGGAGTCAGCCGTATTGAGCGAGTAGTTGAGCAGCCTCCCTATATCCAAGGCCGCGCTCTGGTCGCCGATGGTGCCCAAAGCGCGCAGCGCGTCCTGCTTGAGCGTGGTGCGCTGGTCGTAGTCTTGGAGCGCCATTTTCAGCACCGGCACGGCGCGCGGGTCGCCGATCTCGCCGAGAATGCGCGCGGCCTTGCGCCGCGTGGCATAGGGGTAATCCTGACGCGAGACGATCTCCATAATCCGATCTAACTGCGCGTGGTCGCCCTCCTGATACAGCTTGTGCATCTGGTTGACATTGGTGCAGCCCAAGAGGGCCAAAACGACCGCCAAAAGCGCGATCCTATACATGGCTAGCTCCTTTGTAACTCCCCTTGCCGCGAGGAGGTATTTCCTCTATACTTCAACTTTTCCACTACACAGCAGGAACTTCAGTGAACGCCCCACAAACCCACAACCGCCAACCCATTCCCGGTATTAAAGATACACTCGCCATATCTAGCGGCAAGGGCGGCGTCGGCAAGTCCACGCTCTGCGCCAACTTGGCCGTGAGCTTGGCCGACCAAGGGCTACAGGTCGGCTTACTCGACGCCGACATCTACGGCCCCAACATCCCGGGCCTAATCGGCTTAGAAGGCAAGCCAACCGCAGAGGACGGCCGCATCCAGCCCTTGACTGTGCACGGCCTCAAAGCCATTTCCATGGGGCTGCTAATCGACTCGGGCACCCCGGTCGTGTGGCGCGGCCCCATGCTGGCCAAGATGATGCACCAATTCCTCTTCAACGTCACTTGGGGCGAGCTCGATTTGCTGCTCATAGACTTACCCCCCGGGACCGGAGACGTACAAATCACGCTGACCCAAGTAGCGCCCTTGACTGCTGCCTTGATCATCACCACGCCCTCGGCCATCGCCCTCGAAGATGTGCGTCGCGGCGTCGAGATGTTCCGCCAGACCGAGGTGCCCATCGTCGGCTTGGTCGAGAACATGAGCTATTTCCACTGCGACAACTGCGGCCATACCGACCCCATCTTCGGAGCCGGAGGAGGCCGCGCCACAGCCAGCCGCTTGGACATTCCCTATCTGGGCGAGATTCCACTCGACCCCCTCGTCCGCAGCCAAGCCGACGCAGGGGAGCCGGTCGTCAAAACGCATCCCCATGCGGAGGGCAGTCAAGCCCTAGTCAACCTAGCCGCCGACATCGGCGCTTATTTCCAGCGCACATGAGTCGCGTCCAAATCGCCTGCGTCGGCGCTGGGTATTGGGGCAAAAACCTAGTGCGCGTCTTCCATGACCTGCCCGACGTCCATCTGCGCCAAGTCTGCGACGCCAGCCCGGAAATCCGCAGCGCCATTCAGAGCCAGTACCCGGAAGTCCCAATCACCGCCAATTACGACGAGGTACTCGGCGACGACGCGCTTGATGCCATAGTATTGGCCGTCCCGGCCGCCGAGCACTACGAATTGGCCCGCCGCGCCTTAGAGCGCGGCAAGCACGTGTACGTCGAAAAGCCCATGACCCTCGATGCCGCTACGTCGGCCCACTTGGTCGAATTAGCCGCAGAGCGAGACCGGGTGCTGATGGTCGGGCACCTGCTAAAGTACCACCCAGCCGTACACATGCTGCATGATTTAGTGCAGGAAGGCGCACTAGGCGACTTGTATTATCTGTACTCCCAGCGCGTCAACTTGGGCATTGTCCGCAGCGACGAAAACGCCCTGTGGAGCTTGGCACCACACGACATCTCGGTCATCCTGTACCTGCTCGACCAAGAGCCAGACGCCGTTAGCGCCCGCGGCGAGTGCTATCTGCAACCCGACATCGAAGACGTGGTCTTTGCCAATTTGCACTTTGCCGATGGTAAAATGGCACAGATGCAGCTTTCTTGGCTCGACCCACACCGCATCCGCCGTCTGACCGTAGTCGGCAGCCGCAAGATGGCGGTGTTTGACGATGTGGAAAGCACGGAAAAGGTGCGCATCTACGACAAATCGGCCGAGCGGCCGCAATACGATTCTTATGGCGACTCCATCGCGCTGCGCTTTGGCGATGTCGTCATTCCGCGGCTGCAAATGGCCGAACCGCTCAAGCTAGAGTGCCAGCATTTCGTCGAGTGCGTGCGCACTGGCCAAGCAGCCCGTAGCGATGGCCGCGACGGGCTGCGCGTCGTGCGGGTCTTGGAGGCCGCGCAGGAGTCGCTGCGCCAAGCCGGTGCCCCGGTGCCGCTACGCTAGCGCACGGTGAATTCCGAATGGACCTCGGCTTGGTTGCCGCTCATATCCCGCACCCTCAGCACTAGGCGGTGCGCACCCGGCGACAAATCTTCCAGCAAATGCCCGTACACGCGCCCAGCTTCTGGATCGTATTCAGCGATCAGCGGACGTCCGTCGAGCTCAAACTCAATGTCTGTTTCCCGCCCAATGCCCGCGCCTTGGTCGCGCACTGCGCCGCGAATTTCCGGACGTGGGTCCACAACGGCCCCCTCAGCAGGCTGCAAACTGCTAATCTCAGGAGCTTCAAGGTCGGCCAACAGCGCATAGCGGCCCAAGCGACGCACCAAGGCCACGACCTGCCGAGCCTCAGCGTCCCATTCGTTGCTCACCAGCGACCACTTTTCAGCGGCAACCTCTCGGTAAATGCCCAGCTTTTCCGGCGGCAGTGTTTCCCGATCGTAGCGCAGGCGCAGTGCGACCTTGCGGTCAAAGCTAACCTCAGGCCCCAAGGCAAAAGCCGGACCAGCCGGCACTAGCGCAGTGGATACGCTCGGCTCAAAGGCCACGACCTGCGGAAAGAAAGGCGCGTACGCGCTCGCCGCGGCAAAACCCAATTCGACTTCGCCGTTGGCATAGGTCAGCTTGGCTGCGGTACCCGGCTTCACGAGTTGCCGGTCGAGGACGACCTTTTGCACGGCGGCCTTTGGCGTCCGCAGCAAAACCGTCCCCGCTGCCGGATCATTCGGATCGAGCGGCACGGCGACTCGGAACTCGCGCAAGCCGGTCTGACGGGGGCTAATATTAACGGTATCAACGCGGACCAAGGGCGACGCGCTGGGCACTCGTGCATAGCGCATCACGAGCTCCACGAAATCCGCGTGAGGACGGCGCTCCAAGGCAAAGGTCGGCACAGCGGCCCCGTCGTCGGGCAGGCGACAAACGGCAAAGGCTGCGGTACCCGCCGGATCCCTCGCCCGAATCCGCCAGTAGGAGGCATTCCGATGGATCTGCCACTTGAGCGGGCCAGAGCGGCTCTGCCGCCGATCGACGCGCCGCCAGTTCTCGCCATCGCGCGAGCTGGCCAATTCTACTTCCACGAGCCGATTGTCTGCATCGGTCATCCGCGCCTCGATAAAAGTCCCATTCGCTTTCGCCACGATCCGCGCCCCGGCAATGACCGGCGGTTCAGCAACCACCAACCCGAAGCGCGCCCTGCTCTCGTTGCCATTGACATCCGCAACGACGACGACGACCTCGTGCCTCCCCCTGGCCAAGTTTAGGATGCCATCGCTAGGCCCCTCGTAGAATTCGAGGCGATTGCCCGGCAGGCGACACAAGTTGTAAAAGCGACCCACCCCACCCTTAAAAGCAGCCAGCGGCCGGTCCAAATACATCTGGTGCATATCGCCGTATCCGACCCGCTCGTAGCGCGCGGCAAAAACCAGTTCGCCGTCGATGTGCAATTCCGCGCGATAGGGGGCTAGTTTGTTGGGAGCCGCATCGGCGCGATCGTACATCAACGCGCTAATGCTCACCGGGCCGAGCACTTGCACGGGCCGCACTCCAATGAATTCTCCCCGGCTCGGCTGCCAGCGCAAATTCAGCACATAGGGATCGTGCCCTCCCTCGACTTGGGCATTGCGGCCATGCGGCGTGATAGCCACTCGCTGCAAGGTCGGCGCGACTGTATCGGCGATGGCAAACCCGTGCAAGAGGGGATTGATCGCCACGTTATTTGCGTCGCGTAACTCTAGGTGCAAATGGGGAGGACCGGCTCCGCTTTCGCCACTCCACGCGATGACCGAGCCGCCGGTTACTGGAATTTCCCCCTCCTTGAAATACAAATCCACGCTGTAGCGTCCGCGCTGTTGCTGTGCTTGCTGCACGAGCTCGGCCATGGGCGCGGCAAATCCCTCCAGATGGGCATATACCACAAGGCGGCCATCGGCCAATTTTTGGTACAGCGCCCGGCCATAGCCCCAAGGCGAGGTGCGCACTCGCCAGATATAGCCGTCGGCTAGAGCCTGAACGGGGTGGCCGGTCTCGCCCCACGTCTTAAGATCTACACCAGCGTGAAAAGCGCGGGAACGCGATTCGCCGAAGGTGGAAGTCAGAGCCGGTGCAAGGCGCAGTGGCCAAGTGAAGCCCCCTTCTTGCGCACCGGCCGGCAGGGCCGCCACCAATAAGACCATCCATTTAATCACATTAATCATAATTAATCACAATCCCTGTCGTCCTCGTATGTATGTAGGGCCATGCGGTCCGGGGCCACTTCGAGAAAGTGAAAGGGTTTTTCGGTCCAAGCGCCGGTGTTGAAATAGCGCCGCCCCTGCCGCTCAATTGCCATGGCCGCGTGCGTATGCCCACAGACCACCGCTTCAACCCCCTCCTGCTGCGCCACGCGCAAGGCGTTGCGCGCCACGTGCTCGTTGAGCACCCGGTAGAGCAAAGGCCACTTCTTGGCGTACTCGGCCACATGGGCATCGCGCCCGCCGAGCCAGATGCGACAGCGGTGAAAGCGGCGAAAGACCCACTTAAACGCCGAATGCCGGGGCATCAGCCGATCGAGCCGATGGCCGTGAATTACGAGTAGCCGCCGGTCGAGCCGCCAGCTATCGACGAAGCGAATTTGCCCCGAATCAGCCAGCTTGAACTCGGCATCGCGATTGCCGTACACCCAGATTACGGGCCGGGATTGCGACTCGCCCACGAGGCGCTCCAGCACGGCCCGATGGGCATCGGGCAGAGCTTGGCCCGGCCTATCTATGACGTCGCCGTTGAGCACGAGCGGCACCCCTTTGGGCAAAGTATCCAACCAAGAAGAAAAGTGGCGATGGTGAAAGTAAGCCGATCCGAGGTGCAAATCGCTGACGACGAAGCAGCGTGTGACGCACATGCCTCTTGCTGTGTGGGTTATATTATTAGGAATTCCCAGCCCCAATTTTCAATTCCTAATTCCTGAAAGCTGCCCGATGAATAAACAGACAACCCCATCTACGCGCAAAGCGTACGACCCGGATAAATTACAGGCCCTGCTCCAGTACCTCGGTCGCCTGCTGCCCAACGACGAAGAGCGTGCGGCCTTTTATCGGTGCTCGCACACGCCTCCCCCAGCTTCGCTGCGCTTGAACGCACTCCAAGCGCAAGCGCAGCACGTCCGGCCCCACCTACACCAGCGCGGCCAAAGCGTGCCTTGGTGCAGCGAGGGTTTCGCTTTGCCAGAGAGCGACACAAGCCTCGGCCAAACCATTGAACACGCCATGGGCGCGTACTACGTCCAAGCCAAAGCCCCCATGCTAGCCGTCGAGGTTCTGGCTCCTCAGCCCGGCGAGCGCGTCCTCGACCTGTGCGCCGCGCCAGGCGGCAAGGCCACCCAGATTGCCGCCCGCATGCAAAACAGCGGCTTGCTGCTAGCCAATGAGCCCCAGCGCAAGCGCATGCCCGCTCTCGTGGGCAATTTGGAGCGCTGTGGAGTAGCCAATCACGTCTTGACCCAAGCCCGAGGGACCATGCTAACG
Source organism: Candidatus Latescibacterota bacterium (assembly GCA_022820485.1). Taxonomy (GTDB): domain Bacteria; phylum Latescibacterota; class UBA2968; order UBA8231; family UBA8231. The sequence goes on from JAJEFJ010000048.1 coordinate 113,117, forward strand.
CGCTACTTCCCCAACTTTTTCGACCGCATCCTCGTCGATGCACCGTGCTCGGGCGACGGCATCGTGCGCAAAGACCGGAACATGCTCACCTATTGGTCGCCGCAAGACGCCCAGCACCTCGCGCAACAACAGAAGGGCCTTTTGCGCGCCGCTTACCAGATGCTGCGCCCTGGCGGCACCCTAGTGTATTCGACCTGTTCGCTGTCGCTGGAGGAAAACGAAGAAGTACTCCTCGGGCTGTTGCGCCGTTATAAGGAAGACGTCGCTATCCTCCCCATCGCAGAGTTCGAAGGACCGCCGCTACCGGATAAACTAGCCGCCCAATTCCCAGCCGAATTCGCCCACTGCGTCCGCGTCTGGCCCCACCACCACGACACCGAAGGGGCTTTTGTCGCTCGCCTCTCCAAACGCGCGCCAACGCCAAGCCTCGGAGACGCCCCTGATTGGAATACCTCGACGACCGAGCCTACTGCCGCCGAAGCCCAGCTCGCCATCAAAAATCGGTGGAACGGCACCCTGCCCTGCCCCTCGGACCAGATATTCACCCTCAGCAAGCGCCACCTGTGCCGACAACCAGCGCTCGGCCCGGCGCTCCAAGAGCATCTGCCCTACTTCGTCCGCGGCGGCATGAAGGTGGCTCGCCTCCACAAAGGCTACCACTACCTAAGTCAACAAACCGTCGCGCTGTGGGGACATCTCATGCAGGGACCCAGCATCGAGTTGAGCTGGCCTCAACTACAGGACTTGTTTGAGGGTCATCCACTCTACTGCGACCCGCCTACGGACCTCAAAGGCGAAATTTTCTGCCGCTTTGGGCCGTGGACCGTCTGTCGCGCCATCGTCAAAGAGGAAGGCCGCCGGATCGAAGGTATGCTGCCGCGCGCGTTGTTCCGCGCCCAGCTAGCGTCGCTTACTTCTTCCCTTCCGGCCCCTGCCAAGGCGGGAAGAGCTGGTGTTCGATCCGCAGCACGTTGCAAATGCGACCCGCAATAAAATCGCCCAAATCGTCAAAGGTCTGCGGCTTTTGGTAGAAGGCTGGCATGGCCGGTAGAATGATGGCCCCGGCCTCGGCCGCTGCCGTCATATTGCGCAACTGAATCAGGTTGAGCGGGGTCTCACGCACTACCAGCACTAGCGGCCGCCGCTCCTTGAGGCTGACATCGGCCGCTCGCTCAATCAGGCTCGCAGACGCCCCGCGGGCGATGCCGGACAGCGTCTTGACCGAACAAGGCACCACCACCATACCGTCGATGGCTACCGAACCACTGGCGATGGGAGCCGCTAGGTCGCTGGCATTGTACTCGTGCAGTTCGCCCGCTTGGGTCTCCCCCCCGTAGCACCGCGTTATAAACGCTCGCAAGCTCTCCTTATCGGGACGGAAACCCAACTCTTCGACGAGCAGGTAGCGCCCGTATTTGGACAGGACCAGATGTACTTGGTGTCCGCCGATCAGCAGGGCGCGTAGCAAGCGACCAGCGTAAAGCGCACCACTGGCCCCAGTGATGCCGACGACGACCTGCTTGCCGCTCACGACATCTCCTTTAGTGCCTTGCGACCCGCTTCGAGCGTGGCGACAATCGCGTCCACGTCATAGACGCAACCGCCCCAAGTGCCGCCGCCGACGTTTTGCAGCGCCGCCCACAGCTTAGTGTCGTCGGGCAGTTCCGCTTCGGGTGCAAGGTCGGGGCGCAAGGTGCGCTTGGCCAGCACCCGCTGACCTTCCTCTGCACCGAATTCCTCGCCTTCGCAACCGACCAAATCGATGCGCCCGCGCAGGTCGTGGCAGTCGATTTCAATGGCGATCAAATCGCCGTCTCGCAGCTTGCCGATGGGTCCGCCAGCTAGGGCCTCCGGGCCGATGTGCCCAATGCAAGGGCCAGAGGAAAACCCCGAAAACCGCGCGTCCGTCAGCAGCGCCACGCGCTTGCCAATATCCGTGTATTTGAGCGCGATCGTAACCTGCGCCACTTCCTCCATGCCCGTGCCCATCGGCCCACAGCTAATCATCACCAGCACATCGCCCGGCTCGATCTTGCCGTCCTTGATCGCGGCGATGGTGTCGCGTTCAGTGGTAAAAACCTTCGCCGGCCCTGTGTGCCGATAGATTCCCTGTGCGTCGAGCAGCGAAGCGTCGATGGCCGTGCTTTTGACGACCGCGCCCTCGGGCGAGATGTTGCCGACCGGAAAGCAGATGGTGCTAGTCAAACCCTTAGAGCGGGCGCGATCGGCGTCCATAATCACATCGTCCGGATCCACCCCGTCTAGCTTTCGCAGTTTCTCGCGGAAGCGGTGACGGCGCGGTGCATCCTCCCACCAGTCGAGATTTTCGCCCAGCGTGCGGCCCGTAACCGTCATCACCCTCTCCTCCAACAGCCCCAAGCGACGCAGATGTAACATGACCTCCGGCACCCCACCGGCCAAAAAGGCGCGCACAGTAACGTGGAACTCCGGCCCGTTGGGCAGCACATCCACTAAACGCGGCACCTCGCGATTGATCCGGTCCCAATCCTCCACCTCCGGCCGCTTCCGCCCAGCCGCGTGAGCAATAGCCGGCACGTGCAGGATCAAGTTCGTCGAACCGCCAAAGGCCGCGTGAACTACCATGGCGTTGTGCAGCGCCTGATCGGTGACCAACTCCTGCGAGCGAATGCCTGCGGCCTCCAGCGCCATCAGCGCCCGCGCCGAGCGCACGGCCATATCGTGCCAGACCGCTTCTCCCGAAGGAGCCAGCGCCGAATGCGGCAGCGACAGCCCCATCGCCTCGCCCACCACCTGGGTCGTAGCCGCAGTCCCCAAAAACTGGCAGCCGCCCCCCGGCGTGGCGCAGGCGCGGCAGCCGAGCACCTGAAAGTCGTCAATATCCATCTCGCCCTGCGCCAGCCGCGACCCGGCGGACTGGATCTTGCCCGCATCCTCGCCTTCTTCCGGCGGCAGGGTCACTCCACCGGGCACGACAACGACCGGCAGGTCTGGCGTACCCGCTAGGGCAATGAGGATCGCCGGCAATCCCTTGTCGCAGGTGCCCACGCCCATCACGCCGCGCCGCGTTGGCAACGAGCGGATCAAGCGGCGCAAGATCACGGCCGCGTCGTTGCGGTACGGCAGGCTATCGAACATACCCGTCGTACCCTGCGTGCGGCCATCGCACGGGTCTGAGCAATAAGCGGCAAAGGGAATGCCGCCCCGGCGGTGGATTTCCTCGGCCGCGGCCTCCATCAGTAGGCCGATTTCCCAGTGGCCAGTGTGGAAGCCCAGCGCGATCGGCCGACCGTCCGGGGCGCGGATCCCACCCTGCGTGCTGACGATGAGGAACTCTCCCCGGCCCAACTCGTCGGGATTCCAGCCCATCCCCGCATTCTGGCTGTAGCCAAAGATGTGGCCGCTCGGCGCTTCTACTACTTGCTCTATGGTCAGCGGCAGCTTGCCGCTGGGGCCGGGCGCGCGGGTGCGGATTTGATAGATTTCGTCATCGGTCTCACCGACGATTTCTGCAAAGGAATCAGTATTCATACTACCTCGTTTTCTTTACCAGCCCTCTTCGCGGACTTGGATTTTCTTTAGCAGAGGACGCCACCAAGCTTCGTTGTCGCGGTACCAGTGGACCGTATCGCGGAAGCTCTCGGCAAAATTGACTTGCGGTTCCCAACCTAGCTGGGTGCGGATTTTGGTCGAATCTAGTAGGTAACGCCGGTCGTGGCCGGGCCGATCATCGACGTAAGTTTTGTGCGCGGCGTCCATCCCCAGGGCGTCGAGGATCAGGTCGGCAATGGTTTCGACGTCTTTTTCAATGCCGCTGCCAACGTTGTACGTCTCGCCAATCCCGCCTTTTTTCAGCACGAGGTCGATGGCCCGGCAGTGATCGTCAACGTGGAGCCATTCGCGGCGATTCTGGCTTGATTTGTACAGCGGCATCTTCTGGCCGGTAAGCAGGCGAACGACGAAGAAGGGGATGACTTTCTCCGGGAATTGATAGGGGCCGAAATTGTTGGCGCAGTTCGACAGCGTCACGGGCAGGCCAAAGGTGTGGCCATAAGCGCGCACGGCTAGGTCGGCGGCGGCCTTGGCCGCGTTGTACGGGGTGCGCGGCCGGTAGGGCGATTCCTCGCTGAAGGACTCGTCCGCGTCGAGGGCCAAATCGCCGTACACTTCACAAGTGGAAATGTGGTGGAAGCGCGGCACTTGGGCATCGGCCGCGGCCTGCAACAGCTTTTGCGTCCCCACGACATTGGTCTGGAAAAAGGCCGAGGGATTGACAATGGCCAAGCTGTTGTGCGATTCCGCGGCAAAGTTGACCACGTAGTCGGGGCGGTGGACTTCGAAGAGGTGGCGGGTCAGATCGGCATTCTGAATATCGCCGCGGACAAAGGTGTAGCGGTCGCCGTAGTTTTCTTCCACGTCCTGCAGGCTGGCCAAGTTGCCGGCGTAGGTGAGCAGATCGTAGTTGACAATGCGGTCGTCGGGATAGGTCGATAGCCAGTAGCGAATGAAATTGGAGCCGATGAAACCGGCACCGCCGGTGACGAATAGGGTGGTCATAGATGCTCTTGGTTAGGGATTGGGGACGTGGTCCGTCATTTAATATAACATTTGGGCAACTCGCAGCCGGAATTTCAGTTAATACCCTTATTACTACCCTCATTTAAGCGTTACTACCCTTATTCCTGATAAAACGCCAGCGGGCACCCGGGCCTCGACCGCTGCAAGTTACATCGCCAGATTTCTTTAGCTCCGCCAAGAGGGTGCGAATCCATTCACGACCGACGCCGGGGCAATCGCGTTCTATATCGCTCAGGCGGAATTCGCCCGGTTGGGCGCGGATGGCGGCGAGCACCCGCTCGGACTTGGCACCCCGTGGGGCCTTGATCTGACCAGCACGTTCCTCCAATTCGACGTAAGCGCGGCGGATAATCGCAAAAAAGAAGTTGAACCAAGGCGTCAGTTCGTGTTTGCCATCGTGCCAGTGCTGTGAACTGAGCTGGAGGCATTCGTAGTAAGACTCCCGGGATTCCTCAACGAGGCGTTCCAAGCTGATGTAGCGACCCACCTCGTAGCCGTGCTGGTGGAGCGCCAACAGGGTGAGCAGCCGAGATACGCGGCCGTTGCCGTCCCGGAAAGGGTGGATGCAAAGAAAATCCAAGATAAGGGCGGCGATGGCGATGAGCGGTGGGATATTCTCTTGGTCGAGGGCGTGCTGGTATTGCTGGCAGAGTTCTTCCACTGCCGCCGGGGTCTCCGTAGCCTTCACACAGCGGAACCGGACCACTGGGGCCTGTCCAGGCAGGAATTCCACGATGTCGTTATCGACTCGTTTGAACTGGCCCGCGTCGCCGCTGGCGGATTGGCAAAGGGCATGTAGGCGTTGCAGGGTATCCGGCGTGATAGAAAGCGCGGCGTAGTCGGAGTGAATTTCGTTCAAGGCGCGGCGATAGTCTTGCACCTCCTGTTCGGAACGGTCACGGGGTTTTGCTTGACCGAGCACCAGCGGATAAAGGCGAGCTTGGGCGACCGTTACCCCCTCGATGCGGTTGGAGGATTCAGCACTCTGAATGACAGCCGTGTCGCGGAGTGCTTTGAGGGCCTGTGGCGACTGGCGCGTGAGTAGCTCCTGTTTGCCCCTCGACTCGGCGATGTCGTTGAGCAGCCACACCATGCTCAGAGGTGTTTCGTGGTCGCGTAGGCGGTTGTTGCGGAAAGAGTTCATTTGAGTGCGAAGCCACTCAGTCGGGTGAATGGCGGCGAGTACTTTGATGAACGTCCATTGCGATCACCGTTTGAGATACTTGATCATTCGTATCTGGCCGCTCTTGCTTTGCGTGCTGCTTCTCGTTCCTCGGATTTGGACGCAGAGGGCTTGTCATCTGCAAGGCAGCCATATAACTCCTTGAGCGTTTCGGGTTGGTGCTTCACCAAAACGGCACCGTCGATCAACTCATAGATGAGCTGCTGCCGAGGCTTGAGGTGGAGTGCCTTGCGGACTTCGGCCGGGATGGTGGTTTGCCATTTATCAGTTAGAGTTGACTTGATCACGGGTCCATCTCCTTTTCATTGCCGCTTGTCGATCTATTCTTCTTAATTCGCGCTCGGCGTCCTTGGCAAGCTCAATCTGCCAGAACATGCTCTTTCATGACTTTCTCAAGAGGCACAGTCTGAGATTTCCCCCCGTGAATATCCTTCAGTCGTTGTTCGGCAAGATGCAAGTCTTCGAGGTCATCTAGATACTCCCGGATAGCCTCAATCATATACTCGGTTTCGCTACGTCCCGTGCGGGCAGCCAGTTTTTGCAGCCGTTCAAAGACTGTATCGGGCAACTGAAAAACTACTCGGCTCATGGCGCTTCTCCTATGGGTTATCTACGAATCGTCTCGTATCAATTAATCCCCTTGCAGAATACTGGAAGATTCAGCACTCTGGATGATATCCAAGTCGTAGAGTCCTTTGAGGACTTGTGTCGACTGACATGTGAATAGTTCTGTTTGCCCTTCGACTCGGCGATGCCGTTGAGCAACCACATCGTGCTTAGGATGTTTCGTGGTCGCGTAGGTAGTTGTTACGGAAAGAATTAATTGTTGAAGGCTTTAGGCCTAGAGGATATTCAGCAATTTGCACATATAGCAATCCTAAAATAATTTGAAAGCATACCCTCATCAGCCCGGCCTCTTCTACCTATAAGTCATTTGTATGTTGCCCAATCCGTTCAGAAGGGCCAATCTGAACGGTATGCGTGCGGGGCGCGTCGTCCGTCATTGGGTGAGCAGGCCCCTCGTGCCCGCTG
>JAJEFJ010000021.1 GCA_022820485.1 Candidatus Latescibacterota bacterium
GGGTTGCCCCTACAAGGCGTAACATCAGTTACATCCCCCCATTGAACGGCAAACACATGCCAAAGCGCGCAATTGAACAAGGAATTTTGGTCTTTCCCGCTGGCGCTGCAACCGATGTGCAGGTTGCTGGCCGCACCCTCCTCCAACGCGGGGTCCGCACCATGGCCCGCGTGGGCATCAAGCGCGTCTTGGTCGTGCTTCCCCCCGACCACACCCCCAGCAGCAAATCTCTAGTCCCCGACCTCGACATCCAAGTAGAGCAAACCACCCCAGAGGCCGCCCGCCTACCCGACACCCCCTTGCTGCTGCTCAGGGGCGATTGCGTCCACCATCACTCCTCGCTGCAAGCCCTCATCGACGCGGGCCTACAGCGAGACGGCCTCGTCGCCCAGACTAGCCAAGGCGTCAGCAGCGGGGCGTTCCTCTGCGCTACGGGCGCGTTGTCCTCGGATGCGCTAACCGGAGACCTTTGGAGTTCGCTCGCAGCGCGTCCGCACCGCTGCGAAGACATCGCACCGCACCTGTGGCAACGCGTGACTGACAAGCGCAGCGCACGCGCCGCTAAGAACATGCTCTTTGACCAAGTGAGCAAGGCCACCAGCGGCACAGTAGCGCGCCTGCTCAACGTGCGCATCTCCGTGCCCATCAGCAAGCTCATCGTCGATACTGGCATCTCGCCCAACATGGTGACCTTTTTCATGGTCCTGTGCCCGGGCCTGTTCGCCGCCTATCTGGCGACTCAGCCGGACGACTACCTGCGGCTTGCCTGTGCCGGTATCCTCTGGCAGCTCGCCTCCATCCTCGACGGCTGCGACGGCGAGATCGCCCGCGTCAAACTGGCCGAGACCAAATTCGGCGCTTGGTTCGACACGGTCACCGACAACCTCGCCTATCTCTTCGGCTACGCCGCGCTGATGGCCGGTATGTGGCGGCTCTATCCCGACAATTACCTGCCCATCTACGCCGGTATCTCCGCCATCGTCTCGCTGGTCTTGACCCTAGTCCTGCTCTACAGCTACGCTCTAAAAACCGGCACCGGCAGCCTCCAGTACTACCTCGGCGACTTGGGCAACAAGGTGCCCGATGGCGAAAAGGACTGGAGTTATCGGTTCCTAGAGCGCACCGGCTTTATTACCAAGCGGGATTTCCTCTCGTTGTTCATTGCCATCGGCTTGGTGGCCAATCTGTTGCCGATCGTTTATTGGCTCCTCGTCATCCTGATTCACTCAGCGGCGCTGGGCGTTTTGACCACCCACTATCGGCTGATGGGCAACCAGCGCGCCGCCGAGCGACGGATCGCTTCGCTTCCGGCACCGGCCGTCAATCCAGAGGAGACCGCGTGAAAGCCCTGCAAATTTCCATGGTCGCCTTTGGCTTCCTGCTGCTGGGCTATCTCGTCGGCCAGCTCGGGGTCGATGAGGTACTCCACCATCTAGACGCGATCAAGTGGGTATTCCCCCTGCTGTTGCTGCCCTCATGCGCCTGGCATCTTTCCAACACCATCGCCTGGAACTTCGCCTTCCCGCCCGACGCTTTCAAACCGAGGCTACTCACCCTTTTTGCCGCCAAGCTAGCCGGCGAGGCGGTCAATCAGCTCACGCCGCTGGCCAATCTCGGCGGCGAGCCAGTCAAGGCCTATTTGCTCACCCACCGGACGCCCGGCCCGCGCGGCATGGCCTCGGTGGTCGTTGACAAAACCGCGCAAATTGCGGTTGGCCTGTCCTTTACCGTCCTCGGCCTAGGGCTGTTGTTCTACTACCACGACGTGTCCGAGCTTATTCCCCTAGAATACCGGATCTTTTTCGCCGGTCTGCTCATCGTCAGCTTGGCGGCCTTCTGGGTCTTCTACAAGCGTCAAGAGCGCATGTTCACGTCCCTGCTCCAACTGCTTCGCTCAGCCGGCCTGCGCACCGACATGATCGAGCGCAATATGGGGCGCGCGGCGCGCATCGACACCAATATCGGCACCTTTTACCGCACCCACCGCACTCGCTTCCTCCGCGCCTTGTTCTTTCAGAGCATCGGCTGGTTCATGGGTACCTGTGAGACCTATGCCATCCTCTGGGCATTGGACGCGGGTGTTGGTTTTTGGTTTTGTTTTTTGCTCAACGCCTTGGGCGCGGTCATCAACGGCCTGTTCTTCTTCATGCCCTCTAACATCGGGGTCATGGAAGGCAGTCTCGTGTTCCTGTTCTCTAGCTTGGGGTTGGACCCGTCTCTCGGCCTGTCCTTAGGTCTTACGCGCCGCATGCGCCGCGTGTTCTGGATTTTCATTGGCTGGACCTGCCTCAGCTACATGAGCCGCACCGCGCTCCAGCGCCGCCCTGCGACGGACTTAACCATGCTTCAGGAACAAGAAAACCCGCGCTGATCTACGAGAGGTAGAGCAATGCGTCGACACATACTCGCTTGCCTAGCGGGCTACTGCGTCCTCTCTATCTACACTGCCTCCGCCCAAGATGCGCCGACGGCTGGAGGCGAGCACGAAGCCCCCCCCTATATCGTCATCGAAGACTTTGCCTCCACGCCCCTAGACAGCCTGCCTCGCGGCTGGCGCTGGCGCGGCAAGGACGACGACAAACCCAAGCTCTACACCGTTCGCGAAGCCAACGGCCGGCGCTACCTAGCCGCACAGGACACTGGTCACTCGGTCGTCCTCCTGAAGCGATTCCACTGGGATCCCCGGCAATACCCAATTATGACTTGGTGCTGGCGCGCCGACGCCCTGCCACCGGGGGGCGACGAGCGCTATACCGAGACCAACGACAGCGCCGCCGGAGTACACGTCATTTTTTCACGCAACCTCCTCGGCATCCCGCGACAGATCAAATACGTGTGGAGCACGACCTTGGCCCCAGGCACCGTCTCCCGCCGCAAAGGCATTGCCCGCCCTTGGTTTGTCGTGCTCCAAAGCGGGCCGGAGAAGTTGGGGCAATGGCTCCAAGAGTGGGTCGATCTAGAAAAGGATCACGAGCGCGTCTTGTCGTCCAAGCTGCCGAAAAAAACCATCGGCATCGCCTTGCTAACCGATGCCAATTCGACTCGGGGGTACGCCGCAGCCGCCTATGCTGACTTCCGGGTCTGGCCGCGGGCGGCACTGGCGCACATCCCCAACTACTGCGCCGGCCTCCCCCCATGAGGATCTGCATCGACGCTCGCTCCCTGCGCGATGTGCCCACCAGCCTCGGCCGCTACGCCGCCGATCTCGTCAGCCATATCGCCAAGCTAGACCGCGAAAACGAGTATATCATCGTCCGCCGTCCCTCGCGCCACGGCCCCATCGCCGATCAGGCCAACTTCAGGGAGATTTTCGCACCGCACGACATTTCCTCGCCGCACAACATCCTCACCGGTGCCCGGGTCATCAACGGGCTCGACGCCGACGTGTACCACTCCCTATACCACTTTCTCCCCATCGGCGTACGCGCTCGGCACGTCGTCATCACCCTACACGACCTGATCTGGGTGGATCATTCTTACCTCGCCGACGGACGACGCTGGCGGCGCTGGGTCAAGGGGTCCTTGGGCAGCTTCGGCATCCGCCGAGCCATCGCCGCAGCCGACCACATCGTCGCCGTCTCCGCAAGTACGCGCCAAGCCGCGCTCGACCACGGCGTCCCCGCCGACAAAGTAACCGCCATCCTCCACGGCGTGGCTCCTGCTTGGCACTCGAATAATGCGGAACCAGCCCAGTTTGACTTGGGCCATGCGACCGATCAAGACCAAGCGCAACAGGATATTCTCAACGGTCTTGCCGAACGGCCTTTTGCGTTTGGCCTAGGCAACAGCTTACCCTACAAAAACCTGCCTCGGCTAGTACGCGCCTTTGCCCAAGTCGCCCCGGACCATCCCGATCTCGCGCTCGTATTCGCCGGCCGCGGCGAGGGCAATCCCGCTCTCGTGCAACTGGCGCACCAACTCGGTCTAAACGACCGAGTCCTCCTCGCCGGTCAACTCAGCGACGAGCAAATCCGCGCCTGTTTTGCCCACGCGCTCTTTTTCGCGTTCCCGTCGCTGATAGAGGGATTCGGGTTGCCCGTGCTCGAAGCAATGGCCAGCGGCTGTCCGGTGCTCACGTCGAACTGTTCATCGCTCGCCGAAGTCGCCGGAGAAGATGCAGTGCTCGTCAATCCGCTCGACACCGCAGCCATCGCCGCCGGGATGCAGAGCCTGCTGACCGATCCCGCACTCCGCCAACGGCTATCGCACCAAGGACGCCACCGAGCCGCTACCTTCACGTGGGAAGACGCGGCCCAGCGAACTATTCAGTTGTATAAGCGGCTATAGCCGCCGCGCCGCAGACGGCGTGTCCGGTCCATTTCACATTTGGGTTGATTTGCCGCGAGTTGTAAACTATTACTAGTTGAGGAGGCTGGCGGTTCTATAGAGGGGGTTTCGAAGCGCGAATAAAAGGAGGGATAGGTATGAAAACGTATTTGTTTGAGGCTGTCTTAGAGAAAGACAAATGGCCCGATGAGCCCGATGAGAAAGCGGTCTGGCGAGCCTATATTCCCGAGCTAGAGCACAAAGGGGCTGCGAGTTGGGGATATACCGAGAAAGAGGCTTTAGAGAATTTAGAAAATGCTGTTGATCTTCTCGTTGCGCATCTGCTGGAGATTGGAGAAGGCATACCTACTGACCCGCCTTCGCAAATTCAGGTCAGCGACGTTCCTTTGGTCGCCGTAGCCGTCTAGTATGGCCATTGATTATAGCAGACTTCGTTCACTGACAGCACGCAGATTGATACGGGCATTAAAAAGAGACGGGTTTCGCGAATACAAAAGAAAAGGCGCGACCCGTCTTTTTGTTCACCTAGATGGAAGAACGACGACTATTCATCTCCACAATATGAACCAGACCTTTGCTATCGGTACTCTCAAGTCAATCATTGAGCAACAAGTTCAGTGGGGTGAGAACGACCTCAAGCGTCTTGGACTTTTGAAATGATCGTTTTCAACCGCCCCTTCGATACCCCAACGCCCGTCCCAAGCCATATCTAACGACAGAACACATCCTGTAAATCTGCGCTCCTCCCGCATGTTCCCGTAATCGCGTCGCGCTCCGTCAACGGCTATCGCGCTAAGGCGACAACGGGCCGCAGCCTTCATGTGGGAAGAAGACGCCCAGCAAACCATTCAACTGTATAAGCAGGTATAGCCTGTAGCTATCCGCTGCATCGCATATCCGCATGATGGTCCCGTGCTCGGCTGTTGAACGTTGCTTCATCTTGAGATCGACAACGGCGTTGTTCGGCGTTGTATCAAAAGCTCTTGACAAGACGCTTGTCGCTATCTATTTTCTTTTCTCGTTACAACATCGAACAACATGTTTTATCTTCTCAATCAAGGAGAACGGCAATGGCAAACAAAACGTACAAGGCATCCAAAACGCGCTCACAAGATAGGCCAGGCTGGAGCGTAATTTTCAGCCACCCACTCCGCACAGACACCCGTGGGAAGTCTGGACTGAAGGTGCGGCGTGGTCTTGGAACAAAGGATGATGCCGAGGCGGACCGACTAGTTGATCAACTTAACATTTTGCTTGGTGCCCCGTCCTGGTGGAGCCTTGATCGGCGCGCCGAGGCCGAACAGCAGTTCGATAGCGCCGTCGTCAAAGCGTTCTTTGACAAGATTGAGGTTGGCAAAATTAAGTCCAAAGACCGACGAGAGACGATTATTCCTTTGCCTAAGCCGGAGGGGGGCTACGCGAGAGTGATGCTAGTTGGCTCCACGGGAGCGGGCAAAACCACCCTGCTACGCCAACTTATCGGCTCCGATCAGTTCCCCTCTACGTCGACGGCAAGGACAACGACTGCTGACATTGAGATAGTTAATGCTGACACCCCCTTTCAAGCTGTAATTACTTTTACGACCGAGCACGAGGTTCGCTGCGCCGTTGACGAGTGTCTAGAAGAGGCGTGTGCAAGCGTAATTCACGGGCGTGACGACAAGGGAATCGCCACCGCTCTCTTGGGACACCGGGAACAACGTTTTCGGCTCTCTTATATCCTTGGTTCTTGGCAACAGAGACAGCCGGGCAACGAGACTGATGAGTACGAAATGGACTACAGTTACGACGATGAAACAACGGAAACTGAGACTCTGCCGGCAGATGAGACCATTAGCGGTGACGAAATCACCGCTAACAATGAACGTCTGCGTGAGTACGTTTCCCGTATCAAGAAAATATCGACGGCAGTACGCGAGCAATTGGCGTCCGAGGGCGGTGACTTTCAAGATATGGATAACGCTAACAAGCGATATAAGTGGTTAGAAAAATTCATCGACGCTCTGTACGACAATCGCTACTTCGTGGACCTATCCCTCGATATCATGGACGCCGTAGCAGAGCGGTTCTCTTTGATTGCTGCGCCGGGTGAGTTTGAGCCGGGCGTGGGTTGGCCAGACCTTTGGCGATATGAGGAAACGGACCGTAGTGCCTTCTTGAAGCAAGTACGCTGGTTCTCAGGCAATCACCATTGGCAATTTGGGAGGTTGCTGACACCTCTGGTTGACGGCATCCGGGTGCGTGGCCCCTTCCAACCCGCCGAAACCGAACTACAGGATGACGAGCGACGGCTAGTACTTATAGACGGCGAAGGCTTGGGGCACTCGGCGAAGGAAGCTTCCAGTGTATCCACAAAGGTAACGGAGAAGTTTTCCGAAATGGATATGATTCTGCTGGTGGACAACGCGCAATCACCGATGCAAGCCGCCCCTTTGGAACTCCTGCGGTCGGTCGGTAGTAGCGGGCATGGAGACAAAATCGCTATCGCCTTTACGCATTTTGACCAAGTGAAAGGGGAGAACCTCAGTACCTATAACGAGAAACGGAATCATGTTCGTGACTCAATCGCCAACGCCTGTACCAGCCTGCGCGAATCACTGGGGGCACCGGTAACGGAGATACTGGAACGAAGGCTGGAGAGCAGGGACTTTTACTTGGGCGGTCTAGATAGAGCCACGAATAAACTACCGCTCAAGGTCTTCAACAGAGAAATAAAGGAGAGGGGGAACTTGCTGGAGCAGATGAAACAGTCAGCTCAACCCTCTGAGCAGATTGCCATCGCTCCATTCTACAATCTTGCTCTACTAGAGCTTCCTTTGCGCGACGCCACCGACGGGTTCAAACACCCTTGGATGGGTCGGCTAGGTCTCACTTACTATGAGGGTATCCGCAAGGAACACTGGGGACGAGTCAAAGCATTGTGCAGGCGCCTCGCTAACAGGTGGGACATTGAATATAACGGCTTGCGACCGGTTGCCGACCTGATTCGTCAGTTGCAGATCGGTATCTCCTTGTGGCTGGATAATCCAAATGGATGGACTAGGCAACCAGAGAGTGAAGACGAAAGGCATGCCGCCATTGACGCTATCCGTCAGCGCGTGTTCAAGGACATCCACGATTTGGCCGAGCAGCGTATAATCGTATCCCATCAAGCTGGTTGGCGAAGGGCCTTTGCGTTCAGTGGAATAGGGTCGAGCAACGACCGGGCAAAGGAGATGGCACAGATTTATGACGCGGCTGCGCCGTCTATCACATCGGTGAGAGACATGCCAACACAAGAATTCCTAGATAGGGTTATCCAGATTGTCCAAGATGCTGTTGAGGAGGCCGGCGGCTCGGTAGAGGGGATTTCGGCGCGAGAATAAAAATCTTAACCCCCAATAAGGAGAAACTTATGCCCTCCTACGGAAGGACGGAAGCATACATCCGCAAGGAAGCCGCTAGTCAAGCCATCGAAAAGACCATTCAAGAGGTTGAGAAGACGTTGAGCATTGAGATTCGGAGAGGGAATACCCCTGATGAGAGTAGGCAGAATATGCTAACTATACTAGAGAATTGCTTTGATTTTGATAAGTATCTGGGCAGTTTAGATGACGACGAATTGAACGAATTTATTTATAACCCGTAGTTTTTCGCCGACGCGCCGTATATCCGCACTATAGCGCAATCAGCATCATTGGGTGGAAGCTATGCGGTCAGATGGCGGAGAACCCATGGGATGCGGCCCATTGGTCAGAGTGCTTCGGCGGGCGTGGTCGTACACCGCATCCTGTATTCCTAGAACGCGCACGGCCTGGTCGATATTGGGAGTAAAAGAGCGTCCATCCGCCAAAGCGGTCAGGGCTTGATCGACAATGGTCGTCATGCGCTCGCCGTGCGACAAATCCTCACTGAATTGCACGCCCTCGGTAGTGTGAACTTCGATTAGAGGCTCGCCCTCTTTGCCGTACTGCTGGAACACCATGGCGCGAGTGCCGATAAAGCGGAAGAAGTGGTCGCCGCTACGCACTCCTGACGGATAGGCGTAGCCGCTTTCAATAACGCCGGTCACCCCCCCATCCGTGCGCAGCATTCCCAAACCAATATCCTCCACTATACGACCATGAGTGGCATTGGACATGACGGCCCCGACCACGTGTACCGTCTGCTCGCCGACGAATTGCAGGAAAGTGTCAATGCCGTGGGCCGCCTCTACGGCCCAACTGCCGCCGCCGGAAATGGCCGGGTCGTTGTGCCAAGCCGAGGGCGTCGGGTCGTAGCGCGAGGGCGGGCCGTTATTGAGGCGGCAACTATACTGGACCAAATCGCCCAGCGTGCCATCAGCTAACAGACGCTCCACCGTGGCGACGATGCGGCTGGCGCGGTTGGGCAAGGTGAGGGCGCTGAAGACCTCGTGTTTGGCCGAAGCTTCGGCTGCGGGGCGAAGCCGAGCAGCGCAATCGGCAAAGGGTTTGTCGAGCAGATAGGGAATGCGCCGATCGACGCAGGCCTGTACGTGATCCGGTATTTCAATGTGCTTGCCAGCGACTAGGGCGGCGTCGGGCTGCACAGCGTCGAGGCACTCGCCCGCCGTGGCAAAGCCTGGGCATTGAAAAATCTCTGCAAGTTGTTGGCGCGGGCCTTCTTCCCCATCCATAACCCCGATTATATCGTGTCCCAAGGCGCGGATGGTCTGGCCGATGCCGCGGCCGTGGTGGCTGTACGACAGGATAACTAGGCGCATAGGTCGGCCTCCTGTTGGCGACGCAAGGTGAGCAATTCGGAGTCGGGCAGTTCGACATCGTCGTAGGTGATCAGATCGTCCTCGGGGATGTCGCGGGTGAGTACGGCCCCTTGCGACAGACCTATGGGCAGCAGGTTGCCAGAGCGGGCGAGAGCGGCTTTTTCCAACAGGCCGTACGCGCAATAACCACCCTCGCCATCGAGCACAGTGCCAGCGGCGAGGGGCTTTTTCGCTGCGGTCACGACCTCGGCGTAATGGCCGATGGGGTGCCCCGAGGTCTGGCCGTCGAGGGCGATGCGCGCCGCGCTGATGGGCATTTCGTGGCCGACCCAGTGCTGCGGGCGGTAGATCATGCCGTAACCGCTGCGCTGGCCGATAATCATGCCGATGATTTCGCCGTACGAGCCGAGCGATTCCAAGGCAAAGGGCGTGGCCCCATCGACGACGCAGTACAGGCCTCCGCGCAGACCGCGCTCGACGGCCTGCTCATTCTCGCCAATGATACTGACCGCCTCGACCACGCCTTCTGCGTCGAGCAGTCCGCCCTTGCTCCGATGGCACAAAATGTCGGGGATCTGGCGCAAGTCAGACGTGGGGAAGTGCATGCCGCGCACATCGGGCACGAGACCGCTCATATTGGCCAGACAGGCCATTTCAATGGCGTGCTTAGTGCCGTCTAAAAATGAACCAAACATCTGGGCGTTGTAATCGCGGCCGGTAAAGCCGTACAGGCGCGGCACATCGTCGGGATTGGCTTTGCGGAAGGCAGTCTTAAAGCGCGTCCCCTTGCCAGCGGCTATTACCCTGAAACCGAGGGCGCGGGCCCAGTCCCACAGTTCCAAGGCGCAGGCCGGCTCATCGCCGTACGCGGCGCTGTAGAGTACGCCAGCTTGGTCGGCCAGTTTCTTCAGTTGGCTGCCGACGACTACATCGGCCTCCACCGTGACCATGACTAGGTGCTTTTTTTGCGCGATGGCATAGCGGGCATGGGCTGCCCCAGCCTCGACGTTGCCCGTGGCCTCGATAACTAGGTCAAGGCCGCTCTCCATCAGGGCGCGGGCATCGCCGGTGACGGCGTAGCGACCCGCCTCCATGGCCGCGTCAATGGCCGCGGGGTCGTCGGCTGTGTCTATCTGATCGTCGGGGATCTGGCCTCGGCCGTATGCACGCCGGGCTTTGGTTAGGTCTAATTCGGCAATGGCGGCTAGGCGCATGCCGGGGGCGTAGGCCAGTTGTGAGGCGATCTGGGTGCCAAAGGTGCCAGCCGCAATGAGGCCGACCTGAACGGGTGTACCCCTTTGGTCGAGTTGGCGCAAGCGATGGTACAACATGGTCTGTCCTTTCTCAAGAAGCCGTCTTGAATACTACGACTCGGAAGGGCGACAGCCAAATTTTCCACTTAGACTCAGGGCGATGGATTGGCACCTGCCGCCCACTCAGTTTTGGCGATGCGCATATCGCAGATAGCGCGCGCTTTGCCGCCGGGCGGCTGCGGAATGTGAGCCACGACGTGGAAGCCCACTTTGGTAAACGCCGCGCGGCTACGGGGATTGTAGTCGGCAATATCACAGGCGAAGATAAAGTCGGCCTTCTCCTCGGCAAAACCAAAATCGACCAACGCGCAGATTATTTCCGTCCCCAAGCCCTTATTCCAGTATTGCTTCTCGCCAATGGACAGATCAATGCGGCGGCAGTCACTGTCGGGATGGGCCTCGATAATGCGAGACAGATTCATGGCCTGCAACCAAGCCTCGGCAATGGGCTGGCCGTCGAGTTCGGCGATAAAGCAGAAGGCAGCTTGCGAAATGCCGCCATAAATGCGCTTGATCTGGTCGAGTGTATAGGCCGTCACATCCGCGCCATCGGCGTAATACAACACATCGGGATCTTGGTTCCAGCGCAGCAAAGTGTCCCAATCGGCGTCGGTCATGGGACGCAGGTGCAGGCGGGGTGTGTGCAGGTGAACGGGGTGGGTGTTGAGGGAAGGCGGCATGGTGCCTGCGAAGCCCAAACGGATCGGGCTAGGCAGCTCTACGTCCCCGTCATTCTGTCGGCATCGGCGACGGGACGACGAAGATACTTTGGATCGGCGATAGTCCTGATCAATTGCTGAGACCACGCCTTCTGCGGATCGTTTACGTACTCCCAGAGATTTCCGGGCAGCCAGCCATTCACGGTCTGGGGGTCCATTTCCGTAACCATGAACCACACATCATTAGGCAGTCGATCGCGAAGAATGGCACTGAGGTCCTGAGTATTAAGTCTGGAGACAAGGATGGCGGAGTACGGAAACGGCGCAATCCATGTTTGAATTCCCTCAGTGTTGTTGAGAACATCGTGCGCCTGCGCTGGTGTGCAAGGTTGGCTGAACGTAAAGAGATAGGATTTCATGATAGCTTTTCCTCATCTGTATCGATTGAGGCTGGTGGTTCATCTTCTTCCGACGACGGTCTAGGCGCATCCAGATTTTCTTCCGGGTCTTCCAGCGAAAGCTCTTCTGTGGGCATTGGATTGGGTAACTCTTTAGCTGCGATCATCCGCATCTGCTCCGTTTTGTATCGGTGCTCCTCTGACTGCAACCTGTCTGGATCGTTCTTTGCAAAAAATGCGTAGCGGCGGTGGTAGTCAATCACGATCCCGAGGGCTGCTACCACGAACAAGACGCTGATGAGAGGAACACCTTTGATCATAGCTATTGATCGAAAAAACCAAGCCGCAACGATAAACCCCGGGACCAGCACGATGATCGAAGGGACCAGCGGCCCCATGGCTGAGCCCCGTTTGATCAGCAGTTCTCCGACAGCCTGAAGACCTTCCAATACTCTGTGAAACGACATCTGCTCATTTCCGGCGGTCAGTTTGATTCTGAACTTAGAGTTATTCCTTTTACAACTATATATAAGGCTATGCTCAATGGCGTCAATATCACCCAGACACGGTCGCCAGCCATTTCCCCTCGACCGGATAGGCTTCGTCTTCGCCGGGCCACGGAGGCATAGTAACGGCAATCGCGGTGAGCGGCTCGTCGCCCAAGGCGCGGAACTGAAAGTGAGTGCCCAACGGAATGGTCAGGCAGACGCCCGGCTCGACTGCCACGACTTCCTCGCGGTCGTCCTGCCGCCGCCACATTTGGCCGCGACCAGCGAGGAAAAACCAGATCTCCTCGACCGTGCGGTGGGCAACGGCCTTCGACGTCTGCCCGGGTTGGAGTTCAAAATGCGCCATGCCGCCGCCTTGCAGACCCAATAGAATGCGCACATCCGAGCCATCGGGAGCGGTCACGTCAGGGGTGGCGGGCAGTTTTTGCGTGTCGAATTTCAAGGTCGGATTCTCCTAGATAGGGTTCTCGCTCTAAAAATATCACGCTCAACGGATTTCTTTCCACTATTTCCCAGAAGAAGCAGTCGTTCAAAATACTATCGTCCAGCTTGACCCCCTGCCAACAATACCCATTTATTTCTCCTATACCATTCGGAGACGATTCCATGCCAAAGCTAAACATTGTCGGTGCCGGTACGCCCACCCCCACTCGCGACCGCTGGGGCACCTGTTTCATTCTCGAAATCTGCGGCCAGCGGCTGATGATCGACTGCGGCCCCGCATCGACCTTTAAGATGCACCGCCTGGGCATCCCCTGCACCTCGGTACACAACCTGTTTTTCACCCACCTGCACTCCGACCACATCTCCGATTATCTCTGCTTCCTGATGACGCGCTTCGACCAGTGCATCGGCACCGAGCCAGACCTGCACGTTTACGGACCGCCCCCGATCAAGCGCATCACCGACGGCATCTGGAGCCCCGACGGCCTCTTCTGGTACGACGTGATCGCCCGCACCAATCATCCCATGAGCGTCCACGCCTACCAGATGCGCGGCGGCGTGGGCGATTCCCGGCCGGAGCCGGTAGTCCACGCAGTCGAATACGCCGAGGGAAAAGTAGCCGCCGGGGAAGGCTGGACCTGCTATGCGCGCGAGGTCAAGCACGCCCAGCCCTACATCGAATGCTACGGCTTCCGCTTTGAGACCGAAGAAGGCGTCGTCGCCTTCAGCGGCGATACCGCGCCGATCGAGTCCGTAGTCGAGCTAGCCCGGGACGCAGACCTATTCGTGATGGAGGCCGTGCATCGAGAGGAGAAAATCCAAACCTTCCCCAGCGTCATCTCCGAAACCGGCACCCTGAACGCCGGGCGCATGGCCGCCGAGGCCGGTGCCAAGCGCTTGGTAATCAACCACCAGTCCGTGACTCTCGACCCCATAGAAGAGACCACCGAGGGAATCGCCGAGGTAAAAAGCGTCTTCGACGGGCCGATGTACTGGGCGCGGGACATGATGGAAGTGGCCTGGTGAAAGGTAGGGACAAACGATCGTTTGTCCCTACACCTACCTCGTCATGGCACCCTTCCGCTTCGTCCGCCTCAACGCCACCCTGTACCCAGCCAACGAGCTGGAGCAATCGCTGTACGCCAAGTTCGGCATCGAACCTGAATACGTCGAGGAAGAGGAGCCACAGGAACTCATTCGCCGACTAGCTAACTGCGACGCCGTCGCCGTCGTCTCAACCGGCTTGCCCGCAGCCGTAGTCGCATCGCTAGATCGCTGCCGCCTGATCTCCCGCCTCGGCAACGGCACCGATAAGATCGCCGTGGAAAAGGCCACGGAATGCGGTATCATCGTCTCCAATGCCCCCTTCTTCTGCGCCGAGGAAATGACCGACCACATCATGGCCATGCTGCTGTCCCTAGCCCGCCAACTGCCGAGGATGGAGCAGTTCATGCGCGCCGGCCGCTTCCGCCAAGCCCGCGTCGAGTCCACTCAGTTGCAACGGCTCTCCACCTGTGCGCTGGGAATCGTCGGCTTTGGAGCCACCGGCGAGATGGTCGCCCGCCGCGCTAGGGCCTTCGGCCTCCGGGTCTTGGCCACGCGCAGGAACCTACAGGCACCCCTACCGTCAGACTTGGAAGTCGAAATGGTGGACCTCGAAACGCTACTAGCCGAGTCCGACTTCGTCTCCTTGCAGGTTCCCCTAAACGCGGACACCTACCACATGTTCGACGAAGAGCTGTTGCGCAAGATGAAGCCGGGATCCTACCTCATCAACACGTCCCGAGGTGCCTTGGTAGATGAAGATGCGCTGGTGCGAGTCCTGCGGGATGGGCCACTGGCCGGCGCAGCGCTGGATACCTACGAATGGCTCAACGTGTTCACGGACGAAGATCAAACCTTGCAGCATCCCCTCATGGAGCTAGACAACGTCCTAATGACCTCCCACGTCTCCGCCCACTCAGTGCAGTCCGGCGAAGACGTGGCACGCACTGGCGTCTGCAATCTGGCCTCCGTCCTCAAGGGCCACTGGCCAGCGCCGGAAAACATCGTCAACCGAGGTGTAGTGCCGAGGTATCCGCTAAAACCGCACGATGCGGAACTGTACGCCAGCGCGTAATCGCATCAGTATCCCCCCAAAGAAAGGAATCCCATGCACGTCATCCTCTTTGTCCTCGACGGACTGCGGCCCGACGGCTTGCAACAGGCCTCCACCCCCCACGTCGATCGCTTGATCAGCCAAGGTGCCTGCACCTATACAGCCCGCACCGTCATGCCCTCATCTACCTTGCCCTGCCACACCTCCATGTTTCGCGGCGTGCCCCCACAACGGCACGGCATCCTCACCAACACTTGGGTGCCCCAAGTAAGACCCATACCCAGCCTCGTTGACGTGCTGCACCAAGCTGGCAAACGCACAGCCTTCTTCTACAATTGGGAGCAACTGCGCGATCTGGCCGACCCAGGCTCGCTGGATCGCTCGTATTATATGAACAATTGCCACGAGCCAAACGGCGATGAGGAATTGGCCAGCTTGGCCGCGGCGACGCTGCGGGAATGGACGCCCGATTTCGCCTTTGTCTATCTAGGCTGCACTGATATAGCCGGCCACGACCACGGCTGGATGTCGGCCGAATATCTGGCCACTATTGGACGGGCCGATACAGCCATTGGCGCGGTGCTGGAGGCAGTCAACCAAGAAGAGACCGTGGCCATCGTCACCAGCGACCACGGAGGACACGAGCGCACCCACGGCACGGAAATGGACGAGGACATGACCATTCCGTGGGTAATCTCCGGTCCTGCGATATCCCCCGGACAGAGCTTACAGGAGCCAGTGAGCATCATCGACAACCCTACTACTATTGCCACTTTGCTCGAAGTGGCTCCGGCAGAGGATTGGGCCGGACAAGTGGTGCGGGAAGCCCTCGCATAGCGAACCCATTGCCCAGATAATCGTAGGGGCGACCGATCGGTCGCCCCTACCGGTAAAAGGGCGGCGGCCTCAGCAGGCACTTGATGACGTGGGTGCCGGCGCTCATGTAGAGCACGCCGGGATTCCCTTCGGTCAAAGCGTAGAGTTCGGGCAGGGGCGGATCGTTGAGATAGGTCAGGACGCGGGACGAGCCGTCTATGCGGAACAGGTCAAAGCGCGTCAGGCCGTAGATAAAGCCGTCAGAAGCGCAGATCAGCGGGAACATCTCCACCCCTTCGGGCACGCCCATCAACCTAGTACCCTCCGAGCGCAGGGGTCCTATCACTTCTTCCACGACAAACCGCTCCGGGTCGAAAGCGAACAAGCGGCGGTTGTCCGTAGTGCCAAAAACCAGCCCCGAGGGGTGGACGGCCAAGCTGGTGACCGTGTTGGCCCCTTCCACTGGCCGCAGTTGGCAAATGCGCTGTTTTGTCTGGGGGTCAAAGACGAATAACAGGCCGTCGCGGGTGGTGATTTCCGAGCCGCGCCCCCCGTAAATGCTGGTGCCGCCGTACACATAGCGCTGGTCCGCGGCCACGCATTGCACGCTTTGCTCGGGGTCGAGGTAAATTTCCCTATCATCGAGGCCGGTCGCGGGATCGTACGAGGCCAAGGAGCCGCCGGGAATGCCATAATTGCTGCGGTTGGCCACGTAAATGCGACCGTCGGGTCCGCTCACCGCCTCAAAGGGTCGGTTCTGGTTCTGGCCCAACTGCCCCCAATTGCGCGGATTGCTGTCGTCCTCCGAGCCGGGATTCCACGGCCGACTCGGGTCGTACACGCCGATGTTGGAGCCGCCGTAGCTGCCGACGTAGAGCTTGTCTTGGTGAGCGTGGACGTGATAGAGTTCGCCGCCAGACCAAGTGTAACCCAAATCCTCTATAGCATCGGTATCGGGATCAATGGCGCACAGGTGCATGCCGTAGATATTGGTGCCGTAGATTTTGCCTTCCGGCCCTCTACCCAAGGCGCATATAGCGCTGCCACGACTGCCTTGATAGACTTCAAAGCTGCGTTCTTCCCGGTCGCCAGTATCAGGATCGACGATAGTAGCGCGTCCCTCCTCGACTTGGGCGAAGACCAAATGGCCGTCTTTGCTCAGCCCCGATACACCGGCGAAAGGCCCTTGGCAAATGGGGCGAATGTCCAATGTATCGGCGTCGATGGCCACCAATTGCTCCCCAGCCCAAGCGTACACCACCCCGCGTTCACTGGCGCGGCTATTGCGACCCAAGGCTAAGGGCACAAGCGCCGCGCTAGGACTGTCGAGGCGGGCCACTTCGGTAAAATCAGCGTTGAGCACGCGCACTTGCTCGCCAGCCGCCAAAAACAGGCGTCCCCCTTCGGATACAGCGCCGGCAATCCCTTCGGCTCCGGTCGGCACATCGCTCAGTTGACCGCTTTCCACATCGTAGATCTTGTTCGGGACAGCCGGATAGCCGATGAGCAGCAGCCTACCGTCGGGCAGCAATTGAATATTCACTAGGCGATCGGTAGGCGGAGCAAACGGGCGACAGAGTTTGTCAAAGCACCGCTTTTGCGGGTCGTAGCAGAACAGCTCGGCCAGTTCGTGACCGCCCATGTACAACAGGCCGTCGCGCTCCTCCATGCACAGAAGGCGCTGATCACCGGGGGCGGGACGCCCCAGACTGCTGAAGGTGCGGGTCTGGGCGTCAAAGACCATGAGATGGTGCCCGTGATCGGCCGACAAGCCGGACATGATCAGGGCGTAAATGGTGCCGTCTGCGGCTTGGAAGACGGGGCCGTGCTCGCGGCAGGGCATGGGAAAGACTTCCAAGCCGCCAGTGTCGAGGTCGTTGCAAAAGTAGTGCGCCCCGTCCTGGGAGAATTCGGCACCCCAAGCCAAGGTGTGCCCATTGGCAGGGTCATAGGTGATGGAAAAGCCGTTCCACACAGCACCGACAAAGGGGATGCCCAAGTCGTAATAGGCCACGCGCGGGCGCAGAGTCGGCGGCAGGGTGGGAGCGCGGGAGGTGAGAGCTTGCATGGAGGCTCCTGTGGTTTGCTAGTGGCGAGGTTGGTCGGCCTCAAAAAACTGTCAAAATCCCCCACAAGTCCACCCCAAAGTCCACATCGCCACGATCAGCACCGACGGATTAACTTCAGTGCCTACTATTGCAAACGAGCTTGACCCACGACCAGCAAAATCCCTTATATTTGCTTTATACCCCGACCACATGCTGGGCCTCTACAGCAGAAAGAAGCTAGCGGTAACTGTATGCGAGCAATGACGCGGCGATCGCTGCTCCGTGCCGGCCTTACCGGTTGCTTGGTCGCCCCTTGGTGGCACGCGCTGCGGGCCTTTGCCGCCCGTCCCGCCGAACCGCCGACAAAATCTGGCGTGACCGATACCGAGATCATCCTCGGCACGTCCGCCGCCTTCTCCGGCCCCTCCCGGGGATTGGGCATCGAACTCTATCGGGGGGCCGGTGCGTATTTTGCCCACGTCAATCAGCAAGGGGGCGTGGCGGGCCGCACCGTACAGGTCAAAGCCTACGACGACGGCTACCAGCCCGGCCCTTCAGTCAAAAACACCATGAAGCTGATGCTCGACGATCAGGTGTTTTTGCTGTTCGGCTACGTTGGCACGCCGACGGTGACGCGCGTGTTGCCCATCCTCAAAAAATTCCAAGACCGGAACATCCTGCTGTTCTTCCCCTTCACCGGCGCACAACCCCAGCGCGAACCACCCTATGGCACCTTCGCCTTTAATCTGCGCGCCTCCTACCGCCAAGAAACGGCTGGGCTAGTCGATAATTTCGTGCGCGTCAACCGCCGGCGCATTGCCGTATTCTATCAGGCCGATGCGTACGGCCGCAGCGGCTGGGCCGGCGTGCGCAGCGCCCTGAAAAAGCACGGCGAACAAATCGTCGGCGAGGCCACGTACCGACGTGGCGAACGGTTCACCGGCACGATGCGCAAACAGGTTGAAATCCTCAAGGAGGCTAAGCCCGAAGCGGTGATCTGCATCGGAGCCTATGCAGCCTGCGCGGCCTTTGCCCGCGATGCCGTCGATCTCGGCCTGCAAGTACCCTTTGCCAACCTGTCCTTCGTCGGCAGCGAAAACCTCCTCAAGCTGCTCACCGAAGGACGCGACGACAGCCAGCGCTACACGCAATGGCTGGTAAACTCCCAAGTGGTGCCCAGTTACGAAGACACATCCATACCCGCAGTCCAAGAGTACCGCAGCTTGATGACTCGCTACGCCCCGCAGCCGCCTGCGGAACTGTTAAAAGACCTCTATACGCCCTTTGACCACAGCTTCGTCAGTCTCGAAGGCTTTCTCAACGCCAAGTTGCTGGTCGAAATTTTGCACCGCCTCGGGACCGAGCCACAGCGCCACCAACTCGAAGACGCGGTGTTCTCCGTTGCAGACTTCGACCTGGGCATCGGCGAACAGGTCTCCTTTGGTCCCGACCGACGCCAGGGTCTCCAGCGAGTGTACTACACAGTGGTCGATGAAGGCCGTTTTGTCCCCCTCGACGATTGGCGCGCTAGGTTTGCATGATGGTGATAAAAGTCCAAAAGCTCTTTAAGAAAACGCTGTTCGGCGTCTTTGCCCTATTTGGTTTGATCGGCCTATCGACCTCCATTCTGTGCGTCTATACGGTCGATACGCACCTGTCGGCTGAATACGAGAGCAATAGCCGCGACATCGCCAAAACCATCGCCGATTCCAGCGTCGATATTCTCTTAAATCGCGACTTGTCGGCTTTGCAGTCGCTCATCGATCAGTTCGTCGAGATTCAGGGTATCAAGTACATCTACATCACCGACGAATCCGGCGGGTTCCTCGCCCACACCTTTGTGCCGGGTATTCCCGCAGAAATTCGCGCCAGCGACCCGTTTAATATGGAGACAGTGGAGCGCAGCCTGCCTGGGATGGGCGATTTCGTCGAAGTAGGCAGCCCAATTCTCGCCGGAGTTGCCGGGACGGTTCACGTGGGCATGGACACTGGTTTGATCGCGCTAAAAATTCAACGCGCAATCGGCCAGCAGGTGTACCTCTTCTCCATCATCCTCGTCGTCGGCGTCTTTGCCGCCATCTGGTTGGTCAATCTGGCAGCCAAGCCGCTGGGCGCGCTCTTGGGCTACGCCGTGGGCGTGGCGCGCGATGAGAAGCCCACCGACGACAACCTGCTGGCGCGCGACGACGAAGCTGGACACCTAGCCCGACTCTTCCTCTACGTTGCCGACAAAGGCCAGCGCTCGCCTGAAAGCGTGGAATAGGTTCGATTCCTGGTAACGTATCCGCAGATGAACGCAGAGGTGGAGTGAGGTCGCTCGATGCGAGTACTTGGTGATTGAAGTCTAAGGAACATGGCGCAACAAAGAGTACTAATTCCGCGCTCGCTTATGGCGCTGTTCTGCACGGTCCTGCAGGTCTGTTTTGGGACGGTGTACGCGTGGAGTTTCTTCCAGACGCTCTTGGTGCGGCAATTGGGTTGGACGTTCACGGAGACGGCTTGGGCTTTCAGCCTGACGATCCTTTCGCTCGGCACCTCGGCGGCTTGGGCGGGCGCGCTGCTGCCGAAGGTCGGCCCGCGGCGCTTGGCCGTTACCGGCAGCGTCATGTTCTCGGTCGGCTATATGCTGGCGAGTCTGGCGCTAAAGTGGGACATGCTGGCGCTGTTCTACGTGGGGTACGGCGTCATTGGAGGCGCGGGCATCGGGCTGGGCTACGTCACGCCCGTGGCCACGGTAGCCAAGTGGTTCCCAGACAAAAAGGGCTTGGCGACCGGCATCGTCGTGATGGGGTTCGGAGTAGGTGCCTTTCTGTTGAGCAAGGGCTTGGCACCCCTGTTAGTCTCCCGCCTAGCAGGGGATCTGTCCCAAGTCTTCCTGGGCCTCGGGGTAATCTTCGCCTGTGTCCTAATCCCCTGCAGCCTCCTCTTGAGCAATCCCCCGGCCGCCGCTGAAGTTGTTACCGAACAAACGCCTGCCGACGAGTCCGACTCGGCGGCACCGTACCTGCGCTCCTCTGAGTTCGCCCTCATGTGGATCGTCTTCTTCTTCAACATCGCCGCTGGCATCTCCGTCATCAGCTTTCAGTCGGAACTCCTGCAGGAAGTCTGGGGCCTAGCCGATCCAACTGTAGAACCAGCGACGTTGGCCGAGTATGGAGCCACGCTGATCGCCGTCAGTTCGCTGTGCAATGGCGTGGGCCGGCTGTTTTGGGGGTTACTTTCGGATCGGCTGGGGCGCGTCAGGGTCTTCAGGATTCTGCTCGCCAGTCAGATGGTTGTCTTTGGCATTTTGATGACCGAGCGCAATCCCTATGTCTTTTCGGTCCTCGTTTGCTATATCCTCTTGTGCTTTGGCGGCGGCTTTGCCACCATGCCCTCTTTCGTGCTCGATGTTTTTGGCCCGCAAAAGATGTCGACGATCTATGGGACCATTTTGACGGCCTGGGCGGCGGCGGGAATTTGCGGGCCGCTATACGTGGGATACCTGAAGGATCAATACCCCGACCGGGCCTTCATCTATTGCTTCCTGATCGGTATCCTAATGCTTGGGCTTGGCTACGTATTCTCTTACTTGCTGAGCGACGATCGCATTCGCCTCCGCCGACCGACTTTGGAGGATACGCTGCGTCAGTATGGAATTTTGCCCCAAGGGAGCTAAATTATACCAATGCAGTTAAACAAGTGGAGTTTTAAAAATGGATGAAGAACAGCGCTTCGCTTTTGACACGTGGGGTTTCCTCACAGTGGAGGATGCAATCACCCCCGAACAGGTTGCAGATATCAAGGCCACCGTCGATGCAAAAGGCCCAGAGCTCCATTCGCAGCACGCAGACCGCGGCGGCTTCTGGTCCCAGGCTTTCGTCGATTTACTAGACGTCCCGGTAATTTCGGAAATCCTAGCAGATATCTACGGCGGCCAACGTGCCGGAGGCCTCCCCCCCTTCCGCATCGACCACATCAACGTCCACACGCACGGCACTTTCAACAAAAATCTCGCCGGAGGCACCATCCACGGCGGCAACGGACGTTTGCTAGATCCCAAGCGACCGCACGAGCTAGTCACGCATTACTTCGAGCGCGACCCCGCAAGCGGGACGTTCTCCAACGGTCTGGTCACCGTGGCGTACGAATTGGAGGACACCGTCTGTAACGGGGGTGGATTCGGCTGTTTGGCGGGATCGCACAAGGGACATTACCCCGTCCCAGAAGCATGGATCGATTTGTCCAAGGGCGTGCATCCAATGGTCACCCGCGTACCGGCCCGCGCTGGTACCGCCATCATCTTCACCGAGGCCCTGTGTCACGTCACACTGCCGTGGACGGCACCGAGCACGCGGACCACGCTCTTTTACAAATACATGGAGCGCGGGGAGACCTATTCCGGCCCGGATAATTTTTTCAGTCCAACGGACGCCGACCAATGGGCGGGGACCGACGAGCGCAAACGCGCAATCCTCGCTCCCCCACCGCAGGCGTTCGTCGAGCGCAAGGCCGAGTTAGCTAAGGCCGATTCGCAATGATTTAGGCGCGTCGGATCGCCCCTCACGCCACCGTCTGAAACCGCTCCCACGCCTCGCCAGCCGCCGCCGCTTGGCGCTCCAATTCGCTGCGCCAGCCCACGACCTCTCCGGCTTTAATGCGTTGGACATCAAACCCCGCGTACCGATCTTCGAGCGTATCCCCTAACTTCTGGGTCTCAGCCCAACGATCCCACGCCGTCTGCATCCACTCGTACGGCAACGCCTCGCGCACCGCAGGATCGAGTTGCCACGCACTGCGCGCGTCCGCCACTGACGGCTCTCCGGTAAACGGACCCGACCACTTCGACCAGCCGATGGACAAGGTGTTGCGCTCGCGCTCGGGGACGGTGTGCCCGGTGTGGATCGTCACCCCATTGCGGATGAGGGCTTCCCCGGGCTTGAGGCGGATCGCCACTTGGCCCGGCAATGGGTCCTTCCTATTCCAACTAGGCGTGTACGGCACTCCTTGGTCCTTCATCGATTGCGGCAGGAGCACATCGTGCTCAAACGGCGTGCGCCAGCGCTCGTGGCTGCCGGGGATGAGTTCGTGGCACTCGTCGTCCACCAGCGCCAAGAACATGCTCACGCCATTCCGCTCGGCGAGCGACTTGGCGTTATTGGCGCGGATTTCTGCCCAGCGGACTTTTTCGACTTCCTCGGAATAATCCTCCGGGCTTTCCCCTCGATTGTCCCGCTGCGAAAAATAGGGCTTGCCCTCGCCCCACCACGTCGTGTCGCGGTGCCAACTCGGCCCATTCTCGTGGTGCCGGGGATTGCACCACAGCAGCAGACCACTCAGCGACATATCTTCAGGCCCAAGCCCGTCGCACCACGAGGCGACGAAATTGAGAAAATCATCCGAGCCGTGGAACTCGGCAAAGCAAGGCTCCGCAAAGGCGGGATGGATGAGGCCCCGAATCGCCCACGGCTCATTGCCGCCGGCGCGATGCACGTAGCCCTTTGAGCAGTCGATCTTGCTGTAGCCATGCTCTGGCGCGCACGCTTCGGTGACGCGGCGGCCGGCCTCGCGGAGCACGGGGATCCACGGGTTATCGACAAAATCGGTGATGATGACGAAACCATGCTCTCGCAAGTGTTCCAACCGCTCGGGCGTGGCCCCGGGAGCGGCGAGTTCGGGCTTGGAGTCGGCAAAAGCTGTGGCGCGGTAGGTCTCCTGCGCCGGAGATTGATCGGTAGTCATTTTGCACCCCCTCTTTCGGCGGATGGGAAGGTTGGCCCTGTTGTCGGGGTTAAGCTACGTTTGGCCTCATTAGCTTGTCAATAAATTTTAACCACTGGAAGTTTTTTCGATAATTTAGATATATCAAACTGACAAATCGCAAAGGCAACGGGATGCACAAAATCGTTTCGCTATTTCTTCTATTGCTATGCAGCGCACCGCTCCACAGCGACGAGGTTTTGCACCGGGCTGCCGTGGAGACCATGGTCAAAGCGACGCGCTATTTTCGCGGCCAAGTGGCCACCAACGGCGGCTATCTCTGGCTCTATCAAAGCGATTTTACCCGCCGCGAAGGGGAAGGTATCGCGTCGCCGACCACCATCTGGGTCCAGCCCCCGGGCACCCCATCGGTCGGCATGGCTTTCCTCCAAGCCTACGACGCCACTGGCGACACCCTCTTCCTCAACGGCGCGGTCGAGGCGGCGCAAGCCCTCGTCTGGGGACAACTGGCTTCGGGCGGTTGGGATTACCGGATCGACTTTGACCCAGAGGCGAGCAAAAACTGGCACTATCGGCGCGATGTCGAACAGGGCGACCACACAACCGGCGAACGCCGCAACCGCACCACCCTCGACGACGACAATACGCAGAGCGCCCTGCGCTTGCTCATGCAGGTCGATCAGCGCCTCGATTTTGCCAATGCGGACGTACACCGCGCCGTCCGCTACGGACTGGAATCCCTGCTCAAAGCCCAATACCCCAACGGCGCTTGGCCCCAGCGCTACAGCGAATGGGCCGATCCCAGCCAATTCCCCGTCCAGCAGGCGCACTACCCGGCGACTTGGTCCCGCCAGTATCCCAAACAGCGCTACCTTGCTTATTACACCTTTAACGACAACGCCATCGCCGACGTCATTGAAACCATGATCGAAGCGCACAAAATCTACGGCGACGAGCGCTGGCGACGGGCAGCCGAACGAGGCGGCGATTTCATCATCCTAGCCCAGATGCCCGATCCGCAGCCGGCTTGGGCGCAGCAGTACAACTTGGCGATGGAGCCGGCTTGGGCGCGCAGATTTGAACCGCCTGCCATCACCGGCGGCGAGAGCTTTGGCGTAATGCAAATTCTGTTGGAACTCTATCTCGCATACGGCGAGCCGCGCTTTCTCGAACCTATCCCCCGCGCTTTGGCTTGGGCTAAAGCAGCACAATTGCCCGATGGGCGCATGGCCCGGTTCTACGAATTGCAGACCAACCGGCCGCTCTACTTTACCAGAGAATACGCGCTCACCTACAGCGATGCAGACCTGCCGACGCACTACGCCTTTAAGGTGGGCAACCGCACGGACCGCATCGAAAGCCTATACCAGCGCATCCTCCAAGAAGGCCGCGAAACCATCCTCGCCGAACGCGCCCAAGTGCGCCCGGTCGCTGCAGAACGGATCCAAGCCATTATCGACTCCCTCGACGCCGAGGGCCGCTGGCTGGAAGAAGGCCGCCTGCGCAATCCCGAAGACCGCCACGCACCCATCGTCGCCGAGGTCATTTCCTGCCGCACCTTCAACCGCAACCTCACCCTGCTAGCTCAATACGTGGCCAGCCAGCATCCGCCGTGATGTATTCTGGCACCAGCTTTTGCCGGGCGGTGAAGCGGCGGATGCTGATAGATTTTTTGTAGGCTCGGGCATATCTTAACCCTATATCGTTCACATCCTCAATAGATCGGAGGCCATTATGAAATGCTTGACCGCAATAACCCTTCTGGGGTTAGCCAGTCTCTTGCCCGTCGCGCATCCCGCCGCAGCCCAAACCCCAGAGGTAACGGCCAGCGAGGTGGTGGACGCAGCAACACTGCAAGCCTTTGTCGAAGGCGCAAAAGCATGGTCGGCGACCTTTACCGATCCGAACGACCTCGCGTCTTATACTACCGCTATCAGCACCGAAGGCGATTGGAAGCACGGCAACACCTACCTCATCATCATGCAGCCAAACGGCACGGCAATTTTTCACACGCATGATCCGAGTGTCAACGGCCGAGACCTGCACGACATCGAAGACGAGCGCGGGAATAAGGTTGTGCAAGCCCTCATCGAAGCCGCCAATGCCGGCGGCGGTTTTGTCGAGTATTACTGGGACGATCCCGCCCAAGAGGGCGACGAAGACACCGCCAAAATCGCCTACGCCACCAGCTATATTTCCGGCATAACCGGAGCGCCGATAATCCTAATCGGCGGCTATTATCAGGACGTCGCGCAAGCCAGCTTCCCTTCGCTCGATCCGTCTATGGTTCCCACCCCCGAGATCACCGCCGCCGCCGTAGTCGATCGGGAGACGCTCAAGGCTTTTGTGCAAGGTGCAAAAGACAGCTTTCTTACGCTCTTGGACCAAATAGGGCTCGAACAATTCTTGCAACACATAGATATCTTCAGGGAAGAAGGCGGTCCCTATAAAAAAGGCTCTGTTTACTTCTTTGTGTTCTCCACGGACGGTTACGTGTTGTTTCACGCGGTCGATCGGTCGTTAGAGTTCAATACGAGCGACCTCGATAAGACGGATGTAAACGGCGTTAAGTACCTGCGGGAACTTATTAGAGTGGCCAAAGAGGGCGGTGGTTTTGTCCAGTATCACTTCGACGATCCGGCGGTGGAAGGAGACGAGGACACTGGTTCGCCCAAAATTAGCTACGCCGAGCTCGCAACGTACCAAGGCCAAGAGTATATCTTTGGTTCCGGGTTATATACGGGTGCCGCTACAGCGGTGAAAGGCCAGTCTTGGGGACAACTCAAAAGCGGCTTTTAGCTAGTAGGACACGCATTGCAAAACGCACTCAGACACCCAGACGAAGGGCAGGGATATGATAGAGGGAGCGGAAGGAAAACGAGAAGCCAATGTAGTGAGTAACGGCCTCCAAATGGCACCTGAACAGATGCTCGACCTCGCGCGCAAAGCCGCAGAACTCGTAGTGCAGCGGATCGATGGCCTGCCCAGAGAAAATGCTTGGGAAGGAGAATTTCGGCGCGAACTCGAGAATTGGCTGCTGGAGGAGCCGCCCGAGGCTGGTCGGCCAGCAGCAGAGGTCATTGAGCAAGCCGCGCGCGATATCCTCCCAATTGCGACGAGGTTAGACCATCCGCGTTGCTTTGGCTTCGTCCCAACAGCGCCCACTTGGCCCGGAGTGCTGGCTGACTTCATGGCCGCCGGATACAACGCCAACGCCTGCACTTGGCTGGTCGCAAGCGGCCCGAGCCAACTGGAACTGGTCGTCATCGACTGGTTGCGGCGCTGGCTCGGCTACCCGGAGAGCGCCGGCGGGCTGTTGACCAGCGGCGGCTCGGCAGCCAGTCTCGACGCCTTTGTCGCGGCGCGAGAAGCAGCGGACCACCCCGAGCGGATGACTGTGTACATGAGCGACCAGAGCCATAGCGCACACATCCGTGCGGCCAAGATCATCGGCGTTCGTCCAGAGTGCATACGCTTGCTTCCGAGCGACGATCAGTTCCGCCTAGACATGAAGGCGCTCGCGCGTGCTGTGGCCGACGACCGCGCTGCGGGGTTCAATCCTATCGCGATATGCGCCAACGTCGGCGCGGGCAGCACCGGAGCCATCGATCAGATCGGAGCCATGGCCGATTACTGCGAGGGGGAAGGCATCTGGCTGCACGTCGATGCGGCGTACGGTGGCTTCGCAGTCGTGACCGAACGGGGCAAAAAGCTACTGCGCGGGATCGAGCGCGCCGATTCGATTGGACTAGACGCACACAAATGGTTCTTCCAGCCGTATGAAGCCGGCTGCCTACTAGTGAAAGACCTGAGCACGCTTGAGCACGCTTTCGGCGTTCACCACGACATTCTCCAAGACACAATATGGGGCGCGAACCACCCGAACTTTTCGGATCGCGGCCTGCAACTGAGCCGCTCGGTGCGGGCGTTGAAAATTTGGATGTCGGTGCAGACCTTTGGGATGGCTGCGTTCCGGCAGGCCGTGTCAAAGGGCATGGAGTTGGCCGACCGGGCCGAGGAATACATCCAAGCGAGCCAGACCCTAGAGATGTTGACCCCCGCGTCGCTGAGCATCGTATGCTTCCGGGTCAACCCCGCCGACACGGACCTCGACGAGGAAGCCCTCGAAGCAATCAACAGGAAGGTGCTCGCCCACGTCTTTTGGGACGACCAAGCCTTCGTATCATCGACCCTTCTGCATGGAGAGTTTGCGCTGCGGATGTGCATCGTCAATCACACTACTACTTGGGACGATGTGCGCGAGACCTTGGAGGCTATCGAGCGATTCGGGCAGGAGGCGTTGCCCTAAGTTCGCTGAAGTTGCGAAAAGACATAGGATTAAGTATGTCTTTTCGCATGTCATTCACACTTATCAACAGAAAGGAATCATCGTGAAGCGTCTAACCGCAGTACTCATGCTGACGCTGGGCACCCTCTTACCCACCGTGCATCCCGCCGTCGCCCAAGACGCGGAGATAACGGCTGAAGATGTGGTGGACCGGGAAACCCTGGAGGCCTTTGTACACGCGGCGAAGGCGTACGGGGATCAAGCCTCAAGCCTTCCCGAGTATCTGGCTATCTTGCAGGAATTCAGAACCGAAGGACCTTGGAAACAGGGATCCATCTACCTCTTTCTTTTTACCACTGAAGGTCTCTTCATCCTGCACGGAGTGGATTCAAGCCTCGAAGGCCAAAACTTGATTGACCTCGAAGACGCCAACGGAGTCAAAATTGTCCAAGAGCTCATCGCAGTGGCGGCCGAGGGAGGCGGCTACGTCGAATATCTTTGGCCCGATCCGCAGATAGAAGGAGACACCGGCTCGCCTAAAGTGAGCTACGCCATCCCCTATTCCGCTCTCGGCCAAGATTTTGTCTTGGGCGCTGGCTTTTTTCCGGAATCCGCTTCTACGGCAGTTGAAGCCCAATCCTGGGGACAGCTCAAAAGTCGCTTTTAGAGTCGCTTTTAGAAACGCACTCAAACGAGCGATAAGCAACTAAATGGGGGCATCCGCAGGTCGGATGCCCCCCATTTATTTTCAGGGATAAGTACAGATGAGCGGTTAGTCTGCGAAACTGGACTTTATGCGGGCCCAAGCCGTCGACTCGACCGCGGTGGGGGCAGCGGCCTCAACATCGGGGTCAACGATGAGGGTAAAGCTGTTCATGGAATCCCCGTTGCCAGTCGCTTCGCTCTCGTTCGAAGTAGCCCAGACCCCGTCCCGACTGTCGCCGCCGTCCCAGTCGTTGCCCTGGAACATGAGGTGAATTTTCGCGTTCTCAGTCAGATCCATGACCGTGCTGGTCTCGGCTCCGCCTTCGCCGGTCAATACGGCCGCATCAAAGAAAGAGAACAAGGTCATGCGCCACTCGTAGTGAATGGTCACATTTTCATCGCCGTGGCTCCACGGCTTGCCACTGGCCGGACCAGTGGCAAAGACGAGGTGGGGCGGCTGGTTGGCCCAGAACTGGGAGTAGCTGTCGCTGAAGCCCTGCAGGGCGAACACATCGGCATCGCCGGCCGCCTGCAACGTCCACTCCTGACCATTGCTGTACACCCCGTCCGGATCAATTGCACCACCACTGTGATCGGGGTCCAGCGCGAAGGTCCAGCCGTCGTCGCCAACCGTGCGGCTGCCGCGCAGCAAATCGCGATCGTAGAAGTCGTCGAACGTATAGAGCGCGACCCAGAGCTGATTGCCTTCATCGACACCCGTCCACCCCACACAGATGGTGACGTCGTAGTCATTCAAGTCGAGCCCGTCCGGGCCATCGCGGCTGAGCAGCGCATCCCGAGTAATGATGGCGTAACTAGGGAACCAATACCAATCGACAAATTCCCCATCAATCTCCATTTGTTGGGCAATTCCGGCTGGAATGTGGATGGCGAAGTAATCCGGCGCATCGGCCGTGGCTGGCGCTGCCCCTAACAGGGCCGCCAGACTCAGCACTAGGATAAAAGAAAATAATCTCATCTCGTTTCGACCTTTCCACTCAATATATTCACTCCCATCCTAGGATTCAACCAATATCTTGATACACCTATTTGCCCATCCTACTTTTCTGCCGACACCTGTCTGGCCACTCTGAATCGAGGAAGCGAAAATGGGACTGGCTGTTGCGCCGGAGCACTGGGTCTCGCGCCGAGCGCGACTCGTACTGATGACGGTTCTACTGACGGCCTGCGCCCAAGACCACAAGGAAACGGCCGTGGCCATAGTTGGTACCGGGGAAATCACCGCCGAGGAACTTCGCCACTTCGTGCGCCGTCTCGCGCCGAGTCTGGTCAGTGACGAAACAGGACAGCGGGCCCGGGAAGAGTACCTACAGACTTTGGTCGATCGGGAAATCGCGCTCCTCGAAGCCTATGAAAAAGGCTTGGACCAAGACCCCGATTTGCTCAAAACACTCGACGAAAAAAAGAGAGAACACCTCCTCTTCCTCTATCGCGACCGGGAGATCCTGCCCCAGATACAAGTGTCCGAGGAGGAGATCCGCCAATTCTTCGACCAGCAAGATATGGCGCGGGAGCGTCGGACCACTGCCATTTTGGTGCGAACTCGGGAGCAAGCGCAAGAGATCCGCGCCCAACTCGAAGCCGGAAGCGATTTCGGCGAGTTGGCCAAAACGCATTCACTCGACACTTGGTCGGCCCTGCGGGAAGGCGAGTTGGGATTTGTCACCCGAGCTGCTGCCGAACGGCTCTTGGGGATCCCCGTGGAGGTATTCGACACACTTGGCACCGGCCAAGTATCGCCCCCTCTGCGCCGGGGCCGCAACTATCATCTAGTCCGCTTTTTAGCAGATCGGCCCACGGATCTGCAGACTCACCGGGAGAGCATAAAGACGCAGTTGCAGGAAGAGAAGCAACGGGCCCTCGAAGAAGAGCAAGCAAAAATTCTGGCGCGAGAATTCAACTGGCAACGGGTCTCTGCAGGGACGACTCTGCTAAAGGATAAAGGCGCGGCCTTGGGAGAAAACGGCAAGTTGCAGCTCACCGACGAAGAAAAGCGCATGCCACTCTTCACTTATGAGGGCGGGGCCATTTCTCTGGCCGACTACATGACAGTGTTGCGCCAGCATAGGATCAGAGCGCCTCGGGCCTTGCTAGACAGCGTCTTTATCGGTTTGCTCGGACGCCGCTTTTTGCAAAAGCCCGCGCTCTTTGTCGCAGCGGCCGAGCGCCTCGGCCTCTCAGAAGATCCCGAGGTGGTAAAGTGGGTCGAAAAAATCAGACGGGAGTTGTTGGTCTGGGGTATAAGACAGCGGGAAGTCATCGACCAAATCGCCATTGACGAGGCAGATGTCCGGCGATTCTACGAGGAAAACGGAGGAATGTTCCAGCGAGAATCCTTTGAACAAGCCCGCAGGAGGGCCGAGGTCGCCTTGAGGAAGACGCTGGAAAAAGAGCGTTTTGACGCGTGGATCGCCGATCTGCGCCAGCAGTATGAAGCCCGCGTCAAAGTCTTCCCCGACCGCTTGGCAAAAGCCCTACCGGAAACGCTGCTGGACAGCCTTGCGAGAAATTAATACCATACCCAAACACTCATAACCGGAGCACAACTTTGAGCTTGGGAGTCACAAGGAGATCGGCCGTATCGGCCGTCTGGCATCTAGCCGTGTTCCTGTCAGGCGTCTGTGCTCTAGCTCCGGCGTCCGTGGCTGCACAGGGCATCCGCTATCACCTGCGGCCCGCCGCGACTTGGACGCAGTGGGACGGTGCCCTCGGCCTGGAGAATGGTCGATTCCTCGGCGGCATGGCCGGCATTAGGTTCGGGCGGTACGTCGATCTAACGGGTTTCTACCTGCGGAGCGATAATCGCTGGACGAATCTGTCCACTATTCCATTCGCCGCCGAGGAGGAGAAGCCGCTAACGGACCAATCTGTGGATATCGCCTCCTACGGGAGCGAATTGTCCATCGGGCTAGCGAGCGGCTCCCTCGTGCCACTACTCATGGGAGGAGGAGGTATCCTGCGGTTTCGGCCTGCGGCCGGGGAAGAGATTCAGCGCATCCAATTGAAATACGGGCTGGGATTCCGAACCCTCCTGACGGACGCGCTCGAGGCAGAGGTGATGCTGGAGCGCAGCCGATACCACCTAGATCCGCTGGATCGGGCCGTACCCGTTTCCGAAGGCGACCCGGCGGTTGCGGAAGATCTGGATGCGGATGCCCTGCGCCGAAACTTGGCGGTTCGGGTGGGTCTAGGGCTACGGCTGGGAGAGGTGGACTACAATCAAGTGCGGGACTTGGACCGGACCGGGTCTCGGCTGTCGCTTGAGCCTTTCGGAGGGCTACAGACGTTCGATGCCGACCTAGGCATCAACCACCAATCCATCGCGGGCTTCCGCGCGGGTTTCGACCTCGGGCCCTTCCTTGGGCTGCGCGGTTTCTGGTGGAGCGGGGTCAACGACGACTTTGACGCTTGGGAGGGAGTCGAGGGATACGGCGGCGAGGCGCAGTTCAATCTGAGTAGCGACGCCGAAGTCTCTCCACATTTGTTGGTCGGCGGCGGAAAGATGGTATTCGCGCCCGACTTCGGTGAAGGAGGCGCGGACGTCCCGGCTGATCGCAAGGCGTTGGTTCTCGGGGGCGGCCTTGATGCTCGGCTCGGTCCGCGTCTGCGTCTGTCGGCTACCGCCCGGGACTACATCGTAACGGGGCCGGGCTTCGGCGATACACCCCCGGACTTGCAAGACGTCCAAGATCCGCGGCGACTTGCCCACAACTGGCAGATGTCGGTCGGGCTGAAGATTCTCATGGGCGGCGACATCCGTTCGAGCCGTGCCGAGGCCGCCCGCTCGGGAACAGTCGCCGCGCCGATGACACGTCGGGAAGCGGTTCCGGCAGAGGACGAACGAGCTGAGCAGACACGGCTCCAAGCTGGTACCCAGGCCGAACCCGTCTCGGAGCAAATGATCATCCAGGTGCCCGGGAGTGACGAGCCTCTGATTATATCCAATCCCGTCGCCTCTCCCCCTATCATCGTGATCCCCATTAGTATTCCGGCGTACGGCCTTCCGGGTGGGGCGGAGGATACGCCAGCGACCGCTGGCGCAGATGTGATGACGCTGGCCGATTTCCGCGATCTCCTACGCGCCGAACTCGCGCGTGCGAGCGCATCGAGCAGCCCAGCGACCGCTTCATCCGGTACCGGCGTTTCGCAAGCCGACCTCAAGGCGGTCGAGGCTCGGGTGGAACTCCTGAAGTCTCGCCTCGATGACGTGCAGCGGAGACTCGACGAGATCGCCCGCACGGAGGCCGCCGCCGATACCCGCCTAGCGGAGCTCCTGAAGTCTCGCCTCAACGACATGCAGCAGAGACTCGACGAGATCGCCCGCACGGAGGCCACTGCTGCCGATACGCTGCCTGCCGAGCCCAACGCTGGTGTCGAGGCCCCCGTCTTCGAGCGTACTGGCTTAGATTCCTCACTCGGATTCCCATCCCAGGAACTCCGGCCCTATACGGCCATCCAGTTCAGCCGCCACTGGCAATGGGTCTTCGGCTTCGCATGGGACCGGGGGGCCAGCGGCACCTTCAAGCCGTTCAACATCGTCCCCGAAGTTGCCTTGGGCTTCGGACAGGGCAAACCCACTTGGATGGCATCGGGCAACTTTCAATACCGTTTCCCTTGGGTCTTCGAGCGCGATTCGTTCTGGATCAGCCCGGTCACCTCATTCGGTCTCGGACTACTGAGCCAAGATGGCACTGAGCTCGTGCTCAACGCATCCTATGGTATCCACGTGCAACTGCGGCGCGACCGCGGGGATGGCACCCCCCCCGTAAACCTCTATGTTGCCCATCAAGGGGTTGGTCTCTTTCGTCGCGACCGACTGATTTTCGGGTTGAGCCTAGAGAGATGAGAGACCGCGACCGGGGAGTGGATCCATTAAACTGTGGCTCTACGATCTGCTAGTACCGCTCTCCCACATCGAGTAGCGTTTTCCCTTCCATCATCGCCTCGAGGTATTCCACTACCCGATTGACGGCTTCTTCGGACAAAATCCTTCCCTTTTCCGCATCGGCTTCTAAGGGCGTCTTGTCCTCCTGGTCCTGCATGGCGTCATGACGGATTTTCTCCGGGAACATGTGCATGGCCAACGAGGTCTCGAATTCCGTGGCGTGTCCCGGGGCGCTTTTGGTGACCATATGCTCGTCAATGAGCGCCCGCGGAATCAAGTTCCAATAGGGATGGAAGTGCAGATTCACCCCCGGAGCTGTGGACTCGAAAAACAGACGCCACTGACGGAGTATGCTATTCACGGGTCGCACATTGCCGCCGTGACCGTTGAGGATTAGGATGTTCTCAATGCCGTGGCGAGCAAAACATTCCACCGCGTCGAAGAGTACGGCCAGCCACGAGCCCGGCTTGGCCGTGAGACTGCCCTTGTGCTTCATGTGGTGCTCGGAAATGCCTACGGCCATGGGTACGGCCACGATCACCTTTGGGTACATGTGCAGAGCCGCTTGTTGTGCTACCCAAGTTGACGAGGCGATATCGTGATTAAAGGGCAGGTGTTCGAGGTGCTGCTCAATGCTGCCGGTGGGGATGATCGCGGCTTGGAATTTCCCGGCCTCAAGCCCTTGGCGAAATTCGCGCCGGGTGTAATTCTGCAGCATAACTTCCCTGTTATCAGTCACAGTGGACCTCCTTTTAGTGTGTGATCAATGCCCGAGGGATATTGATAGAATCTTCTCCGATTCACCTAGAGTACCCATTCGGGCACTCGGAAGCGAGATACGAAATTTGGCTCCTGTACACAAGCCGCATCCCCAAGAGAGGAGATTTTCATGCCCCCGCCCTCCACCCGCATCACCGCCACGCTAGTCAATGCTGCAGAGCGTCACAACATTTCCTTCGAGTACCAGCAAACGCCCATCTACCATACGCCCGTCACCGTCGAAGTCCCTCTCGACGAAAAGGGCACCCTCGCGGTAGAACTGCCATTTACGGAAGCGCAAATGGCTTCGGTCAATCTCGACAAGAAGGTCAAGCTCTTTCTGGAACCGGGCGACCAATTGCACATCGACGCGGACTTGCTCGACCTGCCTCAGTCTCTCCGCTTTTCCGGCCAAGGCGCGGCCAACAACCAATTCCTTGCTGCTCTGCGGGCCCGCTTCCCCGATTACCTAGACATCGACTACGAAGACTTGGAGGTTGATGCCTTTCGCAAAATAATCGACCAGCGGCGCTTGGAAATGACTCGCTTTCTGGACGAGGGGTGCAACCAATACCAACTCACGCCGTCCTTCGTCGATTACTACCGCGCTGAAATCACTTATGAATGGGCCGAAGACCTAGTCACATATCCGCGCAGCTACGAGAGGGAAAACGGACGGGAGAACGAAGCCATACCCGATGACTATTTCGACGACCTCGACCAGATTGAACTGGTTGACGAAGTGGCTATCGGCACCTTCCATTACCGTCACTTTCTGATGCGCTATTTCTTCCGCTTGTGGCTAGATCGGCAGAACCAGCCCGGAATTGAGCAGATGTCTGCCGAGGAACGCCGAGACTTCTACATCCCCTACAATCAGGCCAAGCGGGCCTTGCACGGCAAAGCCCGGTACTTCTTTCTCGCTGGGGAAATCATTAAAGATTTGCAGAATGGCTTCTCTGACGAAGGCGAACAATACCTAGCCGAATTTCTCCAAGACAACCCCTATCCCGAATACACCGAGGTCGTCGAGGAGGTCGTGCGGAAAGCATCTAAGCTCAAACCCGGCCAACCGGCCCCCGACTTCACCCTCGACGATCTCCAAGGCCAAAGCACCTCCTTGAGCGATTTTAAAGGCCAAGCGGTTTTCCTAGACTTTTGGGCGAGTTGGTGCGGCCCCTGCATATGGGCGGTACCCTTTTTGGAAAAGATCAAACAGCAGACCCGCGACCAGAAGGTGGTCTTTTTAAACATCTCTTTGGATCCTGTCGACGAGTGGCACCCAGCGGTCGCTGAGCACGGCCTGACTGGCGTTCACGTTCACGCCCTAGGCGGCTGGCAAGCGGCAGTAGCTCAGTTGTACCAAGTCCGTGGCATACCCTCCTATTTCTTGGTAGGTCCAGACGGCCGCATGGACGGCCGCGTCAACTATGTCTTTGATGTCGCGGAGGTGGTCAGCCGCATTGAGGAAGTGGCGTCTGGGAAGGTGCCATCGTCGAAAAGCAAACGATCGGATATGAGCATCAGAGGGTAGCCGCATTGGGGGTTGTCTGGGGAATTGCGGTTGACGACGGCATCTATTTTTTTCACTAGAGAGTGAGGTGATCCCCACAGACGGGTGCCCATTTCGCTCCGCACCATCGATCAACGACAGGTTTCCATGCCAGCCCCTAATATCGTCTATATCCACTCGCACGACACCGGCCGCTACGTCCAACCCTACGGCCACGCCATACCCACGCCCCATATCCAGCAGCTAGCCGAGGAAGGCGTCCTCTTCCGCCAAGCCTTTTGCGCCAACCCCACCTGCTCGCCCAGCCGCGCCTGCCTGCTCACGGGCCAGTGGGCCCATTCCTGCGGCATGACCGGCTTGGTCAACCGAGGCTGGACCTTGCCCTACCCCGAACGGCTGCTGACCCATACCCTGCAAAAAGCCGGATACATCACGGCCATGGCCGGCTTCCAGCACGTGGTAGCGGACGTCGACGGCGGCGGCTTCACTCGCCTGTTGCCCCAAGAGGCTCCCGATGCCCAAACCGAAGACCGGGCCGCCGCCTTTTTAGCCGAAGATCACCGCGTGCCCTTCTATTTGGACGTGGGTTTTAGCGAAACTCATCGCCAGCGACGCGGTTTTGCGCCCCAGCCCCAAGACGAGGATCCCACCGATCCGCGCTACGTGCGACCATCCGCGCCTTTTCCCGATACACCTGAGACGCGCCGTGACATGGCCGAGTACATCGACGCGGCCCGCACCCTCGACGCCAAAATGGGCCGCGTCTTCGCCGCCCTGCGAGACAACGGTTTGGCCGACAATACCCTCGTCATTTGCACCACAGACCACGGCATTGCCTTCCCCACCATGAAGTGCAACCTCACCGACCACGGCATTGGCGTCATGCTAGTGCTGCGCGGCCCGGGCGGCTTCAGCAACGGCCAAGTAGTCAATGCCTTGGTCAGCCAAATAGATATCTATCCAACGGTCTGCGCCCTAGCCGGAATCGCCTTGCCCGACCACGTACAGGGGACCTCGCTCCTGCCGCTAGCAAACGGCCAGACCCAAGAAATCCGCGGCGAAATTTTCGCCGAAGTAAACTACCACACCTACTACGAACCCCAGCGCTGCATCCGCACGCCGCGCTTCAAGTACATCCGCCGCTTCGACCAGCGCCAATACCCAGTTATGCCCAATTGCGACGACAGCTTGACCAAAGACTATTTTATCGACCAAGGCTGGCGGCAACGCCCCCTAGAGCGCGAACGGCTCTACGATCTGATTTTCGACCCGCACGAAACCCACAACCTAGCCGCAGCCCCCAATTGCCAAGATCACTTAGAGGATCTGCGCCAGCGTCTCGACCAATGGATGCAAGACACCGATGACCCCCTAGCCCACGGACGCCCCGTAGTGCCGCCCACTACTGCGGTAGTCAACGACCCCGATGCCCGCTCGGCCACGGAGCCGCACCACTCGGCCCGCGAATTTTTGGGCATCTATCCAGAGTGAGATGAACAGTTTATCGGTTCGCTCTGTGAGCCTCGCTACCATTAGGCATTTACCCAACCCCATAAAGGAGGCCCCATGCAATCCGCTCTGTTTTTTCTCCTCACCTGCGCCTTGACCCTAGGCGCATGTGCCGACCGAGATCCGGTTTCCTCTAATGAGCCGACCGAGCCGGCCGCCAAGCGCAGAATCAGCAGCATAACTTGGACCACCACTCCCGTCGCCGGACGGGCCGAGTCGCGGCTCTACCCGCTCGGCGCGGACGAGGCCGTGCAGATCCGCTCGTTGCTCTCGATCACCGGCGCGGCGTCGCTAGGCGGGGCGTTGCGCAACAGCGTAGAGTTGGCCGTGCGCGACTTCGGCGACATCTACGGACGCGCCGTCGAACTCGGCGAGTCCATGGACAGCATGTGCTCGCCAGATGGCGGGCGCACAGGTGCCGAGCAGATCAGCTCCGACCCGCAGGTGATCGGCGTCATCGGCACGTCGTGTTCAGCCGCGGCCGTGGCGGCCTCACCAGTGATCAGCGAGGCGGGGCTGGTGATGATCTCGCCGTCCAACACCTCGCCGCTGCTCACGTCCGACCTCGCCGGCAACGCCAACCCCAACTATCACCCCGGCTATTTCCGCACTTCCAACAACGACCTCTATCAGGCCAACGCAGTCGCCGACTTCGCCTACAGCAAATTGGGCCTGCGGCGCATGGTGGCCGTTGACGACGGCGATCCATACACATCAGCCCTCGTCAGTGCATTCGGCAATGCGTTTGGCGCACTCGGCGGCGAGATCGTGGTCGCTACCCGAATCGACAAGGGCGACACGGACATGACGGACGTTCTCGCGGAATTCGCTGCGGCCGAACCAGACGGCATCTTCTTCCCGCTCTTCGAAGACGCAGGCACGCCCTTCGCCGAGCAGGCGCGGGCGTTCGACGGCCTAGAAGATGCGACGCTCATTACGGGCGCGGCGCTCTTCGTGTCCGAATT
The DNA here is from genome assembly GCA_022820485.1 of Candidatus Latescibacterota bacterium. GTDB lineage: Bacteria > Latescibacterota > UBA2968 > UBA8231 > UBA8231. Next base: position 37,641 of record JAJEFJ010000021.1, read on the forward strand.
CCTCGGCACGCCGCAGTCGGAGGGCATGTACTTCGCCGGACCAGAGTCGGACCACGGCGCAAACGTCAACGCGGCAACCGGCAAGAACGCAGGCGATGTGCTCGCCGCGTATGAAGCCACGTACGGCGGGTCGCCTACTTCTCCGTACTGGGCGCATGCGTACGACGCCACGACCGTGCTACTCAGTGCCATCAAATCCGTTGCCGTAGAGCAAGACGGCAAGTTGTACATAAACCGCGCTGCCCTGCGCGCGGGCGTCGGCGCGACGACCGGCTTTCAAGGGATTATCGGCACGCTCTCCTGCGACGATTTCGGCGACTGCGGCACCGGACGCATCAATATCTACCACCACACGGATACGAGCATCACGGACACCGCGCAGTTGCCGGTAGTGTACCAGTTCGCGCCGTGATCCCGACGGAAAGCTGAGCTCTTTTGTCATCAGCCCGTGCAAACGCAAACATCCGCTACGAACCGGACGAGCCATGTCCCCTACCCGTGGCCCTAGGGGTCGGAGTCCAGGGTATCATAATAGGGATAGCGCCGACGGTGTTGATCGTCGCTCTCACCGCCCTGGCGGCTGGCCAAAACGAAAGCTACCTGTCGTGGGCCGTTTTCGCGGCACTGATAATCAGCGGGATAGGCACTGCGCTACAAGCGGCCAAGATCGGACGGCTGGGCGGCGGCCACGTGCTCATCATGGGAGCCACGCCCAACTTCATCGCCATCTCAGTCCTGGCCATTGAGGAGGGCGGGCCAGCTATGTTGGCCAGCCTCATCGTCCTTTCGTCGTTTTTTTACCTAGCCTTGGCGGCATGGCTACCGTTGCTGCGCCGCATCATTACGCCGGTTGTCTCCGGCACGGTACTCATGCTAATTGCGGCGATGATCCTGCCCATCGCTTTCGACCGGTTGCAAGAAGTGCCCGAGGGATCTTCACTGGCGGCGGGTCCGTGCGTGGCAGCGGTAACGCTGATTGCAGCCACGATGTTGATGCTGCGCGGTCCCCGAACTTGGCGGCCGTGGTCCCTGCTGCTCGGAATCGCCGCAGGCTGCGTGGCCGCGGTACCGTTCGGACTGTACGACTTTGGGCGCTTGAGCACCGCTTCTTGGCTTGGAATCCCCGCCAGCGGATTTCCTGGATTGGACCTGACGCCGAGCGCGGGGTTTTGGGCACTGCTGCCGATGTTCCTGATTGTCACCCTCGTGCAAGTGATCAAGGGCATTGGCGACGGCGTGGTCATTCAACAGGTGTCGCGGCGGCGACCACGAACGACAGACTTTCGCCTAATCCAAGGCTCAACCTACGCCAACGGGGTGGGCGTTCTGTTATCGGGCCTTACCGGGACGCCGCCCACGACCTCCTATTCGTCTTCTACCGTCTCGCTCATCAACCTCACCGGAGTCTCCGCGCGCAGTGCCGGATACGCCGTGGGAGGTCTCCTCGTGGTGCTGGCGTTCTTTCCCAAGATAACGAGCGTGCTAATCTCTATTCCTAGCCCGGTCATGGGGGGGTTCTTGTTAGTCGCGATTGGCATGCTCTTCGTCGAGGGGGTACAGACCCTTGCACGGGCCGGCCTCGACCCACAAAAGGCCATCGTGGTAGGATTGGCGTTCTCCATCGGCCTTGGTATGCAGCATCAGAACATTCTCGCGGACCTGCTGCCTAGTCCTTGGGGCGCGTTGCTCGGCAACGGCATGACCATCGGCACAGCGACGGCGATCGTGCTCACCGCGTTCCTCGAACTGACCAGCCCGCGCCGCCGACGCCTAGAGGTGCGGTTGGACATCGCCGACCTTCCCCGCATCGACGCCTTCCTCCAAGAGGTTGCTACCCAGATCGGTTGGGACGCTACTGCAACCGAGCGGTTGCGCTCTGCGGGCGAGGAGACCCTGTCGAGTTTGTTGCAGCCGGACGACGCATATCCAGCGGGCGAGGTCCCGCGCTTGATTGTCGTCGCGCGGCCCGAGGGGGGAACTGTAGAAATGGAATTCCTCGCGGTCTTCGACGAGGAAAACCTAGAAGATCGTCTCGCGTATCTAGACGAACAGACCGAAACCTTTGACGAACGAGAGCTATCGTTTCGCCTGTTGCGCCATTACGCTTCTTCGGTGCGACACCAGCAGTATCACGGACTGGACATCGTTACGGTGCAAGTGGCCCGGTAGTCCGCTCGATAAATTCGCGCAGGGCCGCGACGCATTCTGCTGGCTGTTCCAGTTGCAAAAAGTGCGTCGCTTCAGGCAGGAAATCGTAATCTACGGTCAAAATGTGACTAAGATCGAGCGTCGGCAGGTAGGAATACGGCAAGGTAGGATCGGCGCCGAGGACCTTTACTGGACAACGAAATGTTGCAAAATCCACCAAAACAGCAAAAGTGCGAGCGTAATCTACGAGCTGCGCTTCGTATTCACGCGGACACCGCAACTCATACCCCTCCCCGCTAGCACATTTGCGCAGCGTTGTCTTTGCCACCAGATCGCAAACCCCGGGCACGGCACGCTGGAAAATTGGTAGATAGGGAAGAAAATCTGCAAACTCTTCCCTTGTCTGGAACCGAGTTGTGCGGCGGCGCGTCATGGCAGCCGTGCGCGCAACGGCCGCATCGAATTCTTCGTAATTGTCGTCGGGCTTGCACAAGGGTGGATCGAACAGAACGTACGCTGCGAATTCACGGCCTTTGCTCGGTGATAAAAGCGTTATCAGCGCCGAAACCGAATGAAATACGCCAATTTTCGGTTTCTTCCCGTAGTGATGGTCAATTGCTGCAAGAATACAGTCGTGGTCCTGAATTAATGTTGGCATATTGTGCTTTTGCAGGGTACCAACACTATTCCAACCGTGATTTCTGAGATCGTAGATGATCAGGTCGAAATCGTCGGTCAGCAGCGACCAAAAGGGATAATAGAGATCAATCGCCAGACCGCTACCGTGGCTCAGCACGAGCCGCGGCCCCGCCGGATTTCCATGGCGGCGCAGCGTGATGACCGTGCCATCGTCCATGCGAACATCGTTAGTGGAAAGCGGCTCGGGGATTTCCCAGACGGGTTCTGAAGTCGTGGTCAATTGGAATCCGGGGCTAATTCGTGAGCGATAGCGGCTGCGAAATGCTCGTTGCCAAGATCTTCCAACCGCCATCTAACGGTCGGCATTTGCGGGAACTGAAATATGCTAGTCGCCTTACCCTGGCGCATGGCCGATGGGATCTCGAATTGGGACATATCCAAAGAAAGCCCTAGGCCAAGCGCCTTGATTAATGCTTCTTTAATGGTCCAAAAAGTGAAGAACAAGTGCAACTTGCGACCTCCACGCGCCAATGCCAGCTCAGCTTGTTCGTCCGGCCCCAGCACGCTATTGATTAATCCATCGAGATCGCGCGGCGTGCGGCGTTCCTCCACATCCACGCCCAGCCGTCCTGCCCTTGCAACCCCGATCAAGCCATGCGCACCGCTGTGACTGACGTTGAAGCTGACGGGAGCCGCCACCCCCTGCACCACCGCATACGGCTTGCCGTGATCGGATGCTCCGAACGCAAGCTGTTCATTGCGGCAATCGAGTTGACTACAGAGCACGGCGCGGAGTGCTGCACGGCATAAAGCAAATCGGCGACGCGGACCGTCGTACTGGTAGCGTTGCCAACGCGCCCGTTCTTCCTCGTCCAGCCACGCCCAAGCCTCCGCCTCACGGACCGCATGAGGCGTCAGATCGACGTGTAGGACCGTAGCGCGGCCAACTTTTCTGAATGGACGCCACCAGCACTCGGCAATGAAACTAGGTATATGTCGGGACGCTTCCATTGGCATGGAAACGGCGGCTTCCCAATCGGCCGTGTCGGCCCGACTAGAAAGCCGCCGATTTCACAGGATCAGCGGACGCCCCTTAGGGCGTTCAGCCAGCGCTAGAATCGAGGTGCTCGATCAAGCCCTGGACGCTGTTAATATTCGCACAGTCTTCGGGAGAAAACGCAACGTTGAACTCCTGAGAGACCACTCTCGCGAACGCAACGAGATCCATAGAGGATACACCGGCCTCAAGGAGGCTGGCATTCAGATCGTCGGGCAGCTCTATTGGCTGACCATCTACTTCGAGGTTTTCGGCGATGAGTTCTCTGAGACGTTCTGCGGTTGAGGCCATATTCGCAATCCTTTCGCAATGGTTGATGGCTTAAAACGTCAGACACAAGGGACATAGCATAATAAAAGGGGCGCGTGGGGTCAATCCACTGTATTCAAGAAGCGGACCGCGCTTCGATCCAGTGGCGGCGACGCTGGAACGGATAACTCGGCAGCGAGATCCGGCACCGCGTCTCCCCTGCGAACAACCCCGCAAAGAAAACCGCCAGTCCCGCCTCGTACGCGCCTGCAACCGCCGCCACGAAGCCATCGTCCCCCTGCGAATCCTTCCGTAGGCTCGACAGCACGACTGGCACTCCGGCACCGTCCGCGGAATCCGACCAAGCCGGGGCCACCAGCGGACCCAACACCGCGTCTGGGCCAATCTCCACGACAACCTGCACACCTAGCTCGGCCAGCGTCTCCACGCAGCGGTCGAACGCTACCGACTCACGCGCCTGCCGCTGCCAGTACGCCCCATCGAACGCGTCCCCCGATTCCACCACCTGCCCCGTCGCGCTGCTAACTAAGGTGAGCGCCGGCGGCGCAACCTCAATGCCTTCCAGATCCTCCTCCGCACCCCGCGCCACTACAAGCCGTAACCCTTCCTCCAAACCAAACACCCCCGCGGCCTGCGCTGCCGCCAACTCCCCGAGGCCCTGCCCGACTACCGCGCTCGGCCGAATCCCCACGCTCGACCACAGCACCGTAAGCGCGCACTCCAGCGCGTACATGGCTGGCTGCATCCACGCCGGATCGTCCAAAGCTCCCGCCGAATCGACCCGGCCAAACATCGCGTCCAACAGCGACGCGCCCCGTTCTTCCCGCAGTATCGCGTCGCAGCGGTCGAGAACCGCCCGCACCACCGGCTCGCATTCGTACAGCGCCTGCCCCATGCCGACCCATTGGCTGCCCTCTCCGGTGTACGCAAACGCCACCTTGGTCGCCGCCATCGGCTGCGGCCGCTCATCCACCTCCGCCAGCGTCTTCAGCCCGTCCCGCAGCGACGCGACATCGCCGAACACCACGCCGGCCCGGTAGTCGAAATGACTCCGACCCACGCCGGCCGTCCACGCCATGTCGGCAAGCATGGTTTCGGCGGTCCCTTCGGCAGAAAGCTCCGCGCTGCGCTCGTCGAGCCAGCTAGAATACTGCCGCGCAAGGTCCCGAAGGGCACCGTCCTCCTTCCCCGACAGCGGCAGGAACCGCATCCCGCGTCCCGTGAATCCTTCCTCCGCCAGCGGCAGATCCGCCAGCGGCTCCGGTAGAGAAGCGACTATAGGTTGCGCCGAGCCCGCCGGCAGGGCGGCCCCGTCGGCTGCTTCATACCCTTCCACCACCACGTGGGCGTTCGTCCCCGATACCCCGAAGGCGCTGACCGCGGCCCTCGGCGGCTGGTCGGGACGAAGAGGCCAGTCCGTGTCCTCGGCAGTCACCCGCACCGGGAGCCGCTCCCAGTCGAGGTGCGGGTTCGGGTCCTGGAAGTGCAGTTGCCGCGGAATCAGCCCCCGCTTCATCGCCAGCACCGTCTTAATCAGGCCAGCAACTCCGGCGGCAGTCTCCAGATGCCCGATGTTGGTTTTCACGGAGCCGATCAGCAGGGGGCGGTCCGCTTCGCGTCCCCGGCCGTAAACCGCCGCGGCGGCCTGCACCTCGATCGGGTCCCCCAGCGCGGACCCGGCCCCGTGTGCCTCCAAGTAGTCCACTTCGGACGGCGGAACTCCCGCCCGCGACAGCGCCTGCTCAATCACCCGCTCCTGCGCCGGACCGTTCGGCACGGTCGGGCCTGCGGTCGCCCCGTTCTGGTTGACGGCCGATCCGCGGATCAACCCCCAGATGCGGTCGCCGTCCGCCTCGGCATCCCCCAGCCGTCTGAGGACGACCATCCCGCAGCCTTCGCCCCGCACGAAGCCATCCGCCAAGGCATCGAAGGTCTTGCACCGACCCTCGGGCGACAGCATCCCCAACTCCGCCATCTCCCTGGTCAGCCCGGGGGACAGGACCGCGTTCACCCCTCCAACCAAGGCAAGGTCCACTTCGCCCTGCCGCAAAGCTGTCACCGCCTGATGCACGGCGACCAGTGAGGAAGCACAGTTCAGCTCCACCGGCATCGTCGGCCCCTCCAGACCCAGCACGAAGGAAACCCGACCGACCGTCATACTCCCCGCGGTACCTAGGTAGCTGACGTCACACTCTCCGGCCGTCATCAGGTCTCGGTACTCGCTGGCGGCGACACCGGCATACACCCCGGTGCGGCTGCCCCTCAATCCGTCCGCCTCGATCCCCGCATCCTCCAGAGCCTGCCAGCTCGTTTCCAAGAGGAGTCGCTGTTGCGGGTCCATGCCTCGCGCCTCAATCGGGGCAATCCGAAAGAACCTCCCGTCGAATTGATCGATCCCTTCCACAAACCCGCCCCGGCGGTACGGAGCGTACTCGCCGGAAAGTTCTGCGGCGCTCCCGGACCCAGAATTCCAGCGTCCGTCGTTCACCGCTTCCGCACCGCCTTCGAGCAGGCCCCAGAACGCCGGGAGATCCGGCGCACCGGGGAAGCGGCACGCCATGCCGACGATCGCGATACCGTCGTCCTCGCGCTGCACCGCCGGCGGCTGCTCCGGATACACCTCGACGGCCGGCGCGCTGCTGACGTCACCGAGTTCACCGGCCAAGTGACGGGCGAGGCTGGCGATGTCAGGATAGTCGAACACCACGGTATTCGATGCCGCGTACTCCCCGGAGAACGCCCGATTCAGCCGATTCCGCAACTCCACCGCCATCAGCGAGTCGATCCCCAGATCGAAGAAGCCCACCGCGGGCGCGGGTGCTGCCGGCAGCCTCAACACCGCCTGCACTTCCTGCTGCAGGAAGGAAACGAGCAGTTCTTCGCGCGCTTCCGCTGGCGCGGCCCCCAGTTGAGAAAGCAAATCTTCCGACGTGCCTAGAGAGTCCGCCGAGGCATCCTCGGCCGCTGGCAGCAGGTCTTCAAACAGGGATGGACGGCCCTCAATGGCCTCTCCGAATACGGACCAGTCCGCCGCCAGAACGACCGCGGTCGTGGGATCCTCGCGCAGCAGCCGGTCGAACACGCTGAGGCCCTGCTCCGGGCTGAACCAGCCGGTACCGGCGGCCTCTCGCCGCCGGGCAATCCGCTCCCGCTGCTCCTCGGCCTCACCGAGTCCGGACCATGCTCCCCAAGCGATGGCCTGTCCGGGAAGCCCCAGCGCGCGCCGGTGGGCGGCGAGTTGATCGAGGAAGGCGTTGGCCGCCGCGTGGTTCGCCTGGCCCGGATTGCCCAAAATCCCGGCCACGCTCGAGAACAGGACGAAGAGGTCCAGATCGTAGTCAGCAGTCGCCTGGTGCAGATGCCAAGCGCCGAGGACCTTCGGCCACAAAACCTGCTCGATCCGCTCCCAGTCCTGATTGGCCAGTGAAGCATCCGCCAGCACGCCCACGCTGTGGATCACGCCTCCAAGCGGCGGCAACTCCCCTTTAATCCGCTCGAGCATTCCGTCCACCGCGTCGGCATCCGTCACATCGGCCAGCTCCACCTGCACCGTGACTCCGCGTTCTTGGAGCGCACCGATCACTTCCTCCGCCTCCGCGTCCGGAGCCCGCCGACCGTTCAATACGATCGCCCCTGCTCCCCGCTCTGCCAGCCAGCCAGCCAAGGCGCACCCGATCCCGCCCAAGCCGCCGGTCACCAAGTAGGTCCGGTCCTGCCGCAGCCGACCCTCCACGAGCGATGGTGCGGTAAGTACGATCTTGCCAATGTGCCGGGCGTCGCGCATGAACTCCATCGCGGCACCCGCCTCGGCCAGTGGCCACCTGCTGTGGATCAAGGTCTTCAACTCTCCGGCCCCCAGTTGTTCCATCACGTTCCGGAGCGCCGCTCCCGGTCGCGCTGGCTCCTGCTCCTTCAGAACATCCAACTCTAGGATGGAGTAGCCCACGTCCGGCCGCACAGCCGCCATTTCCTCCTCGCTCAGGATGTCGCGCCTGGCTAGTTCCACGAATCGACCGCCGTGTCTGAGGCAGGACAGACTCGCCTCAATGAAGCCCTCGCCTGTAAGGCTGTTCAGCACCACGTCCACACCCGCGCCGTCCGTGACCTCCAAGATCTCCCTGCCGAAATTCGTCGTGCGGCTGTCGAAAATGTGTTTCACGCCGAGCGATCGGAGATACGCCTGTTTTGGCGCGCTCGCGGTGGCAAAAACCTCTGCGCCAGCGGCCTGCGCCAACTGGACGGCCGCGAGCCCGACGCCGCCCGCGGCCGCGTGAATGAGCACCCGTTCGCCGGCCTTCAGCCCGGCAAGATCGAAAGACAGCGCGGAGGTCACGAACACGGTGGGCATTGTGGCGAGCGCAGCGACTGGAATCCCCGCAGGCGCGAGCGCCACCAGTTCCTCCCTCGTCACCACTTCCGGTCCGAATGTGCCGAATGCTAGGCCGACCACGCGGTCGCCCACGGAGACGGTGGAGGTCTCGGAACCGACCTCGACGATCCGGCCGCACATCTCCTCGCCCATCAGGCCTTCACCGACCAGGCCCATGCCCCGAAACACGTCGAGGAAGTTCAGCCCGCGGGCTTCGACCGCGACGCGAACTTCCTTCGGCTCCAAGGAACGCGCTGGCAACGGCTTGACTTGAAGCTCTCCTAGGGAGCCGCCGGCGTCTGGTGCCAACAGCCAGTCCGACCCCTCCGGCAAGGCGAGGTGCGGCGTGGCCCGAACCAGGCGGGCCACCCGGCGGTGCCCGGCCCGGTACGCGATTTGCGTCTCCGGGTCGGGAAACAGCAGTTCCTCTGAGAAGTCGGCCGGCAGCTCCGTCCCCTCGGGGTCGAGATCAATCATCTTCGGATTCATCTGCGCCGCTTCCCTAACCACCACCCTGCCGAAACCCCACAACGTCGCGCCGGCAAGCTGCCCTGCGCGCTCCCGCTCCAGAACCTGCCCGCCCCGGGTGACGAACCACACTCCCTTCGCGGGGGTCAGATCGGCATCCATCAGGCCCTGCGTCAGCGCCAGCGCGCTTGCCGTCGCTCGTCTCGCATCCTCTCCCATTTCCTCCGCAGTCGCCCGCGCCCCGCGACCGTCCAGCGCCGCAAGATGCACGATACCGCCGAGCGGCACATCACCGGGCAGCCCCTCCAGAAGGGACTGCCACGACTCACGCTGATCCATCTCCACGGCTCTTCTGACGACTCCGGTCGCGCCGGGCGCCGCTCCCCCGTTCCCCGGCGATTCCCCTCCCGCCAGCACGACCGTCTGATTCCGCGCCGCGAGTTGGTCCGCCAGCGCCGCAGCCACGCCGCCCCGATCCGCTGCGAGAACCCATGCGGCCGGCGGCAGGACCACCTCCACCGGTCCCTGCGCCACGATCACGCCCCGGTCGGGCAACCCGGCCGCCTCGGACTCATCGACTCCCAAAATTTGGACATCGCCGAAACCCACGTCGCCAAGCGCTTGCCGCCACACGTCAGGCCCCGCCAGGGCGTGGTCCGAGCGGTACCGGTCAGCGAATCGCCACCAGCCGTCGAGTTGTCCGAAAATCAGATCCATCCAACCTCTACCACGCTGGTTCTCCAGCGCCACGAGCTGTCCCGCCGGTGCCAGCAGCTCCCGGCAGTGCATCAGCGTCTCGTCGAGATACTGCGTCGCATGCAGCACGTTGGCGGCAATCACCAAGTCATAACCGTGGGCGTCAAAGCCCTGAGTCTCCGGATCCTTCTCGATATCCAAGACGCGGTATTCGATCGGCACATCCGCTTGGCTGAAACGCCCCTCCGCGTCCGCGAAGAAACCCGCGGAGATGTCGGTGTACGTGTAGTCGAACTGCCCGGCCGGAAGCCCGGGCAGGATGCACTCGGTCGCCGACCCGATGCCGGCACCAACCTCCAGCACTCTGAGCCGCCGTCCGTCGGGCAACCCGGCCGCGATATTCTGCACCACCTCTCCCAACATCTGGTTCGCGGCTTTCCACACCGGTGCCCTCCGATAGAGGTCGGCAGCCTGCGGTTCCGCGTCGCCGAACAGCAGCGACAACGGATCCTCACGGCCGCGCAGCACCTCCGCCAGCGCCCCGGCGCATCGCCGGAAGAGCCCGATCTCGTTCGTACCGTGCGAGTAACGTCCGCTCATGCTGGTGGCATACTCCTCGGGATCTTGCGGCATTACTTCCGGCAACGGATCTTCCGCCCCGACCGCCACCACAAAGCCCTCGCCCGCCGCCTCCAGCACGCCTGACCTAGCCAGTATTTCAAGGATCCGGCGGAACAACTGCGAGTGGTCCGGTAAAACCTCCAAGTCCTGCCGCAAGCCCTCAGAGTCCACGGCGTCGCCCGTCCGGCGTTGCCAACCCAGCTTTTCGAGGGTCGAGAGCGCATAGGACCACGCCAGCCGCTCCAGGTCGGCTTGCAGGGCGGCCTCTTCTTCGACACCGACTCCTTCGGCGGTCAGGTAGCGGGAGAAAGGTTCCGAGCGGGGAACCATGTCTGACGGGCTTGGCAGGAAATCGGCAGACGGCATTCCCGGCGCAAGGACGCCGTCCCGCCACACCACCTCGTACAGGAGTTCGTCCAGCCCTTCCACTGCCGAGAGCATCGCCTCCCGGGTCGCCCGCTTCACTGCGTATCCGCTCAACTCACCGACCAGAACCCCGTTTGAATCGTACATGCCCAGATCTCCGGCCAAAACCTCCGACGGCTCGTCCGCTTCTTCCCCTCGTGGATCCTCCCTCAGACGCACGTGGCAAATCAGCCGATCCGGTAGCCGGTCCTGCAGCCACAGCCGTTCCCAAGCGAACGGCAGATAGGTGATTCCGTCTTCGCTCTTGCCCGGATTGCGCGCCGCAGCCAGAACCTGAAAACAACCGTCTAGCAGCAGCGGATGTACATCGAGTTCGCTCGGCCCGAGCGCTTCGGGGAACGACACCTCGCCCAACGCCTCGCCCGGCCGGGACCAAACCGCGGCCAGCGTGCGGAATCGCGGACCGAGATCAATCCCCACCTCGGCCTTGGCGCGATAGAAAGCCGGCACATCCACCGGTGACAGGCTGGCCTTGAGACTTTCTATATCCAAACGCGGTTCGGCTTCCGGGCCACGAGAGTCCGCCGCGATCTGAGCCTCGGCGTGCAGCGTCCATTCCTCCCCGTCCTCTCCTCTGCTGAGAATCTGCACTCGGCGCGACGCCCCCTCCTCGGAACGGTCGAGCAAAACCTGCACTTTTCGACCTTTTTCGCCACTCCCGTCTTCCTCCTCCGAAAAGATCAGCGGATTGTGCAGTTGCATGTCCTCCACTGCCAGCGAGCCAGCCTCGGCCGCGGATGCCAATGTCGCCATGGCACCGTAGAGCGCCCCCGGCACCACGAGCCGGCCGAACACCCGGTGATCGTTCAGCCACTCCGGATCCGCGGGAAACACTTCCGTCTCAAAGGTGATCTCCCCGCTGGCGGATTCGTGCCGGTCGCCGAGCAACGGGTGGCCAGTGCTCGTCCGCCGCCGCTTCGGTGCCTCAATCCAGTGACGCCGGCGCTGGAACGGATAGTCCGGTAGTGCCACCCGGCGTCGGGTCTCCCCGGCGAACAGCCCGGCAAAGGACAGCGCCAGACCCGCCTCATATGCTCCTGCAACCGCCTCGCTAAACGCGCGATCGGCTTCTTCCTGCGACACCCTAGACGAGGGGCGCAACAAGCTCGACAACGCAACTGGCGGCTCGCTGCCCTCGGCCGAGCTCGGCCACGCCAAGGTCGCCATCGAACCTAGCACTGCGTGCGGACCAACCTCAATGATCAGATCAATACCCAACTCCACCAGCGTCTCCATACTCGGAGCAAACGCCACCGGCTCCCGCGTGTGCTTGCACCAGTACGCACCATCCAGCCGTTCATCCGTCCCCAACACCCGTCCCGTCACATTGCTCACCAGCGTTAGCGACGGAGGCGCAATCTCCATCTTTGCGACCACAGCTTCCAACCCGTCCAACATCGGCTCCACCAACGGACTGTGGAAGGCATTGTTGGTGTGCAAGCGATTGACCCGAATGTCCTCCGCAAGGAAGCGCTCCTCAATCGCCACAACTTCTTCCTCCGGGCCGCTTACGACCTGATGCGCCCCATTGTAGGCCGCAATACTCAGCCCCAGCCCAGTAGAAGCAGCATTCAACTCATCAATCGCCGCTTCTACTTGCGGAACGTCCGCAAAAATCGCCGCCATAGCCCCTTGTGGCAGCTTGGCCGTCAGTTCGCCTCTCGCCGCGGCAAATCGCACCCCTTCCTCCAAGCCAAACACCCCCGCCGCTTGCGCCGCCGCCAGTTCCCCGAGACTGTGCCCAAGCACTGCGCTGGGACGAACCCCCACGCTCTCCCACAGCGCCGTCAGCGCGCACTCCAGCGCAAAAATGGCCGGCTGCGTCCACTCCTGATCCGACAAATCACCGGCCCGACCGAACATCACATCGAGCAGCGAGGCACCGCGGTCTTCCCGCAACGCGGCGTCGCAGCGATCCAGCACCGCCCGCACCACCGGCTCGCTGCGGTACAACTTCTCGCCCATGCCGACCCAATGGCTGCCCTGCCCGGTATATACAAACGCCACCTTGGACGGCGCGGGCGGGGCCGGTCCTGCGCCTGCTTCTACAATCGCACTCAGCCCCTCGCGCAGGGACTCGACATCGCCGAACACCACACCGGCCCGGTGCGCAAAGTGACTGCGTCCGACGCCAGCAGTCCAGGCCATGTCCGCAAGCACCGTCTGCGAAGAAAGCTCCCCGGCGCGCTCGTCGAGCCACGACAGGTACCGCCCTGCCAGTTCCCTGAGCGCCTGATCCGATCTACCCGCCAGCGGCAGGAACCGGGTCTCCCGCGGACCGGGTTCCCCCTCCGCTGGCGGCAGGCCGGCGAGCGTCTCGGGCAGAGAAACCACAACCTGCAGACCGGAACCCTCGGGCGAGTGCCTCTCACCACTCGCGGTGGAATCGCCATCCGGCGTTCCGTACCCCTCCACCACGATGTGCGCATTCGTACCCGACCACCCAAACCCGCTCACACCCGCGGTCGGGGGACGGCCAGCATGAAGCGGCCAAGTCACCTGCTCAGAGGTGACTCGCAGCGGCAGCCGGTCCCAGTCCATCTGCGGGTTCGGCTCGTGGAAGTGGAGGTGCTTGGGAATCACCCCCCGCTGCATCGCCAGCACCACCTTGATCAGCGCGGCGACCCCGGCCGCGGACTCGAGGTGCCCGATATTCGTCTTCACCGAGCCGATCATCAGGGGACGATCCATATCGCGTCCCTTGCCGTAAGCGGCCGCCGCGGCCTCCAATTCGATCGGGTCTCCCACCTCCGTTCCCGTGCCGTGCGCTTCGAGGTAGTCCACATCCTCAGGCAGGACCCCCGCACGGGACAATGCCTCCCCGATCACTACCTCCTGCGCGGCCGCGCTCGGCACCGTCAGCCCGGGGGTCGCCCCATCCTGATTGACCGCCGAGCCGCGGATCACCCCCCAGATGCGGTCGCCATCCGCCTCGGCCTGACGCAGGTGCTTGAGGACTACGATTCCACAGCCTTCACCCCGCACGTACCCGTTTGCCGCAGCGTCGAAGGTCTTGCATCGCCCGTCCGGCGCCAGCATCCCAGCCTTCCCGCGCAGCTCCGAAAGCCGTCCCGACAGGATCAGGTGAACGCCCCCGGCGAGGGCGAGATCTGCTTCCCCTCGCTGCAGAGCAGATACCGCCTGGTGTATGGCCACCAGCGATGACGAGCAGGCGGTGTCCAGCGCCATCGCCGGTCCCTCCAGATCCAGCGCGAAAGCAACCCGTCCGATCGCCGTGTTGAAGGAGGTCCCGCTGACCGCATAGAGGCTAGCGGCCGGCTCAGTGATCTCCCTGCCAGCCATGATCAGACTGCGGTAATCGTGATTGCTGATCCCGGCATACACTCCGGTGCGGCTGCCCCTCAGACGGTCGGGATCCATCCCCGCGTCCTCCAAGGCTCGCCAGCTCGTCTCCAGCATCAACCGCTGCTGTGGATCCAGTAGGTCCGCCTCGACCGGGGAAATCCGGAAGAAGGCGGCATCGAACAGGTCGATCCTGTCGAGGTAACCACCAAACCGGCAGGCCTCGCTCTGAATCTCGGGGTCTGGGAACAGCTCGCCAACGCGCCCGACCCCGGAGCCAGGAACGCCCTCTGTCACGGCGTTCTCGCCGGCTGCGAGCAGACGCCAGAACGCCGCAAGGTCCTCCGCGCCGGGGAACCGGCACGCCATACCCACTATTGCTATCGGCTGTGTGGACGGAGAAGATTGTTCATTAGATTTCATCGCGTTTGTCAGTACACCTTTCTGAAGTTATTTGCATACAGTATGTAATGCCCCAGCTCAGGAACGATACCGCACCTTCTCTCATTTAATGTAATAGGTGCGTTGAAACCGGTCATCCACAATTTATGTGGCGGAAATGACAAGTTGTTATAAGCAATGACGATTCGCCTACCACGGCCTTCCTAAGCGCTATCACACCCCAGCACCATCACCTCGCACTGGTGCAGCGTCGGCCACGGATCAGGTGTCTGCAAACCGTCGAGTCCTATGAGGACGAGGTTTTCGCCGCGCTGGACGGGGATATTTTTCACCACGAGCCAAGCACCGAGTTGGTTTTCCAGCTTGGAGGCACCAGCGAGCGAAACGTCGCGACCATTAACCCGGCAGAAAATGCGGTCCATGCAGGCTTCGTAATCCGTGAGATGCAGGCGCAACTCAGTGCCGAGGATGCGGCCGTCGGCGAGGCCAGCTTCAATGTCGTCTTCGATGATGAGGGTCATCTCGTACCCAGGGCCGCCGGTCGCACGCGTCGGCATACTCAAGTCGCGGGGCACCTGCGGGTAGTGATCCCCAGGCGTGTGTTGGACGACACCTCCCAAGGCAGAATCGGACACCGAATAGCTGCGGTCGCGCCGCGCCAGCCGCTCGGGATCGGCCAGATCGGTCAGGAGATTGAGATGGTCTTCGTTGTACTCTTCCTCTTCAAAAGGCGAAGCGCGGTGGTGTCGATAGTCGTAGTTGAAAATGTAAACGCCAGCGGCCCCCTGTTCGTACCCATTCAGCGCCACGCCTCGCAAGACAGCGGGCACGCCGCGTTCGTACCCCTCGTGCGGCGAGGTCAGATGCGTGGCACCGTCAAAGCCCACGTAAATCGGCACCCCACTCTCCTCGGCACAGGCGACGGCCTCGGCGATGTCGATGCGGGCCGGACAGTACGAGGCCGAGGACATCACGAACAAGTCCGCCACCGGCTCGCGGATCCAAGCCGACGCGTCAATACCAATGCCCTGCGCCTCGGCGAGACAGGGGGGCACCCGCGTCAGCAGCGAAATCGCCTTCCCCTTCCGCTCGCTGTGGCAGCGCACTATGGCGTGAGCTTGGCGCATGAACTCGGTGAGGGTATCGAGATTATCGAGCAAGCGCCCGGGCCGGAAGTAGGGTGGCCCGCGCATCCAATCGAGTTCAATGCCGTCGAAGTCGTAGCGCTCCAAGGTCTCATCAACCAGCCCGAGGAAGCGGTTGCGCACCTCCTCCTGCTCGTAGTCCCATTGCCAGCAAAAATTCCAGCGGTCAGCACCGCCCGCGCGCGTTGGGGTCGGAGAGCCGATCAGCAAATCAGGCCGCGACTTTTTGTGGCGGCTGCGCACCTGCCACTCGCGCGCCTCGTCAGAAGTGTGAGCGTCGTTCATGCGCATCGACGCAATCGCCGCAATGCCGTGCCGCCGGCAGCCATCGATATAGATCTTCATCAGTTCGCGGCCATCGGCAATGACCGCGTCCATGCAGTTGTAAAGCTGTTCAAGGCGGTTGAGTTCAAAGCCGCCGGCCGTCATCTTGCGGATCGGCTTGCCGTCGGCATCCACATCGGGATCGGGGTCCCAAACTTCCGTGTCGTCTCCCCACATAGCCGAATGCGGACTGCCGCGCCAGACCACGTCATCGTCAATCCCGATAAGTCCGGCGAGGGCATCGACTCCGGCCGGGACCAGTTCGTCGAGCTGATGGGTGACATCGTCGGGATTGCGGTCGGGCAGGTAGAAGAGCATCCAGTTGCCGTCGGTATTGAAAATCAGACGCGGGAGTTTGGTCATCACAGTCTCCGTTGTGAAATGCTGCGGCTGAAGAGGCGGAGGAAGGTAGTTTGCCCAAGATAGAGTGTCAACGAAGCGTCGAGCATGTCTTCCTTGACAGAGAGACTGCGAAAATTGAGCTTCACCTGCTCAAGCGAGAAGCCCTGAGCCTGTATCTTGAACCTTCTATCTTCCATTGCCAAAAGCGCCGTCGTCCTAGCGCTACTCGCCGCACCAAGCCAAGCTGGGGAAACCCCCGTCGTCCAAGCCACCCGCACGCCCACGCCTCCGAACATCGACGGCCGCCTCGACGATCCAGTCTGGGACCAAGCCCCGACCATAGCCGAGTTTTTCCAACGCGATCCCATCGAAGGTGCCCCGCCCACCGAGCAGACCCAAGTCCGCATCCTCTTTGACGACGACTATCTATACTTTGCCCTGCGCTGTTTCGACAGCGAGGCCGATCGCCTAGTGGCCAACCAAATGCGGCGCGACGCCGAATTGGACGAAAACGACAATATCCAGATTATCCTCGACCCCTATAACGACCGCCGAGGCGGCTTTTACTTCAGCACCAATCCCCTGGGCGCACGCCAAGACCTGCTGCTCACCGACGAGGGCCGCACCCACAATCAATCTTGGGACAGCGTCTGGCAGAGCCGCACCCGTATCGACAGTTTGGGTTGGAGCGCCGAAGTGGCCATTCCCTTCGATCAAGTGCGCTATCCCGACAGCGACCAAGCCGTGTGGGGCATTAACATCGGCCGCGCCATTCGCCGCAAAAACGAGGAAGTCTTCCTCGTTCCCCCGCCCCAATCCTATGGTTTTAGAGGCCGCTATCGCACCTCGCGTCTGGCCGTCCTGACGGGTTTGGGCCAGTTGCAGAGCCGCCCACCCCTAGCGGCCGTCCCCTTCTTCCTGAGCGGCACCCAGCGCGATTTCACCGCCGACGGTACCACCGAATACGACCTAGATCCGGGCCTAGATTTCAAATACGGCCTCACGCCCTCGCTGACTTTGGACCTATCCTACAAAACCGACTTCGCCCAAGTGGAAGCCGACCAAGAGCAGATCAATCTCACCCGCTTCAGCCTGTTCTTCCCCGAAAAGCGCGACTTTTTCCTCGAAGGGGCCGGAATTTTTGAATTTGGCGAACGCGTCGAAAGACAGGGCTCCGGCGGCCGGCCGCCCACCCTGCTGTTCTACAGCCGCCGCATTGGCATTGAAGAAGGCCACAACCTGCCCGTATTGGCCGGAGGCAAACTCACTGGACGAGCTGGCCCCTATCAAATTGGTGCCCTGCGCATGACCACTCAGGCCATGACCTTTGTCGATGACGAGGAAGAGGATCGCTTTGTCACCGCAGACGGCGACCTGCTAGACGAGGACCAAGCGGAGCTAAGTGAGGACACCATCGTCGATACCCTGCGCTTGAATATCCCCGACACCCTGCACGTAGCCCAGACCGACTTCACAGTCCTGCGCATCAAGCGCGACATGCTGGGCCGCTCCAACCTCGGCTTTATCGCCATCGACAAGCAACCCGGCTCCGAGGCCGACTACAACCGCACCGGCGGCTTCGACTTCACCCTGTCGCTATTGCAAGCCGCCCTCAACCTGCGCGGCTTTGCCGCCAAGACTTGGACTCCCCAAGTGGAGGGCCGCGACCGGGCTGGCCTGCTGGAACTGGACTACCGCCAGGGCCGCTTTGAGACCCGCCTAAACTATCTGGACGTGGAAGAGGACTTTGCGCCCGAAGTGGGCTTTGTGCCGCGCACCGATATCCGCCGCTTCAAAGGCAGCGGACGCTATCGGCCTCGCCCGGACATCGGCTGGATCCGCATGTTCTCGCTCGGGCCGCGCTTTACCTATCTGATGGATCGGGGCAATACTTTGCAGAGCCGCGACTTTCAATTCTCCGCTTTCGTCAACTTGGAAATCGGCGACTGGTTCGGGGCGCGCTACCAGCAGCGCTACGAGCTTTTGGACGAGGCTTTTGAAATACGCGACGACCAAGAAATTCCTCCGGGCGCGTACGAATTTGGCAGCTACCATCTCAATCTCTTCGCCAATTCGAGCCGCCGCCTCTCGGGCCGCATTTCGTGCGAATACGGCGATTTCTTCAACGGCACCCGCCAACGCGTTTCCACCCAAGCCGTCTGGCGCTACAATGCCCGCTTGGAATTGGAAGGCACCTACGAATTCAACCACATCAACCTGCCCAACGGCACCTTCAACACCCACCTATTCGGACATCGCTTCCTCTATTCCTTCTCGCCCGACATGTTCGTGCGCGGCTTCTTACAGTGGAACAGCGCCCAAGAGCTAGTAGGCGGCAATTTCCTATTCAACTACCGCTACCTGCCCGGCAGCGATTTGTTTCTTGTGTACAATCAGGTCTGGGATACGGAGGGCGGTCTGCAACAAGCTAGCCGCTCGCTGCAACTCAAAGTGTCGTATTATTGGCAGCGCTGAGGCAGTTCAATACAAGTAGCGATCGGCGACACATTGGACGATCTCCGCCACGGTCGTCTCCGTGCCCTTCATAGCATCATGCACCCGGTAGTGCCACGGCTCACTCCCCAAGCCAGCGCGCCAATCCCGAATGGCCTGGACATTGTCCTGACCCGCCTTTTGCAACTGGTCGAGACTACCCTGCACCAACGCTTGATTCTCCATATCCGCTAAGTCGAGCGTGGCCATCTGTTCGGCGACCCAATAGACGCCGCGCGCCAATTCCACATAGGAACGCACCACCCGCGTCTCATGGGCCAGATCCGCTTCCCCAAGGCCCTCGACAATTTCCAAGGCCCGGTCGCAAATCTCGACTTTGGCGTCGAAATCCTCGGCACTGAGATAATAGCGGAACATCCCCTCGCCCAAATAAGGTCGCTGCCGCTGCCGCACCATCTGTGCGGCCTTGCCCCATGAATAGCATATCGGGAAACCGGAATCGTACACGTCGAATTCCACCGGCCCCATCAAGACAGCCCACTCGGCCACGGCCTCTGGCTGGGCATAGCCTTCCCGCCGCGCCCACGCCAAGGCAAATTCCGCTTCGTCGCGGCCTTGCATATTCCAAGCCCACTCGGCCAAGGCGTGGATATTGAAGCTGCAAATCTGACGCTCTGGACCGCCCCAAGCCATCATGGCGTACGCTCCGCTATAGCCCCGCCGCACCAGTTGGCCGACGTAATCCCTCATGCGGTGAGCCGAGCGCTGCGGCACCTTGAACTCGGGCGTATCGACCTTGCCGTTGGCCGCAATGGGCACGTCGTAACTGGCGATCCAGCGCCCCTCGGCGGCATAGTAATCCAGCAGCGGATTGGCCATCAAATCGCGCGGCCGGTGCAGCACCCTCTCTAGTTCCGTGGCGCAGGCCCGCTCGATTTTCACCTCTGGGGGCAACTCGTCCAGCACCCGATAGTTGCGCACGGTGGTAGTGGTCGATAAAAAGATGCGAATCTGCAAATTGGGATAGCGCTTTTGAGCCTGTCGCCAAGCCGCGACAAAAGCCCGCGATTCCAGCACGAACTGCCCCACTGCCGTGCATTCAAGACAGCCGCACTGCCCCGGCCGCTCGCTCAACCAGCAGCTTATTTCTTCGGCCCCCTGCCCGGCGATATCCTCCATCCACTCTTGTATGATTTGCACCAACAGCGGCTGCGAAGCGCAGGGAGCCCGGTGCTGATTGCCCGTCTTGTGGGCAAAATAGCGCCCGGTCAACGCCCCGTCTCCCTTGCCAGCGAGTTCGGGATAGGTCCTAAAAAGGCCGCAGTCGTGCAGAAAGTTGAGGTGCAGGATATAGGGCAGATAATTGAAAGCCCGCTGCCGCGCCGCTTCGAACTGTTCTCGGTCAATAGTGGCCCGATTGCGCCGACCGCGTTCAATGGGATGCAATTGCGTCGAGGCCATTTTGCCGTAGTTCAATTTGAGCGTGGCCAGCCACGGAATCCAAGTCGCCGGCTCGGGAAAATTCCACAGGCCGCGCTCGTCCATGTCGGGCCAGTCAAGCACCTCGGCCAAGGGAATATGCACTTGCTCCGAACTCATTTCGGGTTCGAGCAATTGGATCAGGGTCTGGCAGGCGTAGTACACGCCGCGCTCGTCTAAACCCGTCAGCACCAGACCGTCTCGCCCTCGTGGTTCAATGAGGTACGCCTGGGCCTTATTCTGCAAGCTCTGGAGCCGTTCAATCGCCGCGCTGTTTGCCGAGGCCACGCCAATGTCGATGGTAAAGGCCCCACCATCCGGCTTTGCTTGTCCCTTTTCAATGAACAGTGCTTCCAGCTCAGCGGCACCCTGCTGCTCGATTGGCCCAGCTCGCTCCCGCAGCACAATGCCCACTTCGCCCGGCTTACAGCGGACGCTGTCGGCAATGCGAATCTCGTGCGGCAGAGGCAGCAGATAGGATGTCCATTGCGTCTGATTAGTCGTAGTCATGCGATATCCCCCTATTGGCGCGGCCTTTTCGGCGGCGTGGCCGATACGCCTTCCATGCCGCCGCTGACGCGGAGCACTTCGCCGGTGATCCAAGACGCGGCCGGGCTACACAAAAAGGCCACGCCTTGGGCAATATCCTCTGGCTCGCCCCAGCGTCCCAAGGGAATAGCCGCGCGAATGCGCTCGATCATTTCTTCTTCGGATATCCCTAGGGTGACGCGGCGCTGGGCCATATTGCGCTGGTTGAATTCCGTGTACACTGGACCGGGACACACGGCGTTGACCCGCACGCCGTACGCAGCCAACTCCAGCGCCAAGGTCCGGGTGAGGCTGATGATACCGGCCTTGGCGATGTTGTACGCGGCCACGAGTGCAGCCGGATTCTGGCCGTTGATCGAGGAGATATTGACGATGCAACCGGCCTCCTGTTCCTCCATGATGCGTCCAGCGGCGCGGCAGCAGTAAAAGGCCCCAGTCAGGGTCACGTCCATCACCCGGTGCCATTCGGCGTCCTCCAACTCGACTATCGGGGCGACCTGTTGCCCAGTGCCAGCGTTGTTGATCAGGATGTCCACCCGCTTCTCTTCGGCGACTAGCTCGGCGAAAAAGGAAGTCACCGCCGCGCTGTCGGTTATATCAAGCGCCACAGCCCGCACGGTTAGGCCCTCTCCCTGGAGCTTCGCGGCCTCCTCTCGCGCCTTATCCTCCTGCCGATCAGCGATGACCACGCTGGCTCCGTCACTGGCCAACTGCCGGGCGATTCCCAGCCCTAAGCCTTGGGCACCGCCCGTGACGACGGCGATTTGTCCGTCCAGCGGACGATTTTCAAGCTGATTCATTAGATAACCTCATGTCGGTTTGGGATGACTGTAGCTATAGCCCATAATTCTTCGCCGTCGCGCCGCATATCTGCATAATGGCGTCGCGCTCGACGGTGCTAAACGCCTCTTCGTATTGGGGCTGATACGCGACCTGCTCTCCCCAGCCTTTCACCCACGCATCGTCGGCGTCCAAGTTGCAAAACGTCAGAATGTCCGTAATTTTTTGCTCGGCTGCCGCGCACAAGTGCTCAAACGGCACCACCAAACAGCGCGTCTTAAGCGCCTCGTGCTGCAGCACCTCCTCGTAGGTCCAAGCGTATATCGCATTCCAGTACTCAGCCCACCCCTCGGCATCGCGCCCTTCGCCCCACAGCGTTTGGATGTGCCGCGTCTTCTCCGCGTCGATGGTGATGGGAATGCGCTCGTGGCCAAACTCGAAGTGGCCGGCGTTGCGTAGGTACTGGCGGTGAATCGGGGATGAGAAATGGGCCAAGTTGCGTTGGTGCTGGCGCGCCATGGATGCGATGTGCGCGACCGGATGGCGCACCGCGATGACGAAGCGCGCGTCCTCGTACAGCTTGGCCAGATACGCGATCCGCGTGATATTGTAGTTATTTTTGGAGACAATGCGATCGGCGTCGCGGCACAGCAGCAGCTTCGCCAAGGTCGCCGCGTAAACAGCCTCAAATTCCGGGTGGCTGGTTTGCCGTTCAACCACATTGTTCTCGGCGGGATCGTGCAGGTAAGCGAAAAACTGCATCCACAGGATTTCTTCCATGGCCTCTGGACTGTATGCGTTGACCATCACGCCATCGGCATGTGCTCGCTCTTGTTTGCGCGCCGCACCCAACCCGACGGCACGGAAGATGTGGTCGGCCCAAAACGGCGTAAATGCGCCGTAGTAATCGCAGTATTTGAACGAGGTAAGGCGCGGATGAGACGCCAATATGTTCAGCAGCAGGGTCGTGCCAGCGCGCGCCAAGCCCGTGATGTAAATGGGCGCGTCCACCGTCCGCCGTGCCAACCGGCCCTTGAGCACCTGCGTCTCCAGCTTGCCCACGTCAATCCAAAAATTCGGATGCGCATGAACCAGCCAGCCGAAAAAACGCATCAGCCGCGTGTGATTAAAATCAGTTTCCATAGTTTATGCATAAGAAACAACGGACGGATACCGGCGCAACGCCCATCCGCAGAGGAGCTACCCCAATGGCCTTAGACGATCTAAAAGAAACCATCGAAACGTTGCGGGAGCGCATTCAGGCGCATCGCCCCTACTTGGAAGGCAATCCTGATTAAAGGCGAGCGAAGGGGTGTGTTGCCGCGAAGAAACAACGTTGTTGACGCAAGGTAACAGCCCGGCGTATATCACCCCTATCGCGGCCAGAGAAAACGGGCGGCTGCCCGGCATGGTCCACCTTTTGCTTGAAAGGGACGAATGCGTACCTTTATCCAAGGAGGAATTTCTCATGGCCGAACAGCCGTCCCAGCCTGTCCCCCCAACGGAATCCACGCTCGCCCTCAGCTTCCTGCGAGAGGATATTCAGGATGTGCGCCAAGATGTGCGTCAGACCAACGAGCGCATTGATGTCCTGCGCACCGAGATGAGCGGGCGCATTGATGTCCTGCGCACCGAGATGAACGGGCGCATTGATGCCCTGCGCACCGAGATGAACGAGCGTATTGATCAGACCAACGAGCGCATTGACGAGTTAGGCAAACAACTCGATTCGCGCTACGCGCGGCTGATGGCCACGCTCATCACCTGCACCGGCATCCTCGTCGCCTCCTTGGGGACGGCCGTGGCGGTGCTCAAGTAGGGCCTCTGGTCGGCTAAGCGAATACTCTAACTGCCCCATGCCCTCCCTCTTCCACAAACTCTACATCGCCACCCTAATCTGCTGTCTCCTATTCCTCGCCTTCATCTACGGCGTGGTGTCGGCAATATTCCACCTCGCCCCCGCTCCCGACATCCGCATCCACGCCGTCAACGCCTACGGCCACCTCGCCTATCTCTACGAAGACCTCACCGACACCAAAAACCAATACACCAGTACCATGTGGTTCGAAGACGCCAGCGAGCCATCCGGGGCCATCATCCACAACGCCGCCGCCATGCAGCCCGGCCTGACGCTCGTATCCAAAAACGCCACCGCTGCCGTGCTCATGGACTCCCTCGGCAACATCGTCCATCAGTGGCAATGCGACTTTGCCGACGCCTTTGACGAAGACGACTTCGCCGCCTTCCCGCAGCAACCCGACATGCTGCACTGGCACCGCACCCATTTGTACCCCAACGGCGACCTCCTCGCCAACCACGACTACGTCAACCACTACCCCTATGGCTACGGCCTCGTCAAACTCGACAAAAACTCACAGGTCATCTGGAAATACACTGGCACCGCTCACCACGACTTCGACTTCGACAGCCAAGGCAACATCTACACCCTCGTCCAAGAAATCGGCACCACACCCATCGGCAACATCCAACCCCCGTACATCGAAGATTTTGCCGTGGTCATCGACGGAGTAACTGGCCAAGAGAAGCGGCGCTTTTCCATCTTCCGCGCCCTGAAAAACTCGCCGTATCGCAGCGTGTTCGACCGCTGGCAGACCACCCGCCACAGCGAAGTCACCCACACCAACGCCATTCGCCTAATCCCGCCGGACTGGGCCACAGCCGCTCACATCCCGCGCGCCAAAGCCGGCGACCTGCTCATCTCCCTGCGCAATCCCAACGCCCTCATCATCGTCGATCCCATCGAGCAACAAGTGATCTGGTATGGAGAGGGGATCTGGAAACAACAGCACGACCCAGACTTCCTGCCCAACGGCCGCCTGCTCCTCTTCGACAATCAGGGCCTGCGCGGCCACCCCTTCGGCCAAAGCCGCATACTGGAAATCGATCTATTTACGCACGAAATTTACTGGGAGTACAAGGGCACCAGCACCGATCAGATTTTCGACAGTTGGATCCGTGGTGCCCAGCAGCGGCTGCCCAATGGCAACACCCTCATCACGGAATCGCAACGCGGCCGCCTGCTCGAAGTCACGCCAGCCGGCGAAATCGCGTGGGAATACTACAACCCAGACCGCGCCGAATACCAAGGCAAACCCCTGCGCGGCATGATGACCCAAGCCCAGAGGATACCCCAAGATGCCCTGTCATTTCTCGATAATTAGTCTCGCGCTCCTGCTCCTGTGCAGTAGCGCCGCCCACGCTTACATCGGCCCCATCATCATCATCGGCGCAATTGGCAGCATGTTTGGCTGGGTCGCCGCCGTGGTCCTCGCCGTCGCACTCGTGGCCTCGTATCCCTTTTACGTGCTGTACCGCCGCAAAAACAAACGCAAACAAAGCAAGGAAGAGTTACCCTAGCGCCCGTGCTCCCGCAGTAATTGTATCCCGTGCGCCAACGCCCCAGGCGTATCCACATCCTGCCACCAAGCCGCGCCAACATCCAAAGCGCGCAACCGACCCTCCTCTATCAGCATCCGCATCCCATCGGTCAAACTGCAATCTCCCCGACGCGCTTCCACCTCGCTAAGGTGCGCCACCAATGCGCCACTACAAGCAAACAGCCCAGTATCGACGGCGTTGAAATCCGTCAACTCCTTGCCAATCGCCGCGATGTGCTCGCCTTCTAGCCGCACCTTCGTCGCATCGTCCATGTCGTAGATCGCGTCCAGTTTGCGATCCACCGCTAACACCACCTCCCCAGGGCTTAGACTAACGCCGCGCATCGCAGTGATCATCCCCGGGTCGAAGAGATGATCGGCCATCATGAGGAGAAATTTCTCCGCCAGCATCCCGGTCGCCGCCAACACCGAAATCCCATTGGCTAGCTTCCATTGCGCATTCTCGACAAACCTCAGCCCGACCCCCAAACCACTCGCCCCGTTCAAGGCTGCACACACATCCGCGCCGCAATGCCCCGTGACCACGACAATCTCCTGTAGGCCGCTTTGCTCCAGCATCCGGCAGGTGCGCACCAACAGCGGCTCGTCTTCTATTTGCACTAGGGCCTTGTGCGTTACCGGAACGTGGTCGCGCAAACGCGAGCCGTACCCGGCGGCCAAAATAAGCGCTTGGTCAATCACAATATCTCTCCTACTACCGACCGACGCTTTGCAATTCTTCGCGTATGACCCGGCGCAGCGTAGCTTCGTCGAGGGCGTCATCCTGCTGCTTGAGGTATTCTCGCAACGCCTGATTAATCATGGTTTGGTAGCCCATGCCTTCGCTTTCCGACCGAGCGCGAAAGCTATTCAATACCTCGTTATCGAGATAAATGGTAACGCGGGTTTTGCCTCTCTGGGCTACGACTGGCCCCCGGTTCCCCTTACTGAAGTCATATTCCTTCTTCATAATCTCGCTGCTCCGATTGAGTGGCTCTCCGAGCTGATTTTAACCGATGATAAACACTATATTGCCGGTCTTGCCGGTAAAGTAATCGATGACGACCCACAGACCATTGCACAATGTCTCACCCATAATCAGCCCTAGAAAGAAGCGCACGCTCGTCGCATAGATCGCTGGACCACCAAAGCGCAACACGAATAACTTGATCGCCCAAGCAATGAAGACGCTGAACCATATCTTGTCCATTAAGTGATTCGCCGCCACCGCAAAGCCCAGCGGGTGCAAAGGCCACCAAAGCAGATGCTGCCGCGCCCACATCAGCAAGAGCATCGCAGCACCACCCCCAGCGAAAAAACCCAACCCATCCCAAGCGACGCCGGCCGGTTCCAGCCCGCGCACCGCGTAGTTATACACAGTCGAAGGTCCACCCTTAAAAAGCCAGCCCACCAAGTTGATCCCGCCGTGGCGGTAGGCCATTTGCAACACCATCCAGCACGACCCGACCGCGCCGATCAAGATCGCCAGATACACTCCCCACAGCACCAGCCGACGACTCCGGCGGTCCAAGTCCTCGATCAGCTTCAGCCCATTGACCAGCAGCGCCATAACGAAGATGCGGATATCGGCGCACCAGATGTAGGCCAGCGACAGATTGAACACCCCGCTGGTGCCGACCAGATTGGCCCCCAGCCCTTGGATCATCAAGTCCGGCGCAATCATCGGCGAGCGCACCGCCGCCAGCCCGGCCTCGGCGACCACCCGACTGATCCCAATAAAAATCAACAGTGCCAACCCTATAAACACCACCGCCACCCATAAATGCACCCCCATCAGCCACAACCATCCCACCATGACCCCAAAGCCAATTAGCAAGCCGCAGACCGCACTGCGATAGGTGGTAATCTCGTCGCCGTCATCCACATCGCGCCCGCCCCCAAATGCCTTGCGGAACACCCCACCAATGTGCTCCCGTCCTACCCACAGCCCGACCAGCACCATCGCAATCAGCGCCCCACCACCTTGATACGCCAGATAGGGCTGCCCAGCAATCCCATAGACGAACTTCTGCTTCGAGATGACCCCCATCAGGATCAGAGCCTCGGACTCGGCCTTAGCGATCAGTTGGAACACCCACATCCCGGCCGAGATGCTGGTGTTGATCAAATAGGAAAAGCCAATCAGCGCGAAGATGACCCGCAGTTGTAGCACCTGGCTGCCTACATAGGGTACGTTCCAACTCAAATTAAAGGCGGGTAGCGCCGGCTCGTAGTGGTGCAGCGCCTTGAGCGATCCGAAAAATAGGGGGATGGCGCAGCCGTACCACATCGCCCGGCTGGTAAAAAAGCGGTTGAGCAACCCCTTGCCCTCCCCCTGCACCATCGCCCGACCGACCTGGGTAATCGGGTAGGCCAGCCGCTCGCGGTCCATCCACTGCCGCCGCAAAATCACCGCCAGCGAGACCATCACCACGTAGAGCGCACTGAGAAACACCGCCCACCACACAAGCGGCTCAACCCAAGCCCCGTAGGGAATCTCACCCCCCTCAAAAAAGGCGCGGTTGTCCTCGCCGTCATCAACCAAAATGGCGTATTCGGGAAAGAGCGACCGCAGCTTTTCCTCCCATTGGTTCTGCGGCGTGGCGTAGTAGAAAAACGCGGCGATGATCGGCAGTAGCTGCTGACTCATGCCCATAGTACACAGGGCCGAGACCATCAACAGCATGACGTACACCAGCACCAGATCGGCGCGGTTGAGCGCCAGCGAGCCGCCGCGCAGGACTGCGCCGAGGTTGAGCAGAGCCGAGACCACCAAAAAGGAAGCCAACCACCAGCCCGGATCGAGCACGTCGAACTGCTCTTGCGGCAGGTAGTACGCCAGATAGGCGACCAGCGCCACCACAGCCATCCCCAGCGCCCAAACCCCATTCCGCGCCGCCACCTTGAAAAGGACGTTCAGCAGGCCGATGAGAACCAAAAACAGAAAAATTGCACCCGGGGTATTAAAATCCCACGCCATGAAGGTCGCGTGCATAGCCGTATTGGCATACGGCGCACCAATGGCTAAAAAGAAGCTCAGAAAGGCTCCGGTCCAAAAGCCGCGCCACGTAATGCCCGTGCGCCCCGCTAATTTCAGCGTCCCAGGGCGGGATTCGAGGTGGTCGGCAAATGTATTGGGAATGAAGCGCCGCAAACGTCAATACTCCACGTGGATGTCGGCTAGCACAGGTGTTTCCGCGACCAAATCGCGCACGCGGCGCAAATGCCGCTGCCCGGCCCGACTCAGCGCGGACTCGTCCCCTGCCAACAAATCGCGCTGCTCCAGCGCGTCGGTCGCCAAGTCGAACAGCATGGAGCCGCGCCAACTGTAGTTGATGTACTTCCAATCGTCGGCCACGACCGCATAGCCTTTGCGCGACCACTGCACGTGTTCGTCCGTGTTGACCACCACGATCAGACGGTCGGGATCGAGCGGACGCAGAAGCGAGCGACCGTCTAGTCGCTCCTGCCACGCAGCGACCGTGGAGTCCGCGGACAGCCCAAGCAGGTCCAGCGCGGTCGGCACCAAATCCGTCAGCGCGACGCGCATCTGCTCATTCTGACGCCACTGATCGAATCTATCCCCTAGCCGCTGCCGCTGCCGCTCGGGCACAACGGCAAAGAACGGGACAGCAATCGCCGTCTGGTAATACGAATCCGTGCGGTGGAGTTTGTGGACGCCGTCGAGGTCTTCGCCGTGGTCGGCCACAAAGATCACAATCGTATTCGCCGCTAGCCCCTGCGCGGCGAGGTGGTCGAACAGCCGTCCGAGCAAGTGATCCATATAGGCCACCGCATTATCGTAACTCGCGTCCGGCCACGGCTTCGACGGCTCGGCTGAGCTCGCCGAACGCCTGAGCTCAGCCGAAGGCTGCCAATCCGGCGGCGAGTACCCCGGATAATGCGTGCAGTTGAATTGCAGAGCCACTACAAACGGGCCGCGCGCAGCAAAGCGGTCGATGGTGGCGAGAGTCTCCGCCATCATCCGGCGGTCGTCCATGCCTTCGGAATTGACGATCTCGGCGTCCGAGCGCTCGAGCGTAAACACGTGGTCCAGCGCGTCATCGACGAAAAAGCCTTCAAGATTGTTCCAAGCGTAGCTCTGCGCCGAGATCAGCGCCGTCTGGTAGCCAGCGGCGTGGGCGTAGTGCCACAGCAGCGGGAAAGTGTGCTGCTCCACTGGCGTGCGCGACGGGAACAATCCAGTCAGCATGGCCGGCAGCGCCACCTTGGTCGCCGTGGCATTGGACACAGCCTTTTCCATCTGCACCCAATCCGCTGGCCGCGCTTCGCGCAACGCCGCTAGCCGGGGCGTGGTTTGCCGCTCGTACCCATAGAGCTCCATGCGGCTAAGCGCCACGCTTTCCCCGAGCACCACGATGAGATTGGGCGCACTCGCATCTACGGGCGCACCGCTGTAAATCGCTGCCGCTGCCGGACGGCTCGCCTGCAACAAGCGCCCGTGTACCCCGCCGACGAGCGAGTGGACGGCAAGGTCAACAGCCAGCTTCGCAGCGGCCGCATCCGGCACCATGATGCTTGCGTGGCGATGCACCGCGCCAAAAGCCACCATCCCGGCCAAGCACAACGCGGCCAAAACTCTGCCCTGCACGACTCGACTGAGTTCACCGAAGTCTAACCGACGACTCGGGCGCAGCTTGTAGCACCACCAGCCCACGATAACGGCCACAATGGCCACCCAGACGACCGCGTCCCCCCAATCGGCCTCATTGAGGATATACCCCCAAGCCTCGCGTGGATGGCCCGCCGAATGCACGAGCGCATAGGCCGTCGGCCAGCAGTAGAATATCTCGTGGAAGCCAAGCCATAGCAGGGCCAGGACGGAGACTACCAAACCGACGACGAGGACAAACGCAACTTGCCAGCGCGGCCGCAACCGGCAGCTAATCACAAACAGACCCTGCCACAGCACCAGCGAAAACGCCACCGACAGCCCCCACCACACCCACTGCATCAGGCGCAAGTCAAGCGTCGGCCGCAGCCACAGATCGACGGCCACTCCCAACAAGGTAATGGGGAGCAAAGGCAACATTTGCTTGCGCACGGCGGAATCGTCCATCAGAACCTAGCGAATGGCCGCTGCACTGCATTACCTACGCGCCCAAGACCCCCAAGCGCTGCAACTCCTGTTTGATCGCCTCGCGCCCCGCCGGCGGCACATTAATCCGGGGCGGACGCACCACACCCCCAGCCAGCCCCATCAGCTCCATCGTCGCCTTGAGCATACCGGCGTCGTCAAAGCGCGAGCGCAACCGCTCCAAGGGGGCCAACTGCTCCTGCAACTCAATCATCTGCGGCCAATCCTGCCGTTGCGCAGCCGCGAACAGCCCCAGCTCTAGCTGCGGAGCAAAATTGACAAAACCAGCGGTAAATCCCTCAATCCCAGCCTGGAAGCGGAAGTGCAACACGCCCGGGTCGTGGCGCTTGTTGCCGATCCAGACGAAGCGGTCGCCGAGCCGCTTGATGGCGCGAAAGAGGTTGTGCGGCTCAACGCAGGGATCCTTGATCGCGGCAATCTGCGGCACCTCGGCCAGCCGCTCGAACAGTTCGGCCGACCACCCCTGCGTATTGTAGGGCATCAACGCCAGCCCCGACCGCGTCCCCAGCGCCTCGTAGTATTGATACACGCCTTCGGGATCTTCGGGCACTTGGTGGCGCGTATAGGGTGCCATCGCCAGCGCCACGCGCAATCCCAACGCCTCGTAGCGCGGTGCTAAGTCCGCGGCCTCGCCCAAGTTGCCGGGCAAGGTCGGCACCACCAGCGCCCGCTCGCCCACCGTCGCCAGCGCACACTCGGCGAGTGCTAAGCGCTCAGGCGGAGCCAACGCGTCGTTTTCTCCAGTCCCGCCAGCCACCACAAAAACCCGCACCCCCCGGTCAGCAGCCCACACTATATTGCGCGCAAACCCATCCAAATCGAGTGCGTAGAGGTCATCGCGCTGATAAATGGTCAGCGCATAGGCGTGGACGTCCTTTAGCTGATCCCGCAAGGCATAGTCGATCATAGCGTTCTCCTACCTAAGCGTATTCAGATATTTTCCACACCGCTGTTGCCTGCTTCGCTAACCATCTTTGATGTTCCTCTAGGCAGTTCATGTTCCATTCCGGGTACTCAGCGATGTGTCTATTAATCCGAAACTCGCTGGCCTGTAGTATCTCTCTTTTTTGTTCAAAAACCTCCTGCCCCATGTTTTGATTCGAAGGCAGCAAGGCCATATTACCCAAGCGGTCAATCGCATTTTCATAGGTCTCACGACCAAAATAAGCCTGCCAATCGTCTCCTGGATTGTACGGCAACACATGTTCGAGTGTCAGATTTTGGGGGGCTCGACCGCTTAAATGCATTTCAATCTCTCGCAATAGAAACATAA
This sequence comes from Candidatus Latescibacterota bacterium, assembly GCA_022820485.1. GTDB lineage: Bacteria > Latescibacterota > UBA2968 > UBA8231 > UBA8231. The sequence goes on from JAJEFJ010000021.1 coordinate 68,903, forward strand.
TTTTTTTGTTACTTCGGCGACTTGGCATACTCTTGTCCCCAAAACGCTGGCGCACCTCTACATCGTGCGGATAGATTGTCCTTAGCCTATCCATTACCTCTTGCAAAGATAAGTCTTCATTTATCAACTGGTTGGCAGTAATATTATACATCCGCTCCTGATCATTGGTTGCTAGATTGCAAATAACATTGTAGCGCAGTGTCAACACTTCGATACAGTTTAGTAGCTTAATAAACTCTTGCGGTGAAAACTTTTCATATCCTGCCATAAGGAGACTGAGAGGCGTTTTAATACCAAACAATTTAAGGACTTCTAAATGGGGCCGCGCTTGTATATACCTCCCCTCTCGTTCTTTCCAAAAATCGTCATGAGGTTCTTGTAGAGCAGCATAGACTGGAGCCCGATCTTCAAGTTTTTCAAGATAGGGAATGACCTTTTCGGCTGTATCGATCTCTCTCCTGAGCAACCTGTAAAGTTCTCTCTTGTGTGGGAGAGGATTAGTCATTCCCCTATGACTTCGGAGAAAATTAGTGAACTCAGTCTCGCCTAGTTGCTCAATAATAATTTGCCAGCGTCCTGCAAAGTCATCAAGGTTTTCATCAGTATGAAAGGCCGGATGACTTGCAAAAGTTGAGAGAAGGTAGTTTTTTAACAAATCTGGAGTCGCTAAATGTACTCCACGTGCATTGAGAGTCTCAAAAACAGTATAGGCATTTAAATCATCTTTAACGGTAATCGCTGTAAAGAGTAGTCCATCTGCTATATCCCCCACTAGGGTCGCCAGAGTTTTGCCATCTTTTTTCTTTTGAGAAAGTTTATTTACAAAAAACTCAAATGCCCTATTCAGGGCCCGGTTTGTCTTTGTGAGCCTGCGCCTAGTGGGAACCTCTAATCTTTCTACCATGGCCCGAAAGTGCTGATTGTTGTGTCGATTCAGCACTAGCTTCGGTGATGTCGTAAGCGTAATGGAGTCAAAAACTCCGATATAGGTCCTTTTGTATTCCTCTATCCTTTGTTCATTGGCCTCTTTATCTTTTTGGTTATCGACCAATGCTTGCAATGTTTTCAACACTGCTAGTATAATAATAGAAACAGTCGTTATACGTTGCTGGCCATCGATAATTTGAAAGCTCTTTCCATCCTCGGTCTGCAAAACCAGATAGCCCATAAAATGCTGAATCTGGCTTTGCTGCATCTGCTCAATATCTTCCCACAGTTCCTCCCATTGTTCGTCTTCCCAAGAATAGTCTCGCTGAAAAGGTGGTACAATGTACCGCCTGTTATTAGACATGATCTCGGAAAAACGCCTATTTTCTGGATCAAGATAGATTTTCTTAAACATGAGGGCCTCCTAGTGCGCCACCGATCCGTCGGCGTGAAAACTGCCCTTAATCGCCCAGCGCTCGTACGGGTATTTCGCCAGCGCGTCCTCGGCTATTTCAACCCCAATCCCCGGCCGATCTGTCAGCAGCCGATAGCCGCCCTCGACTTGGAGCTGCTCATCGACGATCTCGGCCATCGGCCCGTTGAGGGCGTTGTGCTCGGTGTGCGTGTAGTTGGGAATGGCCGCGGCTAGCTGCGCGAAAGCCGCGTTGTTGATGGGGCTACCCATCAGATGGGGGAACACCCCGACGAAAGCCATCTCGGCCAGCGCGGCAATTTTCTTCACCTGCGTGAATCCGCCCGCCAAGGATAGGTCCGGCCGAATAAAGCTGACGATCTGGCGGTCGATCAAATCCTTAAACTGGAAGGGGTTGTAGCACCGCTCGCCCGTGGCGATTGGGATGTTGATGTTCTGGGCGACGTACTCAAGGGCCTCAAAGCTCTGCGGCGGCAGCGGGTCCTCGTAGTACAGTATCTTAAAAGGCGTCAACTCCGTGGCCAGTGCAATCGCTTCCTCCGGCCGCAAGTTCCGGTGGATCTCCAACCCCAAATCCATCTCGTCCCCAAGCGCCTCCCGCACCGCGGCCACCAATTCCACAGCCGTCGAGATATTGGCCGTGCTGGTGCGCTGCTCAAACCCGCTGACAAACGGCCCCATCCGAAACGACGTAAACCCCTGCTCCACTCGCGCCCGCGCACTCTCCCGCACCTCCTCGGGCGTCTGCCCACCGACGTTCTCGTACACCTTTACCTTGTCGCGGCACTTGCCGCCCAACAACTGGTACACGGGCAAACCCACGGCCTTGCCGAATAGGTCCCACAGCGCCATGTCGATCGCGCTCATCGCCGCGCTCATCGCCGCGCCCATGAAGTGCGCCGACCGCGACACCACCTGATAGTGATGCTCCATGCGCAGCGGATCCTTGCCCACGTAGTAATCGCTCAACTCCCCCAGCGCCTCTTTCACCACCCCGTGATGCGCCCACAACCCAGCCTCCCCATTGCCGACGATTCCCTCATCCGTATAGACCCGCACCAACAAAAACCTGCCGACCAAAAACGTCCGAATCTCTGTGATTTTCATCTTTCTTTCCTTTCTAGTACAAACTCATCAATCCTTCTGTGCCTTTAATCTGCTTCTTCTCAAAACTCGGACTAAGCCACCGCGCTCGCGACTCCCGCCCCGGATTGCGATACGCATACACCACGCACCACCGCGTGTCGCTGTCTTCCTTGCGCGGAGTGACCCCATGCGCCGCATGCGTCCACATCAACACCACTGTCCCCTGCGGCGCCGACAACTCCTCAATCGCGAGCGGTTGACCGCTAACCGCATGCGCCTTCCCCGCCATCCACCCTTGCGCCAACGCAGCATCCGACTCCGCGTTAATGCCCGGATCCCGATACAAATGGCTCCCCGGCACTACCTTCAACCCGCCATCGTCGGCTGCAAAGCCATTGACGTAAAAAAACACCCGCACAAAACCCAGCGCCGGATCGTCGTCAGCGTACTCGTGGCTGTGCCAATTGCTCCCCGGATTGCCCCCTTCGCGGTTCAATGCCACGCAGTGGTCGTAGCGGATTTCCGGCCCCAACACGCGGCGCACCAAGTCCAGCAGTTGCGGATGCCCGATCAGGCTCTCCAAATAGGCGTCGAATTCAGCGGCAAAGCGCGAGGGGATATATTCCTCGTCATCGCGCGGCAGCGATTGGATGCGCGCCAGCGCCACGATCAACTGGGCGCAAGCCGCGTCGGTCAGAACGCCCGGCAGTGCGATGTGCCCGTCGTGGTCGAGTACGGCCCGTTCATCAGCACCAAACGCAAAGTGACGAAACAGCGTTTCCATACTTCAAATTTCCAGTCGGTTACGCTTTCACTTCTTCAAAAAGCGAGGCCCGCGCATGGAAATACGGCGGCTCAAAAAGCAGCGCCTGCCGCTCGGTCAAGGCGACCCCCTCCGGCGGCTTGATGTGGCCTTTGGACCACGACTGCTGCCCAGGACTGTATTTGAACAACAGCGAGCGCCGCTGATGCACGGCCTGCCACGGAGCAGTGCCATGCGTGAGCGCCTCGGTAAAAATCACCACCGACCCAGCTTTCGCCTCCGGCACCACCACGCATCCGGCCTCGACATGGGCCTCGCGGATTTCCTGCGGACAGGGGTAATTGACCTTGTGGCTGCCCGGAATGCAGCAAAAACCGCCCTGCGCCGGTCCGGTATCAGCCAAGTTCCAAGACACCACCGTCAGCCCGTTGTACATCTGTCCATTGCGGAAGTGGTAGTACTCCGGCGGATCGTAGGGCGTGTTGCCGCCGTGCAATCCGAGCCGCTCGGCACCGGCCTCCAAATAAATCGCATAGTAGTGATCAAGCCGAAAGCCGTCGCCTAAGATCACTTTGAGCAGCGGCATAATGCGCTCGTGGTCCAGCAAATCGACAAAGGGTTGCCCCCATGTCCAAAACCCGCCGGTGTGCAGCCGCCCTTGCGCCTGCTCGACGGCCGCGCCCATCTCTTGAGCGTCAATCAGCCGATTCAACTCGGCGACGGCTTCCTGATCCAACACGTCTTCGATGATCAGATAGCCCTGGAGGTCAAACAAATATCGCTCTACTTCGGTCATGGATAGTGGCTCCTATTCGGGTGGACGTTAAGCGGGGTGCATTGGTGCGATTATGAAGGATTAGTTAGGAAGCAGATGTCTGGTTTAAGTAGACTTAAGGCGTAGCGAAATTTTCTACAAGTTCTGATTTAGAAAATTTTTCAGCGGTTCCAGTGCTATATTTTCAAAGTCCCAGTAACGAGGATTAAAAGGATCTTCAAGAATGCCAAGCACTTGCTTATAAGCATATATCTTTGCTTTCATACCGGGCGGCTCGTATTCACTCATGCACTTGCTTATACACTCCTTGTATTCTTCAAAACACTCAAAAATTATTTCGTGTTCCGACCTTATTATTCTTTCTAGCAAGTTTTCCACGGCTCCATTACTATTATCGTCAGGAAAAAGAAATATCTTAAATCCTTCCAATCGTTCGAGAGTATGCTCAACATCAGCTTTAGTTCTTTCACAATCCGAGTCGGCATCAAATATAATTAAAACCTGTGAGCCTCTAGCCAAGGCGTCTTCAATGTCATTTATGACGCCTCCTTTCAAGTTGCTCTTTCCGTATATTGATCGACACTCAAAATTTTTACTGGAATAACCTAAATTTTTGATATAGGATTCCAAGAAACTCTCATCCTCTTTTCCTTCGACAATAATCAAAGTTTTATCATTCATAGCTAATGGCGAATATCGATACCCACATCTAAGGCATTCTCCAGATCATCCGGCGAATATCTGTAGGCTTTGATCCTATCGTCATCGAACTTGCTCAGCCAGAAGCAGGCGACTGAGTCCGCTTTGTCCTGCAAGGCCAGACTCAAGCTCTTTATGACATCGCTGCTGTGGGTCGTCATGAATATCTGTGTATTGTTTTGCTTGGAAGACTCCAGCACCATCTCCCACATATACTTTATAGAAGAAACATGGAGCCCGTTTTCAATCTCGTCGATTACCAAAATCCCGTTCCTAACCCAATATATAGCGGAAAGGATATTCAGAACATGCACCATTCCACCACCAAGGTGATTAATTGGCAGAAAATTATCGGTCCCAATATCGATCATAACAATACGATCCAATCCTATCCTTATATCTTTTACTTTCGGCTCTATAGACTGAAGCCTACTTACTAGAACATCCTTGCGTTTCTCGTTAAGCATCCTGTCAACCATCTCTAGACCGTATGTTTGACCTAAAAAGCAAGTATATGTAATTTCCCTATAATCCTCTTCTGATTTGAAATTAAATGAAGTGTCTCCTGTTACCAGATTTATTGTAGTCTCGTATGGACGATTTTCTTTAGTTGAATGAGTAAGTATAAACTTTAGCGTACTTAGTGATTGCTCTGTTGTAGAACTTAATACACCTGTTTGAACCGTGCCTCTCTCGCCTCTGTCTCTATTGAAGGATCCATAGCTTGGCACAACATTGATTTCTCTACTTCCTGTTCTTTCCTTGCCAAATAACCTAAATCCCTTAGTATATTTCTGGTTATAAAAAAAACTCTTCAAGTCGGAGTTCTCGTTAAGGGTCAATTTCCTATGTTTTTCCATATGATCTATATGATATATGGGGTCTAGTATCCCAGTTAGTAAAAAAATCGATTCCAACACCGAGGTTTTACCGCAGTTATTTCTGCCGACAAACAGATTGATCCGTGCAAGGTCGTTGATTTCCAGCGACTTGATGCCGCGGAAATTCTCAATTTTTAGCTGCTCGTAAAAATGCTTTTCCATATTATGCCACTAGGTGAACAAACGGGTGTACTAGTTGGGGCAATGCTCTGCCTCCTCCGCCTCAAACTCGGTAATCGCGTTGCGAAAGTCCAAGCCGATCATAGCCCAGTCCCTTGCAATCGCGGCATGGTCTGCTTCCACGCCGCTCGGGTACGATTTGTACTGATTCAGGCTGTTACTGAAGTCCATAAGACGCGCTATTCCCTCCAGAAAGGACGGCCGCGCACCCAAGTAGTAACTATGACGTTCCATTTCCTAACTCCCTATTTTTACAGTGATTATACTATTGTGTAAGCTATATAAACACATGTTATCATACTACTTTTTTGGTTGCCTTCCGTCAAGCGCATCCTCGCCCTAGCTCCCCTCTACCGTGAATGCCGACTAGCTTGGTTGCCCCCGACCTAATTTCCGCTAGCGTCCTTCATACTGAGTAGCTGCAAACGATCTTATTGACAGTCTAGATCAAACTACCCGTTCCTTCAAGCCGCCAGAATCTTCTCGTACACCTCCATCCGCTCGCCTTCGCGCTCTGCTGGATCAGCTAGCTTGAGCCAAACCGCCTGATCCTTTTTGCCCGCAGCGACGTTCTGCACGGCCCCCGCTTCCTCGGGCTTGAGCCCGCTCCAAATCACCTCGCCGTCCTGCAAAAAGACGTACTTGTCAGCGTGAGCGTCCAAAATCCGCTCTTGGTTGTCGCGGTAAAAAAGCGCCTGCTCGCTGGCCGTCTGCCGCAGTCGCGCGATCTGCTCCGGAGGATCGGCTTTCGCGGAGTCGAACTCAGCCACCGGCGGCGTTAGGCCCTCCATGACAAAGTCGATCTCGTCCAAGTTCACTGTCCCGAAGCCGTGCTCGGCCGCCACCGCCACCGGACTGCGGTCGCGGCGGAAAGGTGGCGTCGGCCAATCGAGCCGGGGATCAGTGCCCATCAGGTGCGAGCCGCAAGCGTCAGTGGCGATGACGTGATCGCCAGCGACCAAGCAGTCGGCAATCCGGCCCTCGCCGCCCCACTCCATGCGCGCCTGACCAGTCAACCCGTCGATAATGTTGAGGCAAGGCTGGGCAATCAGCCCCAAGTCGGGCAGGACATACGAGAGGCGGATGACGTGGTGGAAGTACGTGCGCAAGCGGCCGTGCGGCGGGATCGGCGGCAGGCCGAAGAGGTTTTTCAGGCACAGGGTGATGCCCATAAAACCGTGGTTTTTCATCTTGGCCAGCGAGACAAAGGCATCGGCCTCGCCCAAGGCGGCTGAAAGCTGGTACTCGGAAAACATGATCCCACCGCCGGGTACTTTGTAGCGCTCGAAGGGCGGGTCACCGGCCTCGACGTATTCGACGCCGAATTCCTCCAAGATCGGCTTGGCGTTGAAATCATCACCCGGCCGCTCACCCGGCGGCGCAGCACTGGTATCAAGCGCGAAAATCTCCGCGTCGCTGCGCTCCCGCAAAAGCCGCAGCACCGCCCGCATCACGTCGTCGTCCACCAATTCCTGCCGCCGCCCGCCGATCCGACGGATATTATTGGTGCGCATCTGCATGTTGATCTTGATGCCGATGCGCCGCGCCTTTTCGATTTTGGCCCACGACCGGCTCAACGGCGCGGTGATTTCCACTAGCCGGTCGTAGATCTCATCCAGCGACGCTTGGTGGCTACAGTGGGTCGCGCGGACGGTGTACTCTTTCTGATTGCTCATAGCTCCTCCCGATTGTGAATGGACTTGGACAAGTTGCACATCACGCCGTCAGTTGACAAGAATCGGCGGCGCTCATTATGTACTTAAGACGTTTAACCTACACTCCCGCTCTACCAAGGACTAGCCGTGCCCAACCTCCGCCTGCAACTTCCCTGCGCCCTTCTCGGCCTCCTACTCGCCGCTTCCAGCGCCTACTCAGCCGACTGGCCCTCTTGGCGCGGCCCCACGCAAAACGGCGTCTCCGAGGAAACGGGCCTCGTCGCATCTTGGTCGCCCATCTGGCACGCCGAATTTACTGGCCGCTCTACCCCCATCGTCCTCGACGGACGAGTCTTTGTCATCGGTCGCCGCGGTGAAGGCATAGAACATGAGGGCGTTGTCGCCGCCTTTGACGCCCAAGACGGCACCCTGCTCTGGGAACACGCCTACAACATCTTCCACACCACCATTCCCTTCAACCGCGTTGGCTGGGCCAGCCTCTCTGGCGATCCAGAGACCGGCTATGTCTATGCCCACACGGTCAGCGGACTGTTCTTGGGCTTCGACCGCGACGGCAAGGTCGTCTGGTCGCGCTCGCTAACCGAGGAATTCGGACGCATCTCCGGCTATGGTGGGCGCGTCCACACGCCCGTCGTCGATGAAGACCTCGTCATCATCAGCTATCTCAGCTCCAATTGGGGCAGCCACACGCCAGGCCGCCACCGCTACTTCGCCTTTGACAAGCACAGCGGCGAGGTCGTCTGGATCGCCACCCCCGGAGGCCGGCCGCTCGACACCACGTACTCCGTGCCCGTCGTCGCCACCATCAACGGCGTCCGCTTGCTCATCGGCGGCAACGCCGACGGCTCCATCTATGCCATGAAAATCCGCACTGGCGAGAGCGTGTGGGGCTTCAAGCTCAGTCGGCGCGGCATCAACTCTTCGGTCGTCATCGCGGGCGACAAGGTGTACGCGGCGCACAGCGAAGAAAATCTCGACAACACCGCCCTCGGCCGCGTCGTGTGCATCGACGCCACCGGCAACGAGGTCTGGCGCTACGACGGCGTCTTCGCCGGTTACAGCAGCCCAGTCGTCCACGACGGCCGCTTGTACATCACCGACAACTCGGCCAACATCCACGCGCTCGACGCCGAGACCGGCCAAGTCCACTGGGTTCACAACATCGGCACCGTCGGCAAGGGATCGCCCGTGCTAGCCGACGGCCGACTCTACGCACCAGAGGTCAACGGCCGCTTTGTCATCGTCGCCCCCGGCTCCGACTCCGCCGAGACGCTCGACCTCGCCGAGATTGCAATGCCCGACGGACGCCCAGCCGAACTGTTCGGCTCACCAGCCGTAGCTTACAGCCGCATCTACCTTTCCACCGAGGCTGGCGTTTACTGCCTCGGCGACCCAGAGGCGCAGTTCAAAGTCGCGGCAACCGCAGCCAACTACCCGCGCGAGCAAGCTACCCCAGACGCAACACCGACGCACCTGCAAATCATCCCCGCCGAAGTCGTCGCCCAGCCTGGGGCCCGCGTGTCGTTCCGCGCCCGAGCCTTCGACGCACACGGTCGCCTAATCGGCCCAGTCGAAGCCGAATGGACACTCGCCGGTCCAGTCGGCCAACTCGACGGCAATACGCTTACTCTCGCAGACGCACCCAGCGGCGGCAAAATCGTCGCCAGTGCTGGCGAATTGGCCACCGAGGTGCGCATCGCCGTGCTGCCGCCGCCGACGTATAGCGAAGACTTCGAGGGATTCACCGTTGACGCCTCACCAGCTTGGATCGGCACAGGCACCAAATTCAAGGTGCGCGAAATGCAAGGCAACAAGGTGCTGGTCAAACCGCCTGCCGCCCGCGGCCTGCACCGCGCCAACACCTATATCGGCGCGCCCGCCATGACCGGCTACGCCATCCAAGCCGACCTGCTCGGCACCAAGAAGCGCCGCGCCGTCCCCGACATGGGCCTGATCGCAAATCGCTACACCCTCGACATGATGGGCTACCACCAGCAGTTGCAGATTCGCACTTGGGCCGCCGAGTTGCGGATGGCCAAAACGGTGCCCTTCACCTGGGAAACCGGCGTCTGGTACACCATGAAGATGCAGGTGGAAATCGAAGGCGACACAGCCCATATCCGCGGCAAAGTCTGGCCCCGCGACGAGCCAGAGCCAGCCACGTGGACCATCCAAGCAGTCGATCCCCTGCCCAACCGCAGCGGCAGCCCCGGCATCTACGGCTATTCTCCCGCTGAAATCTACTACGACAACCTGAAAGTTTGGTAATGACTCTAACTATTTGCAGCCTCATCCTCGCCCTAGCCGCTTCCGCCAATGCTCAAACCGCCATGTGGGGCGGCTCGCCGGGGCGCAACCAAGTCTCGGACGAGACAAACCTGCCCACCACTTGGGACGTCGAGACCGGCACCAACGTCAAGTGGCGCGCCACGCTCGGCTCGCAGACCTACGCCGGGCCCCTAATCGCCGGCGACAAAATTTTCGTCGGCACCAACAACCAGGCCGAGCGCGACCCCAACCACAAAGGCGACCGCGGCGTGGTGATGGCCTTTTCCCTAGAGGACGGCACCTTCCTCTGGCAAATCGCCCATCCCAAGCTGCCGGCCGGCCGCGTCAACGACTGGCCGCAGCAGGGCGTCTGCTCCACCCCTTATGTCGAAGGCGACCGCCTCTACTACGTCTCTAACCGTGCCGAAGTCGTATGCCTCGACACCGAGGGCTTCCGCGACGGCGAGAACGACGGCCCCATCGCCGACGAGACCGCCACCGCACCTACCAACGCGGATCTCATCTGGAAATTCGACATGATCGCCGAGCTGGACGTCTTCCCCCACAACCTCGCCACCAGCTCGCCCATAGGCGTGGACGGTCGCCTCTTCGCCCTAACCAGCAACGGCGTCGATGAGGGCCACATCCACATCCCAGCCCCCTTTGCCCCCAGCTTCATCGCCCTCGACCTGCAGACCGGCGACCTCCTCTGGGACAGCGACCTGCCCGGCGACCAGATTCTGCACGGCCAGTGGGCCAACCCCGCCTACGGCGAAGCCGGTGGCCGCAAGCAGGTAATCTTCCCCGGCGGCGACGGCTGGGTCTATTCCCTCGCCCCCGACACCGGCGAACTCATCTGGAAATTCGACTGCAACCCCAAAGATTCAGTCTGGGAATTGGGCGGTCGCGGCACCCGCAACAACCTCGTCTCAACGCCCGTCTTCCACGACGGCATAGTCTATCTCGGCGTCGGCCAAGACCCCGAGCACGGCGAAGGCGAGGGCCACCTGTGGGCCATTGACGCCAGCGGCACCGGCGACATCACCGAGACGGGCGCAATCTGGCACTTCGGCGACAAAAACTACAACCGCACCATCTCCACTGTCGCCATTGCCGACGGCCTGCTCTACGCCGCTGACCTGAGCGGCTTCGTCTATTGCCTCGACGCCAAGACCGGCACCCACCACTGGACCCACGACACCTTCGCCGCAATCTGGGGCTCGCCCTTTGTCGCCGACGGCAAGGTCTATATCGGCGACGAGGACGGCGACGTCGATGTGCTCAAGGCCAGCAAAACGCTCGAATTACTCCACGAGACCAATCTGGGCAGCGCCGTGTACACCACTCCGGTCGCCCGCGACGGCGTCCTCTACATCGCCTCCCGCAACACCCTCTTCGCCATCGCGGAAGAAAGCCAATGAGCGTCTCACCCGACAAAATCGCCGCCGCCCGCGACGACCTCGACGCCCACGTCCGCACCATCGTCGAGTGGCACTTCAGCCCCGAGACCGGCTGCCCATTTTGGCTCTCCTACGCGCAACAACTCGACTTCGATCCGCGCGAAAAAATCCGCTCCTATGACGACTTGGCCCTGCTCGGCCACTTTGAGGACGAGTGGCTGCGCGGCGGCCCAGTGCGCCAGTGGGTGCCCAAAGCCTATGCCGACGAGCCGATCTACGTCTTCGAGACCGGCGGCTCGACCGGCCTGCCCAAATACCGCATCAACATCCGCGACTTCCACACCGACTACGCGCTCTACAGCGAGAGCCTGTCCGAGGAGGGTTTCCCCAAGGGGGCCGACTGGCTAATGCTTGGGCCTTCGGGGCCGCGCCGCCTGCGCCTTGCCATCGAATACCTCGCCCAGTTACGCGGCGGCTTGTGCTTTATGGTGGATCTCGACCCGCGCTGGGTCAACGAACTCATCCGCGCCGGCAAGATGCGCGACTTGGAAGCCTACAAAGCCCACGTCATCGAACAGGCGCTCAAGATCCTCAAGGCCCACGACAACGTGCAGTGCGTCTTCACCACGCCCCGCCTCCTCGAAGCCCTCTGCGAAAAAGTCTCCCTGCCCAAGCTCGGCATTAAGGGCATCTTCTGCGGCGGCACGGAAATGAACGCCCAGTTCCACCGCTTCGCCCGCGAGGAGTTGGTGCCCGGCCTCGCCTTTGTGCCCACCTACGGCAACACCTTGATGGGTCTGGCCTGCCCCAAGCCCTTTGACCCGGCTGACGAGTACGCCATCACCTACTACCCGCCGCAGCCACGCGCCGTCATCGAGTTGGTTGATCCCAAAGATCCCTCTCGCAAGGTCGGCTACGGCGAGACCGGTCAAGTCATGCTCACCACCCTGACCAAGGAATTTTTCATGCCCCGATTTCTTGAGCGTGATGAGGCCGAGCGTGCGGAGCCGATTGACGCGTATCCTTGGGATGGGGTTAAAGATTTGCGCTTGTTGACGGAGTTGCAGGAGTCTGTCGTGGTGGGGGTGTACTGAGGTGTGAGTTCTATGCTAAGTGCGACTATCTGTGTGTTCAGAGCCTTGATTGAAAGAAAAGGAGACTTATTTTACCCATACTCTTGACAAGATTAGTGCCTATCCCAAGCGGATACAATGACTAACAAAAACCGAACTGTCGCCATAGATCTGTTCTGCGGAGGAGGGGGGATGACCCTAGGTGCCCGGCAGGCGGGAATAGAAGTAGCATACGCGGTGGAAAAGTGTCCGATAGCAGCCTCAACCTATCGCCTAAACTTTCGGGAAATCCCTGTATTCGTTGGCGACATACGAGAGCTTAACTCGATTCCAGACCGTCCAAAGGACGTACGGACCATCGTATTCGGAGGTCCACCATGTCAAGGATTTTCCACATCAAATCAGCGCACTCGAAATTCGTCAAATCCCAACAATTGGATGCACAAGGAGCTAATTCGCGTAGCGAAGATGTGGGATCCGGACTGGATCGTCATTGAAAATGTAAAAGGGATACGTGAAACACTTAAGGGATTTTTTCTTCGCGAAATCGTCGAGAGTCTTGAGACGGCCGGGTACACTACTTCTACGACGACGCTCAATGCGGTCCATTACGGGGTCCCGCAACGCCGCGAAAGAACGTTCGTCGTGGCTTCTCGAGAGGGAAAAGTCTTTACGGATCCCACCTCCTCTACCGAGTCGCCTATCACAGTAGAGGAGGCTATAGCTGATCTACCCGTACTGACTCCAGGAGCTTCGGTCGACAAGTTGCCTTATCGATGCAATCCAATAAGCCCCTTCGCGAGGAAGCTTCGCGGCAGACTAGGCAAGGTCACTGGGAATCTAGTGACCAAGAATGCCTCTCATGTGTTACAACGATATCCCTACGTACCTCAGGGCGGGAACTGGGAAGACATACCGTCAACGCTGCTCCACAACTATGCCGATACGTCAAAGTGTCACACAGGGATATACCATAGGTTGAAATCTTCGGAGCCTTCGGTTGTCATTGGTAACTTCAGAAAAAACATGCTGATCCACCCACACGAAGATCGAGGTTTATCGGTCCGCGAGGCGGCTCGAATACAGTCAGTGCCTGACAACTTTCGCTTCTCGGGTTCTATAGGATTCCAACAGCAGCAAGTCGGAAATATGGTACCACCTCCTCTTGCAAAGGTCGTACTGGAGAGAATAGCCGAGATATGATGCACATTACGAACGGCTATCTAGTGCAACGCATCCAAAAAGCCAACGATGACTCAAAAAATGAATACCACGCGTATGCACAAGAATACTTGACGAAATTCAGGGCACTTGAGTTGCATTTCTTTAATGAGGTTCACCCGCTTGTAGATGTCGGACTTGCCGTCGATCAAATGAGTGCGGCTGAGGGTGGTAGCACTCCGAACATCATGACAATACATGGCTGTCGCCACGTGAGTGATTTGGTGGAGAGCCTTGACAAACTCGGCTCAAGCCTCGAAAAAAAGAAGGAAGCCACGCCGCTCAATCCGCTTGAATCTTACATTTTGTTGTGCGCCGCGCATTTGCACGACGCAGGGAATATCGGGGGACGCAAGGATCACCCAATTAGATCGCGCGAGCTGATTCAGGATCACCTTCACCTATTCTACGATACAGAGACTCGCCAGAATATATACGATGTGGCCCGTGTACACGGGGGAATTAGCGGGAAGTACGGACAGGACACGTTTAGGGAAATTCAAGCGGATCACTACAGTCCTCCGAGGCTACGGCTCTTGGCCGCCATGTTGCGTATAGCCGATGAACTTTCCGAAAACCCGAAACGGGTGCCGGCGGCGCTCTTGAGATGGTTTCAGGCTTCGCCAGAAAGCAATCTTGCCTACCATTATGCGAAGTGCTTTCGTCGATTCGATTTGCAGAACGACACGCTCGATATCCAATTGCAGATCTATCCCGATCAACATGAATTCGTCACTGAGATTGACGGTAAGTCGATCGAGTTCTTCGACCACTTGGAGTACAAAATCAATGTTATCGAACGGGAAACGAGGTACTGTTCGCAATACGGGCGCCCAGACTTCGATGTCCACCGTGTGCGGCTAACCATGAAGTACTATAAAGACGACTCTCCTAGCAACATGATGAATAAGTCGACGTTGACGCTCGATCTCGATCAGGGTTACCCAGAAAATCTTCCATCGCTCTCGGAGCGCTGTGAGGAACTAAGTGAAAACACCTTATTGGGCTCCTATTGCAAGGGGGAGATATGAAAAACCCATTTGAACTTGTGACAGCATCGAAATTGGCGGCGTTGGAGGCAACTGAGCTGTGGTGTGATGACAGCCGACTAGACCGTGTGCGGGGTCGGGAGAGCTGTTTCATCAACGGGAACCGCGGCACGGGGAAATCTATGCTGTTTCGGGTGCTTCAGCCGGATTGTCAGGAACTACTTTTTCCAGAAAAACGACCAAACTTCTTATCCGTCTACTTCCCTGTGCAGGACTCGGATTTCATGGCTGAAGAGCTCCAATTCATGGAATCTAACCGTCAAAAGAGCGTGTTAAGCGAAAGTCACCTCATACTGCTGATTCTGCGTCAGCTATTCGTGGTACTTCGCGACAGCCCTCAGATAGTTCCATCCGAATTTCAAACTCGGTTTGTACAGTTAGTAGGGGAGCGCATCCAGATCGCGTTCGAATTCAGCGAGGTTAACCTGCCAGAACTGCCTGACTCGGATTACGAGGAAACAGTGAAAAGAGTAATTGAGCTTTTCGCCGTCGAAGGTGATAGGATAGTCAACTATGTTGTACGCCAGCTATACGGGCCGGAGGAGGGATATGGCGGCCCGTTGTTCTTATTCGACGGGATTCTCGCACCAATTGCGGACTTTTTTTATGAGGAGATGGATCGTTGTCTTTTCATTCTAATTGACGACGGCGACGACCTTCCGCGATCTCACACGATCGTATTAAATTCGTGGATTGCTAGGCGTCGCAAAAGCACCGTCTTCAAAGTAAGTACGATGTATGCGTACAAAACATTTGAGACTCGTTCAGGATCTAATATTCAGCAACAACACGACTTTATTCAGTATGACATAGCGACACGCTTTGTTGATTATCCTAGCGAAGACTACGTGGATCTAGTGCGACGGATTTGCATCAAGCGCCTTCGGCAAGCTAGACTGCTCGGGGAAGATGGTGAGCCTGTTGACCCAGAGCTTTTTTTTCCGGCGGATGAAAAGCAGAATGAACGCATAGAAGAAATTGAGAAGAAATTGATTAAAACATACAGCGAGATTTACTCGGGCAGGTCAGTTAGGGACTACGTATATCGTCACCTTACCTCAGAGTACATGCGCAGTTTGAGTCAGAAGAGGGCCTTGGGTTCATATCGGTATGCGGGGTTTCGGACGCTCGCAGTCCTCAGTGGTGGTTTAGTGAGAGACTTCATTATTTGTGCTCAACGGATGTATGACGATGCGTTGAGGAAATCTCGAGATGAGGTTGTCAACCACATTCCACCAGCTATTCAGAACGAGGTCGTTCGAAGTCATGCTGATACAATATTGTCTGACATCAGCGATATTCGACAGAAACGATCTGGCGAGACAGGAGACTGGACGGCTATCGCGAATATAATTTCAGGTCTCGGCGCATTCTTTAAACAGAAGATGCTCTCACAGGGATCGGTGCGTCGAGTGTTTTCGTTTGCTTTCCAATCTCCCCCGAGTAAGGAGATGCTCCAGCTATTGGACTTGGCCGTCAAGGAAGGGTACCTAGTGCGCGGCTTTATTAGCAAAAAAGAAGGATCTGGGAGAAGAGATCTGTACGTGTTGACCCGACGTATTGCACCTGCGTTTAGTCTTGATGTTTCGGCGTATAATGGATACATGTCATTAGAACCAAAAGTTATTGAGATGCTAGCTTCGAGAAACGCCATAAGAGACTGGGACGATAACGACACGGTGCAGGGAGATTTGTTTTCTATCGGTCCGGATGGCGAGTGGGAAATAACTAAACCAGATGAACAGGAAACATGGTAATGACAGATGCTAAGAAAGTCTTGATCGCGGCTGCGTCTTTCGAAGATCGTTCGACCGTTTGGGTCCGCGAATTTTTGGCTTCAGGTGGAAATCCAGAGCACGTGTTTTTCGCCGATGTCTTCGAAAGCGACGCAATGTATGGACAAAATATTGCCCTGCTTCACGAACTTGGTGTATACAACGTTGATCGTGTTGATCGATTTTCGTCGCATAATCTATGGTCATGGACGTGGTCTGTAGTTGAGAAAGTATGTACCCCCGGTTGCAATTTGTTGATTGACGTTACATGTATGCCGAGGGAATTGCTTGGAATGTTGTTGTTCGCTGTGTCGGTAAAGAGATTGATAGTTGGTAGTGTCTCCGTGGCTTATGTGGCCGCACCTAAAGGAGGATATGCTACTCAGAACAAGAATCTGCCTGAGTCTGAGCGTTGGCTGAGTAAGGATGTGACGACTGTTCGATCGATTATTGGTTTCCCAGGAATATTTCGTAGTGAGAGGCTTTCTCATCTGGTGATTCTCTCAGGGCACGAGGAGGATAGGATCTCTAAGATAATCGAATACGTAGAGCCTAACCGTTTGACTATTAGTGGGGAACAAGAGAAATCGTCGACCGTTGTAGGTGCTGGAGAGCTAAGCCGAAAGGTTGCGACGAAACTGAGAGACCGGATTCAGGTTCCGAAGATTGGTGATATTGAGTTCAGTTCTTCGTCGATAGAGAAAGTGTTCGAGAGCCTGATTAACGCGGAACTAGAGAAGTCCGACGAGAATATCGCATTGGTAGCTATGAACACGAAACTGTCTTTTGTCGGTGCGGCTTTATTCGCTCTTTGCCAAAGAGAAGTCCGGATGATCTATGCGGTTCCACAGAAATACAACCCGCTATATTGCCAAGGTGTTGGGGGAAGCCACCAATTTGACATTACGGAGTTGGTGCGACGAGCAAAAACGGAACCGATGTGATAGGTTTGCTAGTGCCCAACGGACATTTTCCTTAGAGACTGTCTGAAAACTACATTTTTTGTTTGATCCGTTTGAGTAGCAAGTGGATCATGGCAATCTGAATCAAGGCCTCGCTATGGCGGGTCAACACCTCATAATCTCTCGCATATTTCAGTGAATAGAGGAGATCAATAGTGCTTAGATTCCCCAATCCCGGCTCTACGATGGCGAATTTCGTAGCTGTCTATAAAGCTGCTTTCAAGCGGTATCGCGGCCAAGCGGTCAAGCTAGATGACATGGTGCAGGCAACTGTGGAAGCGAACCTTGCTACATCTTCGGGGTACATGGGGAAAGAGGCGATTGCGCGTTCAACGCGCAAAAATCGTAGCCGCGATCCACTTTACAACCTGCTAAAGATGTATGCAGAGTTATTCCGGTCTCTGGGCTGGCTCCGGTCAACTGAAAGCTCTGCGCTGAACTACACCTTCACCCTGCTAGGTGAACAGGTGGTCGCGGCGGATCGGCATTGGAGATCGCTCTTGGGTGAGACCGTGCTCGGCATCGTCTATCCGAACCATGCGATCAAACTGAGCGGCGATCACGATATCCGTCCCTTCGCAACGATCTTGAGCACCATGTTGGCCTGCAATGACGGACTCTCGCGTGACGAGATGATCGTCGGCCCTTTGAGCGCATCGTCAGATCGAAGCAAGGCTGATATGGACGATATCGTGGCAAAGGTCATGGGGTTGCGAGAAGAGCCTGCCGCGATCAAAGGTGCGCTCGATGAATTGCAGGAGGCACGGGGTATCCAGATCGACACCCTGCGGAACTACACACGGTGGCCACTGGCCGTTTTGCGCGATCTGGGATGGACGGAAAAGGACCGAGAACCTTACCTTCGCAACAACAAGACCTTCGAGATCCACCGACTAACGGCACTCGGAAAGGAACGGGCTCATGGCCTCAAAGGAGCAGTTGATTTGCGGGTCGATCAGGTTGACCGGCTCTCCTCCAGCCAGAAACATGCCCTGTCTCGCCATGCACATTTCTCAATGATGGAGCGCACGGGCTTTGACGTGTCGTCAGTGACTGAGCAGCTACAACGGGATGGGGAGACACGCCTCGAGGCCCTGCGTAAGTTAAGGCTACCCGAGAACAAGCCGATCTTATTCTCACCGTTCCAATCACTCTCCATCGCGGATTTAAGCGAGATATTTCCGCAGCCCGAGGTCGCTCCTGCGGAGCGATCTACGCAAGAGGTGATAGATGGCACAAATGTTGGGCGAGGACCTCGTGATCACCTCTTTGTCGAGCCAACCTTCGTGGCTAGCAAAACGGAAGCCGAAGGAGTAGATATCACTCCTCTCAAGGCTGAATTGCAGAGTTTACAGAATGCACATCTTTCAGCCGATGCAGCGGCTCAAGCCTTCGCGCATAGTCGCCGTGAGAATACCCAGACACAATTCTATCCCCTCGTGACCCATCTCCTGCAACTGATAGGGTTCCCAAGCTGCTGTTCGCGCACGGGAGTAAACTATCAAAGGTGGGATGCCCATGTCTGGCTGTGTGGTCTGGCGGTGCCGATCGAGATCAAATCACCGACTGAAGAATTGTCCCTCTCCACCAAGGCGATTCGCCAAGCAATCGAGAACAAGGTGATCCTGCTGGCGCGTGGCGGGATGGAGACGCAACGCGAATTATCCACCTTGATCGTGGGCTATCAGATACCGAACGAACGGGCTGAGATGTCCATGCTTATCGACGATGTGTATGCCACCTTCGGCTTTCGTATTGGGGTGCTCGATCTACACACGCTGGCGTATGTGGCGATCAAGGCCGTCACGGAGTTGGTCTCGATAGATGAGAAACAGCTCTCCCATCTGAAGGGCTTCCTTGATGTCTGATGTTGTCCCCCATAAACAAGCACTGCGTCGTCAGGGACGGCTAAGGCGGTTTCAAGCCGATCCCAAAATGATCACTTTTACGCCCAATGAGGGCGCGGAAGTTACCTTCGCCGATGGGAATGCGGGACGGGCGACCTGTCTCGGATGCCATGATGCGCCCTGTATGGAGCTAGAAGCACCGCCGAACCTTGATGGCGAGTTGATGTTTCCAAGTGATCCCTCGCACGATGTGTGCCCAACCGATGCGATTAATTGGGACGCAGCGGGCGAGATGCCAACGATTGAGGTGGAAAGCTGTATCGGCTGTGGACTTTGCGCGGTGAACTGCCCTTACGGCGCGATCAGTCTCTCGCCCGACGGCATTGCCGTGGTGGAGACTGACGATCCTGACGGGATTACAGCCCCGGTAGAAGAGGCTGCCGCGCCCCATGTGAGAACTGTGCGCGAGGGGGTGCTCGGAAGCGCTACAGACCGGTTTGCCCGCGACCTGCCTGCTGTGGTCGAGAATTTGAACGATACACAAACGACACGGCTCGTGCGGAACATGCTAGCGATGTGTGGCGTGGTGGCGAATATGCGACGTAAAGGCGACACAAATATCCGCATGGATGGGCTGCTGCGCTTTGATTCGGGCCAGATCGGTGTGGTCGAGCTAGAAACCGGCAAGGAGGTGCTGGAATCTCCGCGTGCCTTGCTCGAAGATATCGCTGTTTTGCATAACCGCTTCGGGATGGATGTGGCCGATATAGTGCCTGTCTCAATGATCGGCAGGTTGCCAAACGTGCGGACCGAGTATTATCAAGTGATTGACGATATCAAGGAGGTTCTCAATATCGAGTGCCGCACAATCACACTCGGGGCACTATCCCTGCTGATGTGGCACTTCGGAACGCTGGCGGAACTGCAAGGCGAACTCTTCATTACGACAGCAGGGGAGACGGATTTGTATCCGTCACTGGCGCAATTAATCCCTGATCTTCCAACGACGGAACCGTATCCCGGAGTTTATAGACCGCCTAAATAAGCGTTTGCGCGAGTTGGGCTTTGGCATCGGCAAGCCTCTTGCGAGCGATCTCGACATAATCCGAATTCAGCTCAAAGCCGACATACCCCCTACTCTCCAAGGCTGCGGCCACGCATTCGCTTCCACTGCCTATAAAAGGCACAAGCACGGTATCTCCGGGATTAGAGAAGTGCTTTATAAGGCGACGTGATATAGACAAAGGCTTCTGGGTCGGATGATCAACCTTCTCATCTCGAAAACGGCGGCCCGCCAGAACAGGAAACGTCCATACATCTCCCGCCATGCGGCCTTCGGGATGCGGCGTCCAGACTTTCCCGTTCTTGGTGATCTTGTGCTTCAGCCGCTCCTGGCTTTTGTAAGGTTCGCGGATCTCGTGGTAGATGTAGTCTTTGGTCTTGGAGAACCAGAGGAGCGGTTCATAACAGGCATTTAGTGATCGCTTGCCGTATCCGGCGAAACCGTTCTCATAATGCCAAATAATCTGGCGGCGATAGACATAGCCCAGTTCGTACATGATACACTGAATCCAGCACTGGTGGTGATGGATTCCGTACACGAAGATGTTGCCCTGATTAGAGAGGACTCGATGGGCAGCCTTTAGCCATTTCCGCGACCAATCCTTCCACTCGGCGCGTTTTTCATCCTCCTTCCAGATGCCGAAATCCTTGCTGAGATTGTAGGGCGGATCTGCGATGATGAGGTTGAAGCTACTTTCTTCGAGGCGGCTCATCCCTTCGATACAGTCGCCGATATGTATCAATTCTTCTGTCATTTTTTTTTCGGTTTTTGCAGGATGAGAATAAATTGGTTGTGGATGTTGGGGACGTAGGAATAAGGGTAGCCATAGGGATAAATTTTCTTGTGCCGCTGATAAAGTACCTTTAGCCCTCGGATTTCGAGACCGACAGTTTCAAGAGCACGCGACAAATCGGCGTGAAACATGATATAGCGCGATTTATCGCGGAAATCACTGACTACAATCGCCATGTATTTCCCAGACTTTAGAGCACGTCCACATTCTCCAAACAACCGTGTAATTTCTTTGAGGAAGTCGTCATAGCTTTCGATCTTGGCCAGATCGCGTGGATCGTCGCCATAATCAGTGGTCAAGCCGTTAGCTAGTCGCTCTTGCCTGACCTTGTGATCCTCTTTTTTAAGGATCGACCAGTAGGGTGGTGAAGTTACAACAAAATCGACGCTCTCGTCGGGGATGGTGGGCAATATATCGCGTGCATCTCCTTCTATAATCTGTTGGTCCTCAACGGTAGAGAACATGTCGCCGACCTCGGTGGCGAGGCGTTCGCGGGACAGTTCAACAAAGTGAGGGTTGATCTCGATACCGATGCCTTTGCGCTGTTCGACAGCACATGCCTTTAACGTCGAGCCTACGCCTACGAAGGGATCGAGGACAGTTTGTCCGCTTTTCGTGAAGTAGCGGATCAGACGGCTGACATCGGTGAAGGAGAACGGGGCTGGATGCTGGCGCTCGATCCGTGCATCTGGATGACCTGCCCCGAGGCCGCGTTGGTTCCAAACGGAGATGGTTTCGACGATCCACTCCTTAGCCGTCAGCTCGTTGAGCCGGTTGCGGGGATCGACTTTGCGTTCCCCCTGTCCTTTGATGGGCTTCACGCTCGACACTATCAATACCTATGGAAATACGTTTGTCAGGGACTACTTCATATTGTAGGAATGATGCTGAGAAACTACCTGATGCTGCGGAAACCGTCAAGCGGAAATCACCGACCCTGACCTGAACTCGCTCTGCTTCGTCGGCGTCGGCCAAGACCCCGAGCACGGCGAAGGCGAGGGGCACCTGTGGGCCATTGACGCCAGCGGCACCGGCGACATCACCGAGACAGGCGCAATCTGGCACTTTGGCGACAAAAACTACAACCGCACCATCTCCACCGTCGCCATTGCCGACGGCCTGCTCTACGCCGCCGACCTGAGCGGCTTCGTCTATTGCCTCGACGCCAAGACCGGCACCCACCACTGGACCCACGAGAATTTCGCGGCGGTCGATCATGCGGACGCTGCCTTGGCCCAGCTCTCAGGCATGAGGAGACGCCATTGGGATATAAGACGGCGGCATGAAAGCCCTGGATCAAGTTTGGCGTTGCCTTGGGTTAGACGCGCACGACACGCCTCAACAAGGGCAGTAGTGCCGGGTCCGCGTTCTACCAGAAAGCCCAGACGCTTGAATACAGCACCGTTACCGAGCCGGTCTGCATAGGCAATCAGCTTGTCATCATCCCTGTCCTTGCGGTCGAAATAGGTCTCAAGACAGTCGGCAACATGCTGGATGCCAGCTCCGAGGTCTGGATTGTCAAGCATGTCAATGATGGTACGATGAACGTCCGATACGGAAATCTGGGTTTTTCCGCGCCAGACGGTCTTTGTGCCGAAAATCATATCCTGCTGGACATGCTTTAGAGTAAAGTATGCGCCATGATGTTGCTGGCTTCTCTCACGCACGGCCCGCGCTGTCATCACAACAATATCGCGGAAGATCTGCTCCGTCAGATCCCAGTGTTCGGCGGCAGTCCGGCCGCCGATGTAGGCCGGCTTGAAGAGCGCAGGCACCAGCACCCAGGGATCATCGAGAACCTGCTCGCTGGCAAGGGAATCAAGGCCAACTGGTGCGTAGGCACCCGGGCCAACGCGCCGCAGCCAGCCCTGTCTTCTCCAACGAGAGAGTAGCTTAGCGGCGTCGGAACGGCTAACGCCAAGGGCATCTTCAACATCGGCGATATGAATGATGTCGCCGGATGCCCGAATAACGTCGGACAGTCTGCGGCGTCCCTTAGGTATGGCGATCTCTGAGCGCATGGTGATGTGATGTATAGTAGAACTGCAAAAAATCGCGTTTTATGTGAATTTTTATCTATATAATATATAATGGAATAGACGAATTCTCGCAAGAAGACCATCAAGCGCACATATCATCTGTCAAGGCGGGCAAATCACAAATTCTTCGATAGCGAGGAAATGTATCTGATATTTCGGCTACATTTTCCACTCGATAAGGTTGATCTCCAGCATAGGCATGTATATCGTCCTATACACATGCTTATAGAAAAGGAGCAGGTGAAGGTGGCCAGAGTTCAGCTAGTGATCCCCGATAAAGACCGTGACCGCTTCGTCCGTCAGGCGCAGAGCGAAGGCATGACCTTGAGCGAGTGGCTTAGGGCCGCCGCCCACCGACGGCTCGAAGAACAGCAACGGTCCTACCCCTTCAAATCCCCAGCCGACCTCAAAGAATTTTTCCGCGCCTGCGACGCCTTGGAAGGCCCCGAACGGGAACCAGATTGGCAGGAGCACTTGGCCGTCATCGACGAATCGCGAAAACGGGACGCACCCAAGACATGATCTTTGTCGATACCAACGTCTTCATGGACGCATAGTCATGTTTCTCAACCGCTTTTCCTCCAATGCTGAAGTTGAAAGCCAAAGCGCGCATGTCGTCCAGCGGCTGGATAGAAGTAGCTATACTCACTTCCCGATGCGTCGGGATACCCCGTTGTACTGTAGGATCGATCAAAGATATTGAATACATCAAGCGTAGCGGCAACTAGACCCATTCGATATTTGAGCCGAACGTCCACAGTGCTATAGTTGGGCAGTGTAATCGCGTTCGCATCATCCAGAAAAATGCGGTTCGCAGACTTGACGACTATGCTCCCACCCAAGCCGGATTTATGGGCAGCATTGACGCCGCCGTAGATCACATCGCGTGGGATCGCCTTCAGAAATTTGCCCGCATACTCGCCAATTTGAGACCTAGCAGATTGGTGGGTGTAGTTGAGAAACAAATTCAGGTTCGACTTTACTGTAAACCTGAGCCCCGTTTCAATCCCCTGATGGCGGCTTTTGCCGATATTCACGTACTTGAGTTGCTGAAGGTCAAAATCCAACTCATTCTTCATGTCCATCGTATAAGCCGCGAGCGACAGTTCGCCGTACAGGAGGTTCGGGAACAACACCGCATGATGATAACCTCCCACCTCAACAGATGTCCCAAACTGTGGATTTAAATCAACACTTGAAAGCAGGACTTTGAACGGAGGATTTGGTGGGATTTCAAAGATAATTGAACGCTGGTCATAGAGCTGATCCAGTGTTGGAGCTTTGAACGATCGCGCAACGTTGGCGTACAGGTTGCCGACATGCCGCTCTGTTTTTACATAACGGAAATTCGCCCCCGCCTTTGGACTTAACTCCGCGTGCGTTGTTGATTGCTCCTCCCCTTCACTCGGCGCTTTAGGAATAAACTGATCGCGAATTATATCGGCGCGCACTCCCAAGACAACGCGCAGTGTTTGCATCGGCGTAAGTTCGTACTGCAGGAACCCAGCAGCCGAGCGCCGAGTGCTAGCGCCCTTTTCCTCCAATGCGCCGCGTGCAACGGAACCCATCTCACTATAGTCAGTCAGCCCGCCAAGAAGGAACTGATAATACTCGGACGAGAGCGAATGCACGCCCGCGTCAACGCCAAGACTGAGGCGATCTTTGCCGGGAAATCCTAGTTGGTCGAACGTCAACTGCAGCGAACTCGTGAGGCGCGAAGCCGTAAGTAAGCGATTCTTGGTGTCGGCAAATTCGGGGCTCAGTTGCAATGTCCTGACCGCGTCGGAATCGCGAATCTCGCCGGAAACCGCACCGGAGAATTTGGCCCTATCGCGAAGATTATAATCACCTGTTATCGCCGCCCGATGCGTTCGGTCGGTAGTATGGTCAAACTTGTAGAATGGTGCAGATTGGGAACGGTCGTCATCTAATTCAGCGCCAGTCAATGGGCCGGGTTCATCAAATTGCTGGAAGTGATGCGTTGTTGAAACCGAAAGCGAACCGTTGGGTTTTTGCAGTAGCGTGAAAGAACCCCCAAGGTTTTCTACTGCGCGGTCAGCATGTTCTCGAAACCCAGTGTGTCGCTCCCCCGATCCAAATGCCACATACTCGCGCCCATTCCAAAAACCACTTGTTCTCGCCTGTGCGCCAAGTGACCCAAAGTTGCCACCCGTTGCTGAAATCTGCGTCAAAGGTGCATGCTCGCCAGAAGTAACAACGTTGACAACGCCACCAATCGCAGCATCGCCGTACAGCGAAGACGCGCCCCCGCGCAGCAATTCAATTGAGCTAATACTTGCAAGCGGGATGGCATTCCAATTCATCAACCCTCTCTCAAGCTCATTGATCGGCCTTCCATCGATCATAACCAGCAGATATTCTGCTTCGCCGCCACCGTAAAAACCGCGCAGTGTTGCCAACGGATCGCGCCCCAGCCCATCGCGGTTCAAAAAAGAAATTCCCGGCAAAGTCTCCAGCGCAGCGGCGAGGTTTTTCAGTGGCAGGAACTCCATCTCAGAGCTGGTACGCACTGACACAGCAGCGGTAGATGCAAAAAGCGAGTTTTCTATCCGCTCCGCAGTGACAACAGTCTCTTCAAGTTGATAAATCCTCTCAGAATCATCCTGCGCAGCCGCACGGTCTAGGAATTGATTCGCGATACCGATGGCAACCAAGACGACTAAACTGAGACGCAGATTAAACATAAATTAATCAAGCCCCCGAGTTTTGTTCTGCGATTACAGATTTATAGATTATAGAGCGTAAGTGCTTACTCCAACTCTAACCCAAAATCCAAGCCCATGCACCTACCCATCCTCCGCG
This sequence comes from Candidatus Latescibacterota bacterium, assembly GCA_022820485.1. GTDB lineage: Bacteria > Latescibacterota > UBA2968 > UBA8231 > UBA8231. Next base: position 94,636 of record JAJEFJ010000021.1, read on the forward strand.
CTGGCCAGCCCTACACCAGCCTCGACCGCCTCGCCGTCGCCCACATCGCCACCGGCGAACCGCTGGCCCAAGTCAGCCAAGCCAACCGAGGGCTAATCGCCCGCGACTTAGCCGCCCAAGAGCGCAACCACCAAGCACTACAAGCCCTCACCGTCGCCGAACTAGTCGCCATCTGCCAACAGGCCGCCGACCTCTTCTTACACGCCGAGCTGCCTTTAGGCGACGACGGCCAAACCCCGGACGACTACGTCACGCAAGTCTCGGCCACCACCGGCCTGCCGCAGTCCCTGGCTCGCGCCAACATGGACAAAATCCACCGCGTCGGCGTCGAAATGCCCGCCGTGCTCAGCGGCCTAACCCGAGGCCTAGACCTAACCGTCCTCGACGACGGCCCAAGTCCGCTCCACTTCGCGTCCCACGCCCAAGCCCTCGGCTGCATCCTGCCGAGCAACTCCCCCGGCGTCCACGCGCTGTGGCTACCGGCCATCCCACTCAAAATTCCGCTGGTGCTCAAGCCGGGCCGCGAAGAACCGTGGACACCCTACCGCATCGCCCAATCCCTGATCGCGGCCGGCTGTCCACCCCAAGCCTTGAGCTACTACCCGACCGACCACGGCGGCAGCACCGAAATCCTGCTCCGCTGCAATCGCTCGCTGCTATTCGGCGGCGGTCCCACCGTCGCCCCTTGGCGTGACGACCCTCGCGTCCAACTACACGGACCAGGGCGCAGCAAGATCATCATCGGCGCAGACAAAATCGACCAGTGGGAGCACTACCTCGACCTCATGGTCGCCTCAATCGCTTCCAACGGGGGGCGCTCCTGCCTCAACGCCTCCGGCATCTGGGTGCCCGCCCACGGTCGCGCAATCGCCGCCGCCCTCGGCGAACGCCTGAGCCAAATCCAAGCCCGTCCCCTCGACGACCCCCAAGCCCAAATCGCCGCCTTCTCCAACCCCGGAGTAGCGCACCAGTTCTCAACCCTAATCGACAACCAACTCGGCGACGCAACAGACACGGCCAGAGGTCAAGGCGAACGCATCGCCGAGACCGGCGGCTGCGCTTTCCTCAACCCAACCTTAATCCACGCCTCCGACTGGCAACATCCGCTCGCCAACACCGAATATCTCTTTCCATTCGCCTCGGTAGTAGAAGTCCAACAAGAAGAAGTGGTCACACGCATCGGCCCGACGCTGGTGGCTACCGCCCTCACCGAAGACGAGCACCTAATGCGCCAACTGCTCGCCGCGCCCCACATCGAACGCCTCAACCTCGGCCCGATCCCCACCCACGAAATCGCCTGGGACCAGCCGCACGAGGGCAACCTCTTCGACTTCCTCTACCAGCAACGCGCCTTGCAGCGCCGAGCCGGATGACCCCCTTCGACTTTGATCCGTCCATCCGCGTAGTCTTTGGTGCCGGAACCCTCGACCAGCTAGGCGACCTCGCCAGCGCATTGGCCGGCCGCCGCGCCCTACTAGTAACCGACCCCGGCCTCATCCAAGTTGGCCTCGCCGAACGAGCCCATCACGCGCTACAAAACGCCGGCCTAACGACAACCTCTTTTTCCGCCGTAGGGGAAAACCCCACAACCGAGCACGTAGCCGCTGGCGTCCACCACGCCCGCGCCCACGGCCCCATCGACCTAATCGTCGCCTTGGGCGGCGGCAGCGCTATGGACTGCGCCAAGGGCATCAATTTCCTGCTGACCAACGGCGGCCAAATGCAGTCCTACCAAGGCTACGGCAAAGCCACCCAACCCATGCTGCCCTCCATCGGCATCCCCACCACAGCCGGAACGGGCAGCGAGGCCCAATCCTACGCCTTGATTACCTGCGCCGATACCAATGCCAAAATGGCCTGCGGCGACCGCAAAGCGCGCTTCCACATCGCCATCCTCGACCCAAACGTGCTGACCAGCGTCCCCCAGCGCGTCCGCGCCGACGCCGGTATCGACGCCCTCGCCCACGCCGTCGAAAGCTACGTCTCTACCTGCCGCACACCCCTCTCGCAAATGTTCGCCCGCCAAGCCTGGCAGCTACTAGCGCCCCACTACGAGGCAGCCGTCACCGATCCCCAAAACGCCGCTGACGCCATGCTCTTAGGTGCCCATCTAGCCGGCACTGCCATCGAAAACTCCATGCTCGGTGCCGCCCACGCCACCGCCAACCCCCTCACCGCCCACTACCCACTATCCCACGGTTGCGCCGTGGCCTTGATGCTACCGCACGTAATCCGGTTGAATGGTCAAGTAGTGGACGATCTATACGGCGAACTTTGCACAGACATCCAACTCAACGGCAGCGCCCTCGCGCTCGCCGCCCATCTCGAAGAATTGTGTGCTATGGCGGGATTACCGCGTAGGCTCGCCGATTATCAGGTCGCCGCAAGCGATCTACCCGTCATGGCCCAAGAAGCCGCTGGGCAATGGACCGGCACCTTCAACCCGCTTCCCTTACAAGAAGCGGACTTCCTGCGGCTTTATGAAAGGGCGTTTTGATAAGGGGAGGGAAAAAAACGAGCGGTGAAGTATTGACGGCCGATTTTTCAGCCACGATCTAGTTCGCTCTTCAATGCGTCGATATCCATCGCAAAGACATCAACTTGCTCACGGGCTAACGCCATAAGGAAGTCGGAGCGATCTAGGCCAGCTATATGGGCAGCCTTTTCTTGCGAGATCACGCCTCGTTCATACCAGTGGATAGCTCCGGCTAGGCGCAGTTCAGCGACGAACTCCTCTGGTGAACAACGCAAAGCGGAGAACACTTCATCCGGCAATTCTAAGGTGACTTTAGTCACAATCAACATCCTGCTTTATTATTTCGAAGACTTGACTTGAATTCAGCAATCTAATAAAATATACTTGACAGTCGAGAGGTCTGACCCCATTGGACCGTGGAAGCTTGGTCTTCCCTTGACTGTCTTTTTTTGTTTAGGGAAAAATCATGCACTTATTGTACGCTGACGAGTCTGGTTCGCCAAAGGATCCTAACCAAAACTATTTGGTCCTAGCAGGTGTCTCTGTCTTTGAACGGCAAAGTTTCTGGATTTCCAATGAGCTTGATAAGATAGCAGCCAGATTTGATCCAGCCAATCCAGACGAAATTGAACTTCACGGTAATCCAGTTCTGAATGGTAAAGGTATATGGAGGCGTTACCCCCGAGAGACAAGATTCAAAGCTATTGAAGATATTTTGCAGGTGCTTGCTAATTCACACATATCTAATCGGATATTTGCCAGCGTAATCAAGAAATCCTCTATATCACCTGCAGATCCAGTTGAAACAGCTTTTGAACAATTATCTAACCGTTTCGATTTGTACCTAATGAGACTTTATAGGAACAACGATACACAGAGAGGAATTATTATTTTTGACAAATCAACTTATGAATCATCGTTACAAGCATTGGCTACCAATTTCAGAACGATTGGTCATAGTTGGGGGGTGCTAAGAAACCTCGCTGAGGTTCCTTTATTTTTGGATTCAAAGGCATCTAGACTGATACAGTTAGTAGATATAATCGCATATGTTATTTTTCGTTACTATGAAAGATCTGACAATAGATTTTTTCCCATTATAAAGAGTCGGTTTGATGAAGAGGGTGGCAATGTACACGGCCTACATGTAATTCAGTGATTGCTCTGTCCTCTACCTCCAACCTCGCCCTGTTCTTTTTCTTTCCTCTTTTGGGTGGCTACCAGATTGTGGGAAGTCCAATTCGATCTTTGTAGGGAATCGCCCCTACCGATACTGCTTCGCCTGAGTATTGAACATCTGCGCGTACCTCCCGTCCTCGGCCAATAGTTGCTCATGACTCCCTTGCTCGACAAGCTCTCCCTGCTGCAAAACGAGAATGTGATCAGCCATGCGCACGGTGGAGAAGCGATGGGAGATGAAGATAGCCGTTCGGTCTGACGTGAGTTCGGCAAAGCGCGAGAAAACATCGCGTTCAGCGAACGCATCGAGGGCGGCTGTGGGCTCGTCCAAAATGAGAACCTCCGCCTCTTTCATAAACGCGCGACTTAGCGCGATCTTCTGCCACTCCCCACCAGACAGATCAACCCCTTCGTCGAATTCCTTTCCCAAGATCGTGTCGTATCCTTTCGACAGCCCCTTGATGAGGTCCGAGGCACCACCCTCGTATGCCGCGCGTTCGATCCGATCATCATCGTCCAATAGGTCCACTTGACCAAAGCCGACGTTCTCTTTGGCTGAGAGATCGTAGCGAACAAAATCCTGGAAAATTACCCCGATTTGGCGGCGCAGACTTGCTAGATCGTACTCCCGGAGATCTCGTCCATCCAAGTAAATAGCGCCTTCCGTGGGATCGTAGAACCGCGCCAAGAGCTTGACGACGGTCGTCTTACCCGCTCCGTTCTCCCCGACAATGGCTACCGATTCGCGCACTCTGAGAGTAAAAGAGACGTTCTTTAACACATACTTATCCGAGCCTGGATAGCGGAAGGAGACGTTCCTGAACTCAATGCCCTGGGTTAGACGGTCGGGGACTGGTACAGGCGGCTCAGGAGGCGGCGTTAGCGCCCCTTCAACTGAGCGAGGGTCGAGATCGAGGAAGCGGAAGAGAATCCCGGCAAAGATCGTATGCTCGTAGAAAAAACCAAGATTACTGAACAGGTTGGAGAACCCAGCCCGTCCCTGCTCTGCAGCCTGGAACGCAAGTGCTACGGTGCCCACGCTGATATGGCCACCCACGGCTCGCACGACGGCGTAAGCCCAGATGGATGCCGTCCCCAGCATCGTAATCAACCCTAGGAGAAAACCAAATCGTTCTTGGGCGAACCGGAGGCGAAAGGTTTCCCTGCCGAATAACCCCCAGAAATTGTGGAATCGTCTAAGCAATTCCTCGTGCAGTGCGAAGATGCGGATCTCCTTGACGGCCTCACGAGAACCGAGTAGCCGCGACAGGTATTCTGCCATCCGCCGGTTGCTGGCCATTGCTCCGACCAATGAGAAGCGCTTCCCAGCGTAATGACCACCGACGATCACCTGCGGTGCCGAAGTGACGAGCAGTATTATTGGCGCTGCCCAGTGCACTGAGAGCAGTACTGCCAACATGGCTGTAAGTCCGGTCAATGAAGAGACGATTGTCAGAGACAAGGCGGCGAGGTTGTAAGCGCGATAACTGCTTTCGCTCCTAGCCTTTTCCATTTCATCGAAAAAGGCCGGGTTCTCAAAGAAGGCGATGTCGAGCTGAGCCGCCTTCCTTATGATCAAATACTCGCTGTGGGTTCTGACAAGGTACCCGACTTTTTCTATCAGCCCATTCGCCACCGCGCTACATATAGAACCCAAGATCCAAACGCCGAAAACACCAGCGACCGGTATTAGCAGCCCGATCCAGTCCACTGCGGCTCCATCCCCATTACCCACGGCGCTGATTACGTTATCGATGACAATCTTGGTAATCCAGACCTGTGCGGCCGGGACCACAGCACCGAGCATGTTAACTCCAACGGCTAGAATAGCCTGCAGCCCGGCCGCATCCCAAATCAGGCGGACGCACCGAGGATAATATTCGACTACCTGGGCTATGGGCCGGAGAATCGCGAACCCTGAGCCTTCCTTATCCGACATTGCAGTCTACTATTCACTTCCATGTCTGAATGTGGTCAAACCGAACCGCGCAGTGAATTAAGGACATCATATCTCGAGTATTATTGTCGGAGTTTCCGCGTTTACGCAAACTCTGTCAAGGCAGGCACCTTCCACCAAATTAGCAAAATTTCACCCTCTTCTTTACTTTCGTTCATAGTCTCTCAACCAACAGAATATGTCACTCTACTTCCTAACCTTACTCCTAGTCACCACCGCCGCCGCCGACACCTATAACACTTTCCGCGGCAACCCCCAACTCACCGGCGTCGCCACCTCCAATCTCGCCCCACCTCTAACGCTGCTCTGGGCCTACCCCACCCAAGACGCCATCGAATCCACCGCCGCCATCCACGAAGGCACCGTGTACGTCGGCTCGCTCGACGGCCAGCTCTACGCACTCGACTTGCGAACCGGCGCGCTAGTATGGCAGTACCAAGCCGACGACGAAATCAAGTCCTCCCCCACCATCGCCGACAGCACTGTGTACTTCGGCGACGAAGCCGGCACCTTCCACGCCGTCGCCATCCAAAGCGGTCAGCGCCGCTGGACTTTCGCCGCCGACGCTGGCATCATCTCCTCGGCCAACTACACCGACGGCCAACTCTACTTCGGCAGTTACGACCAGCACCTGTACTGCCTCGACGCAACCGCCGGAACCCTGATTTGGAAAATCGCCACAGAGGGATATATTCACAGTACACCGGCGTTATATAAAAACCGCGTAGCCGTAGCCGGTTGCGACGGATACTTGCGGCTTTTGAATCGCGCCGACGGCACGCAGCACCAGCAGCTTGAGCTCGGCGGATACGTGGCCTCTAGCGCCGCCATCCACGCGGGACGCGCATACCTAGGCACCTTTGGCAACGAAGTACTCGGCATCGATTTAGACACAGGAGAAATCCGCTGGCGCTACGCCCATGCAGTGCGGAAATTTCCGTTTTACTCGTCGCCAGCCGTCACCGACCAAGCAGTCGTCATCGGCGGCCGAGACAAGCTCGTACACGCTCTAGACCCGCAAACCGGCCAACCCTTGTGGACTTTTGCCGCGGGAGCACGAGTGGATTCATCGCCGGTCATCGCCGGTAATTATATTTATGTAGGTGCCCGTGCGCTCATCGCCCTCGCGCTCGCATCGGGCGCAGAAGTCTGGCGCTTTGAAACGGGCGCAGCCATCGCCGCTTCACCGGCCATCGCCGCCGACCATCTCGTCATCGGAGCTACCGACGGCGTGCTGTATTGTTTTGGAAAAGAAGTCAAACCATGAGTGATGAAACTGTACCTAACATTTCGACCCAAAAGTCCCAACCCAGTAGTGACCCAGCGACCACCCGCGCCGACCGCACCGAAACCGAGGTCGGCAGCGTCTTTGTCTCCAACTACCCGGCCTATTCATTCTGGAGTGAGGAAGATGTCCCGCAGGTGCACCGCGCACTCGCCGACCATCCGCATCCCGACACCAAACTCGGCCTCTACCTCCACATCCCCTTCTGCCGCAAACGCTGCAAATTCTGCTACTTCCGCGTCTATACGGACAAAAACAGCCAGCAGATCCAAACCTACTTAGACGCCCTCGCCCGCGAAGTGGAACACTACGCCCAGCAGCCAGCAGTCAAAGACCGGCCACTGCACTTTATCTACTTTGGCGGCGGCACTCCTTCCTACATCAGTTCGCGTCATCTCCGGGCACTAGTAACGCGCCTCAAAGACGCCATGCCCTGGGACCACGCCGACGAAATCGCCTTTGAGTGCGAGCCAGGCACCCTGACCCAAGCCAAACTAGAAGCCATCCGCGCCATCGGCGTCACCCGCCTCAGCCTCGGAATAGAAAACCTCGACGACGAGATTCTGCGCCACAACGGCCGCGCCCACGTCAGCAAAGAAATCTACCAAGTCATGCCCTGGATCCACGCGCTCGACTTCGACCAGATCAACGTCGATCTGATCGCCGGCATGGTCGGCGAGACGTGGCCAAGCTGGCGTCAGACCGTGCAAAAAACCATCGAATTCGACCCCGACAGCGTCACCGTCTATCAGATGGAACTGCCCTACAACACGGTCTATTCCAAGGACCTACTCACTGGCGACAGCGAGCGACTATCCTTGGCCGATTGGAAGACCAAGCGCGCCTGGCACGCTTATGCCTTTGAGCAGCTAGCCGCCGCTGGATACGTGCGGTCGAGCGCCTACACCATGAAGAAAACGCCCGACGCCCGCTTCGTGTACCGCGACGCCGTGTGGACCGGCCAAGACCTGATCGGCACCGGCGTCGCCTCCTTCTCGCACCTGAGCGGCGTCCACTACCAAAACGCGCCAAATTGGGACGAGTACCTCGCTGCCATCGACCGCGGCGACCTCCCCATCCACCGCGCCTTCGCCACCAACCGCGAACAACAACTCACCCGCGAAGTGATTCTACAGCTCAAATTAGGTGCGCTGGATCTCGCGTATTTTCGCACCAAATTCGGCGTCAATATCGTCGCCCACTTCGCCACGGCACTCAGCGGCCTGCGCGACGAGGGCATGCTCCAATTCGACGCGGACTCAGTCACCTTGACCGACGAGGGCCTCATGCGCGTCGATCAGCTCTTGCCCGACTTTTACCAAACCCAATACCGCAACGCACGCTATACCTGAGTAGGAGGTAGCATTGAAAAACGCAATCGCATTTCTACTGTTCCTGACCGCCGCTGCACAAGCGGCCGACTGGCCCCAGTGGCTCGGCCCCCAGCGCAACGGCATCTCCAGCGAAACCGGCCTCTTCACCGCCGAGCAACCTTTTGCCGAAGCGTGGCGCGTCCCGCTCGGCAATGGCTTCTCTAGCATCTCCGTCGCCGACGGCCGGGCCTTCACCATGTTCGCCCAAGGCGACGACGAGTTCGCCATCTGCCTCGACGCCGAGACCGGCGTGGAAATCTGGCGTCACCGCACCGGTCCTTACTACAAGGAAACCCAAGGCGGCGACGGCCCGCGCTCAACGCCCACCGTCGATGGTGAGATCGTCTATGCACTCGGTGCCACCGGCAAGCTCTTTGCACTCGCAGCCGCGAGTGGCACGCCGATCTGGGAAAAGGACTTAGTCGCCGAGTTCAGCAGCCAAGTGCCGAGGTGGGGGTTTAGCACCTCCCCATTAGTCGAAGGCGACCTGCTCCTAGTCGAAGCCGGCGGTCACGACGGCAACTTCGTCGTCGATATGGCCATCGACCGCACAACCCCGGTCACCGCCGTAGCCCTCGACAAAGCCACCGGCGCAACCGTTTGGACCGCCCTCAACGAAAAGATGAGCTATTCATCGCCCATCGCCTTCACTGCGGCTGGCACCCGCCAACTCGCCTATTTCACGGCCTATTCGCTTACCGGCCTAGCACCGGAAGACGGCCGCGTTTACTGGCGCTACCCTTGGAAAACCCGCTACGACGTCAGCGCGGCGACGCCCGTTTTCATCGCGCCCGACCGAATTTTTTTCTCCACCGTCAACGGCAACGGCGGCACGGTCTTGCAAATCAAGGGCAACGGCGACAGCCTCGCCGTCGAGCAGGTCTGGCAAAACAAAAAGATGGAAAACGAGTTCGGCACCTCGGTCCTCTACGAGAACCATCTCTACGGCTTTGGCGGCTCAATCCTCAAGTGCCTCGACGCCGCAACCGGCGAAGAAAAGTGGAAGACCCGGGGCTACAACAAGGGCACCTTGATCGTCGCCGACGGCCACCTCATCATCTTGGGCGAACAAGGCAATCTCGGCCTAGCCGCAGCCACGCCCGAAGGCTTTGTCGAAAAGGCCAGCTACCCCGCCTTCGACAGCCGCTGCTGGACGGCCCCTTCGCTGGCCAATGGCCGCCTCTACATGCGCGACGAAAGCGAGATCGTCTGCCTCAAGATACAAGGAGCGATCCAATGAAGAAGATATTGGGAGCAGTTCTAATCCTCGTCTTATGCGCCTTGCCAGCCGTGGCCCAAGATTGGTCGCGCTGGCAATCCACGGGTTGGCCGCAATGGCTCGGCCCCGACCGCAACGGCATCTCTTCGGAGACGGGCCTATTCGGCGACACGCCGTCGTTTGAAGAATCCTGGCGCGTCCAAGGTGGCAAGGGCTTTTCCGGCCTATCCATCGTCGGCAATCGCATCTATACGATGTACATCCACAGCGGCGATGAATACGCGGTCTGCCTCGACGCCAGCAACGGCGAAGTGCTGTGGCGCACCCGCACCGACGGGATGTTAATGGAACGGCAAGGTGGCGACGGTCCGCGCGCCACCCCTACCGTGGACGACGGGATGGTCTATGTCTCCAGCGCCTACGGCAAACTCTACGCACTCGACAGCCAGACCGGCTCCCCAAAATGGAGCCACGACCTAGCGAGCGAATTCGGCAGCAAGAGGCCCCGCTGGGGTTTTTGCCCGTCGCCCCTAGTCGCAGGAGACCTAGTCCTAATCGAAGCTGGTGGAACGGGCGGTCATTCGCTGATAGCCTTTGACAAAATTAGCGGCGACGTCGCCTGGAAAACCGGCAGCGACAAGCTGGGCTATTCCTCTCCCATCACCACCACCATCGGCCAAACGCACCAAGCAGTGTTTTTCACCGGCTACGGACTGATCGCGGTCGCGCCGCAAAACGGCCAAGCACTGTGGAAACACCCCTGGACGACTAGGCACAACGTCAATGCCGCCACCCCGGTTTTCATCCCGCCCAACCGCTTCTTTATCTCCTCCGGCTACGGCACGGGTGCCAGTGTGGTGGAGGTCTCCGCTACAGACCGCGGCTATAGTGCAAAGGAGGTCTGGCGCAACAAAGAGATGGAAAATCACTTCGCCACCTCCATCTACTACCAAGGGCACCTCTACGGGTTCGACGGCTCGATTCTCAAATGCCTCGACGCCGCGACCGGCAGCGAAAAGTGGAAGGCCCGAGGCTACGGCAAAGGCACCTTGATCGTCGCCGATGGCCACCTCGTCATCTTGGGAGAACAAGGCAATCTCGGCCTAGCCAAAGCCACACCCGAAGGCTTCGTCGAAAAAGCCAACACCCAAGTCCTCCGCAGCAAATGCTGGACGGTCCCCTCACTCGCTGACGGCCGGATATATCTCCGCGACGATAAGGAAATCGTCCGCCTAGACGTGGTGGGGACAGCCCAATGAGCACCGCGCGCACCGCCCTGTTCGCCCTCGTCTTGTGCGCCCTGCCGGCCGTGGCCCAAGATTGGTCGCACTGGCAATGGACGGACTGGCCGCAATGGCTCGGCCCTCACCGCAACGGCATCTCTTCGGAGACGGGTCTGTTCGGCAAAGCGCCGTCTTTTAGAGAATCTTGGCGCGTCCATGCCGGGCCGGGCCTGTCCGGCCTGTCCGTCGTCGGCGATCGTCTCTATACAATGTACATCCACAGTGGAGAGGCATACGCAGTCTGTCTCGACGCCCGCAATGGCGAAGTGATGTGGCGCACCCCCACCACCGGCAGCGATCCCTCGGGACGGCGAGACCGCCGCAGTCCGCGTGCCACTCCCACGGTTGACGGCAAGATGGTCTATGTCTTCAGCGCCCTTGGCAAATTCCTAGCGCTCGACAGCCAGTTCGGCACCCGACGATGGAGCCGCGATATAATGCTCGAATTCGACAACGTGAGTCCCGGTCGAAGCTTTGCAGCGTCGCCGCTAGTCGAGAGGAACCTCGTCTTAATCGAAGCAGGCAGTAAGAGTGGTCATTCGCTAATAGCCTTTGACAAAGCCAGCGGCGAGGTCGCCTGGACTACTGGCAGCGACGAGAGGGGCTATTCCTCTCCCATCATCGCCACTATCGACCAAACGCGCCAAGCAGTGTTTTTCACTGGCTACGGGCTGATCGCGGTCGCGCCGCAAAAAGGCCGGGTGTTGTGGCAATATCCCTGGATAACCAGCCAATCCACCAACGCTGCCACCCCGGTTTTTATCCCGCCTAATCGCTTCTTTATCTCTTCCAGCTCCGGTATGGGCGGCACTGTGGTGGAAGTCACCGCCACAGACGGGCGCTATGAGGTGGCCGAGGTCTGGCGCAATAATAACATGCAAAACCACTCCGCCACCTCCATCTATTACCAAGGGCATCTCTACGGGTTCGACGGCTCGGTCCTCAAATGCCTCGACGCCGAGACTGGCGAGGAAAAGTGGCAGACTCGGGGCTACGGCAAGGGCACCCTAATCGTCGCCGACGGCCACCTTGTCATCTTGGGCGAACGCTGTAATCTCAGCATAGCCGACGCCACGCCCGCAGGCTTCGTCGAAAAGGCCAACGCCCAAGTCTTCCGCCGCAGCAGATGTGAGACTGTCCCCTCACTTGCCGATGGCCGGATCTATCTCCGCGACGATAAAGAAATCGTCCGCATAAACGTGGTGGGAGTAACTCAATGAGAAATGTCCGTGGCATCCTGTTAATTTTTGCCTTGACGGTACCTACGCCCTTCGCCCACGCCCAAAGCGCCGACGACTCACTCCACGTCGTCGATGAGACCATCGTCACCGGCTCGCGGCTGGCCATCCCCCGCGCCAACGCCATCGCCACCAAAATGCCGCTGCCCCTGCGTAAGACCCCCTTGAGCGTCGGTATCGTCCCCCAAGCCCTTATCGAAACGCAGGACGGCGCAACCCTCAGCGATGCGTTGGCCAATGTCAGCGGCGTCGGCGTCCACACCAACTTTGGCGTCCACGACCTGTTCTACCTGCGCGGCTTCGACTCGCTTGCCAACGGCTTAGTGCTCTCCGACGGCGCACCCGAACCCGAGGCGACCTTCTACCAACTCTACAATGTGGATCGCGTCGAGGCCCTCAAAGGCCCCGGTGCCTTCCTCTACGGCGGCAACCCGCTGTCGGGCACCATCAACCTCGTCCGCAAACGGCCAGTCTCGGTCGGCAACTTCGCCCGCGTCAACGCTTCCTTAGGCAGCTTCTCCACCTACCGCGCCACCCTCGACGCCAGCCGCGCCCTACCTGACCAAAACCTCGCCCTGCGGCTCAACGCCCTATGGCAGGACGCGGAAAGCTACCGCGACGACAAAAACAGCTCGATCCTCGCCGTAAACCCAACGCTGCGGCTGAACCTCGGCGAGCGCTCGACGCTGCACCTCGACTTCGAGTACTTGACGAGCGAACATCAGTCCGACTCGGGGCTGCCCATCGTCAATGGCTCCTTGCCCGACGATGTGCCGCGCACCCGTTCATACCAGTCGCCCTTCGACCTTTCCGAGCAGACCATCCTGCGCTTTCGCGCCGATTACGAATGGCATCTAGCGTCTAATTTCACCTTGCGGGACAAACTCTACTACACCAGCCTCGACTGGCCCTCGCAGGGGACCCTCTTCAATGGGGCTTTTCCCAACGCGACTGGTTCGTTGGACCTCGCCCGCACGTTGCTCGACCTCGACGACCAGCAGCGGATCGTCGGCAACCAACTCGAAGGCTTGCTAGAGCTACAAACCGGCGGCATTGAACACCAGCTTCTCTTTGGCTTAGAGGTCGCCCGCCTTGCAGACGACTTCACCCTCGACGTGGCCTTGCTTTCGTTCGTCGATCTGTTCACCCTCGACGCGACATTGCCGCCGAGTTTGGCCCCCTTCATGCCAGCAGAAGCCGGGACCGATTCTCTCGTGGTCCCCCTACCTGACCAAGCAACGGCCGCCCAAGCCACCGCGCAAACACTGGCACCCTACTTTATCGACCGCATAATTTTCAGCCCCCACTTCGAGCTACTACTCGGGGGCCGCTTCGACCGGATCGACTACGAGGACGACCTCACCGCCACCCAGCGCGAATACCGGCAAGTAAGCCCGATGGTAGGCGCAATTTTCGCTCCGACTCAAACCTTCTCGCTCTACGCCAATGCGGGCCGCGCCTTTGCTCCGCCTTCCTCGCAAGTAGTTGGCGACCGCGACCCCGAGGAAAGCACCCAGTACGAAATCGGTGCCAAAGCCGCGCTACTCAACGGCAATCTCAGCGCCAACCTCGCCGTCTTTAACCTCGACAAAGAGCACATCGCCATCCCCGACGACAACGGCATCACCCAGCAACTCGGCGACCAGCGCACCCGGGGCTTGGAGTTGGAACTGGCAGCGCGTCTAGCCCAAGGTTGGTACACCCAAGGCACCTACGCCTTTTTAGACGCCGAACTGACGCGTTTCAACGAATCCGTGTTGGTCCCCACCGCCGATGGCTTCGTCCCCCAGATTTTTGACCGCACGGGCAATGTGCCGGCCTTCGCGCCCGAACACCTTTTGACGCTGTGGGCCGCCCGCGACTTGGGCGAAAACCTCACCTTGGCCGCTGGCCTCCGCTACGTCGGCAACCAGTTCGTGGCCGAGGACAATGTCTATCAGATCGACGGCGCACTGACGCTCGACTGCGGGCTGACTTACCGCCAAGGGCCGGGGCTATTGCGGATCAACCTCAAAAACCTGACCGGCAGCGAATACGAGACCCGAGGCTTCGGTGCCGCCTCGGTCATCCCGGCCGCTCCTTTCTCCTTCAAAGCGACCCTAGGTTACTCGCTGTGAGCAACTGCGAACATCTCAGCCGCGACGCGCTGGCCGAGCACCAACTCCAACGTCTGCACGCCCTGCTGGGCCAAGTGCTGGCGACGAACGCATTTTATCGCCAGAAACTCAACGCGGCTGGAATCACACAAGCCGAGGACATCGCCGCTTTGGATGACTTGGCCCGCCTCCCCTTCACCACCCGCGCCGAGCTTTCTGCCGACCAAGTCGCCCATCCGCCCTATGGCACCAACCTCACCTATCCGCCCGAATGCTACACCCGCATCCACCAGACCTCCGGCACCACCGGTCAGCGACTCCGTTGGCTCGACACCGCTGAAAGCTGGGACTGGTGGGGCCGCTGCTGGGCCCAAGTCTATCGCGCCGCTGGCGTCGGCGATCGCGACCGCATCTTTTTCGCCTTCTCCTTTGGCCCATTCATCGGCTTCTGGAGCGGACACCAAGGTGCCAGCCACATCGGTGCGCTGATCGTCCCCGGCGGCGGCATGTCTTCGGCGCAGCGTCTAGACGCCATCGTTGAAAACGAAATCACCGTCCTCGTCTGTACGCCGACGTATGCCCTGCACCTAGGAGAAGTCGCCCGCGAGCGCGGCCTCGACCTCGCCGCCAGCAGCGTACACACCACCATCCACGCGGGCGAGCCAGGCGCAAACCTCCCCGCTACCCGCGCCCAACTCGAGCGCACTTGGGGTGCCCACTGCTTCGATCACGCCGGAGCCACTGAGGTCGGCGCTTGGGGTTTTGACTGCCGCGAACAGGCTGGCTTGCACCTCAACGAGGGCGAGTTCATCTGCGAAATCCTCGATCCACAAAGCGGCACCCCCGCCGACGAGGGCGAGCTGGTCATCACTAATCTCGGCCGCACAGGGATGCCGGTTATCCGCTACCGCACCGGCGACCGCGTCGCCCTCAATCGCACGCCCTGCGACTGTGGCCGCACCTTCCAGCGGCTCCAAGGCGGCGTCATCGGCCGCCTCGACGACGCCTTGCTCATCCGCGGCGTGGTCGTCTATCCCAGCGCCATCGAAAACGTCGTGCGCCAGTTCCCCGCAATCACCGAATTCGCCGTTGACGTCCACCGGCGCAAAGCACTGGACGAGTTGGAGGTGCGCCTAGAACTCAACGGCAATGCCAACGACACCGCCGACCAAGTAGAACGCGCCCTTGCCCACCGGCTGGGCCTGCGCGCCGACATCCAAATCGCCGCGCCGAACACCCTGCCGCGCTTTGAACTCAAAGCCCAGCGCTTCACCGATCACAGGAGCAACCCGTGAGCGACGTCATCGTCATCGGCGGCGGTCCCGCTGGCAGCACCGCAGCCGCCCTCGTCGCCGCAACCGGCCGCCAAGTCCAGCTCTTCGAGCGGGAGCAGTTCCCCCGCTTCACAATCGGCGAGTCTCTGATGCCGGAGACCTACTGGACCTTCAAACGGCTCGGCGTGCTCGATCGGCTCAAAGACAGCGCCTTCCCCCGCAAGCACAGCGTGCAGTTTTTCGGCAAATCGGGCCGCGGCTCAACGCCCTTTTACTTTTCCGCCACCAACCCCCACGAAAGCGCGATAACTTGGCAGGTCTTGCGCGGCCCATTCGACGAGATGCTCCTCGACAACGCCCGCGCAAAAGGCACCCAAGTACATCAGGGTGCCCGAGTTCTCGAAGTCCTGTTCGATGGAGACCGCGCCACCGGCGTACGCGCCAAACTCGCCGATGGCCAAACCCGCGATTTTGCCGCACAAGTAGTAGTCGATGCCACCGGCCAGAGTGCGCTGATCGGCCGCAGGCTCAAGCTGACCCAGCCCGAGCCTGAGTTGAAAAAGGCTTCTATCTACACCCACTATCGCGGCGGCCAGCGCGACGAGGGCATCGACGAAGGCGCGACCTTGATCCTCCACACCGAGAACCGGGATTCCTGGTTCTGGTACATCCCCCTGCCCGACGACAAGGTCAGCGTCGGCGTGGTCGGCGCGATCTCCTACTTGGTCCAAGGCCGCCGCGAAGACGCGCAGACCATTTTCGACCAAGAGCTGGCCAAGTGTCGCCCCATGCAGGAGCGCCTGCAACACGCCGAGCAACTCTTTCCGGTCAAAACCACCAAGGACTTTTCCTACCGCGCCAGCCGCATCGCCGGCGAGGGCTGGGTGCTGGTCGGCGACGCGTTCTGTTTTCTCGATCCGATGTACTCCTCGGGCGTGTACCTAGCCCTCAAATCCGGCGAGATGGCCGCCGACGCCATTGCCGACGCCTTTGCCAAAGGGGACTTCTCTGCCGAGCAGTTGGGCGGTTTCGGCCCCGAACTAGTGCGCGGCATGGAAGCGGTGCGCAAAATGGTGTACGCTTTCTACTCCAAGGACTTCAGCTTCGCCGAATTCCTCAAACGCCATCCCGAATGCAAACAGGGAGTCATCGACGTCCTCAGCGGCAACCTCTTCAGCGAACACGTCGGGCCTATTTTCGGGCCGATGAGCGAGGTGTGCGAGATGCCCGCCGCCGTCCCCTTAACCCCACAACCTTCAGGAGCAACCCAGTGAACGCTACCGTCCGCCGACTCCTCTACTTGGGGCTTTTCGTCCTCTATCTCCTGCACAACGACCTCTGGCTCTGGGACGATCCGCGCATCGTCTTGGGGCTGCCCATCGGCTTGCTCTACCACATCGGCTTCTGCGTGGCCGCTACCGGGCTGATGGTCTTGCTGGTCAACTACGCTTGGCCGTCCGAGTTGGACGCAGAGGATGAGGAGCAATCGGCATGACCACGATCATCATCTTATGCTACCTCGGCCTAGTACTCTGCATCGGCGTCCTCTCCAATCGCTTCTTTCGCGGCACCGGCGAGGACTACTTCGTCGCCAGCCGCTCCATCGGCCCCTTCCTGCTGCTGATGTCGCTGTTTGGCACCAACATGACCGCATTCGCCATTTTGGGAGCCTCCGGCGAAGCCTACCACACGGGTATCGGCGTCTTTGCCCTGATGCCTTCGGGCGCGGCCCTGATTATTCCCACCGTCTTCTTCTTTATCGGCACCCGCGTCTGGGCACTCGGCAAGCGCCACAACTTGCTCACACAGGTCCAGTACTTCCGTCGCCGCTGGGACTCCGACGGCTTGGGCCTGCTGCTCTTCGTCGTCATGCTCGCGCTGCTGATCCCCTACCTGCTCATCGGCGTCATGGGCGGCGGCATCACCCTCGCTCAAGTCACCAAGGGGCAGATCCCTCAATGGGCTGGCGGCCTGCTGGTCTGCTTGGTGGTACTGGCCTACGTCAGCTTCGGTGGTATGCGTGGCACCGCCTGGGCCAACGCCTTCCAAACGCTGGTTTTTATGATCCTCGGCGGCGTGACCTTCTTCGTCATCGTCGATAAGCTGGGTGGGTTGGACAGCGCACTGGCGCAAGTCGCAGCCGCGCACCCCGAACTGCTGATCAAAGGAGACAATATCAGCCCGATCAAACTGTTGACCTACACCTGCATTCCGCTGTCGGTCGGCATGTTCCCCCACCTTTTCACCCATTGGCTCACCGCTAAAAGTGCCCGCACCTTTCGTTGGCCGCTGATGTTCTACCCGCTGTGCATCGCCATCGTCTGGATCCCCAGCGTGCTCTTGGGGATCTTCGGCAGCATTGACTTCCCCGGCCTCAAGGGCGCGGCCGCCAACTCCGTGCTAGTCAAGATGATCGACCTACACGCTCCTGGTGCCCTAGCCGGCCTGCTCGCCGCCGGAGTCTTTGCCGCCATAATGTCCTCTCTCGACTCGCAGGTGCTCTCCATCAGCAACATGTTCACCCAAGACATCGTCCGCCACTACCGCAAGGGCGACGAGTTGAGCGAAAAGGCCCAAGTCCTGTGGGGCCGCCTCTTCGTGATCGCCATCTTCGCCGTTACCTACGTGCTCTCGCTGGTCTCGGCCCGCAGCATCTTCACCCTCGCCGTCTGGTCCTTCACCGGCTTCGCAGCGCTCTTCCCAGTAGTCGTCGCCGCTCTGTTCTGGAAGCGCAGCACCAAGTACGGCGCCTTCGCCTCCGTACTAACCGTGGCCGCGCTGTGGTGCTATTTCTTCTTTCAGGGGTGGAAAATCCCCGGCTATACCGTCGGCATGACCGGAGTAATGCCCGTGGTGGTAATCCTAGCCGCTTCTGTCGTGGCCATGATCGTCGGCTCGCTGCTGACCAAGCCACCGGCCAAAGTCACCGTCGATAAATTCTTCTAGCGATGCGCGTCGCCTACATCACGGCCGGTGCCGCCAGCATGTACTGCGGTAGCTGCATCCACGACAACGCGCTCGCGGCCGCCCTCTCGCGCCGCAACGCCGACGTCGCCCTGATCCCGACCTATACGCCGCTGCGCACGGACGAGGAAAACGTCTCGCTGGACCGCGTCTTCTACGGCGGCGTCAGCATCTTCCTGCAACAGCAGTGGTCGTTTTTTCGCCGCACGCACCGCCTTTTCGACCGCGTCCTCGACTCGCCGTTCCTGATCCGCACCCTCGCGCGCTTTGGCTCCTCTACCAACGCCCGCGACCTAGGACCGCTCACCGTCTCGATCCTCGCTGGCGAGGAGGGGAACCAACAAAAGGAACTCACCCGCCTTGTCGCTTGGCTCCAGCGCGACTTCAAACCCGACCTCATCCAGCTAACCAACGCCATGTTCGTCGGCATGGCCTGGCAATTAAAAGCACAACTCGGCATCCCCATCCTCTGCGCCCTCCAAGGCGAGGACCTATTCCTAGACGGCCTAGTTGAACCCTACAAGTCCCAAGCCCTGAAAACCCTGCGCCAGCGCGCCCAAGACATCGACGCCTTCATCGCCCCGTGTGCGTATTACCAAGATCACATGGCCGAGTACTTACAGATACCGCGCACCAAAATCCACGTGGTGCCGCTCGGCCTCAACCTGAGCGGACACGGCCAAGAGTCCCCGCCCGCGGACGGCCCCTACAAAATCGGCTACCTCGCCCGCATCTGCCCGGAAAAGGGCTTTCACCTGCTCGTCGATGCCTTCCAACAGTTAAAAGAGCAGCCCGAATTTGCCTCCCTGCGCCTCGAAGCCGCCGGCTACCTCAGCGCGTACGACAAGCCCTACTTCGCCGAACAAGTGCAAAAAATCCGCCGTTGGGGGCTAGCCGATTCGTTCGCCTACCACGGCGAAGTCGATCGCCGCGAAAAAATCCGCTTCCTCTCCTCGCTCCACGTCTTTTCCGTACCTTCGGTTTATGCCGACCCCAAGGGTCTATCTATCCTCGAAGCCTTAGCCAACGGCATCCCAGTCGTCCAGCCCGACCACGGCGCGTTCCCCGAACTGATCGCGGCCACCGGCGGCGGTCTCCTCGTCGCACCCCATTCCCCGAAGATCCTAGCCAACGAGCTTGCCGCCTTGCTGCGCGACGAAAAGCGCAGACGCCAGCTCGGACAAACCGGCAAAGAGGCGGTCCACCGTCGCTTCCACGCCGACGCCATGGCTGAGGGGACGCTCGCCGTGTACGAACAGTATCTGTAGAAAGAAGATCGTCAATAACTATTATAGGGTGATGTAGTCCTGACCAGTGGTTAGGGCTAGTATTTTGACAGATTTACGATTCAATCGTAAATTCGCCAGATGATTAGGCGAACCCTACAACAGTATCTTTTGCGCGACGCCCGCTTGTACCCGGTGCTCACCCTCACTGGCCCGCGCCAATCTGGAAAGACGACCTTAGCTAGAGCGACCTTCCCCCAGCATGGTTACTATTCCTTGGAAGATCCCGACCAACGCCTCTTTGCCTTAGAGGACCCCCGAGGGTTCCTCGACCAACTCGACGGCCCGGTCATTTTGGACGAAGCCCAGCGGGCACCCGAGTTGTTTTCCTATATCCAGAGCAGGGTTGACGCGGACGATAGCACGGGCCGATTTGTGCTGACCGGTTCGCAGAATTTCCTGCTCATGGATCGTATTGTACAGACCTTGGCGGGCCGTTGCGCCGTTCTGCACCTGTTGCCGCTTTCGCGTGCCGAACTTGAAGGCCAAGTCCAGCCGGTGCCCGAAACCCCCGCGACGTTATTCGCCGGCCGCAAGACCCATCTCCAGCTATGGCAGACCCTCTACACCGGCTTCTATCCGCGGATTCACGATCAGCACATCCCGCCCGCAATATGGCTCCCCGACTACGTGCGAACCTATCTCGAACGCGATGTGCGTTCGCTGGTCAATATCGGCAACATGGATGCCTTTGAGCGCTTTTTGGCTTTGTGCGCTGGTCGGGTCGGGCAGGTACTCAATTGCGCTGCGCTGGCCAACGATTGCGGCATCGCCGTAGATACAGCACAGCGCTGGATATCCGTTTTGAAGACCAGTTTTGTCGTCTTTCTACTGCCGCCTCACTACCGCAACTTCAACAAGCGGTTGATCAAAAGCCCCAAGCTGTACTTCTACGACACCGGCCTCGCCTGTTATTTGCTGGGCATAAAAGACCCCCAAGTGCTGCCCACCCATCCATTGCGCGGTCCCCTTTTTGAAAATTACCAAGTCGCCGAAGCGACCAAAGCCTTCCACCACCACCGCCAGAAGCCCCCGCTGTATTTTTGGCGCGACCGCACCGGCCACGAGGTTGATCTACTGGTGGAACAGGGATCGGCGCTCTACCCGATTGAGATCAAGTCTGGACAAACGATCAGCTCTGATGCGTTCACCGCACTTACCTGGTGGAGCCGCACCGCCGGACAGGACCTTGCGAATGCTTCGCTGATCTACGGCGGCGACCGCGCGTACCGGCGCAACAAAGTGGCGGTGCGACCGTGGTTTGCTATTTGATGTCGATTACAGCGGCGACGTCACTCGGACAAACCGGCCAAGAGGCGGTCCACAGTCGCTTCCACGCCGATGCCATGGCCGCGGGGACACTCGCCGTGTACGAGCAATATTTGTAGAAAGAGGTACTGCGTAACATCAGTTAATAATTGTTGACAGTGTAACAAAACGTGTTACATTCATTATAAATGATCGCAAGTTTCAAGCATAAGGGGCTTGTTGAACTTTTTGAACGGGGTCGTAGCCGCCTAGTGCGTTGGGATTTGCAAAGGCGTTGCTTACGTCGTTTGGAAGTTCTCGATCAAGCGAAATCATTGACAGACTTGAATATACCGGGATTCAACTTTCACGGTCTGCAAGGGGTACCCAAACGTTATAGTATTCACGTCAATGGTCCGTGGTGTATCACGTTCGAATGGCAAGATGGTGATGCACTCAGGGTCAATCTTGAGCAATATCATTGAGGTGACAATGGCCGAATATTCCGTCAACCGTCCGTTGCAGCGTGCGCCTGTTCATCCAGGTGAAATTCTGCGTGAAGATGTATTGCCGTCGCTTGAGTTATCGGTTAGTGAAGCCGCTCGACGACTCGGTGTTTCGCGTCAACAATTGCATCGCGTTCTGGCTTGTACGCATCCGATTACAACAGAAATGGCACTTAGAATAGGAAAACTCGTCGGCAACGGTCCTGGGCTCTGGTTGCGCCTGCAACAAGCCTGTGATTTGTGGCGTGTAGAGCAGTGTTTGGAAGACGAACTTGCTAAAATAAAACCTGCAAACTTGACGCACTCCCCAACCTAAAGCATTACTGGCGTTGTGCCGAACTGATCGCAGCCACTGGCGGCGGTCTCCTCGTCGCCGACCCGCTCTGTGTCACGGGAATTCATCAGGCAGCGCGATGCTCTTCGGCGATAGGGCTTTGCGCGTCAAATCTTCCCGGCGGCGACAAACTCCCTCAAGAGCGCCAAGAAAGCCTCCGTCGCCGGCGAACGCCGTGGTCCCCGGTGCTCGATTAGGCCAATCTGGCGTTTGGCCAATCCATTGACCTGTATAGCGCACACTTTCCCGGCGGCGACTTCTGCTTCTACCGCCACCTCCGGCACCAGCGCAATACCCAATCCGATCTCCACGTAGCGCTTGATAATCTCGATCCCGCCGAGCGTCATCTCGACCTGCAACGCCAAGCCCTCGCGCTGGAAAACCTCGTCGAGCAACTGCCGACTAGTGCTCCCCCGTTCCAAGACCAGAAACGGATATTCGGCAAGCTGTTTGAGCCCTATCCTGCGCCTTTTACCCAGCACGTGGTCCGGGGGACAAATAAGCACATCCCGCCGCTCAAAGAGCGATTCGCAGACCAAGTCGCGGTGCTTGACCGGCAATGTCGCCAACCCGAACTCCACTTCGTCGTTGAGCACTAGGTTGCTCACCTCCGGCGACATTCGATTGCGGATGTCCAACTCGACCGCCGGATAGCGAGCGCGGAACTCGGCGAGCACGCCGGGTAAAACATAGGTGCAGTTGGTATCGCTAGTCCCGATCGCCAGCCGCCCGCGCAAGACCTGTTTGAGCGCCGCAATATCGTCGCGCGCCTTCTCCAGCCGCGAGAGAACCGCTTTCGCATGAGCAAAGAGAATCTCGCCGGCCGGCGTCAGCCGGAGCTGCCGCCGATTGCGCTCAAGTAGAATCTCGTCCAGTTCGTTCTCCAATGCCTTGATCTGGAGGCTGATGGCCGGCTGAGTCAGAAAGAGTTTGTCGGCCGCCCGCGTAAAGCTCTGCTCGCGGACGATTTCGTAGAAACTGCGCAATTGGTAGAGGTCCATTCGAAGTCCTTTATTTATATCAATTATCCTAAGAATAAGATATATAAATTTTTATTATGCTACAATTTCGCTTATCGTTAGAGTCGTCAACCAATTCACTCTTTAAATGGAGGTACGCCATGAGCGCCATCATCGTCGTTGACGCCTTCTGGGGCGATTCGGGTAAAGGCAAGGTCGCCGCCTTCCTCGCGCAAAAACACCAAGCCGCCTACAGCGTCCGAGCTGGAATAGGCACCAACGCCGGGCACAGTATTCTCTTTGCCGACGGCAGCGAAATCCGCACTCGGCAGTTACCCTGCGGCTTTCTCCATCCCGATACGCAACTGCGCGTCGGCAGCGGCGTCGCCGTCGATCCCGAGCAGTTCTTCGCCGAACTAGACCAACTAGACCCGAGCTATAGGCTGCGCGAGCGGACCCGCGTCGATTACCGCTGCCCGCTGATCCTGCCCGAGTACCGCCAACGCGAAGCGACTGACGTCTTTCTACAGGAACACGGCACCACCGCCAGCGGCAGCGGCGTCGCCCGCGCCGAATTCGCCCTGCGCAAAGCCCGTCAAGCCCGCGACGAGCACGTCCTCGCGGATTACACCGCCGATGTCGCCCGCGAGCTCAACGAGAGTTGCCTGCGCGGCGAAACCATCGTCGTCGAGGGCAGCCAAGGCACCCACCTGTCGCTAGCCCTGAGCGACGACTATCCCGACTGCACCTCGGACAACTGCACCACCGCCGCCTTTGCCGATGACGTCGGACTCAACTGGCGTCATATCGCAGAAGTCTGCTTGGTCGTCAAAGCACTGCCCAGCCGCGTCGGCACCGGTCCCCTACCACTGCAATTGACACCAGCGGAGGAAGACCGCCGGGACATCGCCGAATACGGGGTAGCAACCGGGCGACGGCGGCGCAAAGCCTCGGGGATCTCCTGGCCACATTTGGAAACAGCCGTCCTACTCAACGGTCCTACCCAATTGGCCCTGACCTTCTGCGACCACCTCGACCCCGAGGTCGCCAACGCGCGCCACCCCAGCGCATTGACCGCACCCGTCCGATGCCTCATCGACGAACTGGAGACGCGATTCAACATTCCCGTAACGCTCTGCGATTGTGGCGTACATTTCGAGAACCTCATCGAGATCGCGTGACCACTCGACAACAGCGAGTCTCCTAGCCACATTATGGGCGAACGCGCAAGCGAAAGGATTATCCCATGACTTGGCTCGTCTTCGCCCTTCTCACCGTCTCTTGTTGGGGCCTCTACGGCGTCCTGCTGCACACCGGCCAGATCGCCATGAGCGACCCGGTAAACGGCCGCTACAAAGCCTTCCTCTTCGTCGGCTTGGCCTATCTGCTTACCGCGGTCTTCGGCTCGCTGATCGTCCTAGCCTACAATGGCGCGACCTGGATCTACCCGGCCAAGGGCGTCTTCTGGTCCACCGCCGCCGGCATCGCCGGGGCCATCGGCGCGTTGGGCGTCCTGCTCGCCTTCGGTGCTAAGGGGACGCCGGCCGTGGTCATGTCCATCGTCTTTGCCGGTGCCCCCATCGTCAACGCAGTCGTCGCCGTGCTCGTGCATCCGCCCGCGGGCGGCTGGGCGGCCGTGCGCTGGCCCTTTGTCCTCGGCATCGTCTTGGCCGCTATGGGCGGCTACCTAGTCACATTCTTCCGCCCCGGCAACTGACGTGTCCGTCGAATTCCACACCCGCCGCCGCGTCGAGTGGGCCGATACCGATCAGGCTGGCATCGTCCACTTTGCGCGCTTTTTTGTCTTCATGGAAGCCGCCGAGCACGCCTTCTGGCGCAGCCTCGGCCTGAGTGTCCACAGCGAATGCGACGGCGATATCATTAGCTGGCCCCGCCTCACCGCCGAATGCGAGTACTTCCGCCCCGTCTCTTTTGAAGACGTCCTCGACATCCTCGTGCACCTCGAAAAACAGGGCGAGAAGTCTCTCAGCTTTCGCTTCGACTTCCACTGCGACGGCGAACACATAGCCCAAGGCCGCCTCAAGATCGCCTGCTGCGTCTGCAACCCGGGCGAGGCCATCCGCGCCATCCCCATCCCGGACTTTATCACCCGCAAACTGGCGGCGCACGACTCGACTGAGCCCGCCGAAGTCCCATGAACGCAACCCCAGCCCTCGCCGCAACCGACGTCTGCAAGCACTTCGCCCTCGGCGACCAGACCGTCGAAGTGCTGCGCGGCGTCTCACTGTGCGCCGAGAAGGGCCAGTCCCTAGCGCTTATCGGTCCATCCGGCTCGGGCAAGAGCACCTTGCTACACCTGCTCGGCACCCTCGAACCCCCAACCTCCGGCCAAATCGCCATCAGCGGCCAAGACCCACTTACTCTTCCCGAACCCCAACTCGCCCGCTTCCGCAACCAGCACATCGGCTTCGTCTTCCAAAACCACCACCTGCTGCCCCAGTACTCGGCCCTCGAAAACGCCCTAATACCCACCCTCGCCTTTCCTTCGGCTAAGCTCAGGCGTTCGGCGAGCTCAGCCGAGCCGTCGAAGCCCCAAGCCGACCGACGCGAGCGCGCCCGCGACCTCTTAACCGCCGTCGGTCTAGCAGAACGCCTGCACCACCGCCCCGCTGAACTGTCCGGCGGCGAGTGCCAGCGCGTGGCCGTGGCGCGCGCCTTGATCAATCAACCCGGTCTCTTGCTCTGCGACGAGCCTACCGGCAGCCTCGACCGCCAGACAGCCGACACCGTTGCCGACCTACTCTTCGCACTCCACCGCGCCGAACAAGCCGCCCTCGTCATCGCAACCCACGACCTCGAGCTAGCGGCGCGCTGCGACCGCCGCCTTCATCTGCGCGAGGGGACGTGCGTCGAAGCCTGATCTACTACTGGCGGGTTCACCTAGGGCTACTGCTGGGGACCGCTGTCGCCACAACCGCCCTGACTGGCGCACTCCTAGTCGGCGACTCCATGCGCGGCAGCCTGCGCGATTTGGCTTTAGAGCGCCTAGGTCAGATCGATTACGCACTGCTCGCCGCGCACTTCTTCCGCAGCGACTTGACCACCGAACTACCTATAGGCCATGCACCTGTCATCCTCCTCAACGGCAGCGCCCGCCACACCAAAACCCAAGCGCTCGCCGCTGGCGTGCAGATCCAAGGCATCGACGTCCGCTTCACCGCGCTCTTTCCCGAGGGCGGCCCCACCTTGCGCGACGCGCTCAAACCAACACCCGGCCAGCCGTTTCCCGCACTCGTCGTCAGTGCCTCACTGCAACGCGCCCTCGGCCTTGAACTAGGCGACGCGGTCCTGCTCTCGCTGGAGCGCCCCAGCCCAACCTACCGCGAATCCCTCTTTGGCCGCCGCGCCACCGACGATCTCGTCACCACTCTGCGCGTGGTGCTCACCGGCGTCTTGCCCGACAGCGGGGCGGGGCGCTTCGGCCTGCGACCGCACCAGCATCTGCCGCTCAACGCATACCTCGACCTCCAAGTCCTCCAGCGCACTCTCGACCAACAAGACCGCGTCAACGCCCTACTCATCGCCGCGCCCAACAGTCAACACCAAGACCTGCAACGCGCTCTCGCCCAGCATGTTACTCTCGCCGACCTCAAGCTGGACCTCACGCCACACTCCAACCACATCGAACTCACCAGCACCCGCTTTATCCTCGACGATTCAATTCGCACCGCCGCCGTGGCCAGCGCCGCCGCCCTACACCTCAAAACCGCAACCTTCTCGACCTATCTGGCCAACGCTATTGAGGGCAATGGTCGCCAAGTCCCCTACTCCACCATTACCGCTCTCGACGACCCCACCGGCCTCTACCTTGCAGACGGACGGCCCGCGCCGCCCCTCGCTGACGACGCCCTCTACCTCGACGCTTGGACGGCCCAGGAATTAGCCGCAGCTCCCGGCGACTCGATCTCCCTAACTTATTACGTCGTCGGCCCGCGCCATGAACTTCGGACCGAGCAAGCCCACTTCCGCCTCCAAGGGATTGTGCAGATGCGCGGCTTGGCCATTGACCCGACCCTGACGCCTGCCTATCCGGGATTGCAGGAAGAAGGCGATATGGCCGCCTGGGATGCGCCCTTCCCCATCGACATGGGGCAAATCCGCCCGCAGGACGAAGCCTACTGGGACCAGTACGGGGCCGCGCCCAAAGCCTTCGTCGCCGCCCATACAGGCCAGCGCCTCTGGCACAGCCGCCACGGCGCACTAACAGCCATCCGCTTCTATCCACCCTCGTCCACTCGCTACCAGCCAACGAGCAGTGAGCTTGTCGAACTGCGGACCGCCATTCGCCAACATCTGTTGGATCGCCTGTCTCCGACGGCGACCGGCTTCTCCCTGCGTCCCGTCCGCCAAGAAGCCCTGCGGGCCGCAACCGGGGCCACGGACTTCAGCGGCCTTTTTATCGGCTTCAGCCTCTTCCTCATAGCCGCGGCCGCATTACTGGTAGTATTGCTGTGCAAGTTCGGCCTCGAACAACGCGCCCGCGAAGCAGGGCTGCTGCTCGCCACCGGCTACCCGCTCGCCGCCGTAGGCCGACGCTTCTTAGGCGAGGGCATCGCCTTGGCCGCGCTGGGCGCACTACTCGGCTTAGTCGGCGCTCCCCTCTACGCCTATCTAATGCTGGTCGGCTTGCACACTTTGTGGTTGGAGGCTATCGGCACGCCCTTTCTCTCCCTCCACGTTAGCTGGTTAAGCTTAGGAGTGGGCTATCTATCCACCCTGCTACTAGTCTCGCTGGCGCTGTGGCGCACCGTGCAGCGCTTCCACCGGCTGTCCGTCCACGCCCTGCTCGCCGGTGCCCTCGACACAGCACCGCGTCTCCCGCGCCGTCGCAGCGCCGTCCTCGCCGCGCTCGGTTTGGTCATAGCCCTCACCTTGAGCGTTCTCGCCGGTATGGCCGACGCAACCACGGCCGCCGCGCTTTTCTTAGGCAGCGGCACCGCGGCCCTGTTGGCGCTATTGGCCCTGTTCGCAGTATGGTTGCGCGCTCCAACAGCGGGTCGCCTCAACTCCAACCTCGGCCTAGGTCTCCTCAACAGCACCCGCAAACCAAGCCGCAGCACCCTCTGCACATCCCTCGTCGCCTGCGCCACCTTCGTCATCGTCGCCGCTGGAGCGCACCGACAGGTCGAGTGGGCAGACGATCCGGGCACGGGCGGTTTCGCACTCGTCGCCGAGGCAGAAATTCCCCTGCACCAAGACCTCAACAGCGCGGACGGTCGCTTTGAATTGGGACTATCAACAGACTTGGGCACCGCGCACTTTTTTCCCTTCCGCGTCCTGCCCGGTGACGACGTGAGCTGTCTCAACCTCTACATACCCCAAACCCCGCGCGTCCTCGGCGCCCCGGACGAGTTCATCCAACGCGGCGGCTTGGCCTTCCGACAGACGCTCCCCCTAACGCCAGACGAGCGCGCCAATCCCTGGCAATTGCTCCAGCGCGATTTGGGACCGGGCATCATCCCGGCCATCGGCGACTTTAATTCAGCGCAGTGGATTTTGCACAAACGTCTGGGCGACGACATCCCGATTGCGGAGGGTGTGGCCGTACGATTAGTCGGCCTGTTGGACGGTAGTCTGTTCCAGAGCGAGTTGCTCATTGCCGAGGATCGCTTCGCCGCGCACTTTCCCGAGCGCGAAGGCTACGGCTACTTCCTAGTCGAAACGGCACAACCAGCCGCCGTCGCCACCGCGCTTGAAAAGGGACTAGCAGCCTACGGCCTCGACGCCACCCTGAGTGCCGAGCGCCTCCGAGGCTTTCGCGCCGTCGAAAACACGTACCTAGCAACCTTTCAGACGCTGGGCTTGCTCGGGCTGCTCTTGGGTACTCTGGGTTTGGGAATTCTCATCCTGCGCAACGTCCTCGAGCGCAGTGGCGAGTTGGCGGCCTTGAGCGCCTGTGGCTTTCGCCGCGCCCGCCTAGGGGCAATGCTGCTCTACGAACACGGCTTTCTCTTGCTCGCGGGCGAGGGGATAGGCAGCGTCGCCGCCCTCATCGCCGTGGCCCCCCGCCTCTTCGATCCTACCCCCTTGCCTTGGGCCTCACTGAGCGTCTCGCTCGGCTTGGTCTTCGCCGCTGGCCTGTTGGCGTGTGCTGTCGCCAGTCACTCGGCCCTGCGCCGCCCCCTGCTAGCAGCCCTGAAGGCCGAATAGACGTAGGGGGCGGTTTGCAAACCGCCCCCTACTGGCCAATGCAGTACAGGTGCGACTCCGTCCGCAGAAAAATCCGCCCCCCGGCGATGGCCAGCGACGACAGCGTATAGGCCCCGTCGAGTTCATTCGTCGCCAGCACCTTGTACTCTGGTCCGGCCTGCAGTACGGTCGTCACCGCATTTTCATTGACCACGTAGAGCTTGCCGTCGGCTAGGACCAGCGAAGAGCTGACCGTCCCTTGGGCCGTGCGCTCCGGCCCCCACACCACCCCACCCGTCTTGGCGTCGAGGCAGGTGGCTCGCCCGCGATCATCGACCATGTAGAAATAGCTACCATCGGTAACAGCCGAAGGCACATCTGGTCCGCCCGCCCCCGTCCACTTCCACGCCAAGTGACTCTCGCTAATGTCCCCCGTACCACCGGCGCGGAACGCTAGCACCGGATTGCGGCGACTGGTCGCGTACACCATCCCGGCAACCGCTACCGGCGACCCGACCACCCGGTAATTCCGCTCCTTGCCCGGATTCAAGCCGCCTGCCCGCCACACCTCTTCGCCGGTAGCTGGATCATGGCCGGTGATGTAGTCGCCGCCGGAGACGACGATTTGCGTCTGGCCGTTGTGCTCGAGTACCACAGGCGTGGTATAGGCATCCGGCGACTCGCCCGGCGCGTCGGTTGGCCGCTCCTGCCACCACGCAACCTCGCCAGTAGCCGCATCAAAGGCGATCAGGTAGGAAGGATCGTCCGTGTTCATCCCATGCAGGACCTCGACAAAGAGCTTGCCGTCGTAGAGCAAGGGCGAGGACGCGTAGCCCCACATCAGGCCGAAGTCGCCGTGCTTGGCCTGCAAGTCGTAGTGCCACAGTTCCTCACCCTCCATGTCAAAGGCCCGGATCATCCCCGTGCCCGTAACGGCCAGCACGCGCTCGCCGTCCGTGACCGGCGAAGGCGAAGTGTTGTTGTGCTTGCGCCAATAGGCATTGCCCTCGTCGAGCGTGCGCTGCCACAACACGCTGCCATCGGCCGTTGACAAGCAGCCCAAAAGCAGTTTTTCGCCGCCCTGGATCTCCTCGCCCGTATTGGGCGACGTCAAAAAGACTCGCTCGCCCCACACCACCGGCGTACTCCCGCTCCAAGAGGGCAGCTTCCTACTCCAGACCACATTCTCGCTCGTACTCCAAGTCGTCGGCAGGTCCACGGCCTCGCTGACGCCGTTGTGATTGGGACCGCGCCACTGGGGCCAGTACTCTTCAGCACCGGCGCGCAAGGCGGCCAAAAGCAGCAGTGAGACGATTGCGTAATCTTTCATGGTTTGCTCCTATCCATTTTCAGCAAAACTGCATTACAAGCCGTCAATTGACAAGCATCTCCAGCGACCATTGTATTAACTAGCGGCAGTGGCTAGCGCATACCCTGCCCTCACCGATCAACATGAGGAAAGCCAATGGCCAAGAACAAGCCATATATGGACCTCGATTCCGATGACGATCTGCCGGATCTCACCGTCCCGGAATGGCAAGAGAAACTTGCCCGCGTCCCGATTCAGCGAGGCGATGCAGCACCAGCAAGCGGGCAAGCAGAAAACGCCCCTCGCATGTCAGATCGTAACACTCAGGCCGATCAATAACGTCCATAGGGGCCACAAAATATCTCGCAGCTCAGTAGTAGCCCTTTATTCGCCGCAGCTTGTTGGCCTTCCCGATAAGTCCAAGGTCGGGCCAATCCGCTCTATTGGCCGGCAAGTGTATCTGAGAATCCAAGTAACCACGCAGATCGTCAAGGCCGCCTTCAAGTCGCTGGATTTTTAATTCATCTACTTTCTGTTCATTGAGCCGCATATAGTATCTTGCATCGAGATAAATCAAGCTGTTGTCATAAGCTCGGTGTATGGTTGGAGACAGCGCTATGCCATTAGAAACATCATCTGTCCCTTGGGCCTTTACTGGTACAATATGAGCGGCATCGACGAGATTGAGTTGCGCTCTCGTCACCGCACAGCGGTTACCATAAGCATCCATAACTTGCCGACGAAAACTCGACTCGCGCACATAGCGACTTACCGATTCGACTATTCTTTGCCGCTCTTTCGCCAGCTTCACCATTTCTTGCGGCCTTATTTCCTCCAGCTGAGCGGCCTTTAGCAAGAGGGTGCATGTCGAAATATCCCCTCCGTGCTGGTGCAGAGAGACAGCATTAAACATATAATTCAGGAATTGATCGGGACGAATCCCAACGGCTATTTCTTGGTTATCTTTTCGGGAAAAGGCGAGGCCGTCACCAATAGCCGTATAAATAGCCTCGATATCGACCTGAACAGAAGGCGATCCCACTGTGAATATGCGATGTTGCTCTATATCAAAGACCGCAAACATATCCTTCTCAGCGTGATACCCCATCAAAACAGTATGGCCGTTTTGATTGATTGACAGTGGAGAGGAAACCGTGGTCATCTGAACTCTGTATTCGTTCGGTAAAGATGGCCGACCGCCAGGGGTCAGCGTCCATATATAGACCCAAAGCGAAATTGTATCTTCGCCGTATTGAATCAAGAATTCTCTGGGGTGAGTAACCAGTTTTTCAGACATGTAGAAACCGCTACCACCTGATTTCTGTATAGCGCGAAGAACGGAATCGACGAGCTTAGCAGGCGGAACAGCAGGCATAGTTTCCTAGGTCTTTGTTTTCTTTTTAGGTCTTTTCTTCCCCCCATCGTCCGACAGGGCC
Source organism: Candidatus Latescibacterota bacterium (assembly GCA_022820485.1). Classification (GTDB taxonomy): domain Bacteria; phylum Latescibacterota; class UBA2968; order UBA8231; family UBA8231. The sequence continues at coordinate 126,208 of JAJEFJ010000021.1, forward strand.
TCTTCACTATCAGTCCCATTCCACATCGCAGCAGGGTGGCAAAGGTTATAGGAAGGCACTTTCTTTTTACCTCTAGGTTTGGTATCAAACCTAAAAAGACTGCCTTCAAGGTATTCTTTGACGAGATCACAGCAGAGCCATTTACGCTTCAATCGCTCGGCAACTTCTCCCGTTACACAAGAACCAGCTAAGGGATCGAACACCAAGTCTCCCTTGTCGGTGAGCATCCTAATAAAGTACTCGGGCAATTCAGCAGGGAAGCGAGCGGGATGCGGCTTTATATCGTACTCCTTGCAAAGTCGTAAGTAATTGGAATTGCTCTCTGTATTGGGAATTGCGATGAGATTGGGCGGAATAGAAGCGCCATTATCAATGTTAAATTTTTCACTAATATCGTGCCCACTTGGCCTCAGCTTGGCTTTATATCCACCTTTAAGTAATCCTCTCATTGAATTGCTATAGGGAATCAGAACACGGCGATTGCTGGCTTTCGGCCAAGGGGTTGGCGAAAGCCACCAGACGCAATTAACCGCATCTTTAACTCGAACTCGCCGTATGTTCACCCACTCGGCCGGCGTAGGCAATTTTGAAGGATTCCACCAGAAGAATTCTTGGGCGAGATGAAAATCAAATTCCCTGCAAAGCATAATCAAAAGCTCATAGTGATAAAGCGAGCGAGTTGGCTGCCCCGGAATCCAAGCGCCACCAATATCAATGACCAGAGAACCATTGTCCTTGAGGATGCGTATAAATTCTTTGGCAAATGGCCGAAACCAATCAAGGTATTGATCTGCATCGACATTGCCGTAGTCTTTTTTGCGAACCAACCCAAACGGCGGGGACGTCATGATCAGATTGACGCTTTTATCCTCGATACCTACCATGAGGTCGAGCGCGTCACCCAAGTAGATTTCCCCTAAATCGGTTTTGTGAAATAGTTCCATATCTCAAATAACCTCCTAATTTGAGATAATAAATTAAACTTCGCTCCTTAGCGAATGCCCGGCGCAAACGGCACCCACGGCTCGCCGTACTCGTTGCCAGCCCGATCTCGGCCCCGCGCCAGATACACTGCGTGCGTTGCCTGCGGCCCCGTACTCCGTACCTTCACAGTCGCCGGCATGTAGCGCATGGTGTAGCCGCAGCGCCGCTTGGCACTGGTGTTGGGGTTGGAGCCGTGAATCATTTTGGAGTGATGGATGTGGCATTGGCCCTCGCGGACCTCCAAATCGACGACCCGCGACATGTCAACTTGCTCAGCCACGATCTCCCGCCCGAAGACGTGAGTGTCGCGATCTACCTCCACGTAGTCCGAAAAGCCGTGTCGGTGCGAATCGGCCACGACCCGCATACAGCCGTTTTCTCGCGTCGAGTCGTCGATGGCCAGCCACACGGTCAGGACCTCGTGCTCGCTGAGTCGCTCATTCCAATACGCCGAGTCCTCGTGCCAGGGCACGCGCTTGCCGTCGCCGGGCGGCTTGCTGATAAAGTGGCTCGACCACAAGACAATGTCCGGGCCGATAAACGCCTCGACAAAATCGAGCACCTCGTCGGCGAGCAGCCACTCGAAAAGCTCAGGATGGGCAAAGTGCGGCACGTCCATAGCTTCGGGTCGTTTCCCCGCAGGCAAATCGGCCAACAAGCCAGCGAAGAAGCCCTGCAAGCGCTGGAACTTTTCAGCGGGAAAGAGCGGGTGTTGATAGACGAAATAACCGTGATCGCGGTAGAACTGCACGTCCTCAGCGGTCACGTACAGGGGGTGGGAAATGCTCATCGGCGAATACCTTTCCTCGTAGTGGCGATTTCAATATACGGCAATCCACTCACCCATGCAGAATCGGGTGCCCCGCCCCCTTAAACCAGATGCAGTCGAGGACAAACGAGAGAAAAACCCCGCAGAAAAACCCCACCACCAGCCCGATAAACAGCGGCTTGAGCCGCTGGTAGAGCGCCACGCCGCCGAGACGCAAGATCAACGCCTTGCAGGCCCACGCCAGAAAGACCGAGAACACAATCCGCTTGACCATCCAAGTCGAGGCTACGGCCAACCCCACCGGGTGCAAGGGCCACCACGCGATCCGATAGTGCAAAAACGCCAGCACCACATAGCCCACCACCCCACTACCGGCCAAACCTAACTTATCCCAATCAACGGGCGCGGGATTGCGCGTCTGCTCGCCGACCCAGTCGAACGCTCGGCCTCCTGCACCACCAGCCGCATTGAAAAACCACGAGCGCAGATTGCTCGCCCCGTAGTCGTAACACAAGTAGATCATAAAGCTGGTGGTCGCGACAAAGCTGACCACTACCGCCAAGCCAATGGCCAGGGCCAACCCGCCGCTGCGTCGATGCGTGTAGTAATCGTGCAGTTTGAGCGCATTGGCTGCCGACGGCATAAAGGTCGATTGCACATCGCTAGACCACGCAAAAGTCAGCGCCAGCGCGACCAAGTTCTGCGGCCCCAAGGCCGAGCCAGCCGCGGCCACGACCATGCCTTGGGCACTCATGGGTGTCGTCAAATAGTGCAGACCCGCTTGCACCACCAGCCGCGTAATGCCCAAAAAGATCGTCAGCGCGGCCGCCAAATAGAAGGCCGCCAAGTGCAGGTCCAAGCCGCTGCGCCACAGCCAGCCGAGGATAAAACACAGCCCGGCCAACCCGCCGCCCACGGCAACCCGATAGGAAATCATCTCGTCGCTGTCGTCAATCTGCCCGGCGCGACCCAACGCAGTGCGCCACACGGCCGCGAGATGACTCCGCGCCATCCACAAGCTCCACCCCACCATCGCCACAAAGGCCCCCCAAGACTGCCACGACAAGGGCGTCCCGCCGTACACAAACGGGTCGGCGCGCAAATTGAAAAGACCCATTTCGGTGATCAGGCCCAATTGCACCAAGTAGAGCAGATGGAAAAACCAGACGCTGAACGAAATGGCCAGCGGAGCCAGATACATAAACCCCAAGACTGGGAAGTACATCACTAGGTTGATGGGTGGTGCTTGGGGAATGAGGGAAAAGGCCCATTCCTGAAAGACGGGCACTTGCGCCAAGCCGGGATGAAAGTAGCTGGGAACATTGAAGGCGATCAGGCCGAAGGGAACGGCAAAGCCGATCCAAAAGACCCGGGTTTTGAGCGTGGGCGGCAACACCGATCCCGGGGCCTCTTCAGTCAGCATCAAGGCCACTTCGGTCAGGGGGAAGGCCAGCCGCTCGCGCTCCATCCAATGGCGACGCAGCACCACCACCGAGCACAGGCCGACAAAGTAAATGGCCAGCACCAGCAGCAGCCACCACAGCAGCGGCGCGGCCCACGCTCCCCACGGAATGGCCAAGTCTTTGCTCGGCAAGCCCTCGTAGAAAAAGCGCATGGCGTCGTGCGCTGGATCGGGGATGGCCCAGTCCGGCAGATAGGGATGGACGTATTCGGCCCACTGGTTGGTCGGGAGCGCGCCGTAATAAGGCTTGGAGATGATGCTGAGAATCAGGCCGACCATGAAGATGGGCATACCACTGGCGACCAGCCCCATGATGATGATGGTAATCAGCTCGGTCGCGCTAAGGGCGCGTTTGAACAGCGCGTTGCCCAAGACCAGGAAAAACAGCGGCGCACCCACGGCAATGGGAAAGTACGACCACGTCATTTCCGACGAGCCGACCATCCATATCGAATAGGGGCTGCCAATGCTGATGGCGACGACCAGCCCTAGGCCGAGCAACATAGACCGCCAACTCAGGCCGGACCCTGACAATTGCACGAGGTAGCGGTCGCTGAGATGGGCGAGGTAATGGGTGGGGATTTTCTTTTGCACGGGGTGCGCTTCTTGGCAAGATTAATGGAGGCGAAAAAAGGAGACGGTGCGTCAATCGTCAAGACTAGTGAGCTGTTCCCTCGCGCAAGAAAAAGGAATCTTGCTCTTCAAGTTCGTCTATGGTTACTTAACCCAAAAGGAGAAACTTATGCGTAAAAGCCATATCTTTCTTATGATCGTCGCTTGGTTCGGCCTCGCCACCTACATCGTCCTCAACGGAGGATCCGAGGAAACCGAGGAAGACCAAGCCATAGGCTTAAATCAGAAAATCCAAGCCGTAGATCAAGAGCTTCAAGCCCAAGATGAACGAATCGAAAAGATCGAAGCTAAGATGGTCGAAATGGAAAAGCTGTTTGCGGCCAAGCAACAAGAACCGATGCCAAAATCGCGTAATAAAGCTAACACTGAACGAATCCAAGATGAACGAATCGAAAAGCTCCAAGCCAAAATGGTCGAAATGGAAAAGCTGCTTGCGGCCAAGCAACAGGAACCGCCACCAGAATCGCGTAATAAAGCCAACACTGAACGAATCGAAAAGCTCCAAGCTCTTATGATGGTCGAAATGGAAAGGCTGCTTGCGGCCAGGCAACAAGAACCGACGCTAAAACCACGCAATAAGGCCAATACCGCGTTGCAAGAGCACCTCAATGCAACCCAAGAGCTTCATGTAGCCGAAGATGCCGCCAAACCTCTTGTTCCCCACCCAACACAAGAACACCTACAAACAATCCGCCGACTCCACGAGGTCAAACACAAAACAGATGAGTATCACTCTCACCCTCCATTCCACATCCACTAGCCCCACCGATAAAAAGAGGTGCGGGTCAACGTGCAATCGCCGACGGGCGGCTTGAAGGTACAGCTTCAGGATGAAACCAGACGGGCATTCGCTGGCTTTGGCGCGGAGGATTGCGAACCTATTGCTGAAGACGCTCTAGATACGCCCGTACGCTGGCGTGGTTCGGGCGACGTGCGCTCGTTGATCGGCAAAATGGTCGCGCTCCAGTTTAGCTTCTTGCCGGAGGACAAGCTGTATTCGTATACGTTGCGTGCGGCGAGCTAGACGCTCCTTTTCAATCACTCGTCCCGCTCGCTCTTGGCGATTCCTTCCTATTCCTCGTCTAGTTCTGCCAGCAAATCCATGCCCTTGGCGGTCAAGCGGTACTTCTGCTTGCTGCTTCGAGGCTTGTCGGGGATGGTCATTTCCAGCAACCCCACCTCTAGCAACGGCCTGAGTACTTGGTCCCTGAACTTCGTGCGATTCCTCCTCTTGGCCAGCACCATCAATTCAGTTATCGGCTGTTCAGACAAGGACTTACGGAGGATTTCGACTTGGTCCCGGCTTAGTGCCGACTTGGTCCCGACTTGGTCCTCAGCTTGTGCAGTCGGCCTGAAGAAGGTGGTCGTCACCCAGTGCTCGGACACGTCGATCACCGGCTCTGCTACCCCGTGCTCCCGGCAAAGCTCTCGAATCCGCCGAATGCCTGAGCCGATGTTCTCAACCGCTTCCATCCGGTGCAACGTGCTGAATAACAGCGGATTGCGTGGGACGCTCTTGATGCCGAGTTCTGCCTCCGTCATCCCGGCGGGCAGGCCGCCTGGACTGACGATTTCGAGTCGATCCTTGAAGAGGTACACATGTACGCTAGCAGTGGAGCGATAATTCCGATGCGCCACGGCATTTACTACCGCCTCGCGGATGGCGTCCTCTGGCAACTCAGGCCGTTCCTCGCGTTTTACCTTCTTGATGATGTACTCGACGTTGATCTTCGATAGAATCCACGCAACCGCATCATCAATCATCGAATAAATGTCGCCGTGGAACCCGCGCCGATCCAAAATGCGCGTCTTGGTCGTCCCCATGAACAATCCACACGCCAAGTCTGCACTGATCTGGAATTTCCGAATGTCCTGTGCCAAGAGCCACGCCCCGGCCTGTGTCATGTGGCCATCCTCGCCGATCAGGTGCAGGTTGTGCAGGGCAATCTCCGGCTCCATGTTCTCGGGAATCTTCGCTCGCTGACGAAAGAGCCTCCAATTCCCGTTGTCGAGGTCGTTCTCCAGTGAGAACTTCCGACAGGGCGTTTCGTCGAAGTGGATCAGCCCCTCGGCGTAGAAAAACTCCCGAATCTCATCCCGTAACATCTGCTGCGATGACGCCCCTTCGCGGATGAAATACTTGCCGCCAAATGAGTAGGGCTTCCCGTGCTGAGCCGGCACCCGTACACATAGCACCTCTCCTATGCTTTCGGTATCCACCCTAATGGACGGCTCGGCGGAGCGGGCGATAGACTGGATCTCGGACTTCAGGCGATTGTGCCCAGCGATACCACAAACTGCACCATCATCGGCTACGCCGAGCAAAATTACCCCGCCGGTAGCGTTAGCAAAGGCGCAAATTTCCCGCCCGAGGTCGGACGGCATGGCCCGCTTAAACTCGGTGGTGAAGCCCTCTCCGAGAGCGATGAGATTGGAAAGCGAATGGCGATTCATGCGCCTAGATCGAACTGCGCCTGCAGGTTCAGCCAGAATTGAGGCTCTACCCCGAACCAGTGTCCGAACCGCAAAGCTGTGTCGCCCGTCACCGCCCGCTTTCCCGCGATGATCTGGCCAACGCGGTTCGGTGGCACGTTAATCTGGCGTGCAAACGACGTGGGCGTAACGCTCATCTCTTCGAGTTCGTCCTTCAGGACTTCACCTGGATGCACTGCGCGTTTGAGCATATCCTACCTCCTTTTCTGAACTCTTACACAACCAATCTAGTAGGTTGACAGGGTTCTAGTCATCTATACATATGTATAACTTAATTCAGAATATCGGGAGGTGGTAGCATGAGCACTCTAACAGTCATTGAATCGGCAACATCCATCGAAGATCCCCAGATACTGCACGGTGATTGCCTAGAAGTGATCCAGTCCGGCAGAGTCAAGGCTGAATCGGTCAATCTGATTTTTACTTCGCCGCCCTATGCCGATCAAAGAAAGAACAACTACGGCGGCATCCATCCAGATGATTATGTGCAGTGGTTCTTGCCAAGGGCGGAGGCACTGAAGAAGAGCCTCAAGCCGGATGGTTCCTTCGTTTTGAACATCAAGGAAAAGGCGGTTGGCGGCCAAAGGCATACTTATGTCCTAGAACTAATACTGGCCCTGAAGCAACAGGGTTGGCTATGGGTTGAAGAATACTGCTGGCACAAAAAGAACTGCTATCCGGGAAAATGGCCCAATCGGTTTAGGGATTCGTGGGAGCGTTTGCTGCACTTCACTATCAACAAGCAGTTCAAGATGAGACAGGAATCCGTGATGGTGCCAATGGGTGACTGGAAGACGGCGCGGCTGCGCAACCTGTCGAAAACCGATTACACTAGGGACGAGTCAAAGAACGAAAACGGCTTTGGCAAAAAGGTCGAAAACTGGATTGGACGCGATATGGCGTACCCGACAAACGTCCTGCATCTATCTACGGAATGCAGCTACAAAGGCCATCCAGCCGCATTCCCACTCTCTCTACCCAACTGGTTCATTCGCCTATTCACCGATATAGGTGATATGGTTCTCGATCCTTTCGCCGGTTCGGGAACCACGCTAGTTGCCGCTAGGGATATCGACCGGGACAGCATAGGCATTGATATGTCCTTGGACTACTGCGATCTAATGCGCGAGAGGTTGTCAAAATAAACCCAGCGAAGGCGGAGACCGACTGCCACGGGGGAAGGAAATAATCACCAACAGGCGGCTTCCGCTCAAGCGCCGCTGGACTTCCCTATGGCTACGGCCTCAGTTGGTCCTCGACCATCCGCAAAAAATGCGCCTCCTGTCCAACTTCTCCTCCCACCAAACGAGCGTATTCCCGCGCATCCTCCACCCGCCCAGCCCAAACCAATTCAAACGCCAACGCCTGAAACAAACTCAACGCATAGCGCCGACGAAAATCCTCGGCCAAAAAAGCGCGTTCCAAGTGCAGCAAGGCCGAATCGCGTTCTCCAAGAAGATGATAGAGCTGGCCCTTGACAAAATCGACGAAGGACGCGCCCACCGCCGGATCGTGCGCGAGAAACCCCGCCTGTTTCAGCGCTGCCCGCACCTCGTCCCGCTGCTCGTCAGTAAACGCCATCCCCTGCATCTCAACGCACCACCCCCACTGCACCGCCGCCCACAACCCGCGCCGCGTAAACGGCACTTCGCGCCGAGCAGCCGCGTAGTGAACCTGCGCCCGCGCAAAATCCCGCTCGGTAAAAAGCTGATCCGCCACCGCCAGCACCAACGGCCCCTGCTGCTTCTGAGTCCACTGCTCAACGCCGCGCCGTTCCCCCAATGACAGCCGCTGCCCCTCCATAGCCGCCAGTTGCTTGAGATAGCTCACATTGTGCCCATTGTATTGGTGCAAGGGCGCTTGCGCGAGCATCGCCCCCATCTTGTTGTACGCCACTACGCGCTCCACCGGCAGGTCGCCCAAATCACGGTGATACACCTCCGCACTCCGCAATAACCCCAAGTCAATGTCCTCCAATCCGGCGACGCTGTGAAGAACAGTCCGCGCCAACAAAACCTGTCCAGCAACAGAGAAGTGAACGTGATCCACCATCCACTCCCAACCCACTCCCTGAGCGGGCGCAGCATCTGCAAACGCAGCCTCCACATCCGCCAACACCGCCCCATGCTCTGCGGCAACTGTGCGAATCACCGCATTGTGCGCCGTGGGAGCGCGCCACGGCATGGTGTCCAAATCCCGCGCCTTGCGAAAGGCCCGCTGCGCTTCGGCATCCCGCCCCAATCGCTCCAACGCCCGACCTTGCAAATACCACAACCAAGCGTGTTCACTCGAAAGAGCCGCCACTTGCTCCAATTGCTGTAGTGCCCCCTCAGCAGCATCCCGCGCAACGTAACCCCGCGTCAATACCTGCGCCGCCTGCTCCACCCGCGCTTTCCACACCTCGTCCCCTTCTGTCGATCCCACCGGCGCAAATCCCGCGTCATTCGCCACGATAGTACACAGCACCAAGGGCACCTGCGCTCGTTCGCAGAGCCGACTCACGCGCCGCAAATTGTCGCGCAAATTCTGCTCCGCCATCGCACGACCGGGATCGCGCAACGGCACCTCGCCGCGCACAGCCGCCATTTTTATCAAATCCGTCGGCTCGTCCCTACTCCCAATACCCCCTATCAATCCATCCACCAGATGCGTCAAATGCAGTTGCCGCAAAAAGTACTGTAGCCGCTGATACCGCCCGGCCCCATACAACCCATAGAATTCATTGTGCCCAGTATAGACGACGACCAGATCCGGCGACAGCACCAACGCATCTTCCACCACCTGCGCCACCGCAAAACTGGCAATAGACGTAATGCCCAAATTGACAACCTCCACCTCCCGCTCTGGCCACGCGTCCGCTAGCATTGCCTGTAAAAAGGACGCCGCAGCCAAGCGACGCGGATGGGGAAAACCCTGCACTGTGGAAGCGCCGACAAACACGACGCGATAGCGGTTAGCAGGCGCGGGTTCGACAAAGAAGTGCTCGCCCATCTGACCCGCCGCGGCCAGCCGACCCTTGTATTGCGCGAAAAATCGCTGGGCATAAAACCGACTCGTCGCGCGCAGCGATTCGCCAGTAGCCTCGTCCTCGGCCAAAGTCACAACCAACGGCGACGGCCCCAATCCCGGCACGAGCCGCAGCAAGCCCTCGGTCCCCACCACCAAAGCCGCGCCGACCGCCAAGGTCGCCAAGCGAAAGAACCAGACTCTATTCTTCGCGCTCACCATGCCTCGGCTTCCCCATCATTGCGTACACATTCTCCAACGCTTCATATAGGTCCTCGCGCGGTGCCGCCACCACAGCCTGTTCGAGAACCTCGGCCGCCTGCTGATATTGCCCTAACCCCACATAGACGCCGGCCACATTGCTCCATACGTCCGCGCGCTCCCGTTCGTGCTCTAACACATTCAGGAGGATGGGCAGCGCGCCGCGCAAATCGCCGCGCATCGCCCGCAGTGAGCCGAGGTTGAACCAAGCTTGCCAATACGTCGAATCGAGCCGCGTGGCCTGTTCGTATTTCAGCAGCGCCAAATCGTAGCGGCCTTGTTGCAAGTAGGCATTGCCCAAGTCGTTGTGCGTGGCGGCCTTGCCGCGCCCATCCATCGGCGACAGATCCCAATTCACCAACAGCACCAAGAGAGCGAAAACAGCCGTCGGCAAAAGCGCTTGGCGCAAGGGTCGTTGCCGCCATCTCGCATACCCCCAGCTTCCCCCGTACGCGGCGAACAGAATCAACAGCGGAACGATTGGCAAACGATAGCGCGCCGCGACAAAAAAGGAAATCACCGCGAAACTATAGCCGAGAACGAAAAGCACCGGCAGTGTAATACCCTGCCGCCGGATGTACACTATCAGACCTAGTAGCGCGAGCGGACTTACCAAGCCAAAGGGAAAAGCCACCCCCCATTTCCACAAGGTACCCGCGAGAACGCTTGAATACTTGCGCCAATAGTACATTTCTTGATTGCGCTCTATTTCATCTCCCCGCCAGAACTGGACGGTTTTTACCGCCAGCAATCCCATGTAATCGAGAGGCGCATTCTGTATGTACTCAAGAGCCTGCCTGTAAAAGAACAGGGACTTAGCGGAAGGGAGCGTGATACCTTCCCGCAGCGGCAGAGCAACCAATTCCTCCCACTCCCATCCCGGACGCAAAGCAAGCGTCTGTTCGGAATTTGCATTGTTCCCTAGGTAGAAATTCACCCCCCCGTTATAGGAGATCGGTACGAAGTCCCCACCGATGATGTAATTTCTCAGCGTCACCGGCGCAATCGCCAGCACTGCACTCAGCAGAAAAGCAGCGAATGCCGGAGCAGCCTTTTTCCGCAACCAATAGATCAGCCAGATAGCCACGCCCGGAATCAAAGACGCGAGAATCGCCGCAGTAAGCGACGCCAGTCCCAGCGCAAAACCCGCAACCGTAAAAATGGATTTCGTCGGCCGCTCGACAGCGTGCATTAACAGCAAGAGACTTACAAGGGCAAAAAAAGTGGCAAGACCAGTCGGTAAGAGCCGGGCGTCAAAATAGATCAACGGCCCGTACACCGCCGCAACGAGGCCACCGACCAAACCAATGCCTGACCCAAAAAGCCGCCGCCCGACCAAGTACAGCAACACACAGGTAAGGCTACCGATTAGCGCCTGCGCAAAGCGGGATACGTAGTAAAAGGATTCTGGAAATGCGAGCTTGATTACGCCCAAGAAATAAGGATAGAGCGGCGGTTGCCAGAACGGGCCTTGACCGCGTCCCAACCAATTGCCCTCGGCTAGGCTAACTGCCTGTTCGGAATACGTAGCCGCGTCCACTGCCGGCATAGTAAAAAGAGGACTGGCCGACATCTGGAACACATGCACCAAACGCAGGCTCAGCGCCAGTACAAAGACGATCCCTCCCCAACCCCAGAGTCGCCTCATAGGACTCTTAGTCCGACCGTTTTAGCGGACGATCACGTCCCACACCTTCGACATCCGCGCCTTTCCCTCGGGGCCTTCGACGTAGAGCGTGACGGTATAGGTCGTCCCAGGCTCTGCGTACTGGTGGATGGGGTGTTGCTCGGTCGAGGTGTTGCCGTCGCCGAAATCCCAGTGCCATGAGCGGATATCCCCGTAGGACAAATCCTTGAAAGCGATCAAGCGGCGTTCCATATCGAGGACGGTAAATTCCCATTGCGCCTCGACCGGGTCGCGCAAGGCTTTTTCCAGCGGCATCAGTCGGAAGCCGACCAGATCGGAGGCGTTGCCGTACATGGTCGTCTTGTGAGATAGGTTCCAAAAGCCCTCGAACTCCTGCTGTTTAACCTCGCCATCGTCGTAGTCGAGGATGCACCAACTCAGGCCGATCAAGGCGTCCTCTTCGAGCTGCGACTCCACGGCGCGCTCCGGCCCGTCGGCGGGAGCGTAGTCGAAAGGAGTGATCCAGAATTCGAGCGTGTAGTGCCCGCTGTCGCCCGGCGCAAAATCGTAGCGCGCCGCTGCATTGGCCCAAGGCAACTCGTAAATCCACTGATTGGCACCCCAGACCATAGTCCAAGGCTTGCCGTCGGCCGGGGTCAGGACGTGGTAGTTCTGGGCGTGGACGCCGTGGAATTTGAAGTGGCCGTCGAGGCCCTCCAGCCCGTTGGTCTCCTTGTCCTCGCGCAGTTGGGGGATCAAAGGACCTCCGGACAAATCGCCATCGACGACGATCTCCAAAATGTCGTTGTGCAGATCGCGGTGGCTAAAATCCCAGTAGTCGTCATAGGCTTCGTAGAGGAAGTAGAGTCGGTTTAGCCCCTTGACCCAGCCGACGCGCACGGTGACGTCTAGATCGGTGGTATCAATCGGGCTGTTGTGTACGGTGTCTTTCAACTGATCGATGCCGATGGCGTAGTCAGCAGGAACCATGCCCCAGTCGGATACATCCCCATCGACGCGGGGGATCTGATCGGCGGGGAACTGAAAAATTTTGAAGGTGGTATCCGGCCGTTCCAGTGCGGCCGCGGACAGTGCCCACAGCACGCCAACGGTTAGGACCGCGCTGCACTTTTGCATGTGCCGGTTCCTCCGCTCAGATCCTGTTGTCATCGATATAATCCCAGTTGTAGGCTATCCCCAATCCCGGTTCCTGCGATACGTGTACGCACCCTTCGTCGTCCAAGGGATCGACAATATGATTGAGATGCGGCGGGCTCTCGTCGTAATCCCGCCCAGGCCGCAACAGACCGCGCTCGTAATAGCGGCAGGTGGCTTCGGGGGTGGCCGCGGCCAGATGCACATGCGGGGCACCCACCCCGTGTATTTCACATTGCACGCCGTAGAGCTGGCACAAATTGATGAGCTTCCAGCAGCCAGTGATGCCACCGTAATTCACATCAATGCGCAGCATATCGCAGGCCCCTTGCAACAGCCACTCAGCCCGCGTAAAGGGACCGCCCTTGACGTGCTCGGGGGAACAGATGGCAATGGAGGTCTGCTGCGTCAAGCGGCGATAGGATTCCACCCGCGTCTCGACCATCGGGTGTTCCAACCAGTAGTAGTTCAATTCTTCCAATTCCCGCGCCACCCACAGCGATTCCTCCAAGGTATAGACGCCGAACGGATCGAGCATCAGCACAATATCGTCGCCCACGGCTTCGCGCACGGCGCGACAAATCTCCACATCCTCCTTGGGAAATCCCGGCAGTTGCGGCGCTGGCTCCCGCGTGTGCGGATTCCAGCAAATGTTGGCGTGTACCTTGAACGCTTTATAACCGCGCGCTACGCATTCTCGCGCCAGTTCCTCATACACCTCGGGACCGCCCAAGTTCGGGTACGTGCTAGCGTACGCTTCGACCTTGTCGCGGGTGCCGCCCAAAAGTTGGTACACGGGCATACCAGCTTTTTGCCCCGCCAAATCCCACAGCGCACAATCGACAATGCCGAGTTCGTGTTCAGCGAGGCTGTGGCCAAACGTGGACATCTGATCCATCCAATGCCATAACTTCTCGCGGTTGAGAGGATCCTCGCCGACTAGCAGGTTTTTAATGGCACCTTCCATAGTCGCCTTGTTGCCGCCCAGCATGTGCCCTGTAACGCCCTCGTCGGTGGAGATTCTGGTGATCGCACTAGTACCTTCCACTTCCTCGTCGTCAATCCACACGCCATAGCCCCAGCGCGAGCCAGCACTCCGGCCGCGGTGTTTAGTGCGAAAATGAATGACTTCAACATCGGTGATTTTCACGATTCGTTCTCCTCAGAAACGGATGAGAGTGCTTCTGGAAACCCATTACCCTTGTGCATGAACAACCGCGTAGCCCCCACTGTCACGTTTCGAAAGGAAATGAGTTATATATCGATTCAGCAAGCGCATAGATATGGTCATAGTCATACTCTCGGCCGATCTTTGGTGTCCAGTACCGGCCATGTGCAAGCCAATGTCTATACTTGAAGGCAAGTTCTAAGTCTGAAATGGTAGATCGGGGAACATGCGGATACGATTTCCACTGCGAAAAAATATCCTTTAGTGGCACATATTGCCCTCTCTGTCGATGCAATTCTCGAAAAGATCTTGATAAATCATCTCTTCGTCTTTTATAGCAACGCTGCAAAAAGTCTATACGGAAAGCTGCTTCTAAAGCGGCCAAGATACTCATGGATGTATTTCGTGCATGTTCTGCAAGAACGGAATACATCTCAAGTTCTATTTCCAGTTGCGTATAACCTATGAAACGATCATCTGAGTGGAGATTGTTAGAAGAAAAGTAGTTCCTTACGGATGCTTCGATGTCGCTATAATATTGGGCAATCTGAACGAGTGGGAGATGTTCTCCAGAAAACGTGACTCTTCGAGCACTAGGCATTCGCAACTTCCATTATTGTGGAAAGAAAGGACTCTTCTTCAAGTTCGATGTATTTGATGTTCGGAGGCCGAGTAAGTATTTTCCATGCCCACTCCTCCACAACAGGTTCCTGTTCATCCTTTACTTCGCTAGATTCCTCTTGAATGATGACGCGAATCGTAGGAGAAGAATCTGTTTTCGGGACAAGAACAAACTTGACCGTACCACGCGGCCCGTGCATGTCCACACGTCCTTTGACACCGAGAACTAGTGTGCCGATGGGATCAAAGCGGACTTTGATGGTACCAATCTGGATTTCAAGAGATTTCACATCATAACTACCAATGTGTTCCTCATCGAGCTGCTTTGTGGACCATGTAATATGGACCTTACCTTGGTCAATGTATTTCTGTAGAAATCTCTCAGCTAGCTGATAGAATTCATCGAGATGCTTCTTCCAGTCATCGCATCTTTGGGTCCAGTCGATTGGTGGTTCTTTCTTGGCTATCTGTTGGTTTACGAAATCGTCGAAAGATATATTATATGTCATGGCAATTCTCCTTTTGCTCGAATTTATACCACATTTCTTTTCGGACTTTAGACATTATGGCACTCCGTCTGAAAATTTTCTTTTGGCTTCTGCCAAATTAGTCAGCACCTAGTCAGTTTGCGACCTGATGGTAATGTGCCATACCCCCTACATCTCGTCAAGTAACGGGCTGAACGAGCTTAGAAGTCAGCGAACGCACACCTGCCTATTGGGGCAACAATGTCTCGATATTGTCTTCATATACGACAACCCCATCTTCGTAGTCCCGCCGCAGCCCCATTAAAAACGCATCTGCCAAGCGGCTCTCCTCAGCGCGCTTCAACAGCGCCCGCGCTCGCTTCGCCGCCGTGTCGAAAGGCTCGGGGGCGCTGCCGAAATTCGACTTCAGTACCTTGAACACCGAATAGTACTCGACGCCCCGGGGCATAACTTCCGGCCCGACCACTTGGGCGGCCTGCGCCGTCACTGCTAGCGGGCCGTGTAACCGACCGACCTCGGAGCTGCGCACGACGTCGATCAATTCTGGATAAAAGGATTGTTCAAAGGCGTGGATGTGAAATGTGCCCTGCGCGCCCTTGCCCGCCGTCCGCAAGGTGTACTCGTCGGCGAGTGCTCCCATATCCTCACCCGCTTCGATTCGCTCTCTGATCTCCACGGCCTCTTCCCGAGTTTGCACCATGATCTCCTGTAGCGTAACCTCCTCCGGTGCGGTGAACAACTCGGGCCGCTCGTCGTATAGTTTCCTAATGGCCTCCGGCTCGATATGGACTTGGTCCTTCACCGCCGTCTGCCTAAGCGCCAACAGCAATAGCGCGTCTTTGCGGCGCTCATACCAGCGCACAATCTGCTCTTCGCGGTCCATCCCCTTTTCATAGGCCACGTGCAGGAACAAGGTGCGGGGCAGCAGCACGTCCTCGGCAAACCACCGCACCGACTCGGCAATGTCGCCCGAAAAGCCCATGTTCAACTCTGCGGCGTAATCCCAAAAGTCCCCCACCGTGATACTGCCGTCGCGAAATTGAAAGAGCACCGCTGCGCGTTCGGCCTCGGTGTATTCTCTGCGCCCTGCCGCAACCCACTGCTGTAACTGATGCAAGGTCTCGGCGTTGGCCTGCAAGTCAATATCGTCCCGCAGTTGCGCCAAGAACGCCTCTATCAGTTCGGTCGTCTTTTCCTCTCGCAGCTTGGCCTCCAGCTCGTTGCTCGCCGTGGCAAAACTCACGGGCCGGGCGTGCATGACTTGATAGATCCCGAATTGGCCATTGGGCAGACGAATCGGCTCCGAGTACTCGCCGACTGCAAGCGCGTTTATGTATTCTTGCAGGTAGATTGGGATGCGCTTGGGAGTCAGATAGCCGTCCAGTTCCCCACCTTGCGGTGCCGTCGATTTGTGCTGCGATCGGCTGTGCGCCAGTTCGGCGAAATCCCGGCCACCGACAAGGCTTTGCCCGATCTCCTCGGCTTCTGCTTGCGTATCGACGATGATCAAACGCAGCTTGACCTCGCGCTCCTTGTCCGCAGCCTCGTAAGCCGCTCGCAACTCCTGCTCACCGACGTGGACCTTGGCGAGGAATTCGCGCTCGAACAACAAGCTCAACACCCGTTCGGCTTTTTCCCGCCGTAGTTTCTGCGCCACCTCCGGTGCCTCGTCGAGTCCCCTTTTGATCGCTTCTTGGAGGAAAATTTCCTTGTCGATAATCGTCTGTAAATAGTCGCGATAGCCGTCTAAGCCGGACTTTTTCGTCTTTAACTGCGCTGGCAAGCGCTGTTCAAAGTCGATCAATTGAGAGGCCGTTATCCGGCGGTTTCCCACTTCGGCCAAAACGGGATCTTCTAGTTCCTCGGCATCCTTTGTACAGCTCATAAATGCTAGGACAATTCCACTGCAAACTAGGGACAGGTACGCTTTCATAGATTCAGTCAACTCACAATTTTTAGGTGGAATGGATCAAACCCGACGGTCAGCAGGCGCTAGCGGATGCTGCCATATACCGTCACAAAGGAGAGAGCACCCGTCTCCCGAGCGCTCGGCTGTTCAAAGCGCTCCAGATAGCGTCTGCTCACCCTTATCCCCATCAGAGTTTGCAGGGTATAGCCCAGATACGGCTTGTCGATGGAAAACTGCACGGCGACCGAAGTCTCATTGAAATCTCTGGTCGTATCGCCGACCCGCAAGCCACCAGCGGCCGTCTCATCTTGGACAAAATCGCGGAAGATCAGGTGCTCGACGCCCAACTGCAGCGATACGTGGTTCAAAAAGGAACGCCGCAGCAAGAGCGAGGAAATCCCGCTCCAATCTTGGCGGTCGGCGGTCGAGGCGGTGGTTAGGCGGTCGATATTGTAGGGCGTATCGTCCATGAAGAGTTCGTGCTTGAAGCGCGGTTGCACCGTCAACCGGCCCAGCGAAAATTGGTAATCTATGCGGTTGATCAGCCCCAACCGTCGCGTGTTGCGGGCGATCTTGCGGCCGGCGCGGTCGCGGGCATTGGCGTCGCGCTGCCGAATGAACTCGTGGATAAACTTGCCCTCGCTATTGATGCCCTTGTAGGTCTTGCCGGTGAAACCAGCCCACAGCCGATTGACGACGGCGTCGCGCATCGCCAGCGGATCCATGACCGGCTGCATTGACCCCGGCGAGTCCAGCGGCCGGCCCAGTTCAGGCCGCGCTGTCACCCACTGGACCACATCGTCGGCGATGTCGTCCTGCACCAGCTTAAACATGTTGTAAAAGGCAACATTTCCCACCGTCGGGAAATTGCGCTCGTAGGCCAGCAAGGCATAGCGGGTCAGGTTCTTTGCGCCGGTCGATAAGCGCTGCACTTGCTCTTGCCCCGCCATCCACTTCAACTCCGGCGTCAGCCACGCTCCCAAGTAGGCGTTGTACCCGCGCCGATCGCGCTTATAGGGATAATCCGGCTCGTCGTCGTTTTCAAAGCGCTCGCCCCAACCATTGTTGTTCAAGTCAATGGCGAAGACGAATTCCGGCCGATCGACGTAGTGGCGCAAAAACTGCTCTTCGTAGTCGGGCATGAAATTGGGGCGCACTGGCGTGTTGTTCTGATTGAAATCAGAAATAAAGTCGTTGTTTTCGTCGAGACCGGGGAACACCGCTCCGTCGGCCAAGCCCTCCTTGTCGCGCCGCTGGTCGAGGCGGATGTCGTTGTCGTCGTTGTCATCGACCAAGTCGTAGAGAAATTCCGACCGCGCCTCTTCGTCATCGCTATAATTGATCCGCCCGCCCTGATCGACGAGAAACGACGTGGTGTTGTACTCGGCATCCATGCTAAACGCCTCGCCAAACAGGAAGAAGGGGTAGAATTCTCTGGCGACGTTGACCATCCAACCCGTCGCCGACTCATCCCCCAACACGCCGGACGCGCTGTGGTGCGTCTGACGAGTGATATTGGGGTACTGCCGGAACTGGTGGTTGACATTGTACTCGCCGTACATCCGAAAGCCCGCCCAATCGCTGACCTCAAAGCTAAAGCCGAAAACCTGGGTCGCCGTCGGCAGGCCATAGTCGAAGACGACCCACCGCTGATTGGAGTTGTCTTGGACGTTGCCGTCTGCCCGCACCACATTTAAAAACTTGGATTGAGCCCCCAAAGGTTCGTTGTCGGTTTGGACATCCGATGTGACATCGATCCGGTAGTCGTTGTTGAGTAGGAAGCGGAACTTCACCGCGGTGATGTTGTTGACCAAGTCGGCATCGTCGATGATGTCTTCCAGCGCCATCACCGCGGGGTCTTCCGAAGAGAAATTGTACCGATAGGTGATCTCGCCCTCGCTACCAGCCCCTTCGGCAACGGGAAAGCCATTGCGCGTGGTGCCACCCTCCACCTGCGGCAAAAAGCCAAGCTGACTGCCGACCAGCACGGTGTCGCGACCGCCGATTTGGGTATGCACTTCAATATCTTGGTCGAAAACCGTAGGGCCGCCTACGCCGTCCTCGGGTGAATCGTCCGTTATGCGGACGATGATCCAGTTGATGCGATTTTCCAGTTGGCCGTTAGTCAGCTTGCCCTTGAAGGGATTGCCGCCGCGGTCGGATTGCGAGCGGTCGTTGTGGGCGTTGACAAAGGTCGCGCCCAAGCGCACGGCGTCGAGGACCTGCCACTCGCTTCGGAGGCCGAGCAAGTTGGTAAAATTCTCGGTGACGATGGGGACGCGCACGCCCGGAGCGATCTGATGCACCGGCAGACTGATCCGCGACATCAGCACGGTAGCGGCCAAGCGGTCGGCAGCATAGTCAAATTGCACCCCGTTGAACCTAGTTTTGCGGAACGTCATCGGCGTTAGCGTGGTGTTTATCAGGTCGCCAATGGTCACCCCCAAATAGTGCTGGCCCTTGGTATCGGTGGCAATGAGCAGGTTGCTAAACCACGAGTCGTAGCGCCCGGACGGCTTGAGCAGGCCCGAGCCTCCCGAGCTGGTCGGCTGCCGCTGCCGCCAGTCGTACACCAGCCAACCCTTGGTCAAATAGCGCCCGTACAGGTCGTAGAAATAGTCGCCTTCCTGCCCGGGAGAAAAATAGCGCCGATAGGGATCCCTAGCGTAATTGGTGTACTCCCACTGCCAGCGGTATTCGGAGACGATTTCTTGCGGCATGTACCAGCGCTTCAACGCGGGCACGAACGCCGCCTGCTGCATGAGTGGACCGGAGGCGTAATAAGAAACCCGGTCCTCCTCGTTGGTCCCCAAGCGGTTGCCGTAATCGGGCTGGGCATCCACTGGAGCCAATCCGACCAGCAGGCAAACCGCCGCCCCCTTTGTTAGATCGCGTCGCGTCATTCTACCCCAGCGTACACCGAGATAAAGCTCGTGCCAAAGGAGCGGCTCTCGCTCTGTTTCACAAGGCCATCGGCACCCAACACCACGGCCTCATCCCACCGTTTGGTATAGCTAACGCCGAACTGAGTGGTGAGCTTGTAGCCGAGATAGTGTCCGAGAGTCGTCCACTGCACGGCCAAAACCAAGTTGCGGAAATCACCCGTGTCTTGGGTCGGGCCGTCGTCCAGCAAAGCGTCTTCGTCCAAGACCAACTCGCGGAAAACCGAATACTCCACTCCGCTTTCGAGAAAGGAGTTGTTCAACACCGGCAGCCGCGCCTGCAAAATGCCAATCCCCATCCACTCCTTGCGGTCGGGGTCGGCCTGCAAAAAGGCCGTCTGATTGAGGTATTCGCTTTTCACCTTCGGTTGCAGCACGAACTGGCCGATCTTGCGGGTGTAATCCGCCTTATTGATCAAACCTAAGAACTGCGAGCTTTCATTGAGAATGGGCGCATCGCCGCTTTTGAACGCCTCGCCCCGCTGGCTAAAGAGGCTGTACTTGAATTTGTTGATCACGTTCAGCTTTTTGAGCGGTTCGTAATCGAACTGCACGTAGCTGTCATTGACCCAAGTGTCTCTGGCCGGCAGGATGTCCTCAACAAGGGCCAGCGAGATTGTTTGCAGGTAGAGCGTCGGCTCGCGGCGCACGTCGGGTATATTGTCCGCGACCTTTTTCAGCGAATTGAAAAACCGCAAGCGGCCCCATTGCGGGTGGTCGCGGTCGTACGTAAAAACACCGTAGGTCGCGTGGCTGCGGCGGTTGGAGGATAGCTCGTCCTCGCGCAGTCGTCCCACCGTCAATCGCGCCTCCGGCGTCAGGTGTTGGCCGACATAGACATTGTAGCCCCGGTGATTCCTGCGGTAGGGATAGTCGGGCAAGTCGTCGTTTTCAAACCGGTCGATCCAGTTGTTGTTGTTGAGGTCAATGCCAAAGAGGAATTCTGGCCGATCGACGTTGTAGCGGAAAAACGGCTCTTCGTAGTCCGGGATGCGATTGCTCAGCGAGATATTGTCATTTTGGTTGAAATCCGAGACGAAGTCGTTGTTTTCGTCCCAGCCGGGGAAGACGATTGCATCGGGGCCACCCTGACCCCAGCGGGTCCAATCGGGCGTGCGGTCTTGGTCGTCGTTGTCATCGACAAACTCATACATGGAGGTGCGTTCGTCGTCGTAGTAGATGTTGCCGCCCGAATCGACGATATATGCCGTCGTCGAGTAGTCGGGATCCATGCTGAAGGCCTCGCCGAACAAGAAAAACGGATAGGCTTGCTTGGAAACGTTGATCATCCAAGCTGCGGCGTCGCGGGCGTGGGTGCGCAGGTTGCGGTCCGCGTTGGCGAGCGTGAGGTTGGGATACTGGGTGTAGTCGCGATTAATGTCGTACTCGGCATAGGCATCAAAGCCCATCAACTGCAACACTTCCAGGGTAAATCCGAACACCATGTTGGCCGATGGCAGGCCGTAGTCAAAGACGACGCGCTGCTGATTTGAATTGTCCGTTACATTGCCTGCGGCGCTGCGGACATCGAACAGCACGGCACCTGCCTGTGCCAAGTCCAAACCCGTAAGCGGCGGGCTGGGCAAGCTGCCGCGCCCGATCTGGCGATCGGACCAAACCTGGATCTTGTAGTCGTTGGCCACCACGAGATCGAACTGGATATCGATTATCTCGGTCGGCCGCGGCCCAATGTACGCCAAGTCAGTGAAGTCGTAGTTGATGACGATCTGTTCCTCGCCGTCGGCGGCCAAAAAACCCTCTCGTGGGAAGCCGCCGGTAATCACCGGCCATTTGGTCGGATCGGCCACCACCTCCCGCAAGCGGAATTTCGTGCGCTTCTTGGTGTCGAAATCCTCGGCCGTAATGATGATGTCGTGGGCAAACAACGCGGCACCGCCTTGGCCGTCTTCCGGTGAATCGTCGCTCAGCACCACAGCGAGGACCCGAATCGGGTCGCTGCCTTGCCCGGCCCCCAAGGTGCCGATGAACGGGTTGCGTTCAAATGCCTCGGCCAGCGTCTGCGAGTGGTGGGCATTGACCATAGTCGCGCCAACCTTGACAAAATCCCCTACCTGTGCCGTGGCCCGTCCCCCCATCATATTGGTCGCGTTGGTCGAGGTGCTGGGCTGGAGTGCGGGGGTGGTGCCGAGGATCGCCTCGCTGGCGCGGGAAAACAACAGCGTCGCCTCGTATTTGTCCGCGGCAAAGTCCATCTGGATGCCGTTGAAACGCGGCTTTGAAAAGGTCAGCGGGGTCAAGGCGGTGCGGATGCGCTCGCCAATGGTTATCGCCAAGTAGTACTGATCGCGCGAATCAGCAGAGACCGTAACGGCGTTGAACCACGAATTGAACCTGGGGTCTTTGTATATCGACGAACCGAATTGGCCCGGTTGCGTCTGGTTCCAATCGAAAACCAGCCAGCCCCAGGTCTGGTAGTTCCCATACAGGTCGTAAAACGGCCCGCCCTGGCGGTTGGTGTTGACGTAGCGCTGGTACAAGTCTCTGGCGTAATTCGAGTACTCCCACTGGCGAAAACCGTAATCGACGTATAGCTCCTGCGGCACGTACCATTTCTTGAGCGCCGGATCGAGCGCATCGAAGAGGACGCCCGGGCCGCGCGGCTCAAAGGTGGGTTGGGCCCCGCGCTGGGTCCCGAAACGACGGTCCAGCGACTGGCCGGTCGCCGCGGTCGCCGACAATACCAGTGCCAAGAGGACCAGCCAAGCGGGTATCCCCCTAGTTCTGCCCATTAAATCCCTCCATTAGAAAACAAATCTTCCTAGTCATGCTGAGCGCAGCGAAGCATCCACTAATAAACCATCTCGACGACGCCCACGACCGCTTCCTGTTTAGCATCGGTAGCCAAATCGACGCGGAAGAGGTAGATACCCGGGGGCATCTGTTGTCCGGCAGTATTGGTGCCGTCCCACTTCACCGAAAAACTCCCGCCGCCTTGCTCGCCGGCAAAGAGCGTGCGGACGCGGTGGCCAGCCAGATCGAACACGCGCACCGCAAGCGGCGCCGCATCGACCAACCGCACCAAATCGCAGTGTATCCGCGTCTCGTCATTAATCCCATCTCCGTTGGGACTGAAGATGCGCGGTTGGGCCGCGACGTTGATCATCAGGCGGCCACCCGCCAACGGCACTCTTACCGCTAAGTCGTTCGGATCGGCGGCTCCGATGGGTATTAGATCGTCGTCCACTGCCCCTAAATCGGCTGCATTACCGCCGATGACCCGCTGGCCGAGGTCGTCGGTCGCGCTGTTCCAAGCCGTGCCAGTAAAAGTCGTGCCAAATCGCAGCACGCGGCACTTGAAGCGGATTTTGAGCACTGCTGCGCGGCCGACGGCCAAATCGCTTTCCGTGATTGCGGGAAAGCGCACCCGCAGGTGCCGCTCAGTCACCGATTCCACGGCAAAGAGGCCGCTGTCGTCCTGGACCGGCAGATTGGTCAAATCCACGCCCGTGAAATCCGCCGTTTGCACCTGACCGTCTGCGTGCATCACCTCAATGGTCTCGACCTCTTCAGAGCGCACGGGCGTGGCGATCTCGAACACATCGAAACCCAAATCCACGCCGAGGCGCATCTTGGTCGGCAGAACGGCATACGTAAACGACACCGGAACGCCCAGCTCGACTTGGCGCGGGACGACCTCACTGATAATCCGCTCGGTCAGCGGCGGATTGGATACCGTAAAGGCGAGCGCACCCAATGCCCGGGCGGATTCCAAGTCTTGGCTGTCGAATTCGGCCTTCAACTGGAAATAGCGGCGCGGGCCGGGCGACAGGATGGGTACGCCCAACTCGTCATCGCCGATATTGGCGGCAGTTAGCTTATACGGCGGCGACCAGCGGCTCCAAGCGACTAAGTCGTCGCGCACATCGCCCTTATCCGCACTTCGCAAATCGTCGTACTCGTCCTGCGTCAACGCTACCTGATTGCGCTCGTCAATGGGCAGGGCGTTGAAGAGGTCGAGGGCTTCTTCAACATCGTCAATCGCGTCCAAGTCAACCGCATCGCCTGTCGCCGTATTCGCAACCGCTCCTTCCCGCCACGGCACCTCTTCCCCACTTGGATGCAGGCGGGTGAATTCCAATGGCGTGTCGTCCCTGCCGCTGCGCGAACTGATCAGCAAGCGCGACAGGCGCTCTGTACCGAAGTGCTCCTCCTCCCAGCGGATGCGGCCCCACAGCGCCAATTCCTCTCCGAAGTCGAAAATGTTGGAAAGGTAGTCGGCGCGGGGCACGAAACCGGACCCAAACACGCGGAATTCCGCAACCTCAAATCCCACGGTGGTCTGCGATTTCAGGCGGATATAGCGGACGTATTGCGGCGGAATGGTCAGTTCGACGACCGGCTCTTCGTTTTCCGTCTCCAGTTCGACGGTGGTCAGCACCGGCTGATTGGCCACTTGCGTTTCTTCGCTGCCGTCGTTGAGCAGCAGTTCAAAGCCGCGCAGGAAATCGTTCTGGAACGGGAAATCCGGGGCGGGAAAATCCGGGTGTGCGTTGCGGGGGAAAAACTGGATGCGCTCGACGCCGAACCGCGCACCGAGATCGAAATCCATGATGACCCCAAGCGAGTTGACTTGACTTCCCCCGCGAGCCGTCTTGCGCTCAAAGGCAGTCGTGGGATCGTCGTCGATCATAAAAATTAGCTGGTCTTTTATGACCTGCGACAAAATAGTCGGCGCACCGAGACGACCACCCCGGTCGAGGAGGCCCAAGGCGATGTTTACGGTCTCATCCGCCTGTTGCGGCGACAACCAGCCCACCCGGCCATCGGCGTCAAATTCGAGCACATTGCCTGGGGTGTTGCTAACCTCAACCTCAGTCGGACCGGTTTGTATCAAAGCCGCGATAGTGCCGCCACCGCTTTCCCATGTCAAACCGTCCTCACCGCCGATGACAATCGTGCGGCGCTCCGCCCCTAGATTCTGAATCGCTAACAATACCAACACCAGCGCCTTCGCACGCGGATACAACACAGCCCTCTCCTATCGCCCGCTAACCGAACAGCTTTAAGGCCCCAATCAGGCCCCACGTTGCCATTTGCAGAGCTATGATCCACCGCAAGTTGGAGTCGATTTTGGCTTCGAGTGCCGCACGGGTGGTGTCAATCTTGGTTTCGACGCGGCCCAGCCGCTCGTTCACTTGCTCGACAATGCCCTCCAGCCGGGCGATGCGTCCTTCGTGATCTAACGGATACGGGCGCTCCGGTGGTAATTGCTCACTCATTATCAAACCCTCTTTTTGTACTTATAGTTTGTCGCGGAGTAGTCGGCACACTCGGACAAGTTCAGCCGATCCAAAGGTGCGATACAATAGTTGAAAGAGCACCTCTGGAAAACTCCGCGAGTTGGTCAATACGCCACGTGCAGCAGGCGCTGGACTCCCGTTTGCCGCACGTCGCGATCCGAATCCGCATCAATGTCAATGCGCAAAATGTAAATTCCGGGCGGCACCAGTTGCCCCTGCTCGTCATCGGCCGCCCAGTCGAGCGCGTATTTCCCGGCTACTAGGGACTTCTGGGTATCGAGGCGGCGCACCAGCCGCCCGCCTAAGTCGTAAATCCGCACTTTGACCGGGCGCGCACCACTCAACCGACGCACGGTAAAATCAATGATTAGCGCGTCATTGACCCCGTCGCCGTTGGGCGTTACTACCCCCGGCTGAATGCCTAGATCGCCGAGGACCTTGTTGTCCTGCACCGAAGCGAGGATTTGCAACCCCTGGCTCTGGGCCAGTTCGGTCACGTCCGCTGGGTCAACCTGTTGCCACGAGTTGGCCAGTGACGAATTGCCCAGCGCCGCTTGGAGCACTACGCCAGGGGAAAACAGCGCCGTCGTAAATCGCACCTCCACTAGATCGACTCCTCCGCCCCGTTTTACCACCTGATCGAAGCGCAACCAGAGTGAATCCGAGCGCGTCTCCACCACCTGCACCCCGGCCAGTTCTTCGGCTTGGCCGCTTTCCCACTGCGCCGTGCTGCCCAAGCGCAACGCACCGAATTCGAGCGACATATCTGGCGGGGTGCGCACTAGGATCTCGTCAAAGCCCAAATCCTGCGATGCGAAGGTCGGCTTGACAAATAGCGAAACCTCCTGCGGCGCACCCAAGCGCTCAAAGATCCCGATATCCAGTTCGCCTTGTAGTTGTTTCGCCACCGGTGGATTGAAGTTCAAGCGAATGGAGTGCAGGCTGGCGGCGTGCATGGGGTCTGTGGTCGTCAACCGAGCGCGCAAGGTCAGGTATTGGCGCGGGCTGGGCGAGGCAATCGGGTCGCCGGAACGCGCGTAGGGCGCACTCCAGTTGCTCCAGTCGGACCCGGCTATTTGCAGGGTGTCGATCCGGCCCTTTTTGAAAAAACCTAGCTTCGCGTATTTGCCTTCCGAGACTTCCACGCCGCCGCTGTCGTAGTACCGATATGCTTCGGCGACCTCATTGCCAGTGCGGGTCTGGATTTGCACCGACGTACCCGGGGGCGTGTCCGCCTCCCATTCGATCGACACTAGATTCTTGGCCCCCTGCAATGGGATCAACCCCGACTCCAGCTCCACCTCGGGATGGTGCCCTTCGCCGTAGATCTGCACTTCGCGGACGCGCGCTTTATTCCCCTCCCGACCCGATTCGCTGCTAGAAAAGGGATAGGCTATGCGTACAAAGCGAGCCGACGTCGGCTGGAAAGTATTGACTTCATACGCCCTGCCGAGGCCGCGGACCTGTTCGGGCACCCTCCACAGCCGACCGCCACCGGGAGCGGGAGTGCCGTCCGAAGTCTGGATTGCGTAGCGGTGAAAACTGGCTCCAGCCAGCCGGCCACCAGCAACGCTGAGGCTGTACCATAGCTGCACGGTGTCGATCCAGTAGGAAGCGCCTAGATCGAACTCCAAAAAGCGCTCGCCGAATTCCACGTTCCCGGTCTGAAAGGCTTTGAGATTGAAAGTCAGATAGGTGCCTTCCCCATCTACTAGATTGCCCACAGAGCCATCGTGGGAACTCTCGGCGCTACCATTGCGGTCGAGGATCATGCCCTGCGAAATGTTCTTGCCCACCTCATAGACGGCCAACTCGGCCAAGCGCGGTCGCTCCCGCCGATAATAGCGCACCGGGCCGCGCAATTGCGAGTCAATCGCCTCGTAGATCGCCTCCTCGACCTCCACTTCCCCCTCCCCCACTTGCTTGTAGAAGACCACGTCTCCCTTGTCGCGGCTGGCCAACGCTTCGTATTCTTCCGCCGACACCTCCACAGCGCGCGCGCCATCGCTTTCGGTGACCACGACTTGCACGAAGCGCACCATATCGCCCGCAAAATCCACGCCGGGGGTGGGGTTGATCAGCTCCCCTCGGTTGAGGTCGAACTCGAACTCGCGCTGGTTTTTGTTGTCGCTTGGCGTCCGGTACACCAAGTGCATGGGCACCTTGCCCGCGATCTTGTTGCCCTGATCGGCGTTGTCAGCCGTCAGCACCGCGAACTGCAAAAAGGGATCGCCCTGCCCCTCGGGCACGAATTGCAACCCGACTCGCGTGGCATTGATCAATCGTCCCATATCGACCTGGATCCACCAGTCCCGCAATGGGCTGTCGGGGTCTGGCTCCCAATAGGTCGTTTCGTCGCCGTCGAAGAGGTTGGCGACCGCCGCCTTGTTGGTACCGGCTTCGATCGCGTCGAGGATGGTCGCGTTATCGGCGAGGCGTTGCAGGTGTTGGACGATGTCCGTTACGGCGTTGTGATCCTTGGGCACGAAGGCTGGAACAACCTCCCCACCAACAGAGACCTCCAGCGTCCCCTCGACAAAAGCCCAATTATCCCAGTGTCTTTGGCTGTTTACGATCACGTGGTCGGACCGCAAGGCGTGATTCTGCGCCCCAACCAACCCCCACAACCCAAGTCCCAAACCCAGTGCTAGTGTGCATTTCCCATTGGCCATAGCCCAACTCCTAATTCCTAACTGATGTTACGCACTACTGCTTCCTGTTCCGTCACGCCCGCACAAGCGGGCGTCCAGCGGGCCGGGCGGGGGTCGACGGCGTGGATTCCCGCTTGCGCGGGAGTATCTGTGTTGTGTGTCAAGCCTTTTTTAGCCTGCTTTGGCTTGGTGTTGCACCCAAGGGGTTCGTCGATGGGCAATGGCGTTGAGCAGCAGGAGCAGCTTGCGCATCACC
>JAJEFJ010000003.1 GCA_022820485.1 Candidatus Latescibacterota bacterium
CATAGCGTACATTGGATGGCAGACGAGTCAGAGCCAGCATCGGAGTTGCTCCCGCTTAGAGGGTGCTTTGGTCGGTACGACGCTAAGCAATATAGAGCAACTCCGGTGCTTTTTCTATCCATACCTGTCGAGTTTAAGTACAGTAGAACCTCAGTCCGCCAACGACTATGATGACCGCACCACAGCGGCGGTCAAATCCGTACTGGTCGAGATCGGGCAGATCCTAGGCAGCTTTAAAGGCAAGTTCGCGGTGATCGGCGGCGCTGTTCCCTGGCTGTTATTGAGCGAATCCGATATGCACCATATTGGCACCGCAGATGTGGATCTCAGCCTCGACGCCGAGGCTTTAGGCGATGGCGAATACGCCCAGCTCGTCGAGTCCCTTCAGAAGCAAGGATACAATCAGCGGGAAGATATGCGCCGCTTTCAGCTCGTTCGTACTGTGTCTGCCCGCGATGGAGGGCCTGACATCGACGTCGTCGTGGATTTTCTCATGCCGCGCGAAGTCGAAATCGCAAAGAACACCCCACCCATTATCGACAAGTTCGCCGTACAGCGCGCCGATGGTGCCGACCTTGCGCTCAAATCCTACCAGATGATCCCCATTGAGGGCGAAATGCCAGACGGAGGCCGCAATAGCGTGCACATTGCCGTGGCATCGATCCCGGCGCTGTTGGCCATGAAAGGATACGCCATCGCCAATCGTCTAAAACAAAAAGATGCCTACGACATCTATTTCTCCATCCGTTACTTTCCGGGCGGGCTGGACGCTCTGGTCTCGGCAACGACCCCACTCCTTGAAGTCGATACGGCGAGAAAAGGCTATCTACTGATCGAGGGAAAATTCCGCGACGTGGATGATTTCGGACCAACCAGTGTGCGGAAATTCGTGGAAGGTTCCGACGCGCTCGGCGAGCGCACTGCGGATCAATGGCAACAGGACGCCTTCGGACAGGTCAATGCTTGGCTTGTAGAGCTTGGCTTGAGGAATCCATGACCACGGGTCGTAGGCCGCTTGCAATCGGTATCTCAGAGTAAATAAACAACAGTGAAACTAATCGTTACCAACGACGACGGCATCGAAGCAGAAGGCTTACAG
Organism: Candidatus Latescibacterota bacterium; assembly: GCA_022820485.1. Lineage (GTDB taxonomy): Bacteria > Latescibacterota > UBA2968 > UBA8231 > UBA8231. The sequence continues at coordinate 1,100 of JAJEFJ010000003.1, forward strand.
ACACTAGTCGGTTTGGTGTCTCGGTGGGGCAAGGTCGTCGTTGTCGCGCCGGCCGAGCCTCAGTCCGGCGTTGGACATCAGTTGACAACCGATAGGCCCATTCGCGTGGACGAACTGGCAGAAGAACGCTACAGGATATGGGGCACGCCGGCCGACTGTTCCCGTCTGGCGCTCAACTGCCTAGCGTCCGACGGAGACTGGGTGCTTTCCGGGATTAATCACGGAGGCAATCTTGGGGTGGATGTGTATGAATCCGGCACGGTAGCCGCCGCTAGGGAAGCCGCTATTCACGGGTATAAGGCTATCGCCCTGTCCCACTATACCGTAAAGGGCCGGTTGGTCGATTGGCCGCTGGCCGCCGAACGGCTGCGTCCGGTTTTGGATGACGTGCTGAACGGGACGCTGGAAGCTGGATATTTTTTGAACGTAAATCTGCCCCATCCCGAACACAGCCGGACATGCTTGGAGACCAAACACGCCCCGGTGGATACGAGTCCCCACAAAACCGCATTCTCGCAGACCGACGACGGCTTTCTATACACCGGAATTTATCAAGAGCGCTGGCGGCAACCCGGCAGCGATGTGGACCTCTGTTTTAAGGGGCATATTTCGCTGTCGAAAATCGCCGTTTGAATGGCTTCGACACCCGACGCTGGCGTTCTGGTCGGCCGCTTGGTACGCAGAGCAATGGGAGATGCAGCGCAATCAACCGGCTTGGTGAGGCATGGCGATGGGGTCGGACCCACAGCCGTGTCTTTGTCATGGCACGTCAGGCGGGCAGTTCGCGCCGCTGCTCGGCGACGTGAAACTTCAGCTTCTTGCTTGGTTTCATCGACGGCAGCGGATCGAACCGGAGCTTGTAATTCGCGGGAAACACCTCGAGCGTAAAGTAGTGCGCGATCATCAGCACGTTGACCGCCAGTTGCAGCTCCATCCACCGCGAGCCGAGACAGGTGTGCGTGCCCAGCCCGTACGGCGCATAGCCGGGACTGCGGTGCTCATTGCGTGGCGGCCGATAGCGATCAATATCGAAGGTGAACGGGTCTGGGAAGACGTCGTCCATGTAATGCGGAGCCGTCTGGGCAATGGCGACCCGTGTCCCCACCGGTATTTCGTAGCCCTCAACCAAACACGCATTCATCACGTTTCGCAGAGACATCGGAACAATGGGGTACATGCGCAAGCACTCCATGAGGAAGCGGTGCGTGACGTCTATAGCAGATGGGGTGAAGGCCTCGCCATCCGGGTCGCCGTTGTCAAACAGGGCATCGGCTTCACGGCGGATTCTCTCGCAAAGCGCCGGCTGTGACGCCATGGCGTACACCGCGAAGCTAAGCGCATCACCAAGGTACACGCTGGCAATCAGCGCTGCTGATAGGGCGAAACGCAGATTCGACTCCGGCACCAATTGCGGATCGCTCGCGTGCAGGCTTAGCCAGTCATCCGCAAGGTTGCGCGGGCAACCGGCCCGCTGGGCGGGTGTATGGATACTCTGCACCCGTTCCAGCAACGTATCTACGGCTTTTGCCCGGCGTTTCATCCCCGGGGTATTCAGCAGGAATTTGGGCAGGATCTTTACGATGTGGGTGTTGAGTGCTCGCTCTTTGTAGGTCATTAGATCGTCGATGATATCCTGCGAATCAACGCTGACGGAGAGGGGCGAGATTTGCGAGTTAATCATCCGTCGGCACATGCGCTTTGCAGCGTATGAGTCACCAACTGTCCAGTTTGCCATATATTTACGGGCCTGATGGAAGACCTGGTCCATCTGACCTGCCAGTCTCCCGCGTGAATACGCTGGCCCCATAGCTTTGCGAAGCCGGAAGTGATCGGTGCCATCCATGGAGGGTAATACGCCATGCGCACCATAGACTTTCTCGAAGTCGGCAAAGTAGTCTCCGGACCTCAGGTACATCCGCCCGTGTCGATGCGCCCAGTGATTTACCTGTGGTCCGGCGAGGCAGGTCAGGGGTTGTGCAAATGGCGGACGGATCTCGAACACCGGGCCATACTCTTGTGTAAGATCTGCAAATAGTGCGGGAATATTGCCATCGCGCACATGGGGATTGAGCAGCAACTGACGTAGCGGGACAGTCGGAATTTGCTTGGTTAGGTGGGAACGTTGCAGCAATGGGCCGGCTTGGTTGTGTACGACCGCAGCGGCTATGGAACGGCCGATCAAATCCATCTGGCAGATGGATTCAATGCGTTCCTCTGACTCGTCATCAAGTTGGAATATGAAGCGAAAAACGTCGCACGTATTGACGAGGCAAATAATGATGATGTCTCTCGGATTGGGTATCGCGTCGGTAAAGATATACCTCATAATACGCAACTTGATAAACTCACCTGCCGTATCTTCTATGGAGTTGCTGTACAGTTCCGTCTGCCAGCCAGTACGAGCCAGCGTATAGAACCCGCCGTCGTGGCAATCGAGGATCTTCAGGTTGACTAAGCGATCCAGCGTCAAATCAATGACCGACTCCGCACGGGAGGCGAGCCGTTCAATCCAGTACTGGGCGTTCCGTTGAACAGGTTCGCTGGCAATTTCTTGCAAAATGGGGTCTAGGGCGGGGTCGCCCGTTTCTGTCGGGTCAACAAGGAACAGAGATTCCATGTCCGTGTCGATGCGCGACAGAAGGGAAAGCTCCGCGAATACTGCACCGATGACAGCGCAGTTCAGATTCCAGCCGGGTACTTGATGAAAGTAGCCGTTCTCCTCGTTGAGCAGCATCAGGATGAGCTCTGCGGGCAAACTGAGCGGTTGGGTTGTCGAACGCTCTTTAACAGTCATAACTCTTGACCTCCCGGCATTATCTCGATCCCTGTATTAAATGTACATAACTCTTCGGCTTAGGGGGGCAAGTCTTATTCTGAACTCGAAGCAAGCAAACGTAGATGGACGGTGGAAAGAGCAGGAACGACCAGCATGAGTATAACCGTCGTAAAGAGAATGCCGAAACCGAGGGACGCGGCAAAGGGAACCAAGAACTGCGCCTGAATGGCACGTTCGAGAATTAGGGGTGTAAAGCCGAGGAAAGTCGTCACGGACGTGAGCATGATTGGACGAAAACGCCCTTTCGCGCCCTCGATGATCGCGGTCCGCGCAGAAGTACCTTCCCTGAGTTTCTGGTCGATAAAGTCGATCATGACTAGGGAATCATTCACGACCACGCCGCTGAGGCCGAAAAAGCCCATGAAGGACTGTGCGCTCACCGCGATTCCCAAGATCAGATGACCCAAGATCACGCCGATGAACCCGAACGGAATGACGGCCATGATGATGAACGGTTTGGTATAGGAGCGCAGAGGGATGGCAAGCAGCGCGAAAATCATGAGCATGGCAATCGCAAACCCGCGATACAGCGCATCTAGGGACTCGAGTTGCTGTTGTTGTTCGCCCCCAAGCATGTACGTTAGGTTCGGGTTCGCGGCGGTGAGGTCCGCAAGGATCGAATTGACGAGGATGGCATTGGCTTCCCCGCCGGAAATCACCGCGGGATCTACATCCGCAGTGACTGTGACGACGCGTTGACCGTCCCGCCTCTGAATGGCGGGGGGCGACGTGCCCGAGTTCAGCGAGGCCACGCTAGTTAGGGGGACCTCGGCACCACTCGGCGTACGGAGCAGGTATCCTTCGACATCGGTGATGGATTCCCGTTCAGCGGAGGGCAGGCGCACATAGACCCGGACCTCCTCCCGACCCCGCTGTATTCGGACGGCCTCTGCGCCAAAGAATGCGGCTCGTGCCTGCCCGGCCAAGGCGTCGAGCGTGAGACCGAGGGTTCGCGCTTCCGGCCGCAGCTCGAGCTGAATTTCCGGGATGCCTAGGGTGTGATCCGAGCGTATGTCAAAGACGCCTCCCACTCTACGGAGACCATCAATCACAGAGTTTGCGCTCCGGGCGAGGTGCTCCGGATCCGGATGTGACAGCACGGCTTCGACGGGATTGCCAAAGTCGATGATCTCGCCGCTGAAGATGATGCCGCGCACATAGGGCAGGACGCCCACCTCTTCGCGCCAGGCCTGCACGAACTCTCCGGTGGAGATATGTCTTTGCTGTGCGCCTAGGAGTTTGAATTCAATGGTAGCGATATTGGCTTCTGGATTCAGGGTTGCCGCAGGGTTTAGTCCTCCGCCCTGAATCCGCGGCCGCTGGCCGACAGTCACCATTACGCCAGACAGCAGCGGGGGCGCACCTTCAGGCCGGTCGTGCGCGAGCCGTTCGATGACCCGGTGGCCGGCCTCCTCCAGTTCCTGCGCTACTTCATACGTCCGCTGTGCGGTCGTCCCGTCCGGCATTTCCAGAGTGGCTGTTGCGAAATCTCCCTCAACCACACCAGCGAAATTAGTCGGGACAATACCCGCCGGTATCAGGGAGATGCTCAGTACGAGCAGTCCTAAAACTCCTGCCATCGTCACCAAGGGCTGATTCGTCGCAAACCGCAGCCCGCGATCCAACGGACCCTCGACGAACCTGTTCAGCAGCACATCTACGCGATTCTGGATCCGTGCGAAGAACCGATCCAAGGCGGTCGTTGGCACCCATTCCGGGCCGGGCAGATGGGACAGGTGGTTGGGCAGCACGAATAGCGATTCGACCAGAGAAATCAGCAGCATGGCGATGACGATGACGGGCAGTGCTGACCATACCTCCCCGATGCCTCCGGGGACGAAGAGCAGCGGGACGAACGCCGCCACCGAAGTGAGGACCGCGAATGTCAAGGGCACTCTTATCCGCTGTACGCCGCGGATCGCCGCCACCACCCCGGATGTTCCCCGCTTGCGCTCATAGTGAATGTGCTCGGCTACGACGATGGCATCGTCAACGATGATGCCAATGGCGAGGACAAACGAGAACAGGCTGATAGTGTTGATAGCGAAGTCGAGTACCAGCATGACGGCGAGAGCGCCGATCCCCGAAACGGCGAGACCGACGGCGACCCACAGTGCCAGCCGGATTTCGAGAAACAAGCTAAGGGCGATCAACACCAGCAACAGGCCCAGAATACCGTTCTTGAGCAGAATATCGGCGCGTTCCTCGTAGTCTTGGGATTCATCGTTCCAGATGGTGATGCCCACACCATCTGGCAGGGCCGGGAGCACCTCGTTCGTCAAGTGTTCTCGGACGGTTGTGGCGACATCCATCACTTGCTCACCATCGGCCCGATAGACCTCGACGAATACCGCGGGATGGTTCTGATGCCGGACAATCAGGTCGGTTTGCTGAAATCCGTCGCGCACCTCGGCGACATCGCCAAGGCGCAAAACCGTGCCATCACTCCCTGTGAGAAGGACGATCTCTTCGAAATCCTGTTGGTCGTAGTTCTGGCCGAGGGTCCGAACCCGCACTTGGGATTCTCGGGTATCGATACTGCCGGCAGACAAGTCTAGGGAACTGCGTCGAATGGTGTTGGCGATGTCGGTGAGTGTAAGTCCAAGAGCTCTTAGCCGATGAAGCGGGACCTCGATAGAGATTTCGTATTTCCGCACTCCACTGACCTCGACTTGGGACACGGAAGGAAGCGCCGTCAGTTCATCCTCGATCTGGTAGGCCAATTCCTTCAGCGAGCGCTCGGATACAGCGCCATAAACAATGAGCCGCATCATGCTCTGGCGGTTGGTCATTTCTCGGAATTGCGGACGTTCGGCTCTGGCCGGGAAAGACTGGATGCGATTGATGGCCGACTCGATATCGTCCAACGCCTGCGCCATGTCCGAGCCGGAATCCATTTGAATGCGGACGGATGCCATGCCCGGGGCCGCTACGGACTTGACCGCCTTTACGTCATCCAACCCGCTGACCTGGTCCTCGATCTTGACGACGATCGACTCTTCGATCTCCTCCGGTGTGGCACCGGGATAGACCATCGAGACTTCGACATGGTAGAAAGGGACCGTCGGCCACGCTTCCCGATCGAGACCGGTCAGCGACACCAGCCCGGCGGCGATGATTCCCCACATAAGCAAATTGGCGGCTACACTGTTGCCCGCCATGTAGGCGATCGGGCCGGACCGTTCTTGGTGATTGCCGTTGCTGGGACTCATGGCGTCGGGGCGGTTTCCGTTAGGACTCGCATGCCTTCGGTGGCAAACTGGATTCCGCCGGTGATGACCCGCTGACCAGCTTCGAGAGACCCGGTCGCGAATACCTCGTCGTCGGCCCGCTGGAGCACTCGGACCGGGACGATGCGCACAAGGCCCTCCTCGTTCACGGTCCAGATCTCGTTGCCGGGCTGCAAGGCTGAGCGCGGCAAGCGGAAATAGCTCGCCGGTGCCAGACCGCGAAACTCTACCTTCACGAACTGGCCAACTAGCAGCGGAGGAGTTCGGTCGCGGGATTCGGTTGCGTCGGTTGGGAAGGGATTGGGTACGCGCACGATCACGGCGATGGTGCGCGTTTGCTCGCCAACGGATGCCTCGCTACGATCTACATACCCTTCATAGGCGTGGGTCGCGGTGACCACGCGGGCTGGCACCTGCTGGACCGCGTCGCCCGCCTTGAGCTCCCACAGCCTTGGGATCAACGCGGCATCGGCATCGGACAAGGGAACGACCACTTCTACGGCATCTGCGGCGAAAAGCCGACCGACGGTCTGGCCGGCGGCGACGATTTGTCCCACATCCACGGATTCTTCGCGCACAAAGCCAGCAAACGGAGCCGTTACCTTGGTTCTGGAGAGGGCGAGCTTGGCGGCAGCGAGCCGGGCCTCGTCGCGGCTCACCGCAGCCCGCGCTGCGTTCAATTGTGGCTCCCTCAGCGCGAGGGGATTGGCATCGGCATCGCCCTGACTAGCGGCGTAAAGCGCGTACTGGGCTTGGGCAAGCTCGGCTTTTTCCTCTTCCTCAAGCAGGGCCACGCGCTGGGCGGCGAGATCGGCCTCGGCTTCCTGCACCCGGTATAGAAAGTCCGCCTCTTCGATGCGAAAGAGCGTCTGGCCCGCTTGGACCCGTCCGCCGCTTTGAAACCCTGAAGCTACCCAGACGACCTTGCCGCCGACTTGCGGCGCAATGCCAATCTCGGCGCTTGGCCTTACGGTACCAGAGCCAAATACCGGTATGGGGCCGGTCCCGGCGGTGCCCAAGCCCGTCTGCACAAATGGCAATTGGGGAGGCTGTTGGGTGCGGGTCGGTTCGGGTGCCAGTGAAATCAAAAAAGCAGCCAAAGCAACGGAAGCTATGAGAATAACGCCGGCAATTATAAAACTGGATATGCGAGACATGGCGATTTACTCCGTGGAGACCGCAGCAAGACTCACCGGGCCGAGCAAGTTCAGGCCTGGATCGCAGAACCATTGAGACAGCAATCCTAGACGGATGTCCCGCTAGGCTGACTCGGCAAGAATATAAGAAATCCGCGCCATTCAGTCAGAAGGCCGATAAAGGGCGAGGCGGTTCGACTTGTAGAAGAATCTCTGATTAAGTATCCTAAACAAATCCTCTTGGTGATTGCCTTTAAAAAGCTGGCTAAATTTAGGTTTATCGACGAAACGCAGCGGAGCAAAGCGATGAAAATAGCCGATGTTAGAGCGTTCCCATTGCGGATCAGCAAACGCGCCGAAGGAGCCGCACGGCCACCGACGATTGCGGTCGGCGATTACTTTATCGATCGGGCGGCGTTCACGACGATCTACTCACCCCATCACGAGACCACCGTTATCCGGGTTGAAACCGACGACGGGATCGTCGGCTGGGGCGAGGCGCAATCGCCGGTGTCGCCGAACACCACGGCGACGATCGTGCGCGAATTGGTGCGGCCGTTGGTAATCGGGTGCGATCCGTTCGACATTGAGGCGATTTGGACGCGCAACTACGGGGCGATGCGAGAGCGCGGCCACCTGACCGGTTTCTACATCGACGCGCTCGGCGGGACGGATATCGCGCTGTGGGACATCGTAGGCAAGGCCGTCGGAAAGCCGGTACACAAAATTGCGGGTGGGCGCTATCGAGATGAGATTTTGCTCTACGCCGGGATCGGCGGGGCGGATCCAGTGAAGGTTGCAGATGCGGCGGAAGAGCACGTGGGTTATGGGTACCAGGCGCTGAAGTTGCACTTGCTGTTGGAGGTGGAGGGCGTGGTGGAGATTTGCCGCGCCGTGCGGCAGCGCGTCGGGCCGGGCATCATGCTGATGGTCGATACGCACATGCGGCAGACGGTCGCCAGCTCGATACGGCTGGGCCGCGAGTTGGAGAAGCTGCATTTTACTTGGCTGGAAGCGCCTATCATACCAGACGATATTCCGGGGCAGGCCGAGATAACTCGGGCGTTGGATATGGCGGTGGCGATAGGGGAGTGGACGCGCACGCGCTACGAGATGCGCGAGCAGTTCGAGCGCCGAGCGTACGACATTTTGATGCACGACATCGCGCGGACGGGGATTACCGAAGGGCACCGGATTGCGACACTGGCCGACACCTACAACATTCCGGTCGCGCCGCATGTCGGAGGGGGCGGGATCCTGTCGGTGGCGGCGACTGTCGAATGGTCGGCGTCGTGTCCGAACTTCATGATTATGGAGCACAGCCACCACGCCAACGCAGTCAAGAGCCGCATTCTCAAGGAGCCGTACGAACCTGAAGACGGCTACTACAAGGTCACGGAGCGGCCGGGTTTGGGGGTTGAGGTGGACGAGGTGGCGTTGGCAAGGTACGCGTTTCCGGAGAGTTGACAGCATCCCATTTCATGCTCCCGCCAGCGCTTGGTCCACGTGCGGGAGAGCAGCGAACCCGTAAAGAGGATAAATATGGAGCATTGGCGAGGAAGCGTTGCGACCGTTTTAGCGGTTGCTTTTGCATTCTGCGTTCTGCACGCCGTCCCTGGGCTGGCGCAGCCGGGCGATGCGGAAAGAAGGCTGTACGTCGGCACCATGGTGGCCGTTCCTTTTGCCCAAGACCTGCACCATCAAACGTCTTTTATCTTGCCAGCAACGTCTCCGGTCTTACCCGGTGCTGAGTTGTCTGCTGCCGGCGATATGGAAATAGGCTACGGCCTCGGGTTTGCGGCTATTTTGGGAAGAGAAATTTCCAATTATGCAGCACTTGAACTCACCGGCTCTTGGTCGAGGCAGCCAGCCGATCTCGTCGTTTCTTTGCCGACCATCTTGATGCAGGGGTTTTCTAACGGTGATCTCGAGCTTCCCACCGGTTTCAGTTTCGCGGGGAAAATAGTAATACTACAGTCGAAAATTGATCTGCTGATTTACCCCGCAAAGATGGCCACCGATTCTGGCGGCGTACAGCCGTATTTGGGCGGTGGCGTGGGTATTGTGCGCTCGGATATAGACATGGATATCGAAAAGGATGTGCCGACGCAGGCCTTTATCGAGGAGTTAGCGGAGTTGGGCTTTGCCGAACTGCTGCCGCAAAAAATAGACGACACCGGAACGGATTTTCAGTTGGCTCTGCGCGCGGGCGTAAACATTCCTTTCAACAACATAGATTTGGATTTGGGCTGGCAGTTTTATCGCACGTACGTCGAAGGAGAAGACAACAATTCTCACGTGGCGGGCGGCATTCTGAAGTACTCGTTTTAAGCGGCTGCAATCCTTGACAGCAGCAGCGATGAAAGTTCCTTTTGAGGCAGCTTCTTATATAGCCCGATTGGCGATAGGATTAATTAAATGATGCAAAAAAATCAAACTACCATTAAAGATATTGCCCGGGAGTTGCAGATTTCGCATTCAACTGTATCGCGGGCGCTATCTGAGGATCGGAAGGTTTCGGCATTGGTAGCTGAGAAAACTCGGAAACGGGTGCAACAAAAAGCCGCCGAGCTAGAGTACAGTCCCAATTTGATGGCGCAGGGATTTGTAACGGGGAGGACAGGGACTTTGGGTTTGCTGACCTACGAGATTTTCCGCGAGACATTTGGTCGTCAGACCGATCAGATTTTGCAAGCGGCTGACAAACAGAAGTATCAGGTACTGATGGGCCTAGCCACGAACCGGCTTCAGGAGTTTCCATTGGAGAACCAGACTATGCAGGTCAATCAGCTACTTTCCCGGGGCATAGACGGCCTCTTGATTCATACGCGAGGCGACGACGAAGAGTCCGAGCGCATAGTGAACACCGTGCGAGGACGAGTGCCGGTGGTGACGTTTACCTCCCCGACTAAAAACCTGAGTGGAATCGTGGTGGACATGATAACGAGTTTTTGCGAGGCGACCGAGCATTTAATCCGCTTAGGGCACGAGCGGATCGGGTTTATCGGGACGGACTGGAATACGGACTTAGTGGGTGCAGCCAAGGGCAAAGGGTATTTGCTCGCAATGCAAAAGCACGGCTTGCCTCCCCAACGCATACCTAGCAAAACCTTTCCTACAAAAGCGCCATATCTCCTAGGGAAAACGCTCGGCGACCAGTTTACGGCTCTCGTGTGCCGAAGCGATTATACGGCCATAGGCGTTTGTCGCGGGCTACGCGAGGCCGGGATTCGCGTACCCGAAGATATGGCTGTGGTGGGATATGGCAATCTGGAGGTGGCGGCGTATGTGACACCACCACTGACGACCTTGGCTGCTCCTTACGAGTCGATTGCCGAGATGGCGATGGAGCTGATGCAGGAACAGCTTGAGGGGCAGGATATACCCCGGCAAATAACGTTGCGAACGTCGCTGATTGTGCGGAAATCCTGCGGGGCGCACAGGCAGCAGCAAAACTAATCGAACAGTGCTTGACCTGAGGGCAAAGGAGGAATATATTCAGTTTTTATGCAAACGTGTGAATAATATATTAAATACAAAACATGCAATAACGATAGAATACGACCTCGCCTCTGATGTACCGGCACCTGTCGCCGCGACTTCCAGCTCCAAAATCTCTGTTTGTTAGGGCCTCTTAGTGCATCTGATGGGACAGGTGCCTACAGACGCAGATGAACACAGTTCAATAGGAACTCTTAACCGATACTGAAGTTATTATGAAAGGATAGGCAGCATGCAGCAATCTTACACTTTTCGCATAAGGAGTATGTCAATTTGACGACGCAATTGACAGATACTCTAGGCCTGCTGACTTACCAGATTTCCCGCGAGACGTTTGGCCGTCAGACCGATCAAATTCTGCGAGCGGCGTACAAGCAAAAGTATCAGCTCGTGATAAGTATGGCTCCTAGTCGGACGTCGCGGGATCCTCTAGACGACCAAACTAGGCAGATCAAGCAGTTGCTATCCCAAGGCATCGGCGGACTCTTGATTCATACGCGGGGTGACAGCAAAGAGTCCGAGTGCATAGTGAACACTGTGCAGGGACGAGTGCCGGTGGTGACGTTTCATCGGCCAACTGCCAATCTGAGCGGAGTTGTGCTAGACGATGCCGCGAGTTATTACGAGGCCACAAATCACTTAATCCGCCTAGGACACGAGCGGATTGGGTTTGTTGACCGAGACTGGAATGGAGCGATCCCGGCGTTAGCCAAGGCCAAGGGGTACTCACTAGCAATGCAAAGGCACGACCTAGTACGCGAATTTCCACCGGCCTTGGGCATCTATGCGAAAGGAGGGTATCTTCAGGGTAAAACGCTCGGCGACCGGTTTACGGCCCTTGTGTGCCGGGACGATTACACAGCGATCGGCGTTTGTCGCGGGCTGCGCGAAGCCGGGATTCGCGTACCCGAGGATGTGGCAGTGGTGGGGAACGGCGACATAGGTGTAGCAGCGCGTATGACCCCAGCTCTGACGACCTTGGCGACTCCCTACGAAGCGATTGCCCAAGCGGCGCTGGAACTGATGTTGGAACAGCTTGGAGGGAGGCAGGATGAGCCGCGGCAAATAACTTTGAGATCGCCGCTAATCGTGCGGGAATCCTGCGGAGCGACCAACGCGCATTGTCCCAAGTGAGGAAGCGGTCTATATTGTAAGGACATCGAGCATCTAGCTTCCGTTGGGGGTGGCCCGGCTGCGGGCCTGAGATTAAGACCCTTCGAACCTGAACTGGATCGTGCCAGCGTAGGGAAACGGATGTCGTACAAACCGCGTACGCACCGCTGGCCCATCCGGGACGAGCGGTTTTTTTCTGCCCCTCAACGGATCAACGGAATTAAAACGAGGGAGCAGGGCTATGAAAATTCCACTACCGGCGGCCAGCTTGCTGGCCGGTTTATTGACGCTGTCGGCGCTGTCTTGGGCACAAGCCGAGCAGGTGCTTGGCCAAGTGTTGGATGCGGCTACGGGCCGCCCCTTGGAAGGGGCTAACGTGCAGGCCGGGAACGCGGCCACTACTACGGATGCTCAGGGTCGCTTCAAAGTGGAGGCGGCCCTAGGTGATTCGCTCGACATTTCTTTTATCGGCTACCAGCGCACGCGGGTAGCGGTCGTCTTGCCGCTGGTAGTGGCCTTGGAGCGCGCGATTTTGCCAGCGCCGGAGGTGGTGGTGGAAGGCGGCTTGATGCGCCAGCGGCTCGACCGCTTGGCCGCCAGCGTCACGGTGGTGGATGGGGACCGTTCCCGGGCCAGCGGGGCTGGGCACTTGCAGGACGCGACTCACGCGGTGCCCAATTTGAATTGGGCTGGCGGCTCGTCCCGGCCGCGCTATTTCCAGATCCGGGGTATTGGCGAGCGCAGCCATTACGCTGGCGAAGGGCCACCTAGTTTTTCGGTGGGATTCGTCATGGACGACGTCGATTTGAGCGGCATGGGCACGGCCGGTTTGCTCTTTGACGTCGATCAGGTCGAAGTCTTCAAAGGCCCTCAGTCAACCATTTTTGGCCCCAACGCCTTGGCCGGGCTGATCAATTTGCGCTCGGCCGATCCCCAGCCGGGGTTGGCCGGAGCGGGCAGCGCCGAGGTGGGCAGCGATGGCTTAGGGCGTTTTTCCGGGGCGGTGAATTTGCCGGTAGGGAGCGATTTGGCGCTGCGCGTGGGGTACGCGAACGGCCGCTCCAACGGCTTTCGCTCCAACGCCTTTTTCGATGACGACGATACCAATGGCCGACGAGAGCAGTTGCTGCGCGCTAAGGTGGGGTGGACCCCGGCGGCTGGGCCCGAAGTGCTGGGCACCTTCTTTTGGGCCGATATGGACAATGGGTACGACGCTTGGGTGCCCGACAACAACGAGGATTTGACCACTCACTCTGACAAGCCGGGTAAGGACCGCCAGCAAACGACCGGGGCCTCGCTCAAGAGCACTTGGGGGCTGGGCGCGAGTGGTGTTGAACTGGTGACTATTACCGCGTTTTCGCGCAGCGAATTGGAGCACAGCTTCGACGGCGATTGGGGCAACGACGAGTACTGGCTAGCAGAGCATGGATTCGACCCAGATGTCGAGGGGTGGAGCTACGACTTTTTCGACCGCAATGTGCGCGACCGCACGGCTGTCAGCCAACAGGCCCGGCTCTTGGTCGAGGAACTAGTGGTGGGAGCCTATTGGAAGCGGCTCGAAGAGGAGGACAATGCCGCGGGCTATTTGTTCGGCGGCGATGCTACGGACCTGAATGGGCGCTACGAGATCGACAACCTAGCTTTTTACGGCCAGTACGGGCTGGCCTTGGGCGAAAAAGTGCGGCTGGAAATCAACGCGCGGTTCGACCGCAACGATACGGCCTATGAAGGCGAGACCAACGGTGGGGCCGAACGCACCGCGTTTGCCGTCGATCAATGGTTGGGCGGCGGCAAAGCATCCCTTAGTTACGACTGGCGTCCGGGCCAGACCCTGTACGCTTCGGCCTCGCGTGGCTATCGCTCCGGTGGGGTCAATCAGCATCCGTACTTGGCCGCGGAGAATCGCCCCTACGACCCCGAGTACATCGTCAATCTCGAACTCGGCTGGCGGATCCGCGGACCGCGCTCTTCCATCGGACTGACCCTGTTCCACGCTCTGCGCTCGGACCAGCAGGTCGAGTTGTCGAGCCAGCAGGACCCGGGCGATCCCAACAGCTTTTTCTACTTCACGGCCAATGCCGTCAAAGGCCGCAACAGCGGCTTGGAATGGGAGCATACCGTCCGCCTCCTGCCCCAAGTCGAAGTCTTCGGCTCGGTGGGGCTGCTCACTACTCACATTGATACCTATACCTTTCCCACGGAAGATGGGGAAGTAACGCTGGGCGACCGGGCCGCAGCTCATGCCCCCAACTACACCTTTAGCGTAGGCGGCGAATACCGCCATCCGTCGGGCTTGGGGGCGCGGCTGGCCCTGACCGGCATGGACCAATTCTTCTACTCCGATGGCCACGACCAAGTCTCAGAGCCTTATCGATTGGTCAACGCCCACATCGCCTACCAGTGGGAAGCATGGTCCGTGCAGCTATGGGGCCGCAACTTGCTCGACGAGCGCTACGGGGTGCGGGGCTTCTACTTTGGCCTAGAGCCGCCGGATTACGCCGACAAACTGTATGAAACCTATGGCGATCCGCGCCAAGTCGGCGTGCGGCTGACGACGCAGTTTTCTTCCTTGGGAAACTGAAGCCGTGAGCGGTCAGTCCGCTTTAATCGTCGGCAATGGCGAGCCGCCTTCCCGAGAATTATTCGCCGTCTGCACCCGGGAAGCCGAGCTGATTCTGTGCGCTGATGGCGGGGCTAATACCGCCTCGGCGTACGGGTACGCGCCCGATTACATCGTCGGCGACCTCGACTCGGTTAGCAGCCAGAGCAAGGCCGCCCTCGCCGCCGACCGCGTCGTCCTCGTTGACCCCGAGGGCAATGTGGGTACAGATGGCCAAAAAGTCCTCAACCACGCCGTCGCCTTGGGCGTTACTCAGGCCGTCCTCCTCGGCTTTACGGGCCGACGCACCGATCACCTGCTGGGCAATTTGAGTCTGCTCAAGACGTTTGCCGACCGCCTCACCTTGCGAATAGTTGACGACTACTGCGACATCCGTCTCATTGACCGCTGCATTCGCTTTTGCGCCGCTATTGGTCAGAAAATTTCTCTGTGCCCGCTCGACGGTGCAGTGGAAGGCATTACCACTGAGGGGCTGAAATGGTCTTTGCGGTCCGAGAGCCTGATCCCGGGCGTGCGCGACGGCATCTCCAATGAGGTAGTGGCCAACCCGGTCGAGATCAGGGTCGGTCGCGGCGATCTGTTGTTGTGCGTGCAGCGGGAAGGGGGTTGCGGCAAGATTGTATTAGAATGATTATATTCGCAAATATATTGTAAGTCACTCAGAGCAATAGCAATGACCGATACATGCGAGAGCCGTAAAACGACGGGAAGACATAAGCCGCTACCAGAGTTTGCAAGGCCGCCCGTTGTCGAAGTTGCTGTCTCGGTGCAGTTTGATGCGCCGGTCCTCGATGGCCCACTGATCTCGCTTAGATGGGGTCAGGTTCGAGACCGGTTTCCACTACGTGAAGAAACCTCCCCTCTAACCTCAGCAATTGAGACGTTCGGGGGGCCTCAAGAGCCGCGGATCGAAATTCAGTTCAGCGGTACTTCTCCCACCCAACGGTTTTTGATGCTGAGCAACTCTAAAACGAAACTATTGCAAATACAAAAAGATCTATTCGGGTACAGTTGGCGGAAGCTCCAACCACAACACGAGTATCCGCGCTACGAAAAAATACGAAGCGACTTCGAGTATGAACTTGCCGACTTCCAGACTTTTCTCTTCGCAGAAGAGCTCGGAACTCTCTCCCCGGTCCAGTGCGAAGTAACTTATGTCAACGTCATTTTGCCCGGAGGAGATGTCTGGAGCGGACATTCGGAGTTGGGAAGAGTAATTCCTTCGGCGATACCCCGCCTTACCGAAGGCTTTCTGCCACCGCCCGAGCAGACGAGATACGCCTCGCAATATGTCATTTCCAGCGAGGGAGATGTCCCTCAAGGCAGGCTATATGTAAGTGTCGAACCAACTCATCATATACCGGACAAGATGCCGATGTACCTGATGAAACTCACATTTCGAGGAGCCCCCCAAGGGGATGGCACAGATGGTATCATCAAGGCTATGAACCTTGGGCATGAGTGGATCGTCCAAGGATTTGCGACGCTAACTTCGAGTGAGATGCACCGCGTTTGGAGGAGGACGAATTGACAACTATAGCACTTAGCCCTACCCCGAAGTCACAGGAGTGGCCCTTCTCAGACAGTGCTACTTTCAATGACTTTCTAGGAGATCCCCCTTTAGTGCCTACGAGTGAGACAATTTCCTCGCCCGACACTGAAATCTACGTCCATGACAACAAGGTAATTGACATCGAGGTACGGCTTACTAGAGGACAAAAACTACACGCGATGGAATGGTTCTATCCCACGCTTCGTGCGATGGCCGCTCTGCCGTGGTGGACAGACAATTGGAGTTCCGGTGCTACACGTACTCAAGGTGCGGCGATTGCCTACATGTTAGAGACATTGCTTGAGGTGCTTGACAGTCAGGCACCGCCTCCCTCTGTCGTGCCTACTTGGAATGGAGGAGTGCAAGTTGAATGGCATCGCAACGGCGTTGACCTTGAAATCGAAGTGGATCCAGAGGGAGATATAGACTATTTCTTTAAGAGTCCTGACGAAGAATGCGAAGGGCGAATCAGCGGCGATTTTAGTCAATTGTCTGAGTATGCGCGGGCAGTGATTGAAAGTTAGAACTCACTGCGCGAGTAAACGATGGAATTCGACGACGCCAGCATTAGCGACGATGAAGTCGTGCTCCGCCGCGTCGCTGAGAATTTCGTTGCTGACGATCAAAATCTCCAAAGGCTTCGGCCTTCGACTCAAGCGTTCAAAGCAGGATGGCCCTGATGGACTCGTTTCCGTGTATCTGTCTTCGGAGACCGACCCAGCTACGGTTGCGGCTGAGGGTCCCGAAAAATACCTAGCGTCTATAAAAGTGGGGGTGCTACGCAAGTTGGGATTAGGAATAGTTCGCGATCCCTCGTCGGGAGGTCCTGGGCATTGCGTTATTACGGGTAGGAAGACTAAGGGAAGGCTTAACCGAATCGTTTGCAAGGCCGAGTGGGTCAACGGGTACGCACCAGTATAAGCGCCCTAGTACATCCCGCGAACCGCACCTTTTTATTTCGTGTCGCCAAGCTGAACTATCTGACGGCCACCTCCGAGACCCTAAACTCCACTACCAACACACAGAGTTTTTCCGCCGCTAAGCTAGCGAGAGCCTCATCCCGGGCGTGCGCGATGGCATCTCCAACGAGGTGGTGGATAACCCGGTCGAAATTCGGGTGGAACGCGGCGATCTGCTGTTGTGCGTGCAGCGGGAGAGCGCGTCCGGGCCTAGATTAATCAGGCCGAGCAGCTAGCGCCCCCGAGGACGCAGAATTGGGCGCAGTGCGGGTGGTTGAGCTTTACCGGGCCCCAGGTTTCGGCTAGGGTCCGGCCCATCTCAAAGGCCGCGTCATACGGCAGTAGGGTACAGGAGAGCACGACCGGAGAATCCGCGCCCTTGCGCTTGACGACCATGCGCGAGGAGGCGCACATGATGTCGGCGGGCGATTGGCCGAGAATGTCCCAGCAGCCGGTGGTGATCTCGGGGACATCAACGGAGGGGTTCATTTCCGGGAAGATCACGAGTTGGCTGGGGTCGTCCGCATCAATGCACACGCCGAGGTCGGCGAAGAGGCGGGCGAAGCCGGCGCGCAATTCGCTTTCTTCGTCGCCCCAGAGCGTGCGGCCAGCAGCCGTTAAGCGGAAGCCGCAATCGGAAAGCCAGCGCAAGCCCTCGATCATTGGTGCCCAGGAGCGCTCGCCGCGCTCCATCTCGTGCAGCGCCGGATCGTAGTGGTCGATGGAAACGCGAATCGTCAGCCGGTCGCCGTGCGCCTCGCGCAGCCGCAGCAGGCCGTCGGCGCATTTCATCATTGGCCGCATGGCGTTGGTCAACACCAAACTCTCGAAATCCCGTTCCAGCACGTCTTCGAGCATGTCGAGCATTTCGGGATTCATAAAAGGTTCGCCGCCGGTGAAGCCGATCTCATGCGTGCCCAGTTGGTCGCGCTCGATCTCGTCGAGATAGGCTGCCACTTCTGCCGCTGTGAGGTACACTAGACGGTCGTTGCGGGGGCTCGATTCGATGTAGCAGTTGGCGCACTCTAAGTTGCAGAGCGTGCCGGTGTTAAACCACAGGGTCTCCAGCCGCGTCAACGCTACGCTAGCTCGCTCTTCTCCGTCGGCGGTGACGTCGGAGTCTTGGAACTTACGCAGGTCTAGGTGAGGCGGAGCTTGCGTTTGTGTCATGCTGTCTCCTGCGGCGGTCTGGGCCTCGTCGTCCAAGGCAACGGGAATGTGTTGACCGTTTGGACGTCGTGCGGCTGCAAAGAAGTCTATAGCTTAATAGACTGTCAAGGTGAATTGTAGTTCTGGGAGTCCAGTGCGTGCAGTAGGGGGAGGCTCTGGCGGAGTTTGGGTGGGATGAGTAGGTTGTCTGCTGCATAGAAAGGAGAACCACCATGAAGAAGCACACAGTAGCCATCATCGGCCTCGGCCGCATGGGCAGCACCATTGACGACGAAGGGCACGGCGACTTGCCCTATTCGGTTGCAGCCGCGACGAGGGCGAGCGAGCGGCTGGAGCTCGTGGCCGGGGCAGATCTCTTGCCGGATAAGCGCGATGCGTTTCAGAGCCGCTGGGGGACGGCCGTGTACGAAGATTTCCGCGACATGATCGGCCGCGAAGAGCCAGATCTTGTCGCCATCTGCACGGCGGCCTGTTTGCCCAAGCCCGCCAGAGAGGCCCCGGACGCGAGCTTTCGCGGCGACTCGCACGCCGATCTAGCAGTAGCGGTGGCCGATATGGGCGTGCCGATGATCTATCTCGAAAAGGCTATGGCCAGCTCGATGGAGCGCGCCGACGAAATCCGCGATGCCGTAAAGCGCAACAACACACTCTTCAACACGGGCGTCCTGCGCCGCTTTGACAACCGCTACGACGTGGTCAAGGACGCGGTCGCCGCTGGTCAGGTCGGCGAGGTGCGAGCCGTGATTCACTATGCCAACTCCAGCCTGATGCACGGGCACATCCATTCGATTGACACGGTGTCCTATCTCATCGGCGATCCGGCGATTGAAGCGGTGCGCGGCGAGCTGTTGCCGCGCGGCTTACAGGTTGAGGGCAATCACATTCCGTCCGATCCTTTGGCTACCTATCAACTGCGCTTTGCCAACGGCGTTGAGGCGTGGTCCATTCCAACGGCCCCGTGGGAATTCGAGGTCATCGGCTCGGAGGGCGCGATCCGCTCGTGCAACAACGGGGCCAATGTTTTACTGCGCCAGCCCGGCACCGTGCAAGGACGGAAGACCTTGTGGGAGGAGGTGCCCGTCGATCCGGTGGTGCCGCGCAGTACGACGCAGTGTTGCTTGGAGGATTTGGTCGCGGCGCGCGAATCCGGCCAACCCACGCGCGGCCACATCGACGTGACGCACCACATCACAGAAGCTACCATTGCCGTCGCCGAGAGCCACCGCCAAGGCGGCGCTTGGGTGGAGTTGCCCCTGCCTATGCGCGACTTGTACATTTTTCACGTCTAGAGACAAAACGCTTACAAGGCACCCACGACAAAGGATACACATGTTATTAAAAGCAGGCATATTTCTCGACATGGAGAATCTCAATCGCTGCGGCGGCCACGGCATCCAGTTTCGCCAGATCAAGGCCCTCGTGGAGGCGCAGCAGGCGGTTGTGGTGCGGGCCAATGCCTATATGGCCGTTGACCGCGAGCGCGAAAGCATGGATCCAGAGTACCGCCAAAAGAGGGAAACGTATCGCAATCGAGCGCGGCGGGAAGGCTACCATATAATTCTCAAGGAAGTGCGGCGCTATCTCACCACCGAAGGTGAGACCGTCGTCAAGGCCGACGCCGATCTAGAGCTGGCCATCGATGCTCTGTTGCAGTCGGAGAATTTGGATTACGTGTTGTTAGGCACGGGCGATGGCGATTTTGTGCGCTTGGTGCGCGCCCTGCAAAACCGGGGCAAGCGGGTCGATCTGCTGTCTTTTATGAACACCAGCACCCAACTGCGCCAAGAGGTAGATTACCACTTTTCTGGGTACTTGGTGCCCGGCATTCTGTTCCCTGAGCGCGGTCCAACCCAGCGCCTGCGCGGCATTCTGCACGCGGTCAACGAGGAAAAGGGCTACGGGTTCTTGACCGCGCAGATCGACTTGGGGTTGGACACCGTACGCGAGGATATTTTTCTCCACATTACCGACCTGCGCACGGCCAGAGGTGGGGTGGTGTCCAACGCGGACTTTGCCCAGTTGAGGATGCGGGGCGCGACTATCGAGTTTGAGATGGAGGACGACGGCGACCGGAAGAAGGCCGTCAACGCCGTGGAGTTCCGGCCGGAGTTGCTGTGAGGCGATGACAATGAAGAAAGACTGGTGCGCCGAGGAATTTCGCTGCATGGTCGCCCTCGGCGAGAGCACCACTGCTGGCGGCTGGAGCACCGCTCCCGATCGCTGCTGGGTGCCTTTCTTGGGGGCGCTCATCAACGACTTTCAGACCACGCCTATGCGGGTTGTCAACTCTGGAATCGGTGCCAACCTCATCGCCAGGCGCAGCCCAGCGTATGAGGAGAGCGGGAAGCCGGCGGCCGACGAGCGCCTCGACAAACACGTCCTCTCCCACGACCCCGACCTGCTCGCGATCTCCTACGGCCTCAACGACGCCCGGGGCGGTACGCCATTGACCCAGTTTTGCGAGGACCTAGCCCTGCTCGTGGGGCGCGTGCGCCAACGCGGGGATCCGCTCATCCTGTTGCTCGGACCCTACTTCATGACCGATTTCACCGTTGGGGGGAAGACTTGGAGCCACGCCGGTCTGCCCCTATTCAGGCGCTTCAACGCGGCCACGGCCGAGGTGGCGGCACAACTCGACTGTCTGTACGTCGATCTGCTGGCCGCGAGCGGTGAAGCGCCTTGGATGGTCCACTATGACGGCGTGCACCAGAACGACCTCGGCCACCGGATCGTCGCCAACCGCATCTTTGAGGTGCTGGCTCAGAATTGTTCCTGCTTGGGGAAGCGAACTCGGCAGGCCGAGCAGACCAGTCCGCGGTGGAGGGACGAGTCGGTGCTGAAGTCCGACTACGGCTTCTGACCAAAAGGAGGTATGAGCGCCATGATTCGCGTAGCTATCGCCGGTTGCCACCGCCAGGTCCTGCGTAAGCCGACGAGCCACAACTTCGCCGCCGCCTTCTGCGCCCATCCCGACGCGGAAGTCGTCGGTGTTTTCGATTACGGCGAACGGGAGCGCGCAGAATTTGTCGAGTGCTGGCGAGATGTGTGGGGAGCGGTGCCGACCTTTGACGACTACGAGCAGCTTCTCAAGGAGGTCGCTCCCGACATCGTCTGCATTGCCACCCGCCAGACGATGCACGCCGACCAGATCGAAAGGGCGGTGGCCGGCGGCGTCCGCGGGATTCTGAGTGACAAACCGCTGGCCACAACCCTCGCTGAAATGGATCGCATTGTCGCGGCCTGTGCGGAGACCCCCCTTGCCTTCGCCCTCGACCGGCGTTGGGACTCCGCCTATCGGGCGCTAAGCTCGGCTATTGCTGGCGGCCTGATCGGCGCGGTGAATAGCTTGGTGGCATACGGCATCCCAAATACAATCAATCACGGCTGTCACTGGTACGACGCCGTGCTCGCGCTGCTGGGAGATCCAGAGCCCGCATGGGTCAGCGGCTTTGTAGATCCCGGTGACTCTGCGGATGAGCGCCGCCGGATGGATCCGCCCTGCCGTGCGCAGATTGGGATGGACAACGGCGCTGTGGCCTATGTAACCTGCGACGGACCCAAAGGCCCCGCCTTTGAGGTTGCGGGCGATGGCGGACGGATTTCCGTATTCGCCGACGCGGGTACAGTCCGCATCTGGAGGGATGACTCTGAAGAGTTATTTCCCCTGCCGCCGAAGACGGAGGGCTGGCCGGCTGGCATGGACATGGTGAACGACTTGGTCCGCGCTGTCAAAGAGGGTGGCCGCACCGCGTGCGACATCTCCGGGGCCCGACGCGCAACCGAAATCGGATTCGCCATCTGCTCTTCCTCGGAGCGGGAAGGCGTCCGGGTTGCGCTGCCCGCAGCAGATCGCGCTCTCCGCGTCGAGTCGTATCCGTGGGGGAACGAAGCTCCGAATGCGCTCTAGCCCAATCCATGCGACAGGCCGGGTGAATCACCCCCGCGACGGTTCGGCGTTTTCCCGCCGATGGCGCTGATGCACTTCCGCCATCTTGAAGTCGTTGTCTATGACTTGCTGCAAATGCACCATGCGCTCTGGCCCCGCAGTGCGCAACATGGCCTCGCCGTGAATGCGGTCAATCCAGAACCGCCCCTCGTTGGCCAGCGCGTTCTGGAAGTCCTCTAGGCGCTCGTCGGGCACGTGTTCGTAGAAATTCATGGTGTACATGCGCCGCCGTTGCGAGCCGCCGAAAGCGGCGTGCTTGGTATTGTGCCAAAATACGACAATGTCGCCCGGCTGGGTCTCCACCACTTGGCACGGCACTTGGTTGGGTGCAACCCCCCACGCTGCTTGGCTGTCGGGCAGGGCCTCTTGCAGGCCGTCGGCATAGGCATCGCCGCAGTGATGACTGCCCGGAATGACGCGCACCGCGCCCGTGTCCTGGGTTAGCGGATCTAGGTAAAAAGCGATCTTGATGCTGGGAATGCGATCGCCGCTGTACCCATCCGAATGCCAGCGTGTATCGCCGACGTAGAAATTGCCGTCGCCGCTGGTGTAATTGAAATCGTCGCCCAAAATGCTGGCGACAATGTCGTGGATGCGCGGGTCGTCGAGCAAGCTGCTCAGGTATTCGCTCTGGTCGGGAAAGGGCACAATGCACGAGCGTGCCCGGCCTTCGTGCCCTTTGCCGTGATGCCCCCCGCCGTGTGCAGCCCACACGGCCTCGAATTCCTCGATAATGCGGTCGATGCAATCGGCCATGAGGCCGGGGAAGTACAGGTAGCCGAAGGTATTGAAATAATTGAGCTGTTGTTCGCTCAGGCGCGTCTCGGGCATGTTATTTCCTCCAGATTATTCCTATAAGCTCCGCTCTAAACCAGCCTCCAGCGCGGCCTCAATCCGCGCCTTGGTCTCTGGTCTCTTCGAGATGGGCGCGGCTGTATGCGTCCAAACCGCTGCCTTTTAGCCGCGTCTCGATCTCGGCGGCGATGGTCTGCAAATGTGCTGGAAACTGCGCGTATCCGCCGCGGTTTGGATTATTCGCAGTAAACTCGGACCTTGTGGTCCCCGTCTTGGATATTGACCTCGATCTCGCTTAGAGCGTCTACTAGCTGCTCTAGCTCCTCGGTTCGCAGGTTGTCAATGTCAACATTGATGCCGTTGTCCTGCAGAGCGGTATTGATTCCCGTTGTGGCTTGCGCCGGGAGCAAGGTGTGCAGCTTAACTCCGGCCTTGATCAGTGCCAGCGGCACTCGGACGTCGATGTGCTCATCATCGTCTGAGTCAACGGTGACTCTCAGATACCGGACCGCTCCCGTGCGAGGGGGTGCTAGCGGCTGTACGGCTGTGGTCGCCTCTGGCTCCTCATCGACGAGGGAAATCAGGCGCTCGGCCTCATCGACGGAGACCTTGCCCTCGGATAGCATCTCCAGTACGCGTCGGCTGTTTTCGTTCATGGCGGTCCTCCTGTGCGTGGTTGGCTACTGAACTACGATGGAGCCGTTTTTGGTCTCGGCGATCAGCTCGGCCTCGCCGGTGCCCATCGTTCCTTCGAGCTTGTGGCGTTTCTCGATTGCTGCGACAAAGCCCGGCACCTCGCAGCGGACTCGCCCGTTGGTCGTCGCAGCCGTCAGCACGAGGCTCGGGTCGGCGTCCAAGGCTACCTTGATGTTGCCATTCAAGGTGGATAGCCTGTTGTGACTTTTAGGCTCCATGCTCCCCTGAAACTTTATTGGCCCGTTGATCGTCCGCACCTCAAACCGGCCGCGCCCGTCTTCGATGGACACGCGGCTGTTTAAGGTAGAGAGCACTGCCGAGCCTGAGAGCGTCTTGACTGCGATGGGGGCGTTCTTGGTCTTCGCGTTCAGGTCGCCCTTGAATTGTTCGACCCTTATCGGCCCGTTCTTGGTCTGTACCTCCCCACCGCCCTCTGTTCCCCGCAGTTCCACCGGCCCGTTGCTAGTCGCCAAGTCAACGCTAGTTGTGACGGGTACGGTAACCTCAATGTTTGCTCCGGCGTGCTGGCCGTGCCGGAATCCCTCGGATGGCCGATCGGCCTTGGCCTCGACCGTGACGAGGTCGCCTTCCTGCTCGGCACTGTATTTGATTCCGCGAGGTCTTTTCAGCCTTGCCCGCACGCGAATTGAGCCGGGTTCGCCAGCACGGACCCGGATGCGGCCGTTGAAGCCGCGCACCACGAGGCGCGGGGTGTCGCCCACGGCGAACGTGTCGTCGCGCATGGAGGTTTTGCCGTCCTCGTCGCGGTCGCCGTTGTCGCCCTCGGACCACTCGGATAGGGACTCTTCGAGTCCTTCGAGTCCTTTTTCAAGTCCTTTGCCGATTTCTTCTCCGAGTCCTCCGAGGGTGTCTTGCAGTACCTCAACACCAGGTATCGGAGATAGCGGAGCATTAATTCTGCTCTTCTTGCGGGTCTCACGGCGAGCACCTTGCAGCGCCTCCAAGAGACGCTCGGCCTCCTCTATCGTTACCTTCCCCTCCGAAAGCATATCTAGAACTTTGCGTCGCTCTTCAGTCATCACATCCTCCTAGTCGATTGAAATGAACACGCGGTCCTCGCCAGAGACTACGTTGCAGCGCAGGCCGCGCAGCGAGGCAAGCACGTATAGAAGCAAGGGGCCAGCCAACAGGACGGAACGGCTCCGAGCGCGGTGCCCTGAGCACGCCGCTACTAGTAATGCAACAGGCGTCCCTAGCAGCACCACGACGACAACGACCGGCCATAGCACTATGAGCGGGATCCACAGCCGAATGCGCCGCTTGTCGCCCTGGACTCGCAATCTCAGGAACATCGGTGGCAGCATCAGGAGAGCCTCCGCAGCGCCTCTTCGACGTCGATCTCGCCGCGTTCCAAGCTGTCGAGTACGGCTGCTGATTGGGGATTCGAGCGCGGTGTGCTAGCCGACTCTGTGGTTCGAGGCACCGTCTCGACGAACTGGAGCTGCTCGGCAATGGCATTCAGCCGGTTTTTGACCGTTGGGTAGCTAATGCCAAAGATGCGCTCCATTTCCTTGATCGAGCCGTGGACTTGGACGAAGGCCATTACGAATACTTGGTCCTCAGCGGAAAGACGCGCCAGCACAGGCGGCTCGAATTGCCCTTCGATCGCGATGGCACTATCCGGCAGGGAAACCCGCTCTACCACGATACGCGCCCCCTTCGTCAGATCAGTTAGCTCTTTCCAGTCTTTGATGGCAAAACCTCCATATTTTTAAATTTAGACGTAATTATAGCTATATAATTGAAAAAGTCAATTAAAAAATTAAAAAATTTAATTTTTAGACTGAATAAAATCGGAACGGTTTGGACGCTATTCTCCCACGGCTGCGGACACCGCGTTGGAAACCCGTCGCAACAGACTCCCGTTGGCGACCATTTGGTTGGTCAGCACCACGCAGCTTAGCTGGTGCTCTGCATCCGCCCACGCCACTGTGCCAGTGGCCCCGGTGTGGCCGAAGGTGTGCGGCGACACCAGATCGCCCCAAAAGGCCCACACCCGCGCCCCGCACACGCCCCACCCAAGGCCCCACGGCGCGTTGAGCGCACCGTTCTGATCCCGCGTCATCGCCGCGACCGCGGCGCGGCTGAAGATACGCTGGTCGCCGTACGCGCCGCCATTGAGCATGGTTTGCAATAGGATCGCCAAGTCGCGCCCAGTGCTGTGCATGCCGCCCCACGGTGCCCCGAAATCGCGCCAGTACGGGGAATTCCACCCCCAACTCCGCAATTCGTCGTCCTCTGCGGTGTCCGTCCCGCACCACACCGTATCTTCAAGCGGCCAATCGCCCATGCCCAATGCGCTGCGCTCCATGCCCAGCGGTGCGAAAATTTCCTCGCGTTCAAAGTCGCGCAACCGCTGGTCGTTGACGCGCTCGACGATCGCGGCTGCCAGCAGGATGCCCTTGCTTTGGTAGCGGAAATCGGTCGCCGGTTTGTAGAGCAGGGGCGTCTGCATGGCCCGCTCGACAAAGACCTCTACCGGCTCGTGCGCCCGCCGCAGGCTGGTATTCTCCGGCAGCATATCGGGCATTCCCGATATGTGCGACAGCAGGTGGCGGACCTTGATGTCGGGCCGGTCGCCGCCTGTGAACTCGGGCAGGTAGTCGATGGCTGGGTCTTCAAGCGAGATTAGTCCACGGTCCACGAGGATCATCAGTGCGCAAGCGGTGACCGGCTTGGTGATTGACGCGAGGAGAAAGATCGAGTCCGCATCGACCGGCTGGCCCGTGCCGGGTTTCCGCTGGCCGGCCCCGCGTGCAAAGACCTCTTTGCCGCGCCGCGTTACCGTCAGCGAGGCCGCGCTGATCTGGCCCGCTTCAACAGCAGCCGTGAGCAGGCCGAAGGCTCGTTCGAGTTGTGCGGCCGACATGCCGACAGCCGCTGGGTCGCCCGTTTGCAAAACCGTTCCGTCCGTTGTCATCGCGTTCCCTTTCTTTAGGACTGACGTTACGCAGCGTTTGTCATGCCGGCGCACGTAGGGGCGGTTTGCAAACCGCCCCCTACTGGATTCCCGCTTTTGCGGGAGTATCTGTGTTGTGTGTCAAGCCTTTTTTAGCCTGCTTTGGCTTGGTGTTGCACCCAAGGGGTTCGTCGATGGGCAATGGCGTTGAGCAGCAGGAGCAGCTTGCGCATCACCGCGACC